>CALRPY020000015.1:0-78302 GCA_943370145.1 Hydrogenophaga intermedia | reverse complement strand
TGCGCGCGTCCCTGGCCTGCACGCCGCGCGGCAGCGTCGCGGTGAGCCGCGCCCGCCAGTGGATGCACTCGATCGGGTTGTCCGGATCGCGCACCGCGAACACGCGCTCGTGTTCGTCGTGGAAATCGGCGACGAGGGCCTCGACATCGACGGCCGACGCGAAGCGCGCGCCGCGCAGCGGCACCTCGAGCTCCCAGATCTGCCCCGCGTAGCGCGCCTCGACGGCCAGCGTGCGCGAGCTGTCGCGCATGCCGCGCGCACGCAGCAGGGCGGCAAAGGCGTCGAGCTTCGCGTCCAGTTCACCGAGCACGCCGTTGACGGCCGCAAAGTCGAAATCGGCGGTGCTGGCGTAGCGGCTCGCGCTGAACTCGCGCACGATATCCGAGAAATGCGCGCCACAGGCGCTCAGTGCGCCGGCGGTGCGCGGAATCAGCACGCGGCGCATGCCGAGCGAGCGGGCGATCGGCAGGATGTTGAGGCCCGCGGCACCGCCACCGGCCACCAGCACCGAGTCCGCCGGATTGAAGCCTTCCTTGACGGTGATCTCCTGGATCGCCTTGATCATGTTCTCGTTGGCAACGGTCATGATCGCGAGCGCAGCGTCGGCGAGTGACTTGCCGAGGCGCGCCGCGAGCGGCGTGAGCACGCGCGTGGCCGCGGCAACGTCGAGCGGCATCTTGCCGCCGAGGAAGTGCGCGGGGTTCAGGTAGCCCAGCACCACCGCCGCATCGGTGACGGTAGGCTCGGCGCCACCGCCGCCGTAACACGCGGGACCCGGCCGGGCGCCTGCGCTCTGCGGGCCCACGCGCAGCAGGCCACCCGCGTCCAGCCAGGCAATGGACCCGCCACCCGCGCCGATCGAGCGGATGTCGACCGAGCCCATGCCGAGCAGGTGGCCGGTGTAGATGCCACCGAGCCAGGTCTCGCGCGTGTGGCTGACCTGGCCATCGCGCACGAGGCTGACGTCGAAGGTCGTGCCGCCGGTATCGACGACCACCACGTTGTCGCCCGCCGCCTCGAGGGTGGCATAGGACAGTCCCGCAATCGGCGCCATCGCCGGCCCCGACTTCACGAGGTAGATCGGACGTTCAATCATGTCCTCAACGTGCATCACGCCGCCGACCGACGCGCTCACGAGGATGTCGCCCGTGTAACCGGATTCGGCAAGATTCTGCTCCAGCAGGCGCAGCTGTTCCTGCATCAGCGGTTTGAGCGACGCGTCGATGGCCGTCGACGAGGCGCGCGGATATTCGCGCAGCACCGGGTTGAGTTCATGGGACAGGGTGCAGGGCACGCCGGGCAGCATCTCCGCGATCAGCTCGCCGACGCGGCGCTCGTGCGCGGGGTTGGCGATAGACCACAGCAGGCAGACCGCGATGGCCTCGACCTTCTCGGCCGCGACGGCGCGCAGCACCTCTCGCACGGCCGCCTCGTCCAGCGGTCTCACGACGCCACCCTCGGCATCGATGCGCTCGGGGATCTCGAAGGTCAGGTGGCGCGGCACGTAGGGCTCGGGATAGTCCACGTTCAGCTGATGGGGATTGAGCTTGCCGCCCTGGCGATACACCAGGATGTCCGGGAAGCCCTCGGTCAACAGCATCGCCGTGCGCGCGGTGCGCTGGGTGACGATTGCATTGGTCGCGCGCGTGGTGCCGTAGACGAAGAGGTCGGTCCGTGCGAGCAGGTTCCCCAGGTCCAGGCCGAGGTGGCTCGCGGCGTCCGCCACCGCCGCCTGCACCCCGGCGAAATTGCGCTGCGGGTCCGTCAGCGCCTTGCCGATGGCAAGGATGCCGCTGGCGTCGGCGACCACGGCATCGGTGAACGTGCCGCCTGTGTCGATGGAAATTCGATAGCTCATGCGCTGCCCCATTGCTGGTCGGTTGTCGCCGCCGTCCCGCTGCCCTTCGCGGAGTCGCCCGATTATAGTGATGGCCGCAACGCGATAGGCAAGGCGCGCGGCGCCGCCCGCAGGCAAGGAATCCCGGCATGCAGAAGAGGCACCAGATCAACGTCAGCTACGCGCTGCTCGCGATCCTGACGATCCTGATGTTCCAGGCGTGGTGGAGCGAGTACCACGCGATCCGGCAGATTCCTTACAGCGAGTTCGAGCAGCTGCTCGATGCGGGGGCCATTGCCGAAATCCGCGTGTCGGATCGCTTCCTCGAGGGCAAGCTGCGCAATCCGCGCACCGACGGCAGCAGCCGCTTCATCACCACGCGCGTCGAGCCCGATCTCGCCGAGCGCCTGAAGCGGAAAAACGTCGAGTTCGCGGGCGTGATCGAAAGCACGCTGCTGCGCGACCTGCTGTCGTGGATGGTGCCGGTGCTGTTCTTCTTCGGGATCTGGATGTTCGCCATCCGCCGCATGGCGGACAAGCAGGGCTTCGGCGGCTTCATGTCGATCGGCAAGTCGAACGCGAAGGTCTACGTGGAGCGCACGACCGGGGTCACCTTCGACGACGTCGCCGGCGTGGACGAGGCGAAGGCCGAATTGAAGGAGGTGGTCGACTTCCTGAAGGAGCCGAAGCGCCATGGCAGACTCGGTGCGCGCATCCCGAAGGGCGTGCTGCTGGTGGGCCCGCCGGGCACCGGCAAGACGCTACTCGCGCGCGCGGTCGCCGGGCAGGCCGGCGTGCCGTTCTTCTCGATATCGGGGTCCGAGTTCGTCGAGATGTTCGTCGGCGTGGGCGCGGCGCGCGTGCGCGATCTCTTCGAGCAGGCGCGGCAGGCAGCGCCCAGCATCATCTTCATCGACGAACTCGACGCGCTCGGGCGCGCACGGGGCACCGGCATGTTCGGCGGCCACGACGAGAAGGAACAGACCTTGAACCAGTTGCTGTCCGAACTGGACGGCTTCGACCCGAGCACCGGCATCGTGCTGCTCGCGGCGACGAACCGCCCCGAGATCCTGGACCCGGCGCTGCTGCGCGCCGGACGTTTCGACCGGCAGGTGCTGGTCGACCGCCCGGACCGCGTGGGGCGGGTGCAGATCCTGAACGTCCATGCGCGGAAGGTGAAACTCGCGACCGACATCGACCTCGACCAGATCGCGGCACTGACGCCGGGCTTCACCGGCGCGGACATCGCGAACCTCGTCAACGAGGCCGCGCTGCTCGCCACGCGCCGGGGCGGCGACGCGGTGACGATGGACGACTTCACCGGCGCGATCGAGCGCATCGTCGCCGGCATCGAGAAACACTCGCGCGTGATGAGCGCGGACGAGCGCCGCGCGGTCGCCTGTCACGAGATGGGGCATGCGCTGGTCGCGAGTTCTCTGCCCGGCATGGATCCGGTGCACAAGGTCTCGATCATCCCGCGCGGCATCGGGGCGCTGGGCTACACCATCCAGCGCCCCACCGAGGACCGCTTCCTGATGTCGCGCCAGAACCTCAAGGACAAGATGGCGGTGTTGATGGGCGGCCGCGCGGCTGAAGCGCTGGTGCTCGGCGAGATCTCGACCGGCGCGGCCGACGATCTGGACAAGGTCACCGAGATCGCGCGGCACATGACGATGCGTTACGGCATGGACCCCACCGTCGGGCAGGTCGTCTACGACGAGGCGCACTCCCCCTTCCTGGGTGACGGACTCGCGATGCGCCCCGTCACCCGCGAGCATAGCGAGGCAACGGCGCGCGAGATCGACCTGGCGGTGAAGGCGCTGGTCGATGAAGCCCACGCGCGCGCGACGGCCATCCTCACCGAGCGCCGCGCCCTGCTCGACGAAGGCGCGCGCCTGCTGCTCGAGAAAGAGACTCTCAACGCGAGCGAACTGCCATTCGGTCCAGTGGCGTCTCCGGCGCTCTCGGCGGCTGTTGGCGCTGGCTTAGCCACCGAGAACACCGAGAACACAGAGAACGTCGAGAGAGAGTGATTGGGCGGGTGCTGCCTGCGAGACCCCCGCTTACAAGGCGCAGACCTTCCTGAATTATTCTTCTCCGTGCTCTCCGTGTCCTCCGTGGTGACACCGAGCTCTTCGGCGAGCCCAGACGCCGCGTTTTAACCACGGAGGACACGGAGAGCACGGAGAAGAAGGCGGATAGGACAGGATGATTCCGTGGGTGGCATGGCGCGTCTGCCGGGATCCACCCACTCATTCTCCCTCGGAGTTCTCTGTGTTCGGTGTTCTTGGTGGCCCATCATCACGGCCCGCGGTACCTGCGCTCAGATGTGGCCACGAGACAGCCCGTTCCGGGAGCGGCGAAGACCGGCGCCCGCGTGCCTCAGAAAGAAAAGGTGTCAGATTTGAAATCTGACACCTTTTCTCGGCTCTGGACCCTGCAGAGGCCGTCTGAACGCAGCGCGGGACACAGTTGCTCGGTGGCTAATCCAACGCCAACGCCAGCGGCGGCCCCAAGGCACCCGGGACAGACACGTCACCCGGCCGCGCGGAAGCCGTCGACCAGCGTCCGCACGAAATTCTCGACCTGCGCCGACTCGCGGCCGGTGAACTTCATCTGCGCGAGCATGTGCGCGGAGCCGACGAGCAGCCGCGTCGCGTCATCAGCATCGAGCGTCGGCGCGAGCGTGCCGTCCCGCTTGCCGCGCAGGACCGTCGGCCTCAGCACCTCGAACACGCGTTCCTGGAACTCGAGATAGCGGGGCCAGACGTCGTCGCGGAAGGCGGTGCTCCAGTCCAGCCATACGCGGGCGAGGTCAGGGTGCGTGCCGACGGCCTCGCTGAACGCGACCGCTGTGTCGATCAGCAGTTGCGGTGCGTCGGCCGGGCGATCCTGCACCGGGCGCAGGACATCCTCGACGATGTAGCGCCCCACTTCCCCGAGCACCGCATCGACCAGCGCCTCGCGGGTCGGGAAATAGACGAAGACCGTCGGCACCGATACCCCGGCGCGGCGCGCGACGTCCGCGTGCCCCGCGCGGCTGACGCCGACCTCGGCGAAGGCCGTTATCGCGCAGGCCAGCAGCTGAGCGCGACGCGCGGCGGGATCGAGCCGGGCGGCGCGGGTGGGCTTCTTGCGGGTTTCTTGATCCATGTCGGTATTTTGCCGCGGCGCTTTATTGACAAGTTTGTTAATAGCGAACCATGCTCTGTCCACCATACAACGAAAACGGGTCGCCGCCCGGCGACTGGAGGCAACGATGAACGAACCCGTCCGCATCGAGAATCTGAAGCCGCTCGCCGAACCCTACCTGTTGAAGGAAGAACAGCTCGCGCATTACGAAAAGGCCTACCGCAGCGACTACCAGACCTGGGCCCAGGTGCTCGGTGAGAACGTGGAGCGCATCCGTCGCGGCAGTTATTCGCTGCACTGGATGAACACCGACGGCGGCAACTGGGGCAAGCGCGCGAAGCCCTCGTCGCGCGGCCTGACCTACACGGACATCAACCGCGTGCGCGGTTACGGCGACATTCCGGCCCAGGCCGACTGGAAGAACTTCGCGCCGCGCGGGTCGATCCGCGAGCCCTACCGCGACCGCATGCCGGTCGTCGACGACTACATCGTGACCTCGCGCGACGAACTGTGGGCGGACAACGTGATCACGCTCTACGAGGAAGCGAAGGCCCGCCAGTGGAATGCGACGAAGGACATTCCGTGGGACGAGCTCGAGGCCCTGCCCGAGGACCTCGAGAAGGCCACCTGCCAGCTGTGCACCTTCCTGACCGAAGTCGAATTCGTCGCCGGCGACTTTCCGGCGAAGTGGCTGTACCGCACGCCGCAGGACTTCCTCGAGGTGAAGAGCTTCCTCGCCACGCAGCTGATGGACGAAGCGCGTCACCAGGAGGTCTTCCGCAAGCGCGCGATCGCCGGTGGCGGCCTGCTGCACGCGTCGCCGGGCTTCGAATGGGCGCTGAAGGCGATTCTCGACGCGCCCAGTCACACGATGGGCACCTTCCTGCTGAACCTGCTCGGCGAAGGCCTCGTGCTGTCGGTGTTCCGCGCCGGCGAAATGATCGCGAAGACGCAGGTCGACAAGGAAATCTTCCGCCGCTGCCTGCAGGATGAAGCGCGCCACGTGTCCTACGGCGTGCTGGAGCTGAAGAACTACCTCGCGACCCACCCGGACCGCGAGCGCGGCGTCGAGGAGATGCACCGCTTCGCCGACGTCGGCGAGCAGGTCATCCTCACCGCCTTCACCGAGTCCGCGCTCGTCGAACCGGTCGCCGTGCTGCTCGGTGGCGGACTGAAGCAGATCGACAAGGGCATGGAAGGCCTCGGCCACATGTGGCGCGTGTTCATCGAGGAATACCTCCAGCGCTGCAAGGCGGCCGGCTTCGATCGCCAGGATCGCTGCACGATTCCGCTCGATCTGCCGTGGGGCGTCGCTGCATGAGCGCGGCGGCCGACACCTTGCACACCGCGGCGGTCGCCTTTCCGTCGCGGGCCTGGTTCCAGCAGCTCGCGGACCTGATGAACGCCAACCGCGCCCGCCAGGAGCAGCTCGGCTACGTGGACTGCATCGCGCAGTTCACGGTGCTGGACGGCGGCGCGAACGGGGGCCCGGTCGCGTTCCGGGTCACCTTCGAGGAGTTCTCGGCAATCGCGGTGGCGGAGTTCGCCACGCGGGACCTGGACGACGCGGACTTCGCGCTGGAAGGCAGCGCCGCGACCTGGCGGGAAATGATCGAGAACATCGCCGCGAACAACGGCCGGCCCGATCTCGACCACAGCCTGAACCGGCTGAGCCACATGGGCACGCCCATGAAGCTCGTCGCGGAGGACCCGGTACGCGCGGACGCCTACTTCCGCTTCAACCAGAGCCTGCAGGAATTCGTGGACGCGTCCGCGCAGTTCACGACCCTGTTCGATCACTGAACCAGGACTGACGGAGGGCGGCGTGCCGAAAGAACGTTACGGACATTTCTACATCGACCCGACCTGCATCGGCTGCGGGGCCTGCGATCACGCATGCCCCGGCAAGGTCGATGCGATATTCCGCGTGGAGAGCGACTTCCTGGGCCGCTTCGCGATCATCGCCGATGAGTGCATCAACTGCGGCATCTGCGTGCCGCTGTGCCCGGTGAACTGCATCCACGACGCGCGCCAGGAAGGCGTGGTCGAGGGCGCGGGTGGCTATACGCGGATCCTGGAACTGCAGGCCTGGGCGCAGCAGTCCGGCTGAGCCGGCGCGCGCCGCTCAGGCCGGCAGCAGTTCGACCGTGTCGCCCTGGCGCACGAAGCCGGGTTCCACCACTTCCGCGTAGGTCGCGAAACCCGGCGTCGCGTAGCCGGGCATCAGTCCGTCCGGCAGGCCGGTCTTCGGCCGGTAGCGGATGAGGCTGCGCATGACGTCCTGATCGCGCTCGCCGCGCCGCGGGTTCATGCCGATGATGGCGCAGCGTGGCACCGGCGTGCGGACTTTCAGCACCGCCGTGCCGAGTCGCAGCAGGCGCCCGTCCCAGGCGTCTTCCTCGTGCTCGACGTCGTTGTCGAGCACGAAGCCGGCGCGGAAGCGCGCGGGATCGACCTCGGCCCCGACCTCGCGGGCAAGGCGCCGCAGCGAGCCGGTGGTCACGAAGGTCACCGGGAAGACGTCGATCGCGGCACCGCGGCTCAGGCAGCGCACGAGCCGCACCGGACGCCCCGCATGCTCGGCGAGCGCCGCGGCCCACGGTCCGCCCACTTCCCTGACCTCGATCTCGCGCAGGCCGAAATGATCGATGCGGAAGGGTTCGCCGCCCGCCTCGGCGGCGGCTTCGAGCCGGCGGCCGTCCGGATAGTGCAGGCAGAGCGTATCGGCCACCGGGTCGTACTCGAAGCGCAGCGGAAAGAAGCGCCCGTGCTGGTCGGAAGGCACGAACTTGCCGTCGGCCTCCACCAGCGCGAACGCGCGATCGTGGCGGATGCCGTCCGCATCGATGGCGACGGATGCCGGATGCAGGAACTGGGTGGCCTTGACGTGGACGAGGCCGATCCGGTTGACGGTGATCATCGACTCCCCTGCCGCTGGTGACTGCGTGCCACCTTAAGCCAGGTGGCGCCGCGCAGTCGAGACGATTGTCGCCTACTTCAACCAGCCCTTGCGCCGGAAATACCAGAACGGCGCGACCATCGACAGCACCATCAGGCACAGCGCGAACGGATAGCCGAACTTCCAGTCGAGTTCCGGCATCAGGCGGAAGTTCATGCCGTAGAGGCTCGCAATCAACGTCGGTGGCAGCATCGCGACCGACGCCACCGAGAAGATCTTGATGATCTTGTTCTGGTTGATGTTGATGAAGCCGACGGTGGCGTCCATCAGGAAGTTCAGCTTGTCGAACAGGAAGCCGGTATGGCCGTCCAGCGAATCGATGTCGCGCAGGATCTGGCGCGCGGTTTCAATCTGCTCGGGCGCGAGGAGCTTGCTGCGCATCATCGCCGACGTCGCGCGGCGGGTGTCCATGAGGTTGCGGCGGATGTGGCCGTTCAGGTCCTCTTCGCGCGCGATGTCGGAGAGCACGCCGGCGGCGATCTCGTCGTCGACGTGCGTGCCGAGCACCTTGTCGCTGAACGCGTTCAGGCGCTGGTAGATGCCTTCGAGGGCGTCGGCCGAGTACTCGACATTCGCCGCGTACAGTTCCAGCAGCACGTCCTTGCCATCCTCGACGTAGCCCGGCTGGCTGCGGGCACGCAGCCGCAGCAGCCGGAACACCGGCAGGTCTTCCGAGTGCACGCTGAACAGGATGTCGTCCTTCAGGACGAAGGCGACGCGCAGGTTCTCGCCGCCCTGGTCGCCGAGCAGGAAGAAGTCGGAACGGATGTGCAGCTCGCCGCTGTCTTCCATGAAGAACCGGGCACTGGCCTCGATGTCGCCGACCTCCTCGTCTTCCTCGTGGTCATCAGGCAAGTTGAAGCCGTAGGTCTCGCGCGCCCAGGCGCGCTCCTCGTCGGTGGCTTCATCGAAATCCACCCACACCGGTCGCGCCGCCCGCATGTCTTCGAGCGAGTCGACCAGCATCTGGCGCAGCCGGCCGGACTCGAGTTCGAAGGCGTTGATCATGGGGGGCGCGCTCGCGGCTTACGGCGAACCGGCGGCGCCGAACTGCACGCGCGCGGTCTCGATGGCCGCGGCAGGCTTGGCGTGGTGGAGATCCTCAATGGTGCCGTCGTAGGTCAGGCAGAACAGGGTCTTGCCGTCGTCGCCGCCGAGCTGGCAGGCGACCGCGCGCTTGCCGGGCACCTCGATGCAGTCGGTCACTTCACCGCCCTCCTTCACGCGCAGGAAAACGCTGGTCATGAAGCTCGCGACCCAGATGCCGCCATCGGTGTCGAGGCAGATGCCGTCGGGCGTTTGTTCGCCCAGCGCCGCGAAGCGGCGACGGTTGGACAGGTCGCCGTTGGCGGCGACGTCGAAGGCGGTCAGGCAGCACCCGAAAGTCTCCGCGACCACCAGCGTGCGGCCGCCGTTCATGATCACGGCCCCGTTCGGGAAGTTCAGTCCATCACCGACCGGGCGGACGCTGCCGTCGGTCTCCACCAGGGCGAGCGTCGCGGTCTTCGCCTCTTCGCCGCTCAGCAGGTTGTAGCCGAAGTTGCCCACGTAGCAGCGGCCCTGCGCGTCCATCACCATGTCGTTGCAGTCGCCGGTCGCGACCCCGGACAGGTCGGCGTAGGGCATCAGCTGGCCACCCACGAGCTTGACGAGCCTGCGGTTCTCCATCGACACGATGATCGGCGTGCCATCCTTCGCGAACGCAAGGCCGGACGGGCGTTCGGCGACCTTGACGACGTGCTCGCGCGCGCCGGTCTGCGCGTCGATCGTGTAGACGTTGTAGCCCCACATGTCCGACACCCACAGCTTGCCCCCGTGCCAGCGCGGACCTTCCAGGAATACGAGGCCGGCCGTCTCGTCCACCAGCGTGGTCGTCTGCAGTTTGTTCATGGGGAAGCTCCTCGGAATGGGTGTCTTGGGGTCGGGTTAGTCTAAAGAGCCGGGCCCGAATAACCAACCGACCGCCAGCGTCCCACGTGCAGGTTACAGGCCGCGGATGATCACTTCCTGCCGAAGAGTTCGTCGAGCGCGCTGCGCGCCGCGTCGCTGGTGGTGGGCGAGGCGCTGGTCGAGCCGGTGTCGAGTCCGAACAGTCCCTCGAGTCCCTGCCGGGCGGCGCCCGATGCCGCGTCGGGCGCCGCGTAAGCCTGCGGTTTCGGACGCAGGTAACCGCAGAAATTCGCCTTGGTCTTGTTCGTGACCTTGTCCGCGATCGGTTCCCGGCAGTCGTTCGCAACGCGCGTGTCATAGAACTCGCAGATCCGGCACACGTGGAGATCGGCGCCACAGGCACGGCAATTCGCCTCCCGCGCGAGCGGCAGTGGTTCGTCGTCGAGCGCGGCGCCGCAGCGCCAGCACTGGAGATTGTCGATTTTTTGCATGCTTGCGGGCCTCAGCCGAAACGGGCCAGGCGATAAGCCGTGAGATCCAGCGCCGTCGGCTGGCCCACGATTTCGTCGGCCACCAGCTTGCCGGCGCCCGCCGCCATCGTCCAGCCCAGCGGGCCATGCCCGGTGTTGAGGTGGACATTGGGGAGCGCGGTCCGCCCCATGATGCCGACGCCGTCGGCGCTCATCGGCCGCAGGCCCGTCCACGGCACGACCCGCGCGGGGTCGAGATGCGGCTGGAACGACGGATACAGCTGCGTGAGCAGCTTGAACAGGTTGGCGATGCGGGAGGGCGTCAGCCGGAGGTCGTAGCCCGCGAACTCCGCGGTGCCGGCGACCCGCAGGCGATCGCCCAGCGGGCAGACCGCGGCGTGCAGGAAGTCGTCGATCACCGGCAGGGTCGGGCGGCCGGCCCATTCGCCGCTGGGCACCGTGATCGAGTAACCCTTCGCGGGTTGCACCGGGACGGCGAGGCCGAGTTGCCGGGCCAGTGGCGCGGAATAGCTGCCCGCCGCGAGCACAAAGGCATCGGCCTCGAAATATTCGCCCGCGACGGTGCTGACGCCCAGCATGCGGCTGCCGTCGCGCAGCAGGCGTTTGACCGGGCTCCGGTAGTGGAAGCGGACGCCACGTTCGGCGCAACTCGCGGCGAGCAGTTCGCAGAAGCGGTGCGCGTCGCCGGCCTCGTCCGTCGGGAAGTACAGGCCGCCCGCCAGCTTGTCGACGATGGGGGCGAGCGCTGGCTCGAGTTCGACAGCGCCCGTGCCATCGACGACCTCGAACGCGATCCCCCAGTCGGACAGCTGGCGACACATCTCGGCGGCGGCCGCGACGCCGGCCGCCGTGCGGAACAGCTTCAGCGTGCCGCGCGCATCGTAGTGGTAACCGGTGCCGATGACCTCGCGCAGGTCGGCCATCTGGCCGAGGGAATAGCGCGCCAGATGCGCGTTCTTCTCGAAGTTCCGCAAGTACAGCGCGGGGTTCGAATTGCGGATGAAGCGCAGGCCCCAGCCGAGCATGCCGGGGAGGGCCCGCAGCCTGAACAGCAGGGCCGCATCCTCCTTGCCCAGCATGCGCAGCGCGTGGCCGAGCACGCCCGGCTCGTTCCAGGGGTTCGCCTGGCTCGCGTGCAGCATGCCGCCGTTCGCGAAACTGGTCTCCCGCCCGGGCCCTTCGGCACGGTCGATGACGGTGACCTCGCAGCCGTGCTGCCGCAGGTTCCAGGCGGTGGTGAGGCCGAGCAGGCCGGCGCCGATGACGAGGATGCGCATGGGGAAACGGGGCGTGGTGAATTGCCGCGGATTCTAGCCGTTTTACGCGGCGACGGACCTGCGGAGATCAACAGTGCGGCCAGCCGGTGCGGGCCTGCCGTCGACACTGCGACGCCGGCACTTGGGCCCCCGGTCGCGCGCGGGCACAATGCGGTGATGAACGGCGGACCGCAATGCATCCTCGGTGCCGACATCGGCGGCACCAAGACCCTCCTCGAGGCACGGGTCGGGGGACGCCGCATCTTCCTCCGCCGCTTTGAGAATGACGACTTCGCGAGCTTCGACGAGCTGCTCGCCCGCTTCCTGGCCGACCTGCGCAAGGTGGCCTCGGACCCGGTCGCCAGCGCATGTCTCGCGGTCGCGGGGCCGGTCGTGGCGCAGTCCGCGGTGCTGACCAATCGTCCCGGCTGGCACCTCGACGCCGGCGCCCTCGCGGACCGCCACGACTTCGCACGCTGCACGCTCGTCAATGACTTCGTCGCGGTCGCGGCAGGCATCGACGCGCTCGAGGCGACCGACACGGTGTGCCTGCAGCAGGGCGTGCCGGAACCGGGGGCCGCGCGGGTCGCGCTCGGGCCGGGCACCGGTCTCGGCGTCGCGGCGCTCGCGGACGGGCGCGTGCTCGCCAGCGAGGGTGGCCACATCGGCTTTGCGCCCTTCGACGATGAAACCCTCGGCTTGTGGCGCTTCCTCGAAGGTCACCGGCAGCGGGTCACCAACGAACACGTGGTCAGCGGCCCGGGGCTCGTGGCCTGCTATCGCTACTGCCTGCGCACGCGGCAGGGCGACCCGGGCCCGGCAGTGACACCAGCCGCGGTGGTGCGGCACGCGCAGGCGGACGGGGATCCGGCGGCACGCGAGGCGCTCGCGCTGTTCGCCCGCTGCTTCGGCGCGGTGGCCGGCGACGTCGCCCTCACCTTCCTCGCGCGCGGCGGGGTCTACCTGGCGGGCGGCGTCACCGCGCACGTGCTGCCCGCGCTGGAGGCGCCCGGCTTCATTGCGGCCTTCAACGCGAAGGCCGGACACGCGGCGCTGGTCGCGTCGATACCCGTCCATGCGGTGCTCGCCACCGATATCGGCCTGCGCGGCGCGCTGGCGCTGGCGGCGGCCAGATGCTGAGCGCGCAGAGGACGACATGAACCCCGGCTGGCTCCTGGCGAAATACGCGATCACGGCCGGCCTCGTGGTGCTGGTGTCCGAGGTCGCGAAACGTAGTGGCCGCATCGGCGCGCTGCTCACCGCGCTGCCGCTGGTCACGATCCTCGTGCTCATCTGGATGCACATCGAACGCAGCGCGCCGGCGAAGATCGCGGACTACGCCCGCTACACGTTCTGGTATGTCCTCGCGACGCTGCCGATGTTCGCGCTGATGCCGACGCTGCTGGCGCGCTTCGGCTTCTGGGGAGCGCTCGCGGCAGGCATGCTGGTCACCATCGCCTGTGTGCTGGTGCTGACGGTGCTGGGCCGGCCCTTCGGCCTGCGCCTGTGGTGAGCGCCACCGGAGGGGGTGCGGCGCCGCGTTGAAGCGGCGGCGACCTCGCGCAGGAAGCCCAGGGAGCAGCGCCGATGATGCGCGGGGAAAGGTGTCCGGGGAAAGGTGTCAGATTTTAAATCTGACACCTTTCCCCGGAAGCCCAACATCGCGCGCGAAGGTGACTGAACGACGGGTCAATACAGGAAAGGATTGAAATGGACGCAGGCACCGTGATCATCACCGGCGGCAGCCGCGGCATCGGGGCTGCGTGCGCGTTGCGCGCGGCGCGCGCCGGCCACGCGGTCGTCGCGAGCTACCGTGACGATGCGCGCGCGGCGGCCGCGGTCGTCAGCGCGATTGAACGCGAAGGCGGGCGCGCGCTGGCGCTGCGCGCCGACGTCGCCGTGGAGACGGACGTGACGCAGCTGTTCGACGCCGCCGATCGCGCGTTCGGGCCGCTCACCGCGCTCGTCAACAACGCGGGCATCACCGCGCCGCCGCTGCGGGTGGACGAGATGGACGTCGCGCGACTGACGCGCATGTTCACGACGAACGTCATCGGCAGTTTCCTGTGCGCGCGGGAAGCGGTGCGCAGAATGTCGACGCGCCATGGTGGACGGGGTGGCGCCATCGTCAATGTCTCCTCGGCCGCCGCGCGGCTCGGATCGCCCGGCGAGTACGTCGACTATGCGGCGTCCAAGGGCGCCATCGACACCTTCACGCTGGGGCTCGCGAAAGAGGTGGCGACGGAAGGCATCCGCGTGAACGCGGTGCGCCCGGGCCTCATCCATACCGACATCCACGCGATGGCCGGCCAGCCAGGCCGGGTCGAGCGCCTGCAGTCGACGGTGCCGATGCAGCGTGGCGGTACGGCGGACGAGGTCGCCGCGGCCGTGCTGTGGTTGCTGTCCGGCGAGGCGTCGTACGTCACGGGCACCCTGCTCGACGTCGCGGGCGGACGCTGAGTCCGCTGCCGGTGACGCCGGCGCATGCAGCCGGCGCAACGAACGCTCGAAACGCTCGCCCGCTCGTCAACTGTGATGAATTACCGTTCTTGACGATGGGCATTTCCGGGTTGGCTTGATTGGCGACAAGTTCGCGCGGGTAACCCGGCCCTCACAATCGTCCCCGGGACCGCAAAGCGTGATCGGCATCACAGCGCGGCCCGCGGCCGCCGCTTCCACGCGGCCAGGCAAAGGCACACGCATTCACGGCTTCAGGACGAGCACGGGGGACGAAAAATGGACTTCAGGCAGACAGTGTTGGCGCTCGCGGTATCGGGCGCGCTGATGCCGGTGGCGGGCAATGCCGCCGTCATCGGCTTCCTCGGCAATTTCGACGTCATCAACGACACGGGCTACACCGCGCACGGCTTCGAGATTGAACTCGAGGGCCTGCACAGCAGCGATATCACCGACACCTTCGGTGGCCCCGGCCGCGGCTTCCCCGATGGGCGCGGCTTCGATCCGGCCACGGCGGTGCAACGCTACGGCGCGCCGACCATCACCGAATACTCGAACGGATCCCTGTTCGGCACGCGCGTGACCTACATGGGCCTGTTCGACGGCGCGAACTGGGACTACGGCACGCCCAGCGGCACCTTCATCACGCCGGGCGACAACTGCTGGACCGGCGGCGGTGTCGGCTACGGGCCCGGCACACCCTGCGATCACTTCGGCGTCGGGACGTCGAAGAACCCGACCGGCACGAAGTACAACTGGCTGCTGGCCAAGGATCCCGCGAACAATCCCGGCGTGCTCACCAACGGCTCGGTCAACCTGCCGGCGCCCGTGATGAACGTCGTGCAGCAGCCGCCGCCCGCGCCGGGCGAGCCCGCGCCACCGCCGGTGGTCGAGGCGCTGGTCGTTGGGAACGAGAACGAAATCGACCCGGAGAACCTCTTCGGCGAAGCGCTGTGGGTCAAGGTGTTCACGACCGAGCTCGACGGCGTCGTCGAACTGGAAGACCTGATCGGTGGGGAACCGGCGATCGAGCAGGCCGAGACCGAGATCGAATGGCAGCTGGTGCAGTTCGATCCCGGCAATCCGGATTCTCCGCCGTCGATCCTCGAAGCGGGCTACGGCGCGCCGGTAGGGCCGAACGCGGCATCCATCATCCGGCGCTACGAGTTCTACGCGTACACGGGCAACGCAAACGTCGAAAACGAGGCGGACCTCATCTTCGGCGACTCGCAGCCGCACTGCGACCCGTCGAATCCGGCCTGCACCTATAAGGATCCGCTGCTGGCGGCACAGTTCGACCCGAACCTGGTCAACGAACTCGGCCACTACCTCGGTGCGCAGAACGTGGCGGCGAACCTGCTCGCCGCCCCGGTGCCGGTGCCGGCAGCGCTGCCCTTGCTGTTGTCCGGGCTGCTGCCTTTGGGCCTGTCGCGCCGGCTGCGGCGCAAGGCCTGAACGGGCCCCGCCTCGAACCGAGCGGGGGCGCCGCAAAGGCGCCCCCCGCTGACCGCATCCGCTCAGGCGGGTGGCGGCGCGCCGACGGACAGCAACAACTTTTCCCTGCCAGCCAGGGTGTGCGGCACGCTCAGCGTGATCCATTGGTCACGACCGCCCCTGCGCGCGACGCCCTGCCGCGACACCGGCTTGCTCGCGCTGTGCCGGACCCGACCGTCCGCATCCAGGACCGCGACGCGCACGACGCGATCGCCGGCCTCGCCATGCCCGCGCTGGCGACCGACACGCACGCGCACCACGACGTCACCGCGCAGTTGCTGTGCGCCGGCGGCGACGATGTGAACGTCACGCGCTCTCGTCGGCAACATCTCGACCGGCAGCTTGCGCCCCTCGATCGCGAGCGGACGCTGGGGGCCAGACGCACAGGCCGCGCCCAGCAGGCTGGCCCCGACGACGAGCAGTTTCCACGGTTTGAGAATGATTCGTTTCATTGCGCCTCCTTGCAGACTCCACGAGCGGGATCCCGATGGCAGGGAGGCTACGCGCCAAAGCTTGTGTTTGACTTAAGCGTGACAGTGCACGGCCACGCAGCGCGCGGGCCTCGCTTGCTGCCGGGCCGGGCCCGCGCTTAGGCTGCCCGCATGCGTATCCTCCTGGTCGAAGATTCAACCGTGCTGCGCGCATCGCTCTGCGCGCAATTGCGCGAGCAGCAGTGGAGCGTCGACGACGCGGCGGATGGCCGCACGGCACTCGCCTACCTCGAGCGCTATCCCTATGACATCGTCGTGCTCGACCTGATGCTGCCGGGGATCGACGGCCTCGAGGTGCTGCGTCGACTGCGCGCGAGCGGTTCCGCGGTCCGCGTCCTGGTGCTGTCCGCGCGCGACCAGGTGGCCGACCGGGTCGGCGCGCTCAATCACGGCGCCGACGACTACCTCGTCAAGCCTTTCGCGTTCCAGGAACTCGCGTCGCGCCTGCTGGCGCTGATGCGGCGCCAGGTCGATCACGGACAACCCCGGCTCGAGTACCAGGGCCTCGAGATAGACCCCAGGGCGCGCGTGGCGAAGTACGCTGGCCAGGTGCTCGCGCTGACCCCCAAGGAATACGCCCTGCTCGAGACCCTGCTGCGCAATCGCGGACAGGTGCTCGCGCGCGAACAGATCTTCGAGCAGCTCTACGACAGCCGCAGCGAGTCCTCCGACAAGGTGATTGAAGTGCTGGTCAGCACCCTGCGGGCGAAGCTCGCGGCCGCCGGCAAGCCCGATCTGATCACGACCCGGCGCGGGTTCGGCTACCTTGTGGAATGAGCGCCCGCGATCGATCCGGGCGCGCCTCGCGTTGCGGATCGTCATCGGCGGCGGCGCCCTGCTCGCGCTGCTGTTCTCGGCGCTCGATCTGCTGATCGACTACCAGCTCTATTCACGCTTCGACGAAGCGCTGACCGCGCGCGGACGCCAGATGGCCGCCGACATCGCCGGCGGTGCGCGCATCGAACTCAGCGCGCACCACGGCTGGCCCGAATTCCGCGCCGGCAGCCACACCGATTACTACCAGCTCTGGGACGCCGCCGGCGTGACCGTCGGTCGGTCCGGGTCGAGCGATGGCCAGGACCTCGCGCAGCCCCCGCGGCCGGTCAACGACGAGGCGGTGCTGTACGACGTCCGGCTTCCCGACGGGCACCGGGGCCGCGCGGCGGCGTTCCGGGTCGCGGGCGGGCGACTGTTCGTGATCGCGGCCGAACGTGAAGCGCTCGATGTCCTCGAATCGCGCATCCACTTCGCGCTCGTCGCCGGCGTCGGCATTGCGCTGCTGCTGATGGTGACGCTGTCGCACGCGGCGGTGCGCGCGGGCCTGCGGCCGCTGGAAGCCTTCGGCCAGCGGGCCGCGGCGCGGGCGCTCGATTCGGAAACGCCCGCCACGCCGGAGACGCCGTTGCCGGACGAGCTGCGGCCGATCGGCGCCGCGCTCGACAATGCCTTCGCGGAGCTGACGCGGGCGCTGCTGCGCGAGCGCCGCTTCGCCCGCGATCTCGCGCACGAGCTGCGCACGCCACTGGCCGAGCTGTTCAGCCTGCTGGAGACCACCCGGGCCGCGGACGAAGCATCACGCGCGCGGCTCGACCTCGCCGGCAGCACGCTGACCGGCATGAGCCGCATCGTCGACGGCCTGCTCGCCCTCGCCCGCTACGAGGCGGGCATCGACGCGCCGGTGGTCGAACCGGTCGACCTCGCGGCCGCGGCGCGCACGCAATGCCTGGCCAGCGAACCGCGCGCGCGGAGTCGCGGCATCACGCTCGACGTGCGCCTCGATCCCGAGCTCTGGGCCATGACCGACGCCCTCCTCATCGAGCGCATCCTCGCCAACCTGCTGGGCAATGCGGTCGACCACTCGCCGGACGGTGGCCGCATCGAAGTATTCTGCTGGGCGCAGGAGGAATCGGTGACCCTGGTGATCTCCAATCCTGCGCCGGATCTCGACGCCACCGATGTCGCCCGCCTGGGCGAGCGTCATTTCCGGCCCAGCCGCGGCGCGCCGGGCACTGCCCACGCGGGGCTCGGCCTCGCGCTCTGTTCGGCGCTCGCTGAACGGATCGACATCCGTCTCGCCTTCGACCTGCACGAGGATCGGCTGTGGGTGAAGCTCGGGGGACTGCGCACCCTCGAATCGGCGCTTTAAGCAAATCACAAGCTTGGGGTTTCAGACTGATGCCTGTTCCAGATCCGGTCACCCGTACCATGTCCAGACTCATCTCCCTGCTCGGTGCGGTGGCGCTTGCCGCGCACCCCCTGGCGGCGCCAGCGGTGCAGACCATCGAGCTCGACGCGCGGCAGGTGTCGCTGATGGCCTTGCGTACGACGCCGGCCACCGCGGCGACGGCGCTCGTGGTCGACGGCCTGCTCGGCAATGTCGAACTCCCGCTCGAGGGCACCGTCGCGGTCGCGAGCCAGTACGCCGGGCGCGTCGCGAGCGTCCACGTCGATGAGGGTGACCGCGTCGAGCAGGGCCAGGTGCTGGCCGTCGTCAGCAGCCGCGATTACGCGCAGGAGCGTGCCCGCGCCGTGCGCCTCGAGGCCGAGGCCGGCGTCGCGCGCCAGCAGGCCGCGCGCGACCGCACCCTCGCCGCGGAAGGCATCGTGCCCGCGTCGCGGGCGGCGGCCAGCGCTGCGGCAAGCCACGCACTCGATGCGGAGCTGAATGCCTTGCGCGCCGTCACCAATCGCTTCGAGACCGCGCGCGGCGACGACGCCGGGTTCATGCTGAAGGCGCCGCAGGCCGGCATCGTCGTCGCCCGCCACGTCGCCGCGGGCGAAGCGCTGGAGGCCCTGGCGACCGCGTTCGTGCTCGCAGCGGGGACCGCCTGGCGGCTCGAAGTCAAAGTCCCTGTCGCGCTCGCCCCGCATATCGGCGCCGGCGCGGTCCTGCGTGTCGGTGAGGTGGAAACCCCGGTCGCCGGACGCGGCGTCGCACTGGACACCCACACGCAGACGCTCAGCGTGCGCGGCCTGCTGCCACCGGACAGCGGCTACGTGCCGGGCCAGCAGGTCAGCGCGAGCCTCGCGCTGCCCGCCCCGGCCGGCGCCATCGGCGTGCCGCGCGCCGCGATCGTCCGCACCGGCGCGGCAGCCCGGGTGTTCGTCGCCGACGGCACGCGCTTCCGCGCGGTGCCCGTCGAAGTCCTCGGCGAGAGCGGTTCCCTTGCGGTCGTGAGCGGTGCGCTTGCGCCCGGTGCGCAGGTCGTCGTGGCCGGCACCAGCGCGCTCAAGGCGCTGCTCGAGGATTGAGCATGCTCGGCAGACTCATCGAACTCTCCCTAAGCCAGCGCCTGCTCGCGCTGGTGGCGACGGTGGGTCTTGCCATCGCGGGCGTGCACGCCTACCTGAACCTGCCCATCGACGCCTTCCCCGACATCTCGCCGACCCAGGTCAAGCTCATCCTGAAGGCGCCCGGCATGACGCCGGAAGAAGTCGAGAACCGGGTGATCGTGCCGCTCGAACTCGGGCTGCTCGGCATTCCGCGCCAGACGCTGCTGCGTTCCGCGGCGAAATACGCCATCGCGGACATCACGATCGATTTCGCCGAAGGCACCGACATCTACTGGGCGCGCCAGCAGGTGGCCGAGCGCTATGGCGACATCGCCAGCGAGCTGCCGGCCGGCCTCGAGGGAGGCCTCGCGCCACTCGCGACACCGTTGAGCGATCTCTTCATGTTCACGATCGAGGGCGGCGGCCTGACGGCGCAGGAACGGCGCAGCCTCCTCGACTGGACCCTGCGGCCGGCGCTGCGCACGATCCCGGGCGTGGCGGACGTCAACGCGCTGGGCGGCGAGGTGCGGGCGATGGCGGTCGTGCCGGACCGCCAGGCGATGACCCGCAACGGCATCGGCTTCAATGACATCGTCGCGGCCATCGAGGATAACAATCGCAATGACGGCGCGGGGCGCCTCACCGACGGCGAGGAGGCCCTGATCGTGCGTGCGGAGGGCGCCATCGGCTCGCTGGCGGATCTGGAACGCATCGTGGTTGCCGAGCGCGACGGCGAGCCGGTGCGCATCGGCGACGTCGCGGCAGTGCGCACGGAGAGTCTCACCCGCTACGGCGCCGTCACGCGCGACGGGGTCGGCGAGGCCGTGGAGGGGCTGGTGATCGGCCTGCGCGGCGCCGACGCCTCGGCGGTGATCGCCGGCGTGCGTGCGCGCCTGGCCGAACTCCAGCCCGCGCTGCCCGACGGGGTGAAAATCGAAGTCTTCTACGACCGCAGCGCGCTGATCAAGCGCGCAATCGGCACGGTGACGAAAGCCCTGCTGGAGGCGAGCGCGCTGGTCGTGGTGCTGCTCCTGCTGTTCCTCGGGGATCTGCGCGCGGCGCTGGTCGTCACGCTGCTGCTGCCGTTGGCGGCGCTGGTGACCTTCCTGCTGATGCAGGCCTTCGGGCTGGGCGCGAACCTGATGAGCCTGGGCGGGCTCGCCATCGCGATCGGGATGCTGGTCGACGCCGCGGTCGTGGTCGTCGAGAACACGCTGACGCAGCTGCAGGCGCCGGGCGCGGCGCGCCTGCCGCGGCTGCATCTCGTGTACCGCGCAACGGCCGAGGTGGCGACCCCGGTCGCGGCCGGGGTCTTGATCATCTGCCTCGTGTTCGTGCCGCTGCTGACCCTGCAGGGCCTCGAGGGCAAGCTGTTCGGCCCGGTGGCGCTGACGATCGTCTTCGCGCTCGGCGGCGCGCTGCTGCTGTCGCTGACCGTGGTGCCGGTGCTCGCGTCCTACCTGCTGAAAGACGGCGCGCACGGCGAGCCGCTCATCGTGCGCGTGCTCGAGGCGCTGTACCGGCCGATGCTCGCCGGCGCCCTGCGCCATCCGCTGGTCGTCGCGCTCGCCGCGGCAGCGCTGCTCGCGGCGGGCGGCTTCGCCTACACGCAGGTCGGCAAGACCTTCATGCCGACCATGGACGAGGGTGACCTGCTCGTGCAGCTCGAGAAGCTGCCTTCGATCAGCATCGATGAATCGGCCGCGCTCGACCTCAGGGTCGAGAAGAAGCTGCTGGCGGAAGTGCCCGAGATTGCCCACGTCGTCGCCCGTCTCGGCTCCGACGAGCTCGGCTTCGACCCGATGGGCCTGAACCAGAGCGACGTCTTCCTGCAGCTGAAGCCGAAAGCGGAATGGCGTGAACCGGACAAGGCCTGGCTGGGCGAGCGCATCCGCGAGGTCCTCGAACAGTTCCCGGGGGTCGATTACGGCTTCACGCAGCCCATCGAGATGCGCGTGTCCGAAATGCTGACCGGCAGCCGCGGCGACGTGGCGGTCAAGGTCTTCGGACCGGATCTCGCGACCCTCGGTGAACTCGCCGCCGGCATCGAAGCGGCGCTGCGCCAGGTGCCCGGCAACCAGGACGTGTTCACGCTGACCAACGACGGCGTGCAGTACCTGACGACGCGCATCGACCGCCTCGCCGCCGGCAGCGCCGGCCTGTCGGTGGTGGACGTCCAGGACGAGCTGCGCGCCCGCATCGAGGGGCGCCTTGCCGGCACCGTGCTGAGCGAGGGGCGCCGCACGCCGCTGCTCGTGCGCGGCGACGCGACGCTGCGCGGGGACGCCGCAGGGCTTGCTCGCGGCAGCATCGCCGCCGCCGACGGCAGCACCGTGCCGCTGGCCCAGATAGCGTCCGTCGAACGCGTCGGCGGGCCGGTGAAGGTGGACCGCGAGAACGGTTCGCGCTACTCGCTCGTGCAGGCCAACGTCGCCGGCCGCGATCTCGTCGGCTTCGTCGAGGAGGCGCGCCAGGCCGTCGCGCGCACGGTGGAACTGCCCGCGGGCTATTCACTGAAGTGGGGCGGGCAGTTCGAAAACCAGCAGCGCGCCGCAAAGCGCCTCGCGCTGGTGGTGCCGGCGGCGCTGCTGCTGATTTTCCTCGTGCTGTTCATGACCTTCGGCTCGGCGCGCCAGGCCCTGCTGATTCTCGCCAACATTCCCTTCGCACTGGTCGGCGGCGTGCTCGCGCTGTGGTTCACCGGCGAATACATGTCGGTGCCCGCATCGGTCGGTTTCATCGCGCTGCTCGGCATCGCGGTCCTCAACGGCCTCGTGCTGGTCGCGCATTTCAACCAGTTGCTCGCACAGGGACTGGCCATCGCGAGAGTCGTGGAAGAAGGCGCACGCCGCCGCCTGCGGCCGGTGCTGATGACCGCGGCAATCACGGCGCTGGGCCTCGTGCCGATGCTGTTCGCGACCGGCCCCGGCTCGGAAATCCAGCGCCCGCTCGCGATCGTGGTGATCGGCGGGCTGTTCTCCTCGACCCTGTTGACCCTGCTGCTGCTGCCGGTGCTGTTCCGGCGCTTCGCGCGAGCCTGAGGAACCGGGCCATGAATGAATCGACCGACACGCTCGTACGGCTGACGATAGCCTTTCCGCCGGCGCTCGAAGCGCGCATCCTGGAACTGCTGCTTGAACAGGAGCCCCCGCTGCCCGGCTTCACGATCCTCCGCGGTGAGGGTCACGGCGCGGATTTCTCGCGCGCCTCGATCCGCGAACAGGTCCGCGGGCGCGTGGACCGGCGGCTCCTGATGCTCATCCTGCCGCAGGCACGGACCGCACACCTGCTCGATGCGCTGCGTGCGGCCGTGCCGAATCCGCAAATCGCCTGGTGGCTGGAACCCGTGCTCGAATTCGGGAGGCTCGCATGATGATGCCCCGTTACCGCGCCCTGCTGCTCGCGTGCGTGGGCCTGAACGCCTGGGCCGGCGATTTCCTGCCCGCCGCGCCCGCGGCCATCGCGGCGATCGACGCGCTGCCGAGCGTGCAGGCGGCGCTGGCCCGCGAACGCGCGGCCGCCGCGCGCGGCGAGGCGCTGAGCCGCAGCCCCTATGGCATGGAGCTGACCGTCATGCCGCTCGCACGGCACGAGACCCGCGGCACGACCTATGGCGAGGTGGAATCCATGCTGACGAAGCGCCTGCGCCTGCCCGGCAAGGCCCGCATCGACGACCAGCTGGCCGCAAGCGGCAACGAGCTCGCGCTCGCGGCGGTCGGCGATGCGCGCCACGAGGGCGCGCGCCTGCTGCTCGAGCGCTTCCTGGCCTGGGTACGGGCCGCGAACACGGTGTCGCTTGCCGAGCGGCAACGCGCGACCCTCGACGAGGAACAGCGCGCGATCGCGCGGCGCGTGGCGCTGGGCGATCTGCCCGCGCTCGACGAACAGCGGGCCGCTGCCGCGACCGCCGCCGCCGAGGTTGCCGTCGAGCGCGCGCGCATGGAGCGCGAACAGGCACGACTCGCGCTCGCGCTGCAGTTTCCACAGCTCGAGCTGCCACCGGCCGCCCCCGAAATACCGCCGCCGTCGATCGAACTGCCGGCGGAGGACGCCACCGTGGCACGCATCAGGGAACACAGCCACGAACTCGAAATGGCGCAGCTCGCCGCGCGTCGCCAGGGCTACGCCGCGGCGCGCGCCGACGCGGAGAAGCACCCCGATCCGACGGTCGGCGTCCGCGTGCTGAGCGAAGGCCGCGGCAATGAACAGGCCGTCGGTGTCGTGGTGTCCATTCCCTTCGCCGCCAGTGGCACCAGCGCCACGGCGCGCGCCGAGCACGCGCTGACCGACGCCGTCGACACCGAGGCATCCGGCGCCGGGCAGTTGGTGGATCTGAAGGCCCGTCAGCTGGTCAGCTCACTGCCGGTCCAGATCTCCGCCTGGCAGGCCGCGGTGCGCACCGCGGACCTGACCGACGCGGCGCTGGCCAAGGTCCAGCGTGCGTGGCAGCTGGGCGAAGCCGGCTTCGCCGATCTCGCCGCGGCCCGTCGCGCCGCCTTCGACGCACGGGCCGCGGAGCTCGCGCTGCGCGTCGACGTGCACGGGATCCGCGCGCGCATCGAGATCGACAGCCACGAGCGCTGGGCGATCGAGTGAGGCTGCTTGCATCGAACCGCCGCGCCATGCTGATCTGACTCCCGCCCGGTCCGGGCACCTTGGCGACAACTGGATGGTCACGGCGCCGGATTACCGGCGGAAAGGTTCGCGATGCACTGGCTGAACGACGAACGGCACTACGGCAGGCTTTCCATCGGCCTGCACTGGCTGGCGGCAATCCTGATCGTGGCCGTCTATGCGCTGATTGAACTGCGCGTGTTCTGGCCGAAAGGCACCCCGACCCGCGAAGGCATGAAAAGCCTGCACTTCATGCTCGGTCTCACCGTGTTCGTGCTGGTGTGGGCGCGGCTGGCCCTGCGCATGCTGCAGCCAGCGCCGCGAATCGAACCCGCCCCGCCCGCCTGGCAGCACGCGCTGGCGACCGTCGTGCACTGGGTGCTGTACCTGTTCATGATCGGCATGCCGCTCGGCGGCTGGATCATGCTGAGCGCGGCGGGCAAGCCGATTCCCTACTTCGGCCTCGAGCTGCCGTCGCTGGTCGCGCCGGACAAGGCCCTGGCCACGCAGGTCAAGGAAATCCACGAGACGATAGGCAAGGCGGGCTATGCGCTGATCGGCCTGCATGCCGTCGCCGCGCTGTTCCATCACCACGTGCTGAAGGACGACACGCTCACGCGCATGCTGCCGCGGCGCGGCGGCTGAGCGGAACGCCGGGCCGCGCGCGCCGCCCGCGGCGGCAGGGGATTTTCTCTTCGCCAGCTCCGGGCGCAGGTGCCAGGGTTGCGCTCAGTTGTGGGCCTCCGAGAACACCGAGAACACCGAGGGAGAATGACGTGGGCAGGTGCCGCCTGAAGGGCCCCACCGCACGCGAGGCGCATCCCTCGCTTCCCTGTTCTTCTTCGTGTCCTCCGTGCTCTCGGTGGTAGAAATTCCGCTTCCCCTATCGCGGAAACGCCCGACTTCACCCCGGAGAAGACACTTTTTCATCGTGCTCCGGGCAATGGCCACGCCTTCGGCCGCTGGCTAGGCCCCGCTCGAAAAATCTCGGTGTTCTCGGTGTTCTCGGTGGCTACCCCGAGCCCCGGCCGTCATCACGCGCGCGCATCCAGGCAAGCAGCGAGCCCATGGCGCGCGGCGCGCGGCGGCTCACGCGTCGGGCTGGGCGTGGTCGAGGTCGGGGCGTTTGTGGGGGTCGACGTGGGTCATCAGGTTCAGCACCCGGTGACGCTGCATCACGCGATTGCGCGCCGCGACGGCGATGTCGTGTCCCTGTTCGACCGTCAGCGCCGCGTCGACCTCGATGTGCGCGTCGACGACGATCATGTCGCCCATCTTGCGCGTGCGCACGTCGTGGACCCCGCTGACCCCCGCCGTGTCGGCGAGCGTGCGGTGGATGGCCGCGACCTCCTCCTCGTCGACGGCGCGGTCCATCAGGTCATGCAGCGCATCCCAGGCGAAGGACCAGCCGGTCCTCGCCACCAGCAGGCCGACGATGAGCGCGGCTATCGGGTCCAGCAGCGGGTAACCGGCCAGGTTGCCGCCGATGCCGGCCGCAACGACCAGCGAGGAGGCGGCGTCCGAACGGGCGTGCCACGCATTCGCCACGAGCATGCTCGATTTGACCCGCTTCGCGATCGCGAGCATGTAACGGAACAGCAGTTCCTTCGCGACCAGCGTGAAACCGGCGACCCATAGCGCGGCGACGTGCACGACGGCGATCGACTCGGGCGCCTGCAGCTTCCCGAAGGCGGACCACAGCATGCCGAGACCGACGACCAGCAGCAGCAGTCCCAGCACGAGCGAGGCCGCGGTCTCGAAGCGGTGGTGGCCATAGGGATGGTCCTCGTCGGCCCCCTTGCGGCTGTGGCGCGCGGCAATGAGCACGATGAAGTCGGCGACGAGATCTGACAGGGAATGCAGCGCGTCGGCGACCAGGGCCTGTGATTTCGAGTAGAGGCCGACCACGAGCTGCAGCACCGTGAGCGCCAGGTTGACGCCGACGCTGACCCACACGCTGCGCGATGTGGCCGCGGCGCGTGCTTCCTGTGCGGCGGGGCTGTCGTCCGTGCCGTCCTGCAAATCGGAAAATTTCATCCGCCGATTGTATGCGCCCCGCGCGGGAAGCGCAGCGCGCCGGGTTCGGGGTGTCCCCGTGGCTTGCAGTCCCGGGCATCGCCGGTGTATCCGGCGCGGGCGGAGCAGGTGACCGGCGTGATTGCGCAGGCCCGGCCTGCGCCTGTTCAAGGCCCGTTCATTCGGGTTCTGGTATCCTGCGCCCGCACCATCGGATGGCACGGCCCGTGCCTGATAATCGGCGCAGGCGGCCCAGGACCGCCCGGATCAACCCGCAAGCACGGAATACCACGCAACGATGGACATCATCGATCAGGGCTGGGCGACGCTGGTGCGTTTCGCCGGGTACTGCTGGGGCAACTTCGCCGAATTCGCGCACTGGACCCTGGACGGCGGCAACCGCTTCTTCTGGGTGTACGTGCTGAGCTTCGTCGCCATCGGCGCCTGGCTCTGGCGTGGCCTCTACCACGGCGGTGCGGACGGTCGGGGCCTGCGCGGGCTGTTCGGCTTCCTGTTCCCGAAGTCCATGTACACGCATCCGTCGGCGATCGTCGACTACAAGCTGGTCGTGACCAACCGCGTGCTCCAGCCGAGCGGATTCCTCGCGCGGACGCTGCTCGGCAGCGCCTCCATCGCGGCCGTTGCGCTCGTCGTCCAGCAAGGCCTTGTCGGACTCTTCGGCACCGGCGCGCGGGTGGAGTGGACGACGCCGATGCTGGTCGGCTACACCATCGCCATCGCGCTGGTGGCCGATTTCTCGACCTGGCTGGTGCATGCCCTGCACCACCGCTTCCCGCTGCTGTGGGAGTTCCACAAGGTGCATCACAGCGCGGAGGTGCTGACCCCGCTCACGGTCTTCCGCAAGCACCCGGTCTACAACCTCATCTCGCGCGTGCTCGATCTCGCGATCGTGGGCCCCTTCATGGGCGTGGTGACCTACCTGTTCGCCGACACGCCCGCGTCGCTGACGCTGTTCGGCGCGAACTTCGTGTTCTCGATTTTCCACGTGCTCGGCGCGAACCTGCGTCACTCGCACATCTGGTGGTCCTTCGGCCCGGTGCTGAGCCGGGTGTTCATCAGCCCGGCGCAGCACCAGATCCACCACAGCAAGGACCCACGCCATTACGACAAGAACTACGGCGAACTGTTCGCGCTGTGGGACTGGCTGTTCGGCACGCTGTACGTGCCCGGGCGTACACCCGAGCCGCTGCAGTTCGGCCTGACCGGCGAGGACGAGAACATTCACCCGACGCTGCGGGCGGCCTACCTCGTGCCCTTCGCGAACTGCGGAAAAATCCTGCGCGCGAGCGCGCGCCGACTGCTGCCCGCGCGCGAACGCGCCAGGTTCGACCAGCCGCGGTGAATCGCACGACGTCGATCTACCTCGACCTCGTGCGTTTCCTCGCCGCGGTCGCGGTCCTGCTGACGCACCTGGCCTACAAGCGCTTCACCGGCGGCCTCATCATCGAGTGGCGGACCTACGGCAACGATGCCGTGATGGTGTTCTTCGTGCTGTCGGGCTACGTCATCGCGCATACCGTCGCGACGCGCGACCGCGAGTTCCGCCCTTACCTCATGAATCGCTGCGCGCGGCTGTACTCGGTCGCGATCCCGGCCGTCCTGCTGACGGTCGTGCTCGACCACGTCGGCAAGGCGATCGCGCCGGCGATGTATGACGGCTTCTGGTACCAGGGCAGCGATCCAATCGGCCGGGTCCTGCACGCGCTCAGCTTCACCAACGAACTGTGGTTCAACTCGGTGCGCCTGTTCACGAACGGGCCGTACTGGTCGCTCGGTTACGAGTTCTGGTACTACATGCTGTTCGCCGCGGCCTTCTTCCTGCGCGGCGGCCAGCGGGTGTTCTGGGTCGCGGCGGTCATGCTGCTGATCGGGCCGAAGGTCCTGCTGCTGTTCCCGATCTGGCTGCTCGGCGTGTGGGTCCATCGCGTGAACACGACGCGCACGCCTGGCCCCGCGGCCGGCTGGGCGCTGTTCCTCGGCTCCTTCGCGCTCTACGGACTGTTCCGCGCGGCGGGCCTGCGCGACGCCCTGCTGCACCTGACCTACGACCTGCTCGGCAAGCGCTTCGTCGAAGGCGAACTGACGTGGTCCAACGAATTCATCAGCGCTTACATCATCGGCGCCCTCGTCGCCGCGAACTTCATCGGCGTGAATGCGCTGTCCTCACAGCTGGCCCCGGCGCTGTCGCGCGCCGAGCGCGTCATCCGCGACTGGGCCGGCTACACCTTTTCCATCTACCTCTTCCACTATCCGATCCTGCAGTTCCTGGCCGCGGTGCTGCCGATCCGGCCGAGCGAGGCGTGGAGCGGGGTGATGCTGTTCGTGCTGACGATGACGCTGTGCCGCCTGCTCGGCAACTATACGGAGAAGCGCAAGGAATTCGCCCGCGATGTGGTGGCGGCGCTGGCGCGGCGAATCGAGCGTCCCGCGGCGCGCTGAGGCGCGTCAATCCGGCGCGAGCAGCAAGGCGCCGAGCGGCGGCAGGTCGAGGAGCAGGGACGCCGGCAGGCCGTGGGCGGGTTCACCCGTCGCGGTGGCGGCCGCGGTCCCGACGTCATGCCCCCCGTAATGGCGGGAATCGCTGTTGAGCAGCACGGTGTGGCGTCCCGTGCGTGGCACCCCTATCCGCTGGCCGTTGCGCGGCACCGGCGTCAGGTTCAGCACGACCACCACGTAACGCCCGTCACGCGCGCTGCGCAGCCAGGACAGCGTGGACTGCTGCGCATCGTTGCAGTCGATCCAGCGGAAGCCGGCCTGCTCGTGGTCGAGTTCATGCAGCGCGGGCAGATCGCGATAGAGCCGGTTCAAATCTCCCAGCAGCCGCGACAGGCCCGCATTCGGCGGACGCGCCGCCTCCGCCCATTCGAGTTCCCACTGGCTCTGCCACTCGCGCCCCTGCCCGAACTCGTTGCCCATGAAGTTGAGCTTCTTGCCGGGTGTGGTCAGTTGCAGCGTGAACAGCAGCCGCAGGTTCGCGAACCGCTGCCAGGCGTCGCCCGGCATCTTGTTCGGCAGGCTGCCCTTGCCGTGCACGACCTCGTCGTGCGAGAGCGGCAGCAGGAAGTTCTCGCTGTACGCGTACAGCTGCCCGAAGGTCAGCAGGTCGTGGTGATGCTGGCGGTAGAGGGGGTCGAAGCGGAAATAACGCAGCGTGTCGTTCATCCAACCCATGTTCCACTTCAGGGAGAAGCCGAGCCCGCCGGTGTCGACGGGCCGCGACACCTGTGGCCAGGCGGTGGACTCCTCGGCGATGGTCACCGCGCCTGGGAACTCGCCGTGCACCATCACGTTGAGATCGCGCAGGAAGTCGATCGCCTCGAGGTTTTCACGGCCGCCATAGGCGTTGGGCAGCCATTCGCCGGGCTTGCGCGAGTAGTCGAGGTAGAGCATCGATGCGACCGCATCGACGCGCAGGCCGTCGAAATGGAATTCCTCGAGCCAATAGCAGGCGCTGGAGAGCAGGAAACTCCGGACCTCGTTGCGCCCGTAGTTGAAGATGTGGGTGCCCCAATCGGGATGCCGGCCGCGGCGCGGGTCGCCGTGCTCGTACAGCGGGCTGCCATCGAAGTGCGCAAGCGCGCCATCGTCGGCGGGGAAGTGGCCGGGGACCCAGTCGAGGATGCAGCCGATGCCCGCCGCGTGACAGGCATCGACCAGCGCGCGCAGTTCGTCCGGCGTCCCGAAACGCGCGGTGGGCGCGAAGAAACCGGTCGTCTGGTAGCCCCAGGATTCGTCGAGCGGGTGCTCGGTGATCGGCAGCAGTTCGATATGCGTGAAGCCGAGCGCCGCGACGTAGGGCACGAGACGCGCGGCCAGCTCGGCCCAGGAATAGAAACGGCCGTCCGCGTGCCGCAGCCACGAACCCGCGTGCAGTTCGTAGATGTTCATCGGCGCGTGCTGCCAGTCCCAGCTGGCGCGGCGGGCGAGCCATGATGCGTCCTGCCACGCGTGGCGCGGCGTGGGCGCGACGCGTGACGAGGTGTCGGGGCGCAACTCGGCCCAGCGCGCGTACGGGTCCGAGCGCAGGAACACCTGACCCGAGTCGCGCTGGCGCAGTTCGAACTTGTACAGGGCGCCGGGCTGCAGGCCGGGGATGAAGAGCTCCCACACGCCGGAGACGCCGAGCGTCTGCATCGGGTGGACACGTCCGTCCCAGGCGTTGAAGTCGCCGACCACCGACACGCGCCCGGCGCCGGGCGCCCACACGCGGAATCGCACGCCGTCGACGCCGCCGCGCGTCTCAGGCTCGGCGCCCAGGAGGCGCCAGGCCTGGTACAACCGGCCTTCCGCGAACAGATAGAGTTCGCGTTCGGGCGGGAGCGGCGGAAATGCGTAGGGGTCGTCGCAGAGCAGGCCATCGACCCGCAGTTGCCAGGGGCCGTCGGGGCGCAGCGCGAGGCGAAGCTCGAACAGGCCGGCGGCATGCACGCGCTGCGCGGGCAGCGTCACGCCGTCGAGCACGACCAACAGCGCTCCTGCACCAGGGCGCCACACGCGCAGCACCCAGCCGGCGCCATCCTGGTGCACGCCGAGCAGCTCGAAGGGCGCGTGTTCCCGCGCTTCGACGAGGCGTTCGAATCTGTGCTGGGTCTGGGCGTTCCGGGCAGGCATCTTGCTACTATCATAGCTGTCCGCTTCCACGTCCTGGCCAGATGGCCCGGAAATAATTGCATGTGCGCCTTGCCGCCGCCGGCGCAGGCAATCAGAGCGAACACATCGTCATCCGGAAACGCTCGTCATGGCGCGACAACTCGACCTGGTCTTCCTGTGGCACATGCACCAGCCGGACTACCGCGCGCCCGAAAGCGGCGACTACGCGATGCCGTGGACCTATCTGCACGGCATGAAGGATTACACCGACATGGCGGCGCACTTCGAGCGGCACCCGCAAGTCCGCGGCGTCGTCAACTTCGTGCCGGTGCTGCTCGAGCAACTGGAGGACTATGCGGGGCAGATCGCGCGCCGCGAGCTGCGGGATCCGCTGCTGCGCCTGCTGGCGCATCCAGCGCCGGAAACGCTGACCTGCGCCGAGAAGCGTGCGGCCATCCACGCCTGCTTCCGCACCAACCACACCCGCACGATCGAGCCCTTCCCCTACTTCAAGCGCCTGCACGCGCTGCAGGAGATCGTGACGACGCAGGGCGAAATCGCCCTCGAGTACCTGTCCGGTGCGTATTTCGCGGATCTCGTCACCTGGTATCACCTCGCCTGGACCGGCGAGACCGAGCGCCGGCGCGATCCCCTCCTGACCGAGCTGATGAGCAAGGGCGAGGGCTACCGGCTGGAAGACCGGCTCGCGCTGCTGGAAGCCATCGGCGGCATGCTGCAGGATCTCGTCGCCCGGTATCGCCTGCTCGCCGCACGCGGCCAGATCGAACTCTCGGCGACGCCGCATGCACATCCGCTAGCGCCGCTGCTGCTGTCCTTCGGCGCGGCACGCGAGGCCTGGCCGGACGCCGAGCTGCCGGCATCCCCGTGCTACCCCGCAGGCCGCCAGCGCCTGGACGCCCACATCAGGCGCGCGATCGACAGCCACACGTCCCGTTTCGGCAGCCCGCCCGCGGGCATGTGGCCCGCCGAGGGCGCAGTGTCCGGCCCGACGCTCGAACGCTTCGCCGCCGCCGGCCTCGGCTGGGCCGCGAGCGGCGAGGCGGTGCTCGCCAATACGCTGGGCGCGGACTACGTGCGCGAGCGCGACCTGTACCGGCCGTGGCGCGACGCGAGTGGCGTGACGATGTTCTTCCGTGACGACCGGCTGTCCGATTTGATCGGCTTCGAATACGCGAAATGGCACGGCCAGGACGCCGCCCGCCACTTCATCGGCGAACTGGAGGGCATCCTCGCGCGCGCGCCGGAAGACGAGACACCGCTCGTATGCGTGATGCTCGATGGCGAAAACGCCTGGGAGTACTACCCGTACAACGGCTACTACTTCTTCGACGATCTCTACGGCGCGCTCGCGGCGCATCCGGCGATCCGCACGTCGACGCTGGCGGACGCGACCCCTGCGCATGCGGCGCGCAGCGCCGCACTGCCGCCGCTGGTCGCCGGCAGCTGGGTCTTCGGCACGCTGTCGACCTGGATCGGCATGCCGGAGAAGAACCATGCCTGGGACCTGCTGTGCAGCGCCAAGCAGAACTACGACCTCGTGATCCGCAGCGGGCGCCTGAGCGAGGCGGAGGCCGCGCGCGCCGAGGCGCTGCTGACGAGCTGCGAGAGTTCCGACTGGTTCTGGTGGCTGGGCGACTACAACCCGGCCGACGCCGTCGCGAACTTCGAAGCACTGTTCCGGCGCAACCTGCGCGCGCTCTACGCGGCGCTGCAGCTCGCGCCACCGTCCCAGCTCGATTACCCCCTGAGCCGCGGCGGCGGCAGCGCCGAGGCCGGCGGCACGATGCGCCGGGGCCACACGTCATGAATGCCCCGCGGGGCGAGGAGTCCTGATGTCGACGACAAGCCTGCTGCTCGGCGTGCATGCACACCAGCCTGTCGGCAATTTCCCGGCGGTGATCGACGATGCGCACGAACGATGCTACCGCCCGTTCCTGCACACGATGTACCGCTATCCCGCGTTCCGCTTCGCCGCGCACTTTTCGGGCTGGCTGCTGGACGACCTGTGCACGCGCTTTCCCGCGGACATGGCGCTGCTCGCCGAGATGGTCGCGCGCGGCCAGGTCGAGCTCTTCGGCGCGGGTGACTGCGAGCCGGTGCTTGCCGCAATTCCGGCACGCGACCGCGTGGGGCAGCTCCGGATGCTGTCCGCCAGGCTGGCCCGTCATTTCGGCGAAGCGCCGCGCGGTGCGTGGCTGACCGAGCGCGTCTGGGAATCCTCGGTGGTCCCCGCGCTCGCCGACAGCGACATCCGCTACGTGACGGTCGACGACTACCACTTCCTGTGCACCGGCCGCGACGAGCACGAACTCGACGGATTCTTCACCACGGAAGAGGATGGCCGCACGCTCGACCTCTTCCCGATTTCCGAGCAGCTGCGCTACCGCCTGCCGTTCTCGCCCGCCGCCGACGCCGTCGCCTACCTCGAGGAGCTCGCGGACGCGGGCCGGCAGGCGGCGATCTACTTCGATGACATCGAGAAGTTCGGGATCTGGCCGGACACCTACGATTGGGTCTACACGCGCGGCTGGCTCGAACAGTTCATCGAGGGCGTGCTGGCGTCGCCGCGCATCGAGACCTCGACCTATGCGCGCTTCCACGCGCGCGCGACGACGCGCGGCATCGTGTACCTGCCGACGGCGTCGTACAGCGAGATGAACGAATGGACCCTGCCGGCGGCAGCCGCGCGCCACTACGCCGAAATGCTCGCCGACGCGCGGCACCAGCCATCCTGGCCCGACCGCCGCGCCTTCATCCGCGGCGGCATCTGGCGCAACTTCCTGTCGCGCTACCCGGAGGCGAACTGGCTGCACAAGCGCATGCTCGGCCTGTCGGCACGGCTCGATGCGCTGCCAGGCGCGCGCGACGACACGGCGCTGCGCACGCTGCTCTACCGTGCACAGGCCAATGATGCCTACTGGCACGGCCTGTTCGGCGGGCTCTACCTGCCGCACCTCCGGCGCGCCGTCTGGCAGAACCTGCTTGCGCTCGAAGCGGCGCTGGACGCACGCGAATGGCAGCGGCCCGACGCGGCCTTCGACCTCGACCACGACGGTGCGCGCGAACTGCTGCTCGCGAACCGCGAACTGCAGGTCGTGTTGCGTGACGACGGGCGCGGCGCGCTGATTGAATGCTCGAGCTACACGCTGGCGCACAACTTCGGTGACGTCCTGCGCCGCCATGCCGAGCACTACCATCGCCTGCCGGAAAGCGCCGCGCCCGAGGTGCACGGCGCGCCTGCTCACGGCGGCATCGCATCGGCGCACGAGCGCGTGTCGTACAAACACCTGGTGACGGCCGCGGATCTCGTGCCTGACGCCGTGGGCCGCGTGCTCTTCGCGGATACGCTGCGGCTCGCGGATGGCAGACCGCACGAGATCCGGGACTACCGGATCGTCAGCTCGGGCCCCACCCAGGTCACGCTCGAGGCGGTGCCGATCGACGGTGTCGTGGTGCGCAAGGACATCGCCCTGACGGCCCAGGGTTGCCATGTCGACTACAGGCTCTCTGGCCCGGCCGGGGCGTCTCTGGTGACCGAGCTGAACCTCGCCATGCCGAGCTGCGACGGCTACGGCGGGCGCTACTGCCTGGAGGACGGCAGCTTTCCAGGTGGCTTCGGCCAGCCGCTGGCCGTGCCTGACTGCCGTGCCCTCGCCTGCGAGGACGCGGAACTCCGGGGCCGGGTCTGGTTGCGCGCGGACGCACCGCTCGCCATCGAGGGCACACCGCACGCGACGGTGTCACAGTCCGAGGCGGGCCTCGAGAAAATCATGCAGGGCGCCTGTCTCAGGCTGCGCTGGACGGCTGAGCGAATCCGGCTGAGCCTGCGTTTCGAGCGATGCGAGTCCTGGCTTTGAGCGCTATCTCGCGCTGCGCGCAAACAGGCGCGCAGCGCGAGATAGCGCTGGATCTCCGGGCCGGGGAATGTTGAGATCGCCGACCCGCGTCAGCACGGCAGCGCAGTGAGCAGCAACCCGAACCAGGTCGCGAGAGAGGATTTCCAGGCCGCCAGCACCGCCATCCGCAGGACCATCGCGGACGGCGAAGGCTCGCTGCCGCCCCGCTTCGTCGTCGAATTCCTGCTGCAGGAGTGGCGGCGTTACCTCGCGTTGACGCATCACCAGGCGGGCCCGGGCTCGCCCGAATGGAAAGAAGCGCTGGCCGTCACGCGCCAGTTGCTGACGAGCCTGCAGCCTTCGCCCGGCGCTGCGGCGCGCGCGAAGCTGACGCAGTCGCTGCCGCGGCTCGTCGCGGATCTGAAAACCGGCATGGCGCTGGCGGCCACGGCGCCGGAGACACGCGACGCCTTCCTGCGCGAGTTGCGGGACCTGCACCTCAGGCTGCTCGATCCGAACGCCCCACCGGTTGAGGCCCTCTTCCCGGATCACCTGTCCGACACCATCACGATGGATACGCGCGACCCCCGCCTGCGCGCCCTGCTCGACCGCCTCGACGGCGCCGACGGCGTCGAATACATCGAGATGTGAGCGCCGTCCCGGCGCCTGCGCGCCGGGCGCCGCCCGCGCCGGCCGGGTTCCGGATCAGCGCGCGGTTTCGAGCTTGATGCCGACGTACGCGGACAGGCCCTCGGTTTCGAAGCCGAGTACGTCCTGGTAGTCGTCGTCGAGCATGTTCTCCACGCGCCCGAGCAGCGTGAGCTGCGGGTTCACGCGATAGCGGCCCGACAGCCCGAGCAGGGTGTAGGGGTCCAACGACACCCGTGCCGGCACGAAGAACGGCGGCAGGAAGGTGTCGTCCTCGCGCTCGCCGGTATGGGTGAGGTGGAGATCCAGCACCGTGCGCCGATCGGCCGAACGCCAGCTGGCGCTCGCGGCTGCCTGGTGGCGCGGACGCCGGATCTCGTCGACCTCGTTGCCCGTGGCCGCATCCGGCTGCGTCGCATCCAGGTAGGTGTAGGTCGCGCGGAGATCAACCTGGTCCGTGGCCGCGGCGTTGGCGCTCAACTCCAGGCCTTCGCGCTCGCTGCGGCCGGCAAGGTTCTGCGCGCTGGCGGTGAATGCGACCGGATCGACGACGAAACCGTTGATCTCGTCCTTCAGGCGTTCGTTGAACCAGGTCGCGCCAAGCACGAGCCGCGCTTCGAGCAGCGACTGGGTGATGCCGATTTCCCAACCGCGCGAGGTTTCCGGCTCGATCCCCGCGTTGCCGATGAATGTCGGCGAGAACATGCCGCCCGACGAGAAACCGAAACGTTCGAAGAACGTCGGCGCCTTCTGGCCCGTCGCATACGCGGCGGACAGGGTGGTGCCGGTCGCGGCGAGCTCATGCGCGACGAACGCCCGATAGGTGCCGACATCGGAGAACTCGCTGTTGTCGTCCCAGCGTCCACTGGCGCCCAGTGTCGTGCGTTCGGCGAGCACGACGCGGTATTCGCCGACATAGCCGATGTTCTGGTAATCGCGGTCCTGGTTGGGATCGCCGAACACGGTCACCGGCCCGCGCTGGCGGAAGCGCTGCTGTTCGTAGTCGAGCGCGAAGGTCAGCGAGTGGCTCGCCGGCAGGCCGAACGAGGTGTCGCCGAGGAGCGTCGTCTGGTAGTCGATGCTGTGCTTGTGACCGACCGTGCGCCCCTCGATGAACACCATCGGATCGAAGTCCTCATTGTCCATCTTGCTCCACGTACCGGACAGCTCGTGCAGCCAGTGGCCGTCGAGGGTCGACAGTCGAGCCTTGCCCTGCGCGTAGGCCTGCAGGATGTCGGTTTCGCCCGGGGTGTCGCTGGGCACGCCGAGCCCGAGGTCGCCATCGGTCGCGGTGTGGATGTCGCTCAGGCGGCCGGTGAAATCGAAGCGCAGCGTCGGCAGCGCCTGCCAGCCGAGGCGCGTGTTGATCGTCCCGTTGCGATAGCCATCCTCCTCGTCGCCGCGCTCCGCGATATTGATGCCGCCGCTTTCGAGATAGCTCACGGAGAGATTCGCGTCGCGCCGCTCGTCGCCGGTGCCAATCGAGCCGTTGATGCGTTCAGTGCCGAAGGAGCCGTACTCGAGGTTCGCCTGCGCGTCCACCGCGCCCTGGCCCCGACGCGTGATGACGTTGACGACACCCGCGAGCGCGTCGCTGCCCCACAGCGAACTCTGCGGACCACGCACGATTTCCACGCGCTCGATGTCGTCGGTCGTGAGATGCGCGAAATCGAAGGCGTCGTCGCGCGAGATGTCATTGGCCTCGATGCCATCGATCAGCACCAGGACCTGGTTCGCTTCCGCGCCGCGCACGCGCAGCTGGGTGACCTTGCCCGCGCCGCCAAAGCGGCCCACGGCAAAGCCGGGCACATCGCGCAGGAGGTCGGCCAGGAAGGCAGGATTGCGGCGCTCGATGTCCTCGCGCGTGATGACGGTGACACTGGCGCCGGCATTGCGCAGTGCGATCGGCGTGCGGGATGCCGTGACGACGACTTCCTCGCGTGCGGCCGGCCTGGGGCCTTCGGCGTGGGCGCCGACGACGGCGCAACAGAGGGCGATAAAGATTGGGGTAACAGGACGCATGCGTTTCTCCACGTCCGCTCTCACCCGAGCGGCGTCTTGGAATCGCGGAGAAACACGCAGGCAATCCAGGCGCCACGGGGCGCCTGGTCAGCCGGAGTCATCCCACCGCGACTCGGGTTTGAAACGCCAAAGGCCGGTATCCGGGCTCACGAAGGACGCACTCTGCTCGAGTGGCGTGTGGATTCCCGCCTTCCCATGCATGCCTGCACAGTGGCTTGGAGGGTCTCCGCTTCGCTTACCGTTGCGGGGGCAGCGCCGGCCTTGTTTCCCTTGAGAAACGCACCGGCTTCCCGATTATCCCGAGGACTGGACAGTCCCCAGGCACCGTTGGCAAGTCTGAACAACGCGGCGAAGAGTAGCGGCCGTGATCGGGAGCGTCAATCGACGGCATCGACGGGCTTCGGTGCGCGTGGCGCCGTACGCGCGTCGCGGGCGCTGAAAAAGAAACGGGGCGCGTGCTCGCGCACGCGCCCCGTCGACAGGGCAACGTCGGGCGGCGATCAGCCGGCAACGGCGTCCTTGAGTGCCTTCAGCGCGCTCGCGCGCACGGAGGCGCTCGCCGGGCGGGCTTCGACCTTGACCATTTCACCGGTGAACGGATTGCGCGCCATGCCGGCCTTGCGGGCGGCCTTCTTGACGCGGCGCAGCTTCACGCCGAGTTCCGGCACGCTGACTTCACCAGAACCACGGGCGTTCAGGTGACGCACGGCGTGATCGCGGGTCGCGGCCAGCACGGACTGGACCTGCTTCTTCGTCAGGCCGGTGGCTTCGGCCACGGCGGCAAGAATCTGGCTCTTCGTTTCGCGTTCTTTGATCGCGGGTTTTGCTCGACTCATAAGTCCTCCCAGAAAATTGGACAACCGGCACACGGTATACCGTCAGCTGCTCGAATCCGGCTTGTGGCATCACGCAGACTTGGTCGGCGTGCGCCGTTAAGAACCAGCGTAATACCAGCGTAGGTACTGCCGCGCTCCGTCGCTTGATTCGTTTTCCCTGTCGTTTTTCCTGCGGGAAAACGCCCGAAATTCAATAGCAACATCAGTGCGCGGGTAATATAAAGCGAGGAAAAGCATTTGTAAGCAGTGAAGCCCGTTTTTTTTCGGCTTTTTCGGGGCCTTTTTGGCGCCTGGGGCGCGGATTGCGCGGATCCCTCGCCATTGACAGATCGAGCGCCGTCCGATTCAGGCGATCTGGCCGATGATTGCCTGCAGTGCAGCGACGGCGCCGCATTCGAGGCGATGGCTGACCAGCGAGGACAGCGGCGTGCGACCGGGATTGATCTCGATGGTTGGCAGGCGGGCGCGCGCACTCGCCACGACCGGCTCGTGGATGTAGGGGAAGCCGGCGGTCGTGCCGACAGCGAACACCATGTCGAAGCCGCGCAGCAGCGCCTTTTCATAACGCGCGAGCGCCCGCGGCGGCAGCATCTCGCCGAACAGCACGACGTCCGGCCTGATGATGCCGCCACAGTCAGCGCAGCGCGGTGGCAGCGCCAGCGTGTCGAAGTCGACGGCTGACCGGCGTTGCCCGCAGCGCGTGCACAGCAGTTCGCTCAGTCGTCCGTGGATTTCGATCACATCGCTGCTGCCAGCCAGCACGTGGAAGCCGTCGACGTTCTGCGTGATCACGCAGACTTCGCAATGCGCCTCGAGCCCTGCAATCAGCGCATGCGCGGTGTTGGGCCGCGCGCCGCGACAGGCACGCTCGATCTCGAGGAGGTACTTCCAGGTCAGCGCGGGATCGCGGGCGAAGGTGTCGCCCGACAGGATTTCCTCGATCGGCAGTCCTTCGTCGATGGTCATCTCGTTGTACAGCCCGCCGACGCCGCGATAGGTGGGCAGGCCGGATTCGGCCGAAATGCCGGCGCCGGTGATGAACAGCACCCGTCGCGCCCGACCGAGCAGCCGGCCCACTTCGCGTACCTGCGCTTCAAGCATGCCGTTGCGGGTCATGTCGTCCATCGTCGTCAGTCCACGTTGCGGAAATCGCGCGCCCGGCTCGCGACCGCGGCGCGCACCAGCGGCCGTGGCAACAGGCGCGCGGCAAGCGCGATCAGGCGGTTGAGGCGGCCGGGAATGAAACTCGCCTGGCGGCGCTCGACGGCGGCCAGCCCCTGCGCGACGACTTCGTCCGCCGTCATCCACAGAGCTCGCGGCAGGCGTGATACGTGCGGCCGCATGCCGTTGACGTCGTGGAACTCGGTATAGGTGAAACCCGGGCACAGCGCACAGACGGTGATGCCGTCGTCGAAGAGTTCATCGTGCAGGCATTCGGAGAACTTGATGAGCCACGACTTGGCAGGCCCGTACAGGGTGTGCCCCGCAGTGCCCGGCATGTGGCCGGCAAGCGAGGCGACGTTGAGGATGGTGCCGGCGCCACGTGCGCGCATGCCGGGAATCACGAGGTAGCAGAGTTCCGCGACCGCATCGATCATCACCCGCTGGAAATCGGCATGCACTTGCCAGGATCGCCCACGGTAGCTGCCCGGGACGCCATAGCCGGCGTTGTTGACAAGCACGTCCACCGCGAGGCCGCGTGCCTCGATCTCGCGGAACAGGGCCCCGGCGGCACCCGGGCGCGCGAGGTCACAGGGCAGCACCGAGCTGCGCGTGCCGTGCCGGGATTCAAGCTCCCGGGCCAGCGCGACGAGCCGCGCCTCCCGGCGCGCCGTGAGGAGGAGGTCGTAGCCGCGATCGGCATAGGCCCGGGCGAACGCGGCGCCGAGGCCGGCCGACGCGCCGGTGACGAGCGCTTGCGGCCGCGCCGCGCTCATGCCTGCGGACTTCGCACCGCGGGTGTCGCCAGTGCGTCGAAGGCCTCATGCGTGAAGCGGAAAACCCGGCCGGAAAGGCTGTCGAGCAATTCCGAATGCCGGAGCTGGTCCGACACGGGCCCCTTGAAATCGGCGAAGTGCAGCTTGATGCCGCGGGCGCCCAGCGTGTGATTCAGTTCCACGAGACGTTCCAGCGCCGTCATGTCGATCGAACTGACCGAGGTCATGACGAACAGCACGTGGCGCGTCGTCGGCTGCGCGGCGAGCGCCCGCTGCAGTTCGACCTCGACGGCGGGCACATTGCCGAAGAACAGGTTTTCGTCGACGCGCAGCGCCAGCAGTTCGGGGTGTGTTTCGACCGCCACGCGATTCACGTTGCGGAACTGCTCGGTGCCCGGCACGCGCCCGATGACCGCGATATGCGGACGACTGGCCTGCCACAGGATCGCGAGCAGGGACAGCAGGATGCCGAGCGCAATGCCCGCCTCGACCCCGGCGATCAGCACGCCGCCCGCCGTCAACAGGAAGGCGAGGCCGTCAGCCCGCGCATAGCGCCAGGTCCGCAGCAGGCCACGCACGTCGACGAGGCTTGCCGTCGGCACGATGATCGTCGCGGCGAGCACGCAGATCGGCAGTTTGTCGAAGACACCGCTGAGTGTCGTGACGACCAGCAGCATCGCCAGGGCGGCGACCACGCCCGCGAGCGGCGACTGGGCGCCCGCCGCGTGATTGACCACGGTGCGCGAGAAGCCCCCCGTCACCGGCAGTCCGCCGGCGGCGGCCGCCGCGAGGTTCGCCGCGCCCAGGCCGAGCAGTTCGCGATTCGCGTCGATGCGTTCCTGGCGTCGCATCGCGAGCGACTGGCCGACCGAGACGCTCTCGACGAAACCGACGAGCGCGATGGCCGCGGCGGGCAGCGCCAGGGCCTTGAAGACGGTGGCGTCCGGCAACACCCAGTGCAGCGCCGGCAGTCCGGCCGGTATCGCACCCACCACGGCAACGCCGTGGTGGGTATCCAGCGACGCGACCGCCGTCACGACGGTGCCGGCGATGACGATGACGACCGGCGCGAGCCGCGCGCCGATTTCCGCCGCGGTGGCACCGGCCCCGAGACGCCGCAGAACCGGTGTCGCATAGCGTCGCGCGAGCACCAGCAGCACAAGTGACGTTCCACCGAGCAGCAGGGACGCGCGATTGACGTCGGCGACGTGCGCCAGCAGCGATGCGGCAAGCTCGAGCGCGGTATGTCCGCTGCCGGGCATGCCCAGCAGGGATTTGATCTGGCCAGTGATGATGAGGATGGCAGAGCCCGTGGCGAAACCCGCGATCACCGGGTGGCTCAGCAGGTTGGCGACGACGCCGAGGCGCAGGATGCCGAACAGCAGGAGGAACGCACCCGCCAGCGCCGCGAGCTGCAACGCCATCGCCGTGTATTCGGGGCTGCCGGCCGCCGCCAGCGGCGCAAGCGCCGAAGCGGTCATCAGCGAGACGACGGCGACCGGCCCGACCGCCAGCGTGCGCGATGAGCCGAAGGCAGCGTACGCGACGATCGGCAGCATGCTGGCGTAGAGCCCCGCCTCGGCGGGCAGCCCGGCGATCAGCGCGTAGGCCAGGCTCTGCGGCACCAGCATCACCACGACGACGAGGCCCGCCACGAGATCCTGTCTTGCCTGTGCAAGACCGTAGTCCGCAGCCCAGCCTGCCAGCCAGCGCGCGCGAAACGGGAGCGACATCTGGAACGAGGCCCCGTTCAGACTCCGGTCGCGAGCTGGTAGAGCTTCGCGGCGCGCGCGCCGGAGCGGCAGAACGCGAGCACCGGCTTCGGCAGTTCATCGACCAGCGCCGCCATCTTCGCAACCTCATCGGGCTTGATGTCGGCAGGCACGACCGGCAGGTACGCATAGCTGAGGCCAGCCGCGATGGCCGCCCGCTCGATGTCCGCGCTGGTCGGCTGCTCGGCGCCGCCTTCGTGGTCCGGCCGGTTGTTGATCACGCTTCTGAAGCCGGCGGCGGCGACCGCCGCCATCTGTGCCGGCAGCAGTTGCGGGCAGGTCGAGAAGTCGGCGTTGATGCTCTGGGCCTGGAAATCCATCAATGAGTCCTCTGTTGGGGGCGCGGGCCTGCGTCGGCCAGCGCGCGATTGATCAGCTCGTAGCCCAGCATACCGACTAGCATCGCACCGACAAAGACGATTGCCTTCGGCATGCCGGCGCCAAGGGCGACCAGTGCCGGACCCGGGCAGAAACCGGCCAGTCCCCAGCCCATGCCGAAGGCGACGCTGCCGAGCACGAGCCGCTTGTCGATGTCGCGGGCGGTCGGCAACTGCATCGGCGCGCCGAGGATGGAGCGCGCGCGCTTGCCGGCGATGGCGAAGGCGCCGGTCGCGACCGCGATTGCGCCGCCCATCACCAGCGCGAGCGAGGGATCCCAGTTGCCGGCCAGGTCCAGAAACGACAACACCTTGGCCGGGTTCGCCATGCCGGCCAGGATGAGGCCGAGGCCGAAGATGAGTCCGCAGACGAATGAAGCGAGATTGGTCATGTCATTCTCCTCAGGCGCCCAGCAGGTGGCGGGTGACGAAGACGGTGGCGAAGCCGGCCGCCATGAAGCTCATGGTCGCGACGAGCGAGCGCGGCGACAGCCGCGACAGCCCGCATACACCGTGGCCGCTGGTGCAGCCGGAACCGAAGCGCGTACCGACACCGACCAGCAACCCGGCCGCGACGAGCACCGGATAGTCGGCCTCGATCGTCGATGCCGGCAGCACGGTGATGACGCCATACAGCGTCGGCGCGAGCAGGATGCCGGCGACGAACGCGAGGCGCCACGTGATGTCGCCGGCGCGGGGCTGCAGCAGCCCGCCCAGCACGCCGCTGATGCCGGCGATGCGCCCGTTCATCAGCACGAACAGCGCCGCCGCGAGCCCGATGAGGACGCCGCCGGCGAGCGAGGTCCAGGGCGTGAAGTTCTGCCAATCGATAATCATGGATTCCTCCTTATTTGCGGCAGAACATCTGGTAGAGCTGGTCCAGCAGTCGCTCCACCCGTTCGTCCGCGATTCTGTAATAGATGTTCTTGCCTTCGCGCCGCGTGGCGACGACGCCCTCGGTGCGGAGCACCCCCAGTTGCTGCGACAGCGTCGGCTGCCGGATTTCGAGCAGCTCTTCCAGTTCGCTGACGCAGCGCTCGCCCTGCGTCAGCTGGCACAGCAGCAGCAGGCGGTCCTCGTTGGCCAGCAGCCGCAGCATGCCGGTTGCTTCCGCGGCGGCGCGGCGTACCTTCCTGATGTCCAGTGATGTGGTGTCGGCCATCGTCGGCTCAGTCCCGGTTGGTCTTCATGATCAGGATCATATTATATTTTTAAATATAATATAGTATCCTGAACTGAAATGACAACAGAGGAGCGCGCGATGAATCCGCAAGTTAAGGCATTTTTCGACAAGGCGACCTGGACCCTGACCTATGTCGTGTATGACGTGCCGGGCGGCACCGCCGCGGTCATCGACTCCGTGCTCGACTACGATCCGAAGTCGGGCCGCACGAAGACCACCTCGGCCGACCAGGTCATCGAATTCGTCAAGGCCGAAAAGCTGAAGGTCGACTGGATCCTCGAGACCCACGCCCACGCGGATCACGTTTCCGCGTCGCAATACCTGCGCCAGCACCTTGGCGGCAAGATCGGCATCGGGGAGCGCATCACGCTCGTCCAGGAAACCTTCAAGAAGGTGTTCAACCTCGAGCCGGCGTTCGCTACCGACGGCAGCCAGTTCGACCACCTCTTCCGCGAAGGAGAGCGCTTCAGCATCGGGCAGTTGACCAGCGAAGTGCTGTTCGTGCCCGGCCACACGCCCGCCTGCGCCGCCTACCACATCGGGGACGCGCTCTTCGTCGGCGACACGATGTTCATGCCGGATGTGGGCACGGCGCGCTGCGACTTCCCGGGTGGCGATGCCCGTACGCTGTACAGGTCGATGCGGCGCCTGCTCGACTTTCCGCCAGCCACCCGCATCTTCGTGTGCCACGACTATCCGCCGGCGGGCCGTGAACTGCGCTGGGAGACGAGCGTTGCCGAAGAGCGCGAATCCAACATCCACGTCCACGACGGCGTGTCGGAGGAGGCCTTCGTCCAGATGCGCTCCGCGCGCGACAGCACGCTGGAGATGCCGGTGCTGATCCTGCCGGCGATCCAGATGAACGTGCGCGCGGGAGACTTCCCGCCAGCCGACACCAATGGCGTGCGCTACCTCAAGATCCCGCTGAATGCGCTGTAAGAAGTGATCCGACGCCGCGCGAAGGGCCCCGGGGGCGCTTCGCGCGGCCGGTCGAATTATTCAGCGCCGTGGGTCGGCGAGCCTCGATTCCAGCGCGCGCAGCGCGTGTTCCAGCGCGGCGCGCTCCTCGCCGCTCAGGGTGGACAGCAGATCGCGCTCGTAGGCCCGCGCCAACGGCACTATCTGGTCATAGGCGCGCTGCCCCGCCGCGCTCAGCTTGAGCACCGAGCAGCGACGATCCGAGGCCAGTGCGCGGCGCAGGATGAGCTTTTTCGCCAGCAGGCGCGCGACGGCGCGGCTGACCGTCACCCGATCCATGTCGGTCTTGGCGCAGACGAAATCGGCGGACACGTCCGTGTGCTGTCCGAGCACCGCGATCACCCGCCACTCCGGGATTGAGATGCCGAAACGTTCACCGTACAGCGCCGCCAGCTCCCGGCTGACCCGGTTGGCCAGCACCGACAGGCGGTACGGCAGGAAGGCGCCGAGTTCGAGCGCGGGCGCCGGTGCGGCCCGGGTGGCGTCCGCGCTCATCCGGTGAAATGGCTGCCCAGCCCGTCCCAGCAACGCGCGTAGTCGTCCTGCAGTTCGGGGCAGGTGAGCGCGAACGCGCTCGGCCGGAGCGGATAACGGGATTCGAACATGAACGCGAGTGTCGCCGCGTAGCGCTCCGGCGCGAGATCGGCGTTGCTGGCCTTCGCGTGGGCGGCCGCATCAGGTCCATGCGGCACCATGCAGTTATGCAGGCTCGCCCCGCCGGGTTCGAAACCGCCCTCCTTTGCGTCATAGCTGCCATGCACGAGGCCCATGAATTCGCTCATCACGTTGCGATGGAACCACGGTGGACGGAAGGTGTGTTCGGCGACCATCCAGCGCGGCGGAAAGATCACGAAATCGAGGTTGGCGACGCCCGGGGTGTCGGATGGCGCGGTCAGGACCGTGAAGATCGACGGGTCCGGATGGTCATAGCTGACCGTGTTCATCGTGTTGAAACGCAGCAGGTCATATTTGAGCGGCACCGCCGTGCCGATCCACGCGACGACGTCGAATGGCGAATGCGTCAGCGTGCAACGCCACAGCCTGCCGCCGGCCTTCGTGATCAACTCGAAATCGCCAGCCAGGTCCTCGAAGCGCGCGCAGGGCGCGAGGAAGTCGCGATCGTTCGCGTAACCGTCGGATCCCACCGGGCCGCGCTCCGCAAGCCGCAGCGCGGCGCCATAGTTCTCGCACGCATAACCGCGCGCGCTGCCGTCCGGCAGCGTCACGCGGAACTTCATCCCGCGCGGAAGCAGGGCGATTTCGCCGGGCGCCACGCACAGCCGCCCGCATTCGGTGTCGATGATGAGGCGGCCCTGCTGCGGCACGAGCAGCAGTTCGCCGTCGTGATTGACGCAGTAGCGACCGCTCATGTCGGTGGTCGCGGCAAAGACGTGCACCCCGATGCCGGCCTGCATGCCGGCATCCCCGTTGGCGGCGATCGTGTGCATGCCGTCGATGAAGTCGACTCGCGCGTCGGGCAGCGGCCACGGGCTCCAGCGCAGCGGATCCGGGGAGCAGGCGGCCACGTCCAGCGGCGCGGTCAGCCAGCGCGCCTGCGCGTAGGGCGTGTGCCGGCCGTGGCCGACCGAAGGCCGGATGCGATAGAGCCAGGTGCGGCGGTTCTCGCGCCGCGCGACGGTGAACGCCGTGGCGCTGAATTTTTCCGCATACAGCCCGTAAGGCGGCTGTTGCGGCGAGAACTGACCCATCGGCAGCGCGCCCACCAGGGCCTCGCTGGCGTGTTCGTTGTGGAAGCCGGCGGAATAGGCGGGCTCCAGGAAAGCCGAGTCGGGCGGGGCGCCGCGCGCGGGCGTGGAATCGTTCACCGCGTGTCTTCCTGTTGCATTCGGCATTGCGAAGACTATAGTTTCACTTGCAACTATTCACAAGGGAAGCTGCTCCGACGTGAAACTCGCGACTCTCAACGAGGGCGGCCGTGACGGCGCGCTGGTCGTCGTCACCCGCGACCTGACGCGCGCGGTACGCGTGCCGACCATCGCGTCCACGTTGCAATCCGCACTCGATGACTGGGCGGTAATCGCGCCGCGCCTCGCCGCCTGCGCGTCCGAACTGGAGGCGGGTCACATCCCGCACTGCTTCGCCTTCGATCCGCAGGCCTGCGCGGCGCCGCTTCCCCGCGCCTACCACTGGGTGGACGGCAGCGCATATGTGAACCACGTCGAACTGGTGCGCAAGGCGCGCGGCGCGGAAATGCCCGCAAGCTTCTGGCACGAGCCGCTCGTCTACCAGGGCGGCTCCGACGATCTGGTCGGTCCACGCGCGCCGATCGTCGCGGTCGACGAGGCGCACGGCATCGATCTCGAGGCAGAGGTCGCCGTGATCACCGACGACGTTCCGATAGGCACCGCGGCTGCGGCGGCGGCGCCGCACGTCAAGCTGCTGATGCTCGTCAACGACGTCTCGCTGCGCAACCTCATTCCCGGTGAACTCGCGAAGGGCTTCGGCTTCTACCAGTCGAAACCCGCGACCGCCTTCTCGCCGGTCGCCGTGACGCCCGACGAACTCGGAACGCATTGGCGCGACGGCAAGCTGCATCTGCCGCTGCACACGGCAATCAACGGCGAGCGATTCGGCGAGCCGGAATGCGGCGTGGACATGACGTTCAGCTTCCACGACCTGATCGCCCACGTGACACGCACGCGCCGCCTCGGCGCCGGCGCCATCGTCGGCTCGGGGACGATTTCGAACTACGACCGTTCCCGCGGCTCCTGCTGTATCGCGGAACGCCGCATGCTCGAGACCATCGCCGAGGGCGCCGCCACGACGCCTTTCCTCAGGTTCGGCGACACCGTGCGCATCGAGATGCTCGACACCGCGGGACGCAGCATCTTCGGCGCCATCGAGCAACGCGTCGAGCAGTACCGGCGCTGAACGGCAATGCAGCTGTACGGCTACTGGCGGTCCACGGCCGCCTATCGCGTGCGGATTGCGCTCGCGCTGAAGGGCCTGGCCTTCGACTCCATTCCCGTGCACCTCGTGCGCGGCGGCGGCGAGCAACACGCGGACCAGTACCGGGCACTGAATCCGCTGGAACTCGTGCCGACGCTGGTGGTAGACGGCAGGGCCCTGACCCAATCGCTCGCCATCGTCGAATGGCTGGATGAAACATGCCCGTCGCCGCCGCTGCTGCCGGCGTGCGCGTGGGATCGCGCGCGCGCGCGGGAGATGGCGCTGCTGATCGCGTGCGACATCCACCCGGTGAACAACCTCCGGGTGCTTAACTACCTGGCCGGCCCGCTGGGCGCCGACGAGACGCGGAAGCTTGCGTGGTATCGCCACTGGGTGGAGGCGGGCCTGCACGCACTGGAGACGATGCTCGCGAGGGACGGGCGCAGCGGGCCCTATTGCATCGGCGACGCGCCGACGCTTGCTGACATCTGCCTCGTGCCCCAGCTCTACAACGCCCGACGCTTCGGTGTCGAGCTGTCCCGTTTTCCCGCCCTGCTGGCGGTGGATTCCGCCTGCGCCGCGCTCGACGCGTTCAGGCAGGCGGCACCCGCGGCCCAACCGGACGCAGAGTGACATGAAGGACCGCTACGCCCAGCTCGACATGGCGACACAGCGCGCGCGCGCGGCGCGCCGGACCTACCCCTGCTTCCCGACGAAAGCGGGCGGGGAAACACAGGATGTGCCGGTCGCAATCGTGGGGGCGGGGCCGGTCGGCCTCGCGGCGGCCGCCGAGCTCGCCCACTGGGGCGTACGCAGCATCGTGCTCGAGAAGGTCAACACCCTGAGCGACGGTTCCCGCGCGATCTGCTGGGCCAAGCGCAGCCTCGAAATCTGCGATCGCCTCGGCATCGCCGGCCGCATGCTCGACAAGGGCATCACCTGGAACGTCGGCCGCGTGTTCCATGGCGCCGATCCGGCACCGCTGTACAGCTTCGACCTGCTGCCCGACAAGGAGCAGAAATTCCCCGCATTCATCAACCTCCAGCAGTACTACACGGAGGAATACCTGGTCGACAGCCTCGCGTCGTTGCCGACGGAGATCCGCTGGCAGCACGAGGTGCGCGACCTGCGACAGGACGCGGCCGGCGTCGAGCTGGACATCGCGACGCCGGCCGGCGATTACCGCCTGCGCTGTACCTACCTCATCGCTGCCGACGGCTGCCGCAGCGGTATCCGCGCGCGCATGGGGCTCGACTTCGACGGCCGGACCTTCGAGGACAACTTCCTCATCGCGGATGTGCGGGTCAAGGCGCCCTTCCCGGCCGAGCGGCGCTTCTACTTCGACGCCCCCTTCAACAATGGGCGCACGGCGCTGATGCACCAGCAGCCGGACGACGTGTGGCGACTCGACTTCCAGCTCGGCAGGGACATCGACCGCACGGAGGCGCTGCGTGAAGAGCACGTGACGCCCAAGGTCCGCGCGATGCTCGGCGAGGACGTCGATTTCGAATACGAGTGGGTCAGCATCTACGCCTTCCAGTGCCGCCGCATGCGGCGCTTCGTGCACAACCGGGTGATCTTCGCCGGCGACGCCGCCCACCTGGTCTCCCCTTTCGGCGCGCGCGGCGCAAACAGCGGTCTGCAGGACATCGACAATCTCGGTTGGAAGCTTGCCGCCGTGCTCGCCGGTGAGGCGCCGTCCACGCTGCTCGAGAGCTACGACGAGGAGCGCTGCTTCGGCGCCGACGAGAACATCGCGAACTCCACTCGCGCGACGGATTTCATGACCCCCAGGACCGCTGCCGCCAGCGCCTTTCACGATGCGGTGCTCGAGCTTGCGCACACCCACCCGTTCGCGCGCGCCTTCGTCAACAGCGGCCGCCTGTCCGTGCCGTGCTCCCAGCGCGCTTCCTCGCTGACGACGCCGGACCGCGACGAATTCGCCGTCGAGCTCGCGCCGGGCGACGTCTGCATCGATGCGCCCGTGATCTGCGGCGGCAGGCCCGGCTGGCTGCTCGAACAGCTCGGCCGCCATTTCACCTGCCTGTATTTCGGCGATCACGCCGCGGCGCGCGCAATCAGGCCGCAGCTGCCGCCGGGCGTGCGCATGCTGAGCGTGAGCCGGAGCGCGGAAGCGGACATCAATGATTCCGGCGGGCAGCTCCATCGACGCTACGCGGGCGGTCCCGGCACGACCTATCTCGTCCGCCCCGATCAGCACATCGCGGCGCGCTGGCGCCGCTTCGACGCCGAAGCCCTTGCCGCCGCGCATGCCCGAGCCTGCGGGAGAGCGCCGGCCCCAATTGAACCCCACGGAGAACGACCATGAGCAAAGCATTCGCATCGAAGGGCGACCTCGCGCCCAAGACCGTCAGTTTCACGAAGCTGGCCGACAACGCGTACGCGTATACGGCGGAGGGCGATCCGAACACCGGCGTCATCATCGGCGACGACTGCGTGATGGTGATCGACGCGCAGGCGACGCCCGTGATGGCGCAGGACGTCATCCGCCACATCCGGACCGTGACCGACAAGCCAATCCGGCACGTGGTGCTGAGCCACTACCACGCGGTGCGCGTGCTGGGCGCAAGCGGTTATGGCGCGGCGAACATCATCGCGAGCCGTGACACCTACGATCTCATCGTCGAGCGCGGCGAGCAGGACTACCAGTCAGAATTTGAACGCTTCCCCCGCCTGTTCCAGGCTTCGGAATCGATTCCGGGCCTGACCTGGCCCAACATCGTCTTCGAACGGGAACTGACCGTCTGGCTCGGCAAGACCGAGGTGCGGCTGCTGCAATTGGGTCGTGGCCACACCAAGGGTGACACGGTCGCGTGGCTGCCGCGGGAAGGCGTGCTGTTCAGTGGCGATCTCGTCGAGTTCGGCGCGACGCCCTATACCGGTGACGCCTACCTGCGTGACTGGCCGGCGACGCTGGACCGGATCGCCGCGCTCAAACCCCGCGCGCTGGTGCCGGGTCGCGGCGACGCGCTGCAGACGCCGGACAAGGTCGACGAGGCGCTGCGCGGTACGCGCGCCTTCGTCACGACGATGTACGAAAGCGTGCGCGCGGCGCGCGCGGCCGGCCAGGATCTCAAGCAGGCCTACAACGCGACCTACGCGCGTCTCAAGCCCGAGTTCGGCCACTGGGTGATTTTCGATCACTGCCTGCCTTTCGACATCAGCCGCGCCTACGACGAAGCGGGCGGCATCGACGACCCGCGCATCTGGACGGCGGCGCGCGACGCCGAGATGTGGCAGTCGCTGGCGCACGACTGATGGGTGGGATCAAGCCGGGTGCGGACGCCGACGCGCTGTACGCCGAACTGGTGGCGATGCACGAGGGCCTCGGCGCGGAGGCGAGCCTGAAGCTCTGCGCACGGCTGATCCTGCTGCTGGTGAACGAGGTCGGCGATACCGCGCGCGTGCGCGAGTTGATGGCGCAGGCACGCGACGTCGCCTGACGCGGGCGCCCGCCGGACGCCGGCTCAAGGCGCCGGCGGGTTCGTGGCAAGCCCGTGCTGGCGCTGCAGGCGAGCGAGCGAGCCGTCCTCTGCATAGGCGCCCAGCAATGCATCGATCTCCCGCAGCAGCGCAGGGTTGCCCTTCGGCACCGCAACGCCGATGGGCGACCGCGACAGCACTGGCGAGCGCACCAGCGCGTCGCCACGTCCGGCGAGGTAAACGTCGATATTGACGGCATCGCTCAACAGACCATCGATTTCCCCGGCCTCGATGGCCGCCGCGGCATCGTCGAAGTTCGCGAATTCACGGATGAGCGCGGGACCCTGTCCATCAGCCCCCTGCCCGAGCAAGGGCTCGGGCCCTGCGTCGTTGCGCGCGATGATGCCGATCCGCCGGCCCGCGAGGTCGCCCGGCGCGCGGATGCCGCCCGTGGCGCGCTGCATCACCGCAGTTGCCGCTTCATAGTAAGGCACCGAAAAATCGACCAGCGCCACCGACGCCGGCACGATCCGGAACATGGAGAGCCCGATGTCGACACGGCCGTCTACCACCGCCGGCAGGCGCTCCGGTTTGCGCAGCGTCTCGATGCGCAGCTTGCCCGGTTCACCCAGCAGGCGGGCCGCAATCGCGCCTGCGAGCGCGAGTTCGTAATTGCGCTTCTGGAAATGCGCCGGGTCCTTGTGCGCGGCGCGGTCCGGATTGCCCTCGTTCTTGACGGCAACGATCAGCTGATCCCGCTCCCGAATGCGATCGAGGGCATCGGCAAGCGCGACGGGCGATCGCGCGACGACGCTCAACAGCAGCAACAGCTTCAGGGGCAGAGTCATGGCTCGTGGCGACTTCCGGACAGGGAGAAGCGGGTTCGCATTATGCCGCGCGCCGCGATTCCGGGTGCTGAAAGAATGCCTTCGTCAGCCGACATGGGCGAATCCGCGGCCCCCCCGCAGCCACCGATCATCGGTCAGGCTCAACATGTTCCCGCACGCCGCGATTGGATGGCGTGCGCGAGGCTTCCGAGCCCCGCCAAGGAAGCTTGTTCAGGAGTAGACTGGCCGGCAGCCACGGGCGATTCAAGGAGTTTTCGATGCGGCGTGAAAGCGTACTGGCAGGCCTCGTCCTGATGCTCCTCGCGGCCTGCGACAAGCCCCCGGTCGCAGGGCAGGCCGGTGTCACCGACAGCGTCGAGACGGGACCGGAAATGGCGCCGGGAGGGTTGCCGCGGAGCGCGAGCGGGCGGGCACTCGGCATCGCCTGGCGTCTGGAGGACCTGGACAAGGCCGGCATCATCGATCGCTCGCGGATCACGCTGCTGCTCGGCGAGGATGGTCGCGCGAGCGGGATGGCGGGCTGCAATCGCTATACGACGGGCTACGCGCTGGACGGCACGGCGCTGACTGTCGACGCACGCATCGCGAGCACGCGCATGGCCTGCGTGGCCGACGCGCTGATGTACCAGGAGCAGCGTTTCTTCGAACTGCTGCCCCTGATGCAAGAGGCGAAAATCGACGAGACCGGCGCGCTGATCCTCAGCGGCAAGGACGGCGCGTCGATGAAGTTTTACCGTGACGAGGATGCCGGCCAGGCGCCTTGAGGCGGCTCCCCTCAGCTGGCGCTAGTCTCTTGGCCACATTCGGACGCGGGTGCCCGCGTCCACGTGCTGTTGGGCCACAGAGAACACCGAGAACGCCGAGATTAGACGAGTGGGGCTGAGCCAGCGGTCGACGGCATGGCCATTGCCCGGACCACGCTCGAAAATGCGACTTCTCCGTGTCCTCCGTGCGCTCCGTGGTGAAACCCGGCGTTGCCACGGCAACAGGCGCCGAATTTTGACCAAGAGCACGGAGGACACGGAGAAGAACGGTGAATGGCGGAATGCGCCTCTGCCGTGGCAATGCCGGCCGGGCGGCACCTGTCCACCCGATCCGCTCGGTGTTCTCGGCGTTCTCGGTGGCCCATCAAGGTCTGTACCCCGGTACCCGCGTCCAAATGTGACCAAGAGACAGCCCGCGACGGGAGCGGCGAAGATCCTCTACCGCCCGCGGTACACCGGTTTGCGCTTCTCCATGAAGGCACGCGGCCCCTCCTTCGCGTCTTCAGTCAGGAACACAGGCGTCGAGATCTCCACCTCGAGTTTCAGCGCCTCCGCCTCCGGCAGCCCGAGGCAGGCACGCGCCGAGCGGCGGATGGCGCGCACGGCGATGGGGCCGTTGGCGGCAATCTTCGCCGCGATCTCGCGCGCCTTCACCAGCGGATCGGCGGTCACGTAATTCAGGAAGCCGAGTTGCAGCGCTTCATCGGCGCTGACGAGGTCGCCGGTCAGCAGCAATTCCATCGCCTTGGCGAACGGCAACTGGTGCGGCAGGCGCACCGTGGAGCCGCCGGCGGGGAAAATCGCCCACTTCACCTCCTGCACGCCGAACTTCGCGTCCGGCACCGACACGCGGATGTCGGTGCCCTGCACGATTTCCATGCCGCCCGCGATCGCGTGGCCGTTGATCGCGGCAATGATCGGCTTGCCCGGATCGAAGTCGCGCAGGAGCGCGCGACGCGTGAGGTAGCGGTCGGCGACGATGCGTTCGTCCCACTCGTTCTCCGGCTTGCGTGCGCCTGAATACAGCGGAATGAGCTGGCCCAGGTCCGCGCCCGCGCAGAACGCGCTGCCGACGCCGGTCAGGATTGCGACGCGCACGTCGTCATCGTCCCGCACCGCTTCCCAGGCCTCGGCGAGCCTGACCGCCACTTCGGGGTTCAGGGCATTGCGCGCCTCGGGGCGGTTCAGGGTGATCAGCGCGATGTGGTCCGCGACTTCGTAATCGACGACGGCCATGGGCGTACTCCTCCGCATTCGTTGAATGGCCGCATCATGACCGATTCGCCGCGTCCGCCAGTAGCCCGGGTCTGGCTGCGCGCAACCCGGGACGCAGCGCCCGACGGAAGGTCGTCCGCATCCGTGCTCACGCCTGTGAGTCCGTGCTTGCGCATCGGCATTCGATACGCCCCGGCGCCTTCCGCCGTTCCGCACCGGCCCCGGATCGCGACAGCGAACGCTAGCCGCTGTTGCGCAGGCCGGCCGCGATGCCGTTGATCGAGATGAGGATGCCCTGCTTGACCTTGGTGTCCGTGGCGCCGGCGCGGAAACGCTTGAGAAGCGTGGTCTGCACGTGGTTGAGCGGATCGAGATACGGATAGCGCTGCCGTATCGCGCGCGCCAGCGGCATGTTGCCGTCGAGCAGGCGCTGCTGGCCGGTGATCGCGCACAGGGCGTCGAAGCTGCGCCGCCATTCGGCCTCGATGCGCGGGAAGATGCGCTCGCGCAGCGCCGGGTCCTGCACGAGATCCGCATAGCTCGATGCGATACCCATGTCGGTCTTGGCGAGCACCATGTCCATGTTCGACAGCAGCACCTGCAGGAAGGGCCAGCCGCGGTAGAGATGGCGCAGGCGTTCGAGGCCGGCCTCGCCGTGCCTGGCGGTGAAGGCCTCGACCGCGCTGCCGAAGCCGTACCAGCCGGGCAGGATGATGCGCGCGAGCGACCAGCTGAAGACCCAGGGAATCGCGCGCAGGTCCTCGATGCGGTCGGAGGGCTTGCGCGAGGTCGGTCGGCTGCCGATGTGCAGCTCGGCGATTTCGCTGATCGGCGTCGCCTCGCGGAAGAAGGTCGAAAAGCCCTCGGTCTCGTAGACCAGCGCGCGGTAGGCGCGGTACGCGCTTTCGCTCAGCTCGTCCATGATCTCCACATAGGCCGGATCCGCGTGCTCGGCGCCGGGCAGCGGCAGCAGCGAGGCCTCGAGGGTCGCTGCCATCAGGGTTTCCAGGTTGTAACGCCCGGTGTCGTGGTCCGCGTACTTGCTCGCGATGACCTCGCCCTGTTCCGTCAGCCGGATCTGGCCGTTCACCGAACCGGGCGGCTGGGCGAGGATCGCGAGATGGCTCGGGCCGCCACCGCGGCCCACCGTCCCGCCGCGGCCGTGGAACAGCCGCAGCCGCACGCCATGGCGCGCGAACAGCGCGGTCAGGGCGAGCTCGGCCTTGTACAGCTCCCAGTTCGACGTCAGGAAGCCGCCGTCCTTGTTGCTGTCCGAGTAGCCGAGCATCACTTCCTGCAGGTCCTGGCGGCTCGCGACCAGCGAGCGGTACGCCGGCAGCGACAGCAGCTCGTGCATGATGCGCTCGCAGCCGCGCAGGTCGTCGATGGTCTCGAACAGCGGAATGATGTTGAGTCGCGACGAGGGCCGCGGCCCCGGCGTCAGCAGGCCGGCCTCCTTCAGCAGCAGCGCCACTTCCAGCAGGTCGCTGACGCTGTCGGTCTTGGAGATGATGTAGTTCTGGATCACCGCGCGCCCGTAGCGCGCGTGCAGCTCGCCGGCGACGTCGAAGATCGCGAGTTCGTCGCGCGTCTCCTCGCTGTAGTCGATGAAGCGCGAGCGCAGCGGGCGCGCGGTCGCGAGTTCGTCGAGCAGCCAGCGCCGGCGCTCATCCTCGGGCAGGCTTGCGTAGCCGTCGCGGCCCGCGCCGCGCGCGAAGAGTTCCGCGACCACCGCCTCGTGCGCGCCGCTGTGCTGACGGAGGTCGAGCGGACAGAGATGGAAGCCGAAGACGTCCACCGCGCGCCGCAGCTCGCGCAGGCGGCCGCGCGCGAGTCGCCGCCCGCCGTGGGCCCGCAGCGAATCGATGACCACGTCGAGATCGGCCGCGAATGCCGCGCCGTCGGGATAGGGCTCGGCGGCGCCGGCGGCCGCCACGGCCAGGCCGTCGAGGCGCTGCGCGGTGGCGGCGACGCGTGCGTGGATCGCGGCGAAGGCGCGGCGGTAGGGTTCGTGCTCGCGGTAGGGCGAGGTGTCGGGGGAGTTCGCCGCCAGGGCGGCGAGTTCGGGTGACACCTTCACCAGGAATTCGGACAGGCTGAACTGCGAGAACAGCGCGCGCAGCTCGTCGAGGTAGAACTGCAGCGCGACGACCGAGTGCGACTGCGCGGCGTGCCGCGTGACGGCGGCGGTGACGTAGGGATTGCCGTCGCGATCCCCACCTATCCAGGAGCCGATATTGAAGATGGCGCCGACCTTCAAGCCGCCGAGGCCGCGCGCGTCGAGCAGGTCCTCGAGATCCCCGTACAGGCGCGGCAGTTCGCGCAGGAAGGTGTAGCGGTAATAGGCGAGACCGTTCTCGATCTCGTCCTGCACCGTGAGCCGCATCGTGCGCAGGATCCGCGTATGCCACAGCAGCAGCACCTGCCGCCGCAGCTGCTCCTCGTTGGCCGCGAGTTCGGCCGGCGTCAGCGCCATGCGGTCGCGTTCGGCGAGCAGGCGCGCAATCTCGAGCTGACAGTCGAGGATGCTCTTGCGCTGGACCTGCGTCGGATGCGCGGTCAGTACGGCGGACAACAGCGCGGTGGACAGGAACCGCGCCAGCGCTTCGTGCCCGGTGCCGGCCGCTTCCAGGCGCGTCAGCGCGGCGGCCAGCGTGGTGTCGTCGCGCGGGTCGTCGTCGTGGCGACGCAGGCGCTTGTTGTGCTGGTCCTCGGCGATGTTCGCGAGCAGCGAGAAGAAGCTGAACGCGCGCACGACGATCAGGATCTCGTCGCGGTCCAGCGCGTCGAGCATCGCGCCGAGCTGCGCCTTCGCGGCGCGGTCGTCATCGCGCCGGAAGCGGATTGCGAGCTGGCGGACCTGCTCGATGATCGCGAAGGCCGGCTCGCCTTCCTGCTCGCGCAGCGTGTCGCCGAGCAGGCGGCCGAGCGTGCGGATATCGTTGCGCAACTGGCCGTCGGCGACGTCATCGGGGGCGGACAGGGCAAGCAGGTCCATTGGATACACCTCGATTGCTGCGACGCATTAATAATGCGTCGAGCGAACGGGCCGCGCAATGACGTTCGCAGCGCCCGCCGTCGTCGCGCCGGTTGTGCCCTTCCACGAAGCGGGGCAGGATTCGGCATGCACTTTCCTGGCGCGAATCCATCCATCGGAGCGAACGCATGAACATACTCGACGGCATCCGGGTGCTCGATTTCACGCAGTACCTTGCCGGCCCCACGGTCACGCGCCTGATGGCGGAGATGGGCGCGGAGGTCATCAAGGTCGAAACCACGCCGGGCGGCGACCCGTCGCGGCTGCTGCCCGTGATCAAGGATGGCCGCAGCGGCTACTTCGTGCAGCAGAACCGCGGCAAGCACAGCCTGTGCATCGACCTGCGCCGCCCCGAAGCGCTCGACATCGTCAAGGCGCTGGTCGGCAAGGTCGACGTCGTGGTCGAGAACTTCGGTCCGGGCGTGATGGAGAAGCGCGGGCTCGCGTACAAGGATCTGAAGCCCTTGAACCCGCGCCTCGTGATGGCCTCGATTTCGGCCTACGGCCGCGAGAGTCCGCTGTCGCACAAGACCGGCTACGACTGGGTCGCGCAGGCCTTCGCCGGCATCATGCACATGACGGGCGCCGCCGACGGTCCGCCGATGCCGGTCGGCATGGGCATTGCCGACGTCTCGTCGGGCGTGCATGCGTTTTCCGCCATCGGCTACGCGCTGTTTCACCGCGAACGTACCGGCGAAGGCCAGTGGCTCGACATCTCGATGATCGACAGCATGTTCCACATGAACGAAATCTCGGTCCAGGGCACCTCGCTGACCGACGGCGCCTTCGTGCCGAAGCGCGCCGGCAACAACCACCCGCTGGTAGCGCCTTTCGGCGTGTTCAAGGGCCCGACCGGCTATCTCGTGATCCTGGCGCTGCAGCTGCAGTGGAAGGGGCTGTGCGAGGCGATGGAACAACCGGCGCTGGAGCACGACCCGCGCTTCGCCGACAGCACCGCGCGCGCGAAGAACCAGCAGGAGCTCACGCCGATCATCGAGGCCTGGCTCGCCACCTTCAGCGACAACGACGCGGTGCTCGCGCGGCTCGAACGGTTCCGTGTGCCATCGGCGCCGGTGCTGTCACCGGCGGAAGCCATCGACCACCCCTACTTCCGCGCGCGCGGCACCGTGCGCACCGTCGCCGATCCCGTGCTCGGCAGCTTGAGCATCCCCGGCTTCCCGCTGCGCTTCTCCGCGCAGCCTTCACTGCCCGAGCTGACCGCACCGCTGCTGGGGCAGCACAATGCGACAGTGCTCGAGAAGCTGCTCGGCTACACGCCGACGCAGGTCGCGGAACTGAGCGCCGCCGGGGTGCTCGCGAGCGGGGATCGGTAGCCGGGAAGCGGCGCTGCGCCAATCTGCAAAGACCCTCACCCGCGCTGCGCGCGGCCTCTCCCGGGACGGGAGAGGCGAGGATTCACACGCTGCTTCACCTCCCCCGGGACGGGAAAGGCGAAGAGTCACCGGTGTTGCCGCTCGCAAATCAATATTCACCTCTCCCACTTGCGGGAGAGGTCGACGGCGAAGCCGGCGGGTGAGGGGCGTCCCAGTCGGCACGGTGCCTGACTGAGGCCCACCCTCACACCCATTCGCTTGCACGGGCGATCGCTCCCGTAGAGAGCTCCTCACGCCCGCTGCGGGCCGGGCCTGCCATCTTCCACGATCCAGGTGGACAGCGTCGTGCAGGTCGCATCCCTGTTCTTCGCATCGTCGAGCGCGCGCAGGTCGGCGGTGAGTTGCCGGGGCGTCAGCATCACGCGCACGTAGCCCCGATGCAGTCCCGTCGCGAAGCGCACGTGCGCGCCCTCCTTCGCCGCCGTCTGGATGGCGTCCTCCGGCGGTGGCTGCGAGGTCACCGACGTCGTCACGAACTCCGACGCGACGACCGGCGCATCCGCGCGCCCGAAATCCGGCTTCAGATCGTCGACCCAGAAGGAGTGCACGTCACCGCCCAGCACCACCGGGTTCGCGGCGCGCGTCTCCACGAGCACGTCGAGCAGCCGTCGGCGCGCGGCCGGGTAACCGTCCCAGGAATCCGAGTAGAGCAACTCGCCGGGCCCTGCCAGATTGTCCGCCTGGGCCATGCGGGTTGTCTGGCCGAGGAGGTTCCAGCGCGCGCGGCTGGCGGCAAGACCCGCCGCAAGCCACTGCTCCTGGGTGTCGCCGAGCACGCTCGCGGTCGGGTCGTCGCGCGCCGCACAGCGCTCGATCATGTTCGAGCCGGCGCGGCCCGCGCGCGGGCAGGGCTGCGGCGAGCGGTGCTGACGCGTGTCGAGCATGCTGAACTCGGCGAGGCGGCCCCAGGGCACGCGGGCGTGGAGCCGCAGGTCCGGCCCCAGGGGCGTCATTGCGCGACGTAGCGGCAGGTGTTCGAAATAGGCGCGGTAGGCGGCGGCCCGCCGGGCGAGCATCCAGCGCGGGTCGTCCCGATTCTCCGACAGGCTGCCGGCATAGTCGTTCTCGACCTCGTGATCGTCCCAGGTGAACAGCCACGCACAGGCCGCGTGCGCCGCCTGCAGATCGGGGTCCAGGCGGTAGCACGCATGGCGCGCGCGATATTGCTCGAGCGTCACGGGCTCGGGCCCTTCATGGCGCCGCACGTGGTGCTCGCCCCAGGAACTCTCGTAGATGTAGTCGCCGAGGTGCACGACGAGATCGAGGTCATCGGCGAGCATGTGCCGATAGGCGGCGTAGTAGCCCTGCTCGTACTGCTGGCAGGACGCAAACGCGAAGCGCAGCTGCCCGTGCTCCGCCACGAGGGACGGCGCCGTGCGGAAGCGACCGACCGGACTCGTCGCGTCGCCGGCGTGGAAGCGGTACCAGTAGCCCCGTGCCGGCGCGAGCCGGGTGGTTTCGACATGGACCGCGTGCGCCCACTCGGGCGTGGCAAAGGCGATGCCTTGGTCGACGATGCGACTGAAGGCCGCATCGTCCGCGATTTCCCAGCGCACCCGGTACGTCAGAGGGTCCAGTCCACCGCCGGGCGCGAGCGGGTCCGGCGCGAGCCGCGTCCACAGAGCGATGCCGTCGGGCGATGGATACCCGGACGCGACGCCCAGCGTGAACGGGTAGTTGGCAAAGCGGGGCGCGGCCCACAGCCTGGTGCTGGCCAGGGCGGCGCCGCCCAGCAGGAGACCGTGCAGGAAGTCTCGTCGGTTCGTCATCGTGCGCTGCCTTTGGAGAATTCAGTTGCAGTTTCGGGATGCTGCGTGCCTGGGATGACATGCTTGGGGAAAGACTCCCTTGCCGATCAGGGAAACACGCCCGCACCATCCGGCGGCGCCGCGAATTCCCGCTCAGCCGCCACTTTACCCGCCACTGCGTCCGTGAAAGAACACCCGATATCCGCAGCCCATCGAACCGTGCAGCATGCGCCCGCCAGCGCACTGCTGGCGCTGGCCCGCGCGGCCGAGGACTTCATGCTGCTCGTCGATGCCAGGGGCGTCGTCGTCGCGACCAGCGTGCTGACACCGTGGGCCGTCGCCGGCGCCATCGAGCCGACGCCCATTGGCGCGGCCTTCAGCCTGCTGTGGCCCGTGCCGCAGGTGGAGTCGATCGCGGCGCTGCTGGCGGCGATCCGCAGGACCGGCCAGCCACAGCGTGCCGAACTGCGGTGCGACGACGAGCGCTTCGTCCTCACCTGCGACATCGCCGTGCTGGACGGCGGCGCACCCGGGCAACTGTGTTGCGTGTTCCGTCGCCGGCAGGTCGACGAGCCCGGTGCGCAGGGCCGCTTCGATGCGGCCCTGTCGCTCGTCGACGTCGCCCTGTCCGCGGCGCGCATGACGCTCTGGCAGTGGGATGTCGCAACCGACGAGATCCGCAGCGTGCGCGGCGACGGCACTGCGGTCCCCCTGGCCGTCCCGACCGGCGCCGCGCTGCTCGCCGCAATCCATCCCGACGACGTGGACACCGTGCGCACGCGCTTCGAGGACGTGGCGCGCACCGGCTGGCGCGAGACCTTCAGCGTCGATTACCGGCTGCGCGCGGCGGGCGGCGACTACCGCTGGATCGAGTCGCGCGGACGCGCGGTGTTCGACGCGCACGGCCGGGTCACGGCGTGGTACGGCATCGCGACCGACATCACCGCCCGCCACCATGCCGAAGCCGAACGCGAGCGCCTGCAGCGGCAACTGGCGCAGGCGCAGAAGATGGAGTCCATCGGCTTGCTCACCGGCGGCATCGCGCACGACTTCAACAACATGCTGGCGAGCGTGCTGGGTTATTCGCGGCTGGCACTGCAGCGCTACGGTGGCGCCAATCCGCCGAAGTTCAGCGACTATCTCGGCGAAGTGATCGGCGCCGGCGAACGCGCGCGCGATCTCGTCGCCCAGATGCTCGCGTTCAGTCGCGGCGAGCATGTCGAAATTGTCGAGGTCGAGATCCCGCCGCTGGTCGACGAACTGATGAAGCTGCTGCGGCCCAGCGTCGCCAGCAGTATCGGCATCAGCGTCGATATCGCGCCCGGCCTGCCACCCGTGATGGCGAACCGCGTGCAGCTGCAGCAGGTGCTGCTGAACCTCTGCATCAATGCGCGCGATGCGATGGGGGATGTCGGCCATCTCACCATCGCGGCGCGCCGGCAGCACTTCGACAGCGCGGACTGTGCGTCCTGTCTGCACGAATTCGAGGGCGATTTCGTGGTGCTGTCGGTCAGCGACGACGGCGCCGGCATCGCCGCGCCCGCGCAGGAGCGCATCTTCGAACCGTTCTACACGACGAAATCCGCGCACGAGGGCAGCGGCATGGGGCTCGCGATGGTGCACGGCATCGTCCACCGGCTAGGCGGCCACATCGGCCTGTTGAGCGCCCCTGGCCGGGGCAGCACGTTCACCGTCGCGCTGCCGGAAATCGAGGCGCCTGTCGTGCAGCGCGCCGCGGACCCCGGCGCGCCCGCGCCAGACACCGCCTGGACCGTCGCCGCCTGGCCGGCGCGCGTGCTGGTTGTCGACGACGAACCGGCCGTCGCGGAATGCACCACGGAAATGCTCGAGCTCGCCGGCTTCGATGCGAGTTTCGAGACGGATCCCACCGCGGCACTTGCGCGCCTCGAACGGGACCCTGGCGCGATCGATGTCCTCCTCACCGACCAGACGATGCCGCGCCTCACCGGCCACCAGCTGGCAAAGGCGGCGATGAACCTGCGCCCGGACCTGCCGGTCCTGTTGATCACCGGCCACAGCACCGCGATCGATGAAGCGACGGCGCTGGCGTGCGGAATCCGTGCCTTCCTGCGCAAACCGGTCGACCACGAACGCCTGCTGGGCGCGGTGAATGCCGCGCTGCCGGCGAGGCCGGACCGGCTTTGAGCTTGGACCTGGCGCGGACAGCGCCAATCTGAACCCACCCTCACCCGCCCGCTGTCGCGGGCGGCCTCTCCCGGAGCGGGAGAGGCGAAGAGCTTTGATGATGCGCGGTGACGCACTTGCCTCGTGTCGATTGGACTGCGGCAGGAACGCGCCGTGGCGACGCCGCGGCGCCGTGTGCGGGGTTCCTGTGCAAAGAGGCTGGACCACGCGGTCTTCACCTCCCCCGCTCCGGGAGAGGTCGACGCCGAAGGCGGCGGGTGAGGGTGGCATGCGCCGGCGCTGCGCCAATTGGAAACGACCCTCACCCGCGCTGCGCGCGGCCTCTCCCGGAGCGGGAGAGGCGAAGAAGCATCGTTTGAATGTCGTCAGCCGCCGGCCGCCGCGGCGTCGAGCAACACGTGGCCCGCGAGGCCGGCGGTGACGCGGGCGATAGGCAGGTCCGCGCCGGCCCGCCAGCGCGCGACCGCCTCGGCCTTGTCGGGGCCGACCGCGAGCACGAGCACTTCGCGGGTGTCGCGCAGCGCGCGCAATCCGAGGCTCACGCGCGCGGGGGGCGGCTTCGGCGCGTCGTGGACGGCGACGGTCCACGCGGCTGTGTCCATGGCCTGTCCCGGAAACAGGCTCGCGGTATGGCCGTCCTCGCCGACGCCCAGCAGCACGAGATCGAAAGGCCCCCCCTTGGCGACGATCGGGGCATAGGCCTGCGCGGCGGCATCAGGCCCCAGCTCGGCCGGCATCACGTGCGCGGCGCCCGCCGGCACCCGCGCCAGCAACGCCGCGGCGAGCCCGCTGTTGCGCTCGGCGTGCGACGGCGCGAGGCAGCGCTCGTCGCCAAGATAGAGTTCCCAATGCGCCCAGTCGTGCTCATCTGCGAGGAGCAGCGCGTAGACCTCGCGCGGCGTCATGCCGCCGGCGAGCACGAGACGGAAGCGCCCCCGCGCGGCGATGGCGGCAGCGGCGGCACGACGGATGAGGTCCGCCGCCAGCCGGGCGACGTCGCCGCCGTCGGCGCAGACCCGCCAGCGCAGCGGGGAGTCAGTCACCGCGGTTGCCGCCGACCGTTCACGCGCCGGATCGCGGCGCCAGCGCCTCCAGCGCGGCCCGCGTCGCGCTGTCCCGGCCTTCGTTGACGGGACTGATCGCGAGCAGCGGCAGGTCGACGCCGGCCGCGCGGAAGGCCGCGAGCTGCCTGCGGCAGCGTTCGGGCGTACCGAACACGCAGACTTCGTCGACGAGTTCATCCGGGATGTGGCGCGCGGCATCGCGGCGCTGGCCAGCCTCGAGCGTGGTCTTCACCACGTCCATCACCGCGCCGAAACCGGCGCGGCGCCACTGCCGGCGATAGTTAGGCAGCTGAGCGAAGTAGGCGAGGTTGTAGCGCGCGGCGGAACGCGCGGCGTCCTCGTCATCGGACACGAAGGTCGGGATGCTGAGGCAGCACCCGAATGCGGCCGGATCCCGTCCCGCCTCGGCCGCCGCCGCGCGCGCCGCGGCGAGCAGCACGGGCAGGTGGCTGCGCGGCGTGACGTAGGGCATCAGGCCGTCGCCCATCGCGCCCGCCACCGCCGCGCTCTCCACGGTGTTGCCCGCGACGTAAATCGGCACCGGATGCCGCGACGGCAGGGTCGACAGCAGGCCGCGCCTGATCTCGCCGGCGAGCGCCCGCCGCACGTAGTCCACGTAGTCTCGAAGCGTCGCGCGCGCATCGCCCATGTCGATGCCGAGCGATGCGAGCATCTGCCGATGGCTCATCCCGAGCCCGAGCACGAGCCGTCCGCCGGACAGGTCCGACACCGTGCGCGCGGTGGCCGCGCACAGGAAGGGATGGCGGTAGTAGATGTTCGCGATGTTGCTGCCGACGAGCACGCGGCTCGTCACCGCCGCGATGGCCTGGCTTGCGGCCAGCGCGTCACCCCGCCCTTCGCTGACGAGCACCGCATCGTAGCCGAGCGCCTCGGCGAGCCGGCCGAACTCGAGGAATTCCGCGATGTCCGCATCGGCCACCGTCGACAGCACGATGCCCAATCGTTCGCGCGCGGGCGTTTCCATTGCAGATCCCTCTCAGCGCTTCTCGATCCGGGGCGACGGCGGGTTCACCGGGTTCGGCAGGCGCTCCGGCAACTCGAACGGCGGGTTCTCCCAGCCGTCGGTGCCGGCGACCAGCAGCCGCCGGCTCGCGATACGCCAACCCGCGGGCGTCAGGCGCAGCCGGTCGCGGTAGCGGCCCCAGAGGTCGATGCGGTGCCCGTCGTCGTCCGCGATGTGCCAGGCGTAGACGTAGGCCGTCGACTCTGCGGTGTCATCGCCGGTGAAGCGGATCTTCAGGTTCGACAGGTGGTGGCTCGTCATGCGGAAGGGCGCGAGGGTCTTCGCGAACATCAGCTTCAGCTGCTCACTCCCGACCACCGCGTGGCGCGATCCGAGTTCGAAGCAGCCATCGGCGCAGAACACGTGCTCGGCCAGCCCCGCCGGATCGTTGCGATCGACGTAGTGGCAGTAGTCCTGCAGCGTTTCGGTGATGAGTTGCCGCTGCACGAGTTCCCACAGCTGGCGGTCGGCGATCTGGCTCACTGGTTTCTCCTGGCTCTGGCGGCGGGCGCGGCCCGCTCACTCGTCCTGCGGTTCGGGGTCCAGCGAATGCCGCCAGCGGTGCTCTTCGCGATCGAAGATCCGCCGCGACTCGCGCGGGCCCCAGGATCCCGCCGCGTAGGTCGGGATGTAATCGGTCTCGCTGGCCCACAGCGACAGCACGGGGTCGACCACGCGCCACGCGTATTCCACCTCGTCGTAGCGCAGGAACAGCGAACGGTCGCCCCGGATGACGTCGAGCAGCAGATCTTCGTAGGCGTCGGTCTTCTCCTGCTGCTCGTCGCGAAAGTGCGCGTCCAGTGACAGCTGGCGCGTGCGCATCTCGAGCCCGGGCTGCTTGGCGGTGATTTGGACGCGCAGGGACTCCTGCGGCTGGATGCCGAGGATGACCCAGTTCGAATGCAGGCGGTCGACATTCGTGCCACGGAAGAACTGCAGCGGCGGGTGCTTGAAGCAGATCGACACCATCGAGCGCGCCTCGGCCATGCGCTTGCCGGTGCGCAGGTAGAAGGGCACGCCGCGCCAGCGCCAGTTGTCGACATAGACCTTGAGCGCGGCGTAGGTCTCGGTGGTGCTGCGCGCCTCGACGCGGGGTTCCTCGAGGTATCCGGGCACCCTTTCACCACAGACCTCACCCCCCGTGTACTGCGCGCGGTAGGCCTGCGAATGGACCGCGGCGCGCGGGATGGGCCGCACGGACTTCAGCACCTTCACCTTCTCGTCGCGCAGCGCCTCGGCCTCCATCGCGACGGGCGGCTCCATTGCGATCAGCGTCAGCATCTGCAGCAGGTGGCTCTGGATCATGTCGCGCAGCGCGCCGGTGCCGTCGTAGAAGCCGCCACGCGCGCCGACGCCGAGGGTCTCCGCATGCGTGATCTGCACGTGGTCGATGTGGTCGCGGTTCCACAGCGGCTCCATCATCAGGTTCGCGAAGCGGAACACCAGCACGTTCTGCACCGTCGCCTTGCCCAGGTAGTGATCGATGCGATAGACCTGCGACTCGTCGACGTGACGCCCGATCTTGCGCTGGAGATCCTGGGCGCTGACGAGGTCGTAGCCGAAGGGCTTCTCCACGACCACGCGCCGCCAGCCGCCGTTCTCGACGAGCATGCCGTGTTCGCTCAACTGCTCCGTGATGTAGCCGAATTCCGCCGGGCCGACCGACATGTAGAACGCGGCGTTGGGAACGGGGCTTTCCTCGATGAACTGCTTGATGCCGAGGTAGGTCGACGGCTCGCGCAGATCGCCGCGATAGTACTGGATGCGCTGGCAGAAGCGCCGGTAGACGGCCTCATCCAGTCCCCCGCGCGCCTTCGCCGCGACCCATTCACGCACCGTGGCGTGCCAATGCTCCTGGCTGTGATCGGCCCGGCCGCAGCACAGGATGCGCTGGTCGGGATGCAGGCGGCCGGCGCGGTCGAGGTGATAGAGCGCGGGCAGCAGCTTGATGGACGCGAGGTTGCCGGTCGCGCCGAAAATCACGTAGACACAGGCTTCACTCATCGATGGCTCGCTCCTGGCGGGTGCCGGTCCAGTCGAAATGGAAACGCCGCGCAGGGTCGGCGTCGACACGCTGGTAGGTGTGCGCGCCGAAATAGTCGCGCTGGGCCTGCAGCAGGTTCGCCGGCAGGCGGGCGCTGCGGTAGCCGTCGTAGAAAGAGAGCGCGGCGGTGAAGGCCGGCAGCGGAATGCCGCGTTCGATGCCGAATGCAATCGCGCGGCGCCAGGCCGGCGCGTGGCGCGCGAATTCGCCCGCGAAGAAATCGTCTACGAGCAGGCTCGCGAGATCGGGATTGCGCGCATAGGCGGCCTTGATGCGGTCGAGGAAGCGGCTGCGGATGATGCAGCCGCCCCGCCACACCATCGCGATGTCGCCGAAGGCGAGCCGCCAGTCGTAATGCCGGGCCGCGGCACGCAGCAGCATGAAGCCCTGGGCGTAGGACACCATCTTCGAGCAGTACAGGGCGCCCTGGATGGCGTCGCGCACCGCGTCCGGATCGGTGACGGGTGCGACGGCCGGCGGCGCGTCGAGTATCGCCGACGCGGCGACGCGCTCGTCCTTCAGCGCCGACAGGAAGCGGCTGCTGACCGCCTCGGCAATCAGCGTCAGCGGCACGCCGAGCTCGATCGCGTTGATCGCCGTCCACTTGCCGGTGCCCTTCTGCCCGCTGCTGTCGACGATGTCGTCGATGAACAGGCCGCCGGCAGGGCCGCGCTCGCGCAGGATCGCCGCCGTGATCTCGATGAGGTAGGACGACAGGGGGCCCTGGTTCCAGGCCTTGAAGGTGTCGGCCAGCGCATCCGGCCCGAATCCGAGCCCTTCGCGCAGCAGCTGGTAGGCCTCGCCGATCAGCTGCATGTCGCCGTACTCGATGCCGTTGTGGACCATCTTCACGTAATGGCCGGCGCCGCCGTCCCCGATCCATTCGCAGCAGGGTGCGCCGTCGACCCGCGCGGCGATCGCCTGGAACATCGGCCGCACCCGCGGCCACGCGCGGGCGTCACCCGCCGGCATCAGGGCCGGCCCGTGACGCGCGCCCTCCTCGCCACCGGAGACCCCCATGCCGATGTAGTGGAAACCCAGCGCCCCCAGCCGCGCCGTGCGCCGGTTGGAGTCCTCCCACAGCGAGTTGCCGCCGTCGATGACGATGTCACCCGGCGCAAGCAGCGGCAGCAGGCGTTCGATCTGCGCATCCACCGCGGCACCCGCCTGCACCATCAGCAGGCACACGCGGGGCGCTTTCAGCGCGGCGACGAATTCAGCGAGGCTGTGACAGCCGACGAGGCCCTTGCCGGGTTCGTCACGCAGGAGTTCATCGACCCTGCTCGTCGTTCGATTGAAGACCGCGACCGTATAGCCGTGGTCCGCGAGGTTCAGCACGAGATTGCGGCCCATGACCGCAAGCCCGATCACGCCGATGTCTGCTGCCGCCATGGCACCCTCCCGCGCTGGTCGTCATTCGTGACCGTATGCTGTCGACTATAGTCGCAGGGCGTGCCGGACGCCCGAAGTTGAGCCGTCAGACCCGCGCCAACCTGAAACGACCCTCACCCGCCGCCTTCGGCGTCGACCTCTCCCGAGGCGGGAGAGGTGAACTTCGTTGACGATGCGCGGTGACGGACTTGCTTCATCCCTGGCGGTATCGCCGCTGCGCGTCGGGCTTCCTGCGGCAGCCCAAGTTGGGAACGGAGAGGCGCGCAAGGTCAGCATGATTCTTGGCCTCTCCCGCCCCGGGAGAGGCCGCCAGCGAAGCTGGCGGGTGAGGGTCGCGTCCGGGTGGCGCCGCGCCGGCTCGCGCGCCCGTCACGCATCCCCGGCCCTTCTTGCGCAAGCGTAAAGAAGGACGCCTGGCCGCGGGGGCGGCGAAGACCGCTGTCCTGCCGCGCCGCTCAATAACCCGCTTTCGCGTACGGCGTATCGCCGTCGCGCCGGTAGACGAGCAGGTTGCGGCGGTAGCGGCAGACTTCGTCACCGTGCTGGTTGCGGGCAAAGGTGTCGACGGTCAGCACGCCCTCGTTCGGACGCGACTTCGACTCGCGGGCGTCGACGATCGTCGACTCGGCTTCCACCGTGTCATTCTCGTAGACCGGCGCGAGCACGATGTCCGTCCAGCCGAGATTCGCCGACACGCGGCCGAAAGTGCGGGTGGTCAGCGCGGTGACCGCGCCGAGCAGCACGGTTTCGGGCACGCGCAGGCGACCGTCCTGGCGCTGCGCGATCCAGGCGGCGTCGTGGAAGGGGGGCGTGAAATCGAAGGCGCGGCGCGCGTGGGTGACCAGGTCGGCGCGGTAGAAGCTGCGGCGCGGCGAGTGGATGAAGCTCTCGCCGGCACGGGCGTCCTCGAAGAAGAGTCCGCACTGCTCGATGCGCGCGCCGTCCTCGTCGCGGTAGCACGCGAAGCGCGCCTCGCGGGCGGGCTCGCCGAGCGTCACCGGCGACGCGGCCCGGAAGCCCTCGCCGGTATAGACCTCGACGTCCAGCACGAGCTTCGCGAACGGCATCGGCGCGGCCAGCGCCTCGCCGTGGTTGTCGCGATCCTTGCGCCCGACCAGGCACACGGTGACGATGCCGACGCCCGGCACGTCGCCCGGGCGGCACTCGAGGATCTCGCTCTCCGCATAGATCGTGTCGCCGCCGAAGACCGGCGAGGTCAGGCCGATCTCGCGGAAGCCGAGGATGTCGCGCCGGCAGCCGAAGGTGCGCGAGGCCATGCCGACCAGTCGCTGCACGGTCAGCGTGCTGACCATCAGCGGCCGCTTCCAGCTCGACGTGCCGGCGTAGCGGGCGTCGAAATGGATCTGTGCGCCGTTGTAGCTGTCCAGCGTTTCGTCGACGTTATCCTGCTGGGACAGCGTGACGCCGGGGCGATGCACGAAGCGCATGCCGGGCGCGAACTGCTCGAAGAAGAGCCCGAAGTGCTCGCGGTAGCGATTCGGGCCCGCGGTGTAGAACGCAGTGTCGATCATGCCGGCGTTCAGGCGATCGAATGACGCTTGATGTACTGCCGCGCGATGATCATGCGCTGCATCTCGTTCGTGCCTTCGCCGATGCAGGTCAGCGGCGAGTCGCGGTAGAAGCGCTCGATGTCGTATTCCTTGGAGTAGCCGTAGCCGCCGTGGATGCGCATCGCCTCGGTGCTGTTCTCGAGCGCCGCCTCGGACGAGAAGAACTTCGCCATGCCGGCCTCCATGTCGCAGCGGTCGCCACGATCGAAGGCTTCGGCGGCGTCCAGCGTCAGCAGGCGGGCGGCGCGGGCGCGCGTGACCATCTCGCCGAGCTTGAGCTGGATGGCCTGGTGTTCGCAGATCGGCTTGCCGAAGGTCTTGCGCACCTGCGCATAGTCCGAGGCGAGGCGCAGCGCACCCTCGGCGAGGCCCACGCCGCGCGCGGCGACGTTGATGCGGCCGAGTTCGAGACCGCCGGTGGCCTGGAAGAAGCCCTGGCCCTCGACGCCGCCGATCAGGTGTTCCTTCGACAGGCGGTAGTTGTCGAACACGAGCTCGCCCGAGTCTATGCACTTGTAACCGAGCTTCTCCATCTTCTTGCCGACGGTGAAGCCTTCCTTCTTCGGTGCGATGAACAGGCTCATGCCCTTGTAGCGCGGCTCGGCGTTCGGGTCGGTCTTGACCAGCAGCGCGATGCACGAGCCCTCGATGCCGTTCGAGATCCAGGTCTTGGTGCCGTTGATCACGTACTCGCTGCCGTTCCACTTCGCTTGCGTGCGGATGCCCTGCAGGTCGGTGCCGGCGTCCGGCTCGGTGAGGCCGAGGCCGCCGCGGATCTCGCCGCTCGCGAACTTCGGCAGCCATTCGGCCTTCTGGGCGTCGGTGCCGAACTTCTCGACCGCGAGCGCCATGATGAGGTGGGAATTGAAGATGCCGGTGATCGACATCCACACCGACGAGATGATCATCACGAGCTTCGCGTAGGTCGTCGCCGGCAGGCCGAGCCCGCCGTATTCCGGCGAGATCGTCGCGCCGAACAGGCCCATTTCTTTCATCTGTTCGACGATCTCGATGGGGTAGCGATCGGCGTGGTCGTATTCCTTCACGATCGGCTTCAGTTCCTTGTCGGTCCAGCGCTGGATCGACTCGAGGAGAATGGCTTCGTCTTCCTTGCTGAAACGTTCGGCGGCGGCGGTCATGCGGACTTCCTCATGGCTGGATGGCGCGCCCGCGGTCGGGCGCGCGGATGAAACGGGAATCAGAGTGTGACGACGATTTTGCCGAGGGCACGGCGCGCCGACAATTCACCGATGGCGCGGCCGCCCTCTTCGAGCGGGAAGCGCAGCGACACGTGGGGACGGATACGACCCGCGCGGTAGAACTCGACGAGCTCGGCGTTGTTCCGCGCGTTGGCCGCACGGTCCCGCTCCGTGAACGCGCCCCAGAAGATGCCGACGATCTGGCAGCCCTTCAGCAGCGGCAGGTTCAGCGGGATGCGCGGGATGCCGGCCGGGAAGCCGACCACGAGGAAGCGGCCCTCCCAGGCGATCGCGCGCAGCGCGGCCTCGGCGTAGTCACCGCCGACGGCGTCGTAGACGACGTCCGCGCCGTCCTTGCCGCAGGCCTGCTTGAACAGGTCGGCAAGCGCCTTCGCGCCGTCCTTGTCGAAGGGACCGTGCGGATAAACGATGCCCTCGGCGGCGCCGTGCTTCTTCGCCAGATCCACCTTCTCCCGGCTCGACGCCGCGGCGATCACGCGCGCGCCCATCGCCACGCCCAGTTCGACGGCGGCAAGGCCGACACCGCCGGCCGCGCCCAGCACGAGCAGGGTGTCACCGGGCTTCAGCTGTGCGCGCTGCTTCAGCGCGTGGTAGGAGGTGCCGTAGGTGAAGATGAAGGCCGCGGCCTCGTCGAAGGGCATGCCGTCGGGCATCGCGATGCATTTGGCGGCCTTCGCGCAAACCTGCTCGGCCATGCCGCCGTGGCCGACCAGCGCAATCACGCGATCGCCGACCTTGAAGTCACCGACCTCGCCGCCGCAGGCGATGACCTCGCCGGCGACTTCGCCGCCCGGCGCGTAGGGGCGCGCGGGACGGAACTGGTACTTGTCCTCGATCATCAGCGTGTCGGGGTAGTTGACCCCGCAGGCGCGCACGCGGATCGCCACTTCATCGGCGCCGGGCACGGGGACCGGCATGTCGTCACGCAGGACCAGCGTTTCCGGACCGCCCACGACTTCGCTCACCAGGGCTCTCATGCAAATTCCTCACGGCAGGGTTCGTCGAACCGACAGGGGAGGAAAGCTAGCATGGAAGACGGGCCGGCGTCGCGACGGCGGGGAGTTCTTGCGGCGTGCACGGAGAGAGTTTCCCGCGACGGCGTCTTCCATGACCGCTCGCATGCGTGGGGGGCGCGCGGTGCCGCCGCGGGAAGGACCGGACATCTGTGTCCGGCGAGTCGCAGACTACGCCCCGTGCGTGACACGCCGATGACGCCGCATCGGCGCGCTGGGCGTGTCGCGAAGCCCGCCCCCCGCACGGCATAATGCGCACGTGCGTTATTTCATCCTTCTCATCGTTGCCGCGGCGCTCGGCGCGGGCGCCTGGTGGCTGTCCCGGCCCGAGCCCGTCGAAGTGGTCCTGCATACGGTGGAGCGCGGACTCGTGCGGGCGACCGTCTCCAATACCCGGGTCGGCACCGTCGAGGCCTGCCGGCGCGCGCGGATGTCGCCCTCGGCCGCCGGGCAGGTCGCGCAGTTGCCGGTCAGGGAAGGCGACAGCGTGACGGCCGGCACCGTCCTGATGGAAATCTGGAACGAGGACCTGAAGGCCCAGTTGCTGCAGCTGGACGCCGAAATCGTCGCCGCCGGCAGCCGGGTCGACGAGGCCTGCACCCGGGCCGCCGGGGCCCGGCGCGAGGCGGACCGCCTGCAGAAAATGAGCCGCCAGCGCCTGGTGTCCGAGGACGCGGTGGACGTCGTCGAGACCCGCGCCGAATCCGCGCGCGCCGGCTGCGACACGGCGCGCGCCGCAGTCGCGGTGAGCAGCGCGAGCCGGCAGGTGGTCGCCGAGCAGATCGAGCGTACGCGACTGCGCGCCCCCTTTCCCGGCGTGGTGGCGGAGCTGAACGCGAAACTCGGCGAATTCATCACGCCGTCGCCGACCGGCATCCCAACCCTGCCGGCGGTGGACCTCATCGACATGAGCTGCCTGTACGTGTCCGCGCCGATCGACGAGGTCGACGCGCCGCAACTGCGCAAGGGCATGACCGCCTGCGTGTCCCTGGACGCCTTCGACGACAAGCGCTGCGGCGCCTTCGTGCGTCGCATCGCCCCCTACGTGCTGGACCGCGAGAAGCAGGCCCGCACCGTCGAGGTGGAGGTCGAATTCCGGGGGGGCGAGGACATCGTCGGCCTGCTGCCGGGCTACAGCGCGGACATCGAAGTGCTGCTCGAGGAGCGGCCGGACGTGGTGCGCATCCCGACCGAAGCCGTCATCAAGGACAGGTTCGTGCTGGTCCTCGACGACGGCGTGCTGAAGCAGCGGGAATTCAAGCGCGGGCTCGCGAACTGGGAATACACCGAAGCGCGCTCGGGCGTCGCCGCCGGCGAACGGATCGTGCTGTCGGTGGGCCGCGACGGCGTGAAGGACGGCGTGCCCGCGGTCGAGGACGATGGCGTCGACGACTGAGGCGCCGGCCGCCGCCGCGCCGTTGATCGAACTGCGCGACGTCAGCCGGCTGTTCACGCTGGGCGGCGATACGGTGCACGCGGTGGCCGGCGCGAACCTCGCAATCCGACGCGGCGAATACTGCTCGATCATGGGCCCCAGCGGCTCCGGCAAATCGACGCTGCTGAATCTCATCGCCCTCCTCGACCGCCCGACCAGCGGCCGTTACCTGCTCAACGGCAGCGACGTCACCGCGCTGTCGGACGACGAACTGGCGGCGGTGCGCAACCGCACCATCGGCTTCGTGTTCCAGTCGTTTCACCTCGTGCCGCGCATGACCGCGGCCCAGAACATCGAGCTGCCGCTGCTGCTCGCCGGCGTCGCCGGCCGGGAGCGCGCCGAGCGGGTGCGCGACGCGCTGGGCGCGCTGGGCCTCACGGAACGGGCGTCGCACCGGCCGGCGGAATTGTCCGGCGGCCAGCGCCAGCGCGTCGCCATCGCCCGCGCGATGATCATGCGTCCGCCGCTGCTGCTCGCCGACGAGCCGACCGGCAACCTGGACTCCGCGTCGGGCTTGCAGGTGATCGACATCCTCGAAGGCCTGCAGCGCGAGCAGCAGGTCACGCTGGTCATCGTCACCCACGACGCCGCGCTCGGCGCCCGCGCCCACCGCCACCTCGGTATCATCGACGGCCGCATCGCGAGCGACAGCGCCACGACCGCCCTTGGCACGCCGTAGCCCGGGTGCAGCGTAGCGAAACCCGGGATGCTCGAGCACCGCGACCCGCGTCGCGGATGCCGCCCTGTTCGCCCGTGAAGGCTTCAGGCAAACTCCCCTGAGCATTCGTAGGACAATCCAGTCAGGACGCCCATGAGCACCCGCAAGCCCCTCGCCGACTACCGCTTCCTCCTCACCAACGACGATGGCCTCGAAGCCCCCGGCATCAAGGTGCTGGAAGAGGTGGTCAGGCGGCTGTCGGACGACGTGTGGGTGGTGGCGCCGGACAGCGAGCGCAGCGGCGCGAGCCACTCGATCTCGCTGCATCATCCGATTCGCCTGCGCCGCCACAGCGAGCACAGCTGGGCGGTCTTCGGCACGCCGACCGACTGCGTGCTGATGGCCTTCCACGAGCTGATGACGGACCGGCGGCCGACCTTCATCCTGTCCGGCATCAACAACGGGGCCAACCTCGGCGAGGACGTCAGCTATTCGGGGACCTGCGCCGCCGCGATGGAAGGCACGCTGCTCGGCATCCGCTCGATTGCGCTGTCGGTCGTGCGCTCGCTGACCGGCACGGCGAACTGGGACGCGGCGCAGGCCATGCTGCCCGATCTGCTGACCCGCCTCATCACCAACGACGACTGGCCGGCCGGCAGCTTCCTCAACATCAACTTCCCCGACGCCGCGCCGGCGGAAATCACCGGCGTGCGCGTGACCCAGCAGGGCCAGCGGCCGCCCGGCGCGTTCAGCATCGACGCGCGCATCGACGCCCGCAACGTGCCCTACTACTGGGTCAAGATTTCCTACCCTGAGGGCGAGAAGGAACCGGACACCGATCTCCACGCGATCGAGGACCGGGCGGTCTCCATCACGCCGATCCAGCTCGACTTCACGAACTACGCGTGGCGCGGGCGGCTGAAGGGGCTGGTGGAACGCTGAGCGCCGCGCGTGGGAGCCTGCGACGACACCACCCGAGGTTGCCGTGCTCGCCGGCAGTACGTCGCGCGATCAGGCTTGCGGGCGAACGGACGGGATGCACCACCACGACACCTGCGTCCCGCCTCGACAGCTGGGTTGCCGTGCCAACGACCGGAAACGTCGCGACGATTTTTTGCGACAAAGGCGTCGGTCATCGTCGTAGATTGGGCTGACGCAGGAAGCCCAACGAGGCGGATTGATGCCGACAGGCGGATTCGGCCTGAACCGGCGCGGTGGGTGACACAGGATTGGGGCGTCCGATGCTGGGCTTCCTGCGCCAGCCCAACCTACCCCGGTGCTGCACGCCAACGCGGATCCTCGCGTCTCCCGTCCGCGGGAGAGGCCAGCCGCGCAACAGACAGGTGAGGGCCCGCGTGGCCGGCACTGCCCGCGCATGAGCCATCCGCAGCGCGGTGATCGGCGCACGAACGCAGCGGGGCGCCGCACTGTGTTCGGCTGTACGCTCCTGCACGCAGGCTTGTCGCTCATCCTCTTCCTGCTGTGCGCACCGCCCGCCAACGCCAACGAGTACAGTCCGCACGGTCTCTATGAAGTCGAACACCGCGTGCTCGCGAACGGCCTGCGAGTGGTGCTGAAACCCCGGGGCGATGCGCGCAACGTGTCGATCCGCGTGCAGGTCAAGGTCGGCATGCTGGACTTCCCCTGTGGCCGCCGCGAGACCCCGCACTTCCTCGAGCACCTGCTGTTCACGGGAACCCGCGCGCACGATGAGACGGAACTCGAAGCGCTGGTGCGCGAATGGGGCGGGACCTGGAATGCCACCACGGCATCGCAGCAGACCATCTACGAACTCGACATTTTCAGCGGTCACTTCGCGGACGGGCTGGCCCTGCTCCACGAAATCCTCACCGACTCCACGCTGACCGCGGACAACGTTGCGCTGTCGGCGGCGATCCTCAAGCGGGAATCCGGCGAGGATCCGGGTTTCCTGCGGCGCTGGACCTATGCCCGCGGCATCGGCAAGTCCGGCTGGGACAAGTGGTTGGAAACCGTGGGCCTGAGCTGCGCGCTGCTCGAAACGCCGGACGACATCAGCCGCCAGGACATCGTCGACGCCTACCGGCGCTACTACGTGCCGAACAACATGGCGCTGGTGATCGTCGGCGCCTTCGACGCTGCGCAGGCCTGGTCCTTGATCGAGGACAGCTTCGCCCGCCGGCCGGCGGGCGAGCTCCCGGCGCGCAGGCCGCTGCCGATCGAACGCCCACCAACGGCGGTGCATCACGAGAACAGCCTGACCCACCTGCTGGGCGGCGACGCCGGCATCATGCTCGGCTTCACGACCACCGGCTATCGGGGGCGCGACCGTCGCGCGGTGTATCTGCTCCAACTGTACCTGGAGACGCGCATCTACGAGCGCTTGCGCGTGCGGCAGGGACTTTCGTACACACCGACCACGGACTCCGAGGTCTGGCCCGATGCGGGCCTGCTGTGGCTGGAGGCGAATGCGGCGCTGGACGATGTCGACAGGGTGATTGCGGCGCTGCGCGAGGTAATCCAGCACCTGCGCGAGCATCCCCTGTCCGAGGAGACCGTGCTTGCCCTGAAGCGGGAGTCGTTGCTCGGCGGTGCCGGCGCTTACGAGACCAACGCTGATGTTGCCGATTATTACGTGGCGTCCATGCACGAACTCGAGGACAGCGGCGCGCTGCTCAACGAGGAGGACGCGGTCATGGCCGTCAGCACCGCGGACGTCCACCGCGCCGCGACCAACTACCTGGATCTCGACCATGCGGTGACGGTTGTCGAGCGGCCGCTGCTGTCCTATGACACGCTTTTTTTCGCCTTCGGCTCGATGGTCGTGCTGGGCGGGCTCGCGGCCGTCTGGCGCCTGGGGCCACGCCGGCGACGCGCGCGAGGCAGCCCGCATCGCGCACCGAAGTCAACGGCAACCGAGGGCATGAACCACCACGAACGGAACATGCGCGGGTAGCGCATGGATGCGTGCCGCAACGCGGCCTGCAAGGCCAGGCCGCCCGGCCTCGTGCCCGGCGCTGGACTCAGGCAGCACTGCCTAGCGCCTGCCCCCGCGCCCGCGGCAGGACCCAGCCGCGCAGCATCGCGTTGAACACGATCAGCACGACGGTCTGCGTCGCCGGAAACAGCAGCGTGTAGATCAGCGACAGGCCCGGATCCCCGCCCAGCACCGGCAGCCCCGCGAAAACCCCGTTCACCTGCAGCCAGCACAGCGCAAGCGCGAGCGGGTAGCTCGCGACCAGCAACAGGCCCCACGCCCCCTGCTCCCAGGCTGCAAACCCGAATTCGCGGTGCGCGGCGAGCAGCACCTGCAGCGACACCAGCGCCGACAGCCCGGCCAGCGGGCTGCCGTAGAACAGGCCGGACAGCGGCTCGAGCATGAGCCAGCTGGCAAGGACGAGGCAGTTCAGGGCGATGTTGAACCAGATCAGTTGGCGGCATTTCATGGTTTGGATCCTCCGACTTCGATGGCGGGTATACGCGCTGCGGCTGCGGCCGGCCTGACCGACAGCACGCCATGCGCCAAAGGCTACGCGCACGGGTGGCTCAGCCAGTGAGCCTGCCGGTCGCCGGTTGCAGCCGCGTTGCGGGCAGTCCGCAATGCTGCAACTGCGCTGCCGCGCTCGCCTGTCGCGCGCGATCTCCTCGCTGGCAATCCGCGCCGGACCCCCTATGCTTCAGGCAACACCCACCGCCCAGCCGCAAGGAACCTGACATGAGCAATCGGAACATCGGTGATCTCGTCAAAGGCCAGGAACTCCTCACCGCATCCAGCGCGACCCCGGTCAGCGAAGCGGCGCGCTGGATGCGCGGGAGACGCGTCGGCGCGATCCTCGTCGTCGACAACGATCGCCTGGTCGGCATCTTCACCGAGCGCGATGCGCTGTTCCGCGTGGTCGCCGAGAAGCGGGACCCGGCGACCGCCCTGCTGTCCGACGTCATGACCGCGAACCCGACCACAATCACCCCGCGCGACTCCTACCCCGCGGCGCTGCAGCTGATGCACGAGGGACGCTTCCGCCACGTGCCGGTCGTCGACAACGGCAAGCCCATCGGCATCGTGTCCACGCGCGACGCGATGGGCACGGAGCTCGAGGATTTCATGTACACGCTGATCCTGAAGGGGCAGGCGCAGGACGTGCTGGCCTGAGGTTGAACCTCCCTCTCCCGCGGAGAAAAGGTGTCAGATTTCAAATCCGACACCTTTTCTCCGCTGAAGGATGCGACGGCCCGCTTCGCGACCGACCTGGTCGGTATATCGAACGGCGCGCGGCAAGCGCCGCGCCGAGTGGCGCTGCTGCAGGGGAGATCAACGGGACAAGATCAAGGGGACAGACCACGGTTTCCCGGCTTCCGGAAAACCGTGGTCTGTCCCCGATAGTTCGTGGTCTGTCCCCGATAGTTCGCCCGTTCCAGCCCCCTGTTTACCGGCGCGCCGGGTCGAGTCGCCTCAAATAGCCGCGAGGATCACGTCGCTCAGTCCGAGCGCGGCCGCGAGCACGCCGAGCACGACGCCCGCCGGCAGGCTGAGGGTGAGTATGAGCGGCTTGCGTCGCGGCCGGGCGGGGACGCGGGCCGGCCGGACACCGCTCGGGAAAAGCCGGTCGAACAGCCGGTCGAGGGCCTGATGGAAGAACATGAGCAGCGCGAAGGGCACGACAAGGACAAGCGCGGATACCCAGAGGCCCGCGCCGATTAGATTCGCCAGTCCATGTATGGCCAAGCCCAGGAACAGGCCGATCACGATATTGAAAAGGCTGTTGAGCCAATCAGCGAACGTCACGCGGCCCCCCGAAAAAAAAATGCCGGCAGATTCCGCTCGGCAAGCGAGTGAATGGAAGCTGGAAAACCGTGGTCTGTCCCAGATCGCCATGACGACCTCGAGATCAAGGGGACAAGATCAAGGGGACAGACCACGGTTTCCCGGCTTCCGACAAGATCAGGAAAACCGTGGTCTGTCCCCGATGAGAAAAGGTGTCAGATCTCAGTCATCCCCTCAATTTGCCGATTGGGCGAAGACGATAGCAAGGCCGCGTTGCTGTGCGAGGTTGTCCGAAAACGCGTCGATGAGCGGCCGAAAGTACTTCTCGGGCATTCGCGGCAGCCAGTCGTAGAGCATGAGCCCCTGGCGGAACAGCGAGTGCGTGCGCCGCTTGACCGTGTTGGCCTTCAGCATGCGGTCATAACCCAGCGCCTCGCCCGTCGCGCCCAGCACCGTCAGCAACGCCATGGCCAGCGCGCTCAA
>CALRPY020000014.1:0-78980 GCA_943370145.1 Hydrogenophaga intermedia | reverse complement strand
GGCCGCGGGGCCGACGTCCGCCGACCGCGTACCGCACGGCGCCACCCCGCGAGGACCCGGCTCCGGGCACGGGCCCTGCGTTCGCGCCCGGCGCAAGCTCGCGACGCCGCGCGGACGTTTCGGCGGCGCCGGGCTCAGCGGCGCTGCGGACCCGGCTGGGCTGCCCGCATGGCCGCGGCCTTTGCCCGCGCGTCGGCTTCGCTGTCGAAGACCAGATCCTCGAACAGCTGCACGGGCACCTGCGGGTCGGCGCACAGCTGGCCCACCGCGTAACGGCCCGGCGCCGACTCCACGATCACGTAGAAGCCGCGCACGGGACCTGGCCGGTGGCCGTTCAGCGTGTAGAGGATTTTCGCCAGATCGGCGTAACCGCTCGCGTCGTCGACACCGGCCTCTGCCGCGACCACCGGTGCATCCGAGCGCACCCAGCGGTGCGGCAACGCGCCAACGCCCGTATCCGCGAGCGGCAGCGTCTGCTGCCCGCGGAACGCGGGGTGCAGCCACCAGCTTTCGTCGCGCGCGAGCGGCACGTCGGCCACCTTGCCACGCCGGCTCACGGCAGGGGCCCCGGCTTGAGGAATCCGTCGATCGCGTTCTTCATCATCCGCGAGACGTTGTTGTCATAGCCGTTGTGCGACAGCGAGCCGCACCAGGACATCGACCCCACCGAAAACACGGCCCCGTTGTTCGGCGTCTTGTAGTAGACGATGTCGGCGCGCGTGCGCGGGTTGTTGTCGCCGAGGCTGCCCGGGATGATGCCGCGCGCGTTGAAGGTCGATTCCTCGGTGACCGACACGAACATGTCGGAGTGTCCCTCCGAATGCGCGAGCAGGTAGGCCCGGTGCGGCGTGCCGAGTTCGAGGTCATAGCGATCGAGCTCCAGGCCCGCCGCGCCACCGCCCACCAGGCCGAAGTTGCCGATAGGCTCGTCACGGCCGATCCCCTTCATCAGCCAGCGGCATTCCGGCAGCTCGCTGTCCGGCGCACGACGATAGTACGAAGAGTACGTGAGGCCGAAGGACGTGAAGGTCACGCCGAGCAGCTTGCTCATGGCGCGCCCACGCACGCGCCACAGCCCGCCGTGCTTGCCGTCGAAGGCGTTGCAGTACTCGCCCGGCGCGATGGTCCAGGCGCGGGTGCCGTTGTCACCCTTGCGGACCTCGACGATGTTCGGGTTGTCCGGATGCGGCTGGCAGATCCAGTAGAACCCGTTTGCCGCGAGGTACATGAAGCGGCCACCCTGCTGCTGGTAGTCGTGGTAGGCCTGCATCTGCTGTTCCGACATGTACTCCGGATGATGGCCGGTCAGCACGATCGGGTACTGCTTGAGCAGCGCCACGCCTTCCCGCTGCACGTCCTCGTCGACCAGGATGTCGACGTCGTAACCCATTTCGTAGAGCCAGTCGACGAGATGCAGGTCCGCGTTGAACTGCCACAGGGACGGCGACAGCACGTGAATGTACTTCGGCCGCATGTTGAGGATGGGGCGCAGGCGGGACGACACGTTCACGCCCCAGCCGTCACGGTAGCTCGTGTAGGTGCCGAGCCCGTAGCCGCGCTCCTTGTTGAGCAGCAGGTCGCCCGGCTGCAGCAGCGGCACCTGGCCCGTCAGCAGCTGCGCAATCACGGAATTCACGCTCAGGTTGTCGTTCGCATACGCGAGGTAGCTGTGCATCGCCATCACGAGCGCGATCTTCGCGGTCGGCCCGTCGGCCGGGGGGCGCACGAAGAAGGGAATGTAGTCCTCGCACTCCGCGTCGGTCGATCCGTTCACGCGCAGGCGGGCGGCATACACGCCGCTCTTCATCGACGCCGGCACCTTCAGCGTGAACGAGGGCGTCCAGCGTGCGTCATCGACCGACTCGTCGTGGAAATGGATCGCGCCGTATTCCTGCGGGGCGTGCCGGAAGCTCATGTAGTCCGACGACCAGTTGAAACCCGTCGCACCGCGCACCGGCATGTTGATGCCGATGCCGTGCAGGCCGTGCGGGCCCGTGTCGACGATGTGCGTCGACGCCGCGTTGTCGGCGATGTTCGCGCTGAAGTCCCAGGCGGCGACGACCGCCGCGCGGAGCTCGCCCGGCAGTTGCTGCACGCCGGGCGCTGCCAGCAGCAGTTCGACCTGCGCCGCCGTCAGCGCACGGTTCGCGACGCGGGGTCGTTCGATCTTGCCGTTGAACTTGTGGGCATGGACCGGGATCTCGACGGGCGCAGCGAGCTGCTTGAAGTGGGCGCCGACCACGTAGCGCCCGGACTGGGCCTGCTGCGAACTCGCCGCAATCAGCAGCGGCGCGTCGGTCGGACGCGGCGCGCCCAGCGTCGACCGGTAACGGGCGCTGCCCGCCGTGTCTTCGACGGGATGCAGCATGCTCAGACCGTGCCCACCGTTCGTGATCGTCACGTGCGGCGTCTGCCAGATGCGCACTTCGCCGCTGGCAGCGTCGTAGCTTGCCCCGACCTGATACCACACCTTGCGGAACAGCGGCCTCTTCGTCGAGTAGTCGACGGACTTGCCGCGCCCGCGACCGATACGCACGGTCAGTTCGCCCTTGTCGTTGATGAAGAGTCCGTAACCCGTGTTGGTCTTCGCATCCCACTTCGAGATGATCGCCTGCATGCCGACCGGCACGTTCTCGCAGTCGACGACCGGTGTCGTCGGGTAAACGTAGGCGCAGAGCGTGAAACTCTGCACGTCGAAGCGCGCATCGTTTGGCACGAGGATGTAGCTGCCGGCATGAACCGGCTGGTTGCGGCCGCGATAGCGCCCGTTGACCGCGGTGCGGATCACCTTTTCCTTGAAGCCGGGCCCCTCGGGATTCGTGTCGCCGTGAATGAGGCGCACGATGTCGACCTGGTAGGGCTCGTTGAACTCGCTGTGGACGTGAAAGCTGATTTCGTCACCGGGCCGCACCGAACAGCGGTCCGTGTAACCGGTGATGCGCAGCATCATCTGTTGATTCGTCATGTCGTCGCGCCCTCAGTACTCGATGCCGTATTGCTTCATCAGCGCGTTGAGGCGCTTCAGGAAGATTGCATGCTCCGCGTCCTCGCGGCTGCGGTAGCGTTCCTTCGTGATCCGGATTTCGCCGCCGCGCCGGCCGGGCAGGATGCCGATTGCGTATTCCGCCCACGGCAGCGTCTCGACGATCGTGTGCTTGCCCGCCTGGGGCACGACGCGCAGGCGGTCGATCAGGCGCTTCAGGTCGGGACTGTGGTTAGGCGGCATGCTGCCCGGCTGCGACGCGGCGCCGCGCGGATGCGCCCGATGCTCGTCGATGAGACGCGCCCGCCGCTCGGGATCGCGCAGCGACGGCAGGATGTAGGTGCGGATGTCGTAATCATCGACGGCGGTATAGCCGTAGTCGCGGGCCAGCGCGGTGCCGGGTGCGGCCTTGGAACGTGTCGCCATGGGCTACCTCATTTGAATGAAGGATCGCTTGCGTGTCGCCTTGCAGCGCCAACGCATTCTGCATAGGTCATGCGCGGTGCGCCAGTCGACTCCTGGGACTGGACGTCACTTGCGGGGGTGGCCGCGCGGTGGTCACGCGAAACACGCGACAGCGGTTGTCAGCGCCAGCTCAACGAACCGGCCCCAGGCCCGCGCCACACGCGGCAGGGTGACGGTGTCGGATGCATCCGTGGCGACCGTGCGCGCACAGGACGTGCGCGCTCGAGCGATACACGGATGTACCCGAGCGGGTCGCCGCGGATGTGTCCGACACCGTCGCCGATGGTGACACGCTCTGCATGACCGTTCGACCCGCTCGGCCACTCAGATACTGCGCGCCGGCGGCCCCTCACCGCGTTCACGACGCAGCCGCTCCGCCGCCCGCCGCGCCGCCTCGGGCGATTCGAACTCGAGTTCCTCGAACAGCAGGACAGGCCGCGCGCGATCCGCGCTGAGCTGACCGACGCACCAGCGCTTGCCGGGCTCGGTGCACATCACGACATACGCGCCTGGAATGGGCCCGAAACGCCGGTTGTTCAGCGTGAACAGGCACTCTGCCAGCTGGTTGATGCGATCGCGGTCGAGCCCGGCCAGCAGGGTCGTTTCGAGGCCATTGGCCTCGCCTTCCAGCGCCGGCATCACATGCTTGCCGACCGGCGGGGTGACCGGCCGGTCCGGGGCCGACCTGGCAACGGACGGCCGCCTCACGGCAGCGGCCCCTTCTTCAGGAAGCCATTGAGCACGTTCTTCATCAGGCGTGACACGTTATTGTTGTACTTGTTGTGCGACAGCGCTCCGCACCACGCGAGCGAGCCCGGCGCGAACACCGCCCCGTCGCCGGGGGTCTTGTAGTAGATCATGTCCGCACGAATCATCGGGTTCTCGTCACCGCCCCCGTAGTAGCCGCGGACGGTGAAGTGGATTTCCTCGTTGACCTGCATCATGAGGTCGGTGTGACCCTCGGAGCGCGCGAGCAGGTAGGCGTTGTGCGGCGTGCCGAACTCGAGGTCGTAGCGGTCGATTTCAAGGCCCGCGGCGCCACCGCCCACCAGACCGAAGTCACCGATGATCTCGTCCTTGCCGATGCCCTGGAACATCCAGCTGCATTCCGGTCGCAGGCTGTCGGCCTCGCGCCGGTAGTAGGTCGACACGTCGAAACCGTAGCCGGTGAAGGTGAGTCCGCAGACCTTGCTCGGGATCCGGCCGCGGGCGCGCCACATGCCGCCGAACTTGCCGTCGAAGGCGTTGTTGTATTCGCCCGGGTTCGCGGTCCACGCACGCGTGCCCGCCTCGCCCTTGCGCACCTCAATGATGTTGCCGTTGTCGGGATGGTACTGGCTGCACCAGTAGAAGCCGTTCGCGCCGAGATACATCCAGCGGCCGCCGCCGGCCTGGTAGGCCTCGTAGGCGTTCAGCATGCGCTCGGACGAATACTCCGGATGGCTGCCGGTCAGCACGACCTGGTAGCGGGACAGCAGGTCGACGCCTTCGCGATCGAGGTCCTCGTCGGTGTGGACGTCGAACTCGTAGCCCATCTGCTCGAGCCAGTCGGTCAGGTGGAGGTCCGCGTTGAACTGCCACAGTGAGGGCGACAGCCAGTGGCGATACTTCGGCCGCATGTTGAGGATGGGCCGCAAGCGCGTGCTGTAGCACACGCCGCTGCCGTCCGAGTGGCAGGAGTACGTCGACAGGCCGTATTCACGATGCTCGTTCAGGTAGAGATCGGACGCGTTCATGATCGGCACGCGCCCGGCAAGGAGCTGCGCCACCACCGAGTTCGTCGCGAGGTTGTCGTTCGAGTACGCCATGTAGCTGTTGGTCGGCGCGATGAAGGCGATCTTCGCCGTGGCCTTGCCGCGGGGCGGACGCACGAAGAACGGGATGTAGTCCTCGGTCTCCGGCGAGCTCTTGCCGGCGATGCGCAGGCGGGCGGCATAGACGCCGCTCCTGAGGTTCGCCGGGACGGTGTACTCGAAGTCGACGTCCCAGCGCGCATCGTCGATATCGTCGTCGTGGAAATGGATCGCGCCGTATTCAGTGGGCGCGTGGTGGTAGACGATGTCGTCGCCCGACCAGTTGTAGCCGGTCATGCCGCGCACGGGGAGGTTGATCGCGAAGCCATCGAGCCGGGCCGGCGAAACGTCCACCACCTGGCAGCTCGCGATATGGGTCGTGATGTTGGCGTGGAAGTCCCACGCACCGACCACCTTGGCGCGCAGCGCCGCCGGGCAGCCGCTGAAGCCCCGGGCAAGCGCATCGATCTCGGCCTTGCTCAGCGCGTCGCGGGACAGGCGGGGCCGGTCGATCTTGCCGTTGTAACACCAGGTCTGTTCGGGCAGCGCAACGGGCGCCACGGCTTCCTTGTAGTGCCCTCCCTGGATGTGGCGGCCGGACACCGGCGCCGCGGTCGCCGCGGCAAACAGCAGCGGCGCGGTGTTCGCGGCGGGGCCGTGCGCGCTCTTCGCCTTCACCGTCGCACTGGTTTCGCTGGCCGGATGCAGCAGCGACATGCCGAGGCCGCCGTTGGTCGAGGAAACCACGGGTTCCTGGTAGAGCACGATCTGGCCGGTCGCGGCGTCGTAGCTTGCGGCCACCAGGTACCAGACCTTGCGCAGCAGGGGCTTGCCGCTCGTGACGGTCGTCAGCTTGCCGCGCCCGCCCCCGATCATGACCGCCAGGCAGCCGGCCTCGTCGACGAACAGGCCGTAGCCGGATTTCTTCGCGACGTCCCACTTGGTGACGATGCCCTGCATGCCCTTGTCGTGGCAGTAGCCGTGCGGCCCCGGGCCGGGCGTCGTCGGGAAGATGAAAGCCTGCAGCGTGAAGCTCTGACAATCGAGGCGACCGTCGGCGGGGATCACGACGTAGGACCCACCGTGGATTTTCTGCGGCCGCCCCTTCATGGGCTTGTTGCAGGGCGCGGCAATCTCCTTCTCCTTGAAACCCGGACCCTCGGGATTCGTATCGCCGTGGATCAGGCGCACGAGCTGTACGTCGTAGCGCTCGCCCTTCTCGGAATTCACGTGGAATTTGAGCGTGTCACCCGGACACACCGAGTACTTGTCGCTGTAGCCTGTGATGCGAAGCATGTGGTCCCCCGTCCTGCAGTTTGCGGCGCGACGCTGCGCGCAAATGAAAAAAAACCGCGCTTCAGCGCGGTTTGTGTCCGTAGTGCGCGAGCAGGTCCTGCACCCGCCTGACGAAGATCGCGTGCTCGCAGGCGTCTTCGGATGGATATCGTCCGTCGAGCATCCGGACCGGCTTGCCGCGCACGCCGGCGGCGACGCCGATGCGGTAGTCGGAGTGCGGGACTACGCAGATCCGTACGTATTTGCCGGCCATCGGCGCGCGGCGCAGCTTGTCGATCACGCGCTGGAGATCGTCGCTGTGCTGGATGCCGGCCTTGCCGGCCTTGCCGGGCTTGCCGATCGGATTGTCGCGATGCTCGGCAATCAACCGGGCCCGCGTCGCCTCATCGGTGAGCAGGGGAAGTATGTGTGTGCGGGTAATGAATTCATCGGTCGACGCGTAGGCCTGGTTGGTCTGCACGCCCGTCGGGTTCTTGGCCATGTTGTTCCCTCCGCAGTGAAGCAATCACTTGCATTGGATGTATAGCACGCCTATTAATACCGTGAAACATTATTTACCTGTGTGAAACTCATGAGCCCGACGTATCCTGCCGCGCCGCGGCACTGGTCCGCAGACAATATCGCTGAAATCGAGGGTCTGCTGGCCCGCGAACGCATCGATTTCGTGCACGTGGGCCTTTTCGACACCGAGGGCGCGTTCAGGGAGAAGCGCCTGCCGTCGGCGCTGGCGCTGCGTTACGTCAAGGATGGCTGGTCGTTCATCGATGCGCTGCCGTTCTGGGGCCCGAACGATGCCGTGCGCGCGGACCGCCCCTATCGCAGTGAAGCATGTGCGCTGGACGTCGAAAGCATCCGGCCTTATCCCTTCGAACCGAACGCCGCGCTGATCGTTGCCGATTACACCGGGGACAGCGCCGCGCTGTCGCCGCGGCGCCTGCTCGCGACGCAGCTCGAGCGCGCGCGCGACCTCGGCTTCGAAGCCCTTGGCGCATCCGAGTTCGAGTTCATCATCCTCGACGAGTCACCCGCCTCGGCGACGGCCAAGGCCTATCGGGACCTGTCGACGCACGCCCAGGAGAATCGCTGCTGGTCCGGCCTCTACCCTGCCAGCGGCGCCGGCTTCCTGCGCGAATATGACGCCTTGCTGCGGAGCGGCGACGTTCCACTGCACCACTTGTGTGCAGAGCTCGGTCCCGGGTGCCTGGAGGCCGCGCTGCCCGTGCGGCCCCTCGCGGCGGCAGCCGACGATGCGGCCCTGTTCAAGCTCTACACGAAAGCCTTCTGCATCGAACGTGGCCTGATGGCTTCGTTCATGGCGCAGCTGTCGGATGCGCACCCGGGCCTCGGCGGCCATCCAATCATTTCGCTGCGCGACCGCGCGACCGGGGCGGCGAGTTTCCATGCGGCGGACGATCTCGAGGGAATCTCCGCGGTCTGCCGGCACTTCGTGGCCGGCGTCCTGCACGCGCTGCCGGCCCTCATGCCGATGTTCGCTGGCACCGTGAACGCCTACCGGCGCTATGTTCCCGGCAACTGGGCGCCGCGCACCGCCACCTGGGGCATCGGCAACTACACGTGCGCGCTGCGCATCGTCAACGGCGCGCCGGACGACTGCCGCGTCGAGTTCCGCCTGCCCGGCGCCGACACCAATGCGCACCTCGCGTTCGCGATGCTGCTCGGCGCGGGGCTCGACGGCATCGAGCGCCGCCTCGTCGCGCCGCCCGTCACCACCGGGATCGGGCGCGAACTGGTCCACCCTGAAATAGGGCCGCTACCGCGCACGCTGCTCGAAGCGGCCGAGCGCATGAGCGCCAGCGCCCACGCGCGCGCGCTGTTCGGCGATCGCTTCGTCGATCACTACACGCAGAGCTGCATCCAGGAAGACCACCTGATGCGGCGACATGTATCCGCCTTCGAGCGGGCACGCTATCTGCACCATTCCTGACCCATCACCCACTGGCTGAAGAACCCCGCGGAGGCACCGGAGATGACTGCACTCGAAGCGTATGTGAAGGACACGGCGCGCATGGACGGCGTGAAGAAGGTTCGCGCACTGATCAACTCGCTGGGCATCGAATACATCTATTACCAGTTCGTGTCAGTCACCGGCCGCATCGTCGGCAAGGGCGCGCCGGCCGATCACTGGGAGCGGCTGGCAACCAAGGGTTTCCAGCTCGTCTACGGCTCGACCGCGAACCTTTTCATCAGCCGCAAGGGCCGCTACCTGGGCTACGGCCCGGAGGCCAGCGAACTCGTCGGCATCGCCGACCCGGAGACTTTCGTGCAACTGCCGTGGGAGCCGCGCGTCGCGCGCGTGTTCTGCACGCTGTTCCGCAACCGCGAGGAGCCGGTCGACCCGGGCGGGTTCCTGAGCTCCGACTGCCGCGGCAACCTCAAGCGCATGCACGCGAGCTTCGAGAAGAAGCACGGCCTGCGGCTGCGCCTCGGCACCGAGCCGGAAATGATGTGGCTGAAGAAGGGCGCGGACGGCAAGCCCGACGGCGGCGTCACCAAGCCGTACTGCTACCACATCGACCAGTTCGAGGAGCTGCGGCCGATCACGCTCAAGGTCAACGACTACTGCCGCAAGATGGGCCTCGACATGATCCAGGGCGACCACGAGGACGCGCCCGGCCAGCTCGAGCTGAACTGGGCCTTCGACGACGTGCTGCGCACCTCGGACCGACTGACGACCTATCGCCAGATCTGCGCCCAGGTCGCGCGCGAGTTCAATGTCATCGCCTGCTTCATGACGAAACCCTTCATGCGCGTGTCGGCCAACGGCTGCCACCACAACTTCTCGCTGTGGAAGGGCGGGAAGGACGTCGTGAACGGCTTCGCGGGCCTGTCCAAGCTCGGCATGCCGGAGGTCTACAGCTACGTCACCGGTGGACAGAACAAGTTCGATCCGGAGGGCGACGATCCCCGCATGCCGGGCCAGATCGGCGTGTGGGCGGCGGGCGGCATCGTCAAGCACCTGCCGGCGCTGACGGCGCTCGGGGCCTCGACGGTGAATTCCTACCGGCGCCTCCTCGACCAGGGCTACTGGGCGCCTGTCTACAACAACTGGGGCTACCAGAACCGGACCTGCGCGCTGCGGGTGTCTGCCCCGGGGCGCTTCGAGTACCGGGCCGTCGACTCGATGGTCAATCCCTACCTGCTGAACTCGGCGCTGCTGACCGTCATGGACGAAGGCATCACGAAGAAGCTCGACCCGGGCCCGCTGGAACAGCGCAACATCTACGAGCTGGAACTCGCCGGCAAGAAGGTCACCAAGCTGCCGACCAACCTCGGGATGGCACTGGATGCGATGGAGAGCGACCCGCTCGTGCGCAGCGCCCTGCCCGGCGAGATGTGGGACGTCTTCATCGACTACAAGCGCGATGAGTGGGACAAGTTCCTCGCCACGGTCACCGGCTGGGATCACGACACCTACATGGACTACCTGCCGTAACGCACTGGAGGCTCCCGTGAAAGACTTCGAGATCAGCGACAGCCAGGTGACGGACTTCGAGCGCGACGGCTTCATCATCGTCGACCAGATCATCAGCGACGAGGAAGTGGCGCTGCTGCGCGAACGCTACGACCTGCTCTTCAAGGGCCAGTGGGAGACGGGGCTCGTTCCGGACGAGGTCAACTGGCAGGAAGGCCGCGACGCGCCCGATCGCACCCGCCAGATCTGCAACGGCTGGAAATCCGATCGCTATGTGGCGAGCGTGATCCTGCAGGAATCGATCGGCCGGGCCTGTGCGAAGCTCGGCCGCTGGCCGGGCACGCGCATCAGCCAGGACAACATCCTGTGGAAGCCGCCCGGCGGCAAGCCGCTCGGCTTCCACCAGGACTCCTCATACGAACTGTGGACGACGCTCCCGGACTGGGTCAGCTGCTGGATCGCGCTCGACGACACCAGTGCCGAAGGCGGCACCGTGGAGTACGTGCGCGGGTCGAATCATTGGGGCCGATCGGGCATGATCGAGGAGTTTCACGGACCCGACAATCCGGTGAAGGATCTGGAGAAAGCGGCGGCCGCGGCCGGGGTCGAGTCGTTCGAGCGCGTGCCGGTGGTCGTCAAGGCCGGCGGCGGCGCCTTCCATGGCGGCTGGACCTGGCATGGCTCGGACATCAACCGGCGTGACGTACCGCGACGCTCGATCGTCGCGCACTGCATGTCGAGCGAGACCCGCTTCCATCCGAATTACGTCGGCTACATCTACAGTCGCTACAAGCGATTCGGTGACGACACGATGGATGAATCCTTCTTTCCGGTGACCTGGCGCCAGGACGGCTACCGGTCACCGTTCATCGAACCCTTTTCGGCAAGACGCATCACATGGGGCGAAGCGATACCCGCCTGATACCACGCCTGGGCCTGCTGGCCTGCGACAGCATCTGGGAACCCCTGCGCTCGGCGCATGGCGACTATGCCGAGATGTACTCGGCGATGCTCCGCGAGGCCGGCGCCGACTTCGAGCTCGTCACCTATGCCGCCCACGCCGGCGAGATGCCGGCGCACACCGGGGAGTGCGACGCCTGGATCATCTCCGGCTCGCGGGCAGCGGTCTACGAGGACCGGCCCTGGATCAAGGCCCTGCTCGGCTTCGCGCGCGCCGTCCGCGACGCCGGCGTCCCGCAGGTCGGGGTCTGTTTCGGGCATCAACTGCTGGCGCACGCGCTGGGCGGCCGCGCCGAATGCGCGGCCGGCGGCTGGGGCATCGGCAATATCGAACTGCGGCTCCTTGCGTCACCTGTCGCGGGAGCGTCCTGCCCGGCCCGCATCCGGCTCTTCATGGCACACCAGGACCAGGTCGTCGCGCTGCCACCGGGCGGCGAACTGCTGGCCGAAGCGGCGCACTGCGCGCACGCGATGTTCCGCCTCGGCGATCGCGTGCTCGGGATCCAGCCGCACCCGGAATTCACCGCCGGTTTCATGCGGGCGATGACCGCGGAGGACTCCTTCAGTCTGCCCCCCGCCCAGCGCGAGCAGGCGCTTGCAAGCTATGGCGAACGGGTGGACAACCCGCTCGTCGGCGGCTGGGTCGCGGACTTCCTCGGCCTGCGCCCGCGCGTCTGAACCGCTGCCCGCTCAGGGATTGAGGTCGACCAGCAGCCGCTCGACGATACGGAAGCGCGTGCGCGCCGGCCGCTCGGTGGGCGCGGCCTGCGTCATGCGCGGAAAGCGTTCGAGCAGCTTGCCGAATGCGATTGCCGCCTCGATGCGGGCCAGCGAATTGCCGGCGCAGGTGTGGATGCCGTGCGAGAACGCGAGGTGCCGGTTCGGTGTGCGTGCGACGTCGAAGGTCCCGGCCTGATCGAACTCCCGCTCGTCGCGGTTGGCCGACGCAAGCACGAGGTGCAGGAAGGTGCCGGCCGCCAGGTCGACGCCGCCGAGCCGGCAGTCGCGCGTCGTGCGCCGGTTGCCGATCTGCAGGGGGCTTTCGAAGCGCAGCATCTCCTCGACGGCCGACTTGATCAGTGCCGGCTCCTCGCGCAGCCGCCGCGCCTGGTCCGGGTAGCGGAACAGCAGGTCCACGCCGTTTGCGATCAACGCGCCGGTCGTGTCGTGCCCGGCGTTCAGCATGAAGATCGAGTTGTGCAGGATCTCGAGTTCGTTCAGCCCGTCGCCGCCCTCGCTCGCCTCGATCAGTGCCCACAGCACGTCCACTTCGTGGGCGGCCGGCGGCCGCCGGCGCTTGTGCGCGACGAGTTCGCGCAGGTAGTCCTTGAACTCCTCGACCGCGCGATTGCCCTCCGCCAGCTGGGCCTCGGTGCGCACCGGCTCCAGCGCGCCGAGGATGGCTTGCGCCCAGCCCTGCAGCGGCAGTCGCTCGTCGGGCGGCACCCCCAGCAGATCCGCGATGAGGTTGAGCGGGATCGGATGCGCGAACTCGCTGACGATATTAATGCGGCCACGCTCGGCTGCACGGTCGAGCAGGCGGTCGACCATCGCGGCAATCGAGCTTTCCATCTGCCGCAGCACGCGCGCCGCGAAGAACGGTGCGAGCAGTCGCCGCACGCGCGTGTGATACGGCGGATCGTTGAACACGATCGACGTCGTGTGATGTTCGTAGAGCGGGGAATCGCCGAAGCGGGGCCGGAAATCGATGCGCTTGTCGGCGCTGTAGGCAGCCGGGTCCGACAGCACGGCCTTGATGTCGGCATGGCGCGTCAGCAAGCAGGAACCATCGGGCTGCCGGCACACCGGGGCGTGCGCGCGCAACTGTGCGTAATCCGGGTAGGGGTCGAGCGCGAATTCGCGGTCGACCCGGGCCAGCACGAAATCCCGCGCCGTGGCTTCGCTGAGACGCGCCATCGCTCCTCCTGCCCTACTGCGCGACGAAGCCGCCGTCCACGGTCATCGCGTGGCCGGTCGTGAACGAAGCGCGATCGGAGCAGAGCCAGATCACGGCCTCGGCGACCTCGCCCGGCTGCGCCAGCCGGCCCTGCGGATGTTTCGAGACCAGGCGTTCCTTCGCGCCCGGCGTTTCGGCGAAGATGCGCTCGCCCATCGGGGTTTCGACGACGCCGGGACACACGGCGTTGATGCGGATGCGGTGGCGCGCGTTCTCGAGCGCTGCGGAGCGCGTGAGACCGATGACCGCATGCTTGCTCGCCGCGTAGGCGGGCGCGCCGCGCCAGCCGACGAGACCCGTGACGGACGCCGTGTTGACGATCGATCCGCCCTGCGGATTCTTCAGCATTTCCTGGATCTCGCGCCGCAGGCAATAGAACACGCCGGTCAGGTTGACCGCGAGGGTCTGGTGCCAGTCTTCGTCGGTGTACTCGGCCGTGCGCGCGTAGCGCCCCTCGATGCCCGCGTTGTTGAACGCGCAGTCGACGCGACCGAAGCGCGCGATGACGGCATCGAATGCGCGCTCCACGTCGGCGCGGTGCGTCACGTCGCACTGCAAACCCAGCGCGCTGCCACCGGCGGCGCCGATCTCCTCGGCCACCGCGACCGCCCGTTGTGCAGACAGGTCCGCGATCACGACCTCCGCGCCCGCCCTTGCCATCGCCAGCGCGGTCTCGCGGCCGATGCCGCTGCCACCGCCGGTGACCACGATGACCTTGCCCGCCAGTTCCCCCTCCATGCATGCCCCCTCTTCGATGAAGATCTATTTAGCCACGGCACCCTACGGCCTCGTGTAGTGGGCAGCTGGTCGGGTCAACATTTTTCACCACGGAGGGCAGGGAGAAATAGGGCGGGTTGAGTGACCGTGGGTTCCCCGCTGCAATCCACCGGGCAGTCAGAAGCCGACTGATTCTCCCTCTGTGTCCTCCGTGCCCTCCGTGGTGACAATCCCTGGCCCAGCCCCCCGCACAGCACTGGAGGCGGAGAAAAGGTGTCAGATTTCAAATCTGACACCTTTTCTCCTTCCACGCCTGCCCCCTTTTCCGTGAAACTCAATTTAGCTACAGCGCCGTCAGCCGCGTGTAGCGGGCTGCTGGTCGGGTCGACATTTTTCACCACGGAGGACACAGAGGAAGACCGGGTCGGGTTATGACTGCCCGGTAGCACTGCCGCTTCTCCGTGCTCTCCGTGGTCAAACTTCTTCGGCCAGTCCTCGCGCCTCGCCACGGGACGCATCACCTCACGCCGCGCGCTTCACCCACTGCAGCAGCTTTTCGACCAGCAGGCTGCGCTCGATCGGTTTCGGGATGTAGTCGTTCATGCCCGCGGCAAGGCAGGCTTCGCGGTCGCCCGCCATGACGTTCGCGGTCATCGCGAGGATGGGCAACGGGGACATGCCCGGCAGCTTGCGGATCTCGCGCGTCGACGTCAGCCCGTCCATCACCGGCATCTGCACGTCCATCAGCACCACGTCATAAACCGCCCGGCGCACCCGGTCGAGCGCGACGGCGCCGTCGTTCGCGACGTCGACCTCGATGCCGAGCCCGTTCAGCAGGGCGGTGGCGACCAGCTGGTTGATCTCGTTGTCCTCGACGAGCAGCGCGCGCGCGCCCGCCAGCGGCGAGGTGTCCACCGCGGCGGGTGCAGGCGCCGCGGTCGGGGCCGGAGTGGCCGGGCCGAACAGTCGCGGCAGGTATTCGGCGAGCTGCCATGGCGTCAGGGGCTTGGTCAGGATGTCCGCGACGCCGGCGACGACCGCGGCGTGGACCGTCGTCTCGCCGCTGTCGGCGGTCGTCATGACGACCAGCGGCCGGGGCGTCAGCCGCAGGCGGGCCAGTTCGCGCGCGACCGCGATGCCGTCGAGGTCCGGCATTTCGCGATCGATCAGCACCAGGTCGCAGGCCGCGCCGGCCTCGCTCGCGTGCGCCACGCTGGCCAGCGCGGAGGCACCGGACGCGACGGCGCTGGCTTCCATGCCCAGCGTCTCGAGCATCCGCACGGCGAGGCTGCGCGCCTGCGCGTTGTCGTCGACGACGAGCACGCGACGAGCGTGGAGACGGGTATCGATCATCGATGCCTCATTCGCGCCCAGGCCGACACGCACCGTGAACCAGAACCTGGACCCGGCGCCGGGCCGGCTGTCGACACCGGCCTGCCCGCCCATCAACTCGGCGAGTCGCCTGGTGATCGCGAGGCCGAGGCCGGTGCCGCCATATTTGCGCGTCGTCGAGTTGTCGGCCTGCTCGAAACTGCGGAACAGCCGCGCCATTTCCGCCTCGCCGATGCCGATGCCGGTGTCGCGCACCGCGAATTCGAGCAGCAGGTCCGAGGCCTGCCGCTCCGCGACGCGGACTTCGATCGCGACTTCGCCGTGCTCGGTGAACTTGATCGCATTGTTTGCGTAGTTCACGAGGGCCTGTCCGGTGCGCAGCGCGTCGCCGACGAGATGCCAGGGCACGTCGGGAGCGACGTCGATGATCAATTCGAGCCCCTTCCCGGCGGCCTTGGCGGCGACGAGGCCGATCACGCTGTCGAGCATCGCCGGGAGCGCGAACGGAATGTGCTCGACCTGCAGCTTGCCGGCATCGATCTTCGAGAAATCGAGGATGTCGTTGAGCAGGCCCAGCAGGTGGCGGCTCGACGATTGCACGGTGTTCACGTAGTTGCGCTGCTGCGCCGACAGCGTCGTGCCGAACAGCAGTTCGGTCATTCCGATCACGGCGTTCATCGGCGTGCGCAGTTCATGGCTCATGTTGGCGAGGAATTCGCTCTTGGCGCGGCTCGCCTGCTCGGCGCCCAGCCGGGCTGCACGCATCTCGCGCTCGGCCTGCTTGCGTTCCGAGATGTCCTGGAAGGCGACCACCACGCCGGCGGTTTCGCCAGCGCGGCGCAGCGGTGCGGCAACGAGTTCGACGGGGTAGCGTCGACCGGCGCGATGGCGGAAGAGCAGCGCGTCGGAGCGCACGACCTCCCCTTGCGCAAGCGCCGTCGCCTGCGGGTCGGGCTGGTCGTCGACGGGGTCGCTGAGGCGCCGCCACGCGGGCTCGTCACCAAGCTCCGGCAGCGACCAACCGGTCAGCCGTTCCGCTTCCGGGTTCATGAACACGCAACGTCCCGCGCGGTCCGTCACGTAGACGCCCTCGGCCAGCGTTGCCGTGATGCTGTCGAGGAAGTCGCGGCTCTCGTTCAGCGCCGCGTCCTGCCGCGCGAGATTGACGGATGCGCGGTTGAGCGCCATGAACAGCTGGTCGATCTCGGCCCCGGACGACGAGCCCGGCGCCATTTCGCCCCGCCGGCTGTCCAGTCCCTGGGCGAACCGGGCTGCCCGGCGCAGGTCCTGCAAGGGTCGATGCGAGATCCAGAATACCGCGCCGCTCGCGACCAGCAGGGAAACGCCGAGCAGCAACAGGTTGCTGACGAGCAGCTCACGCTGCAGGCGGTGGAGTGGCGCGAGATCGATCTGGAAATGCAGCTCGCCGATACCGCTGCTGCCCTCGAGCCCGCCGATAGGGTGAATGAACTCGCGGGCGTCCCCGGTGCCGTACAGCCACTGGAACAGCGTCAGTGCCGCACCACCCGCCTGTTCCACGCCGTGTTCCACCGCGACGCCGAGCGGCCAGTAGCGGGGCACGACCTCGCCGTCGACGACCTCCACGTCGGCGACGACGCGATTGGACTGGTCGAGTACGTGGATGCGGCGCGCGACGCCGCCGTGCGCCTCCGCCAGCAGCAGCGCGTCGATGCGCTCGAGGTCGCGCAGCAGGAGGGGCTCGGCCAGCGCGTTCGCCATGCTGGCCGCGAAGTTGCGCCCCTGCTGGTCCAGCAGGCGTTCGCTGAGCATCAGCTGCCGGTGCGCGCTGTAGAGGCCGAACGCGAGCATCACCAGCGAAACGAGCACCGCAACCGGCACGGACAGACGCCAGGCGAGTGGCCGTGGCCGGCGGGGTGCCTCGTCGGCGGGACGCATCGGGCCCTACTGTTCCAGTACGACGTACTGGTCGAGTTTGAGGCCCTCGAGCGGCGCGTAGTCCCGTGCATAGTCCGCGGCAACCGGCTCGGACATGCGCACGGTTTGCAACAGGATCTGGCCGGCCGGGTCTCGCGCCAGCGCAAGCACGGCCCCGGTGACGCGCGCGCGCAGCGCCGCATCGACCCGGGGATGCGCCGCAAGTGGATGCGGCGCGGCGCCGGGGGTCTCGTAGAGGACCCGCAGCTGCGCCCGCAGCGCCGGCGGAATGTCGGCGAGCGTATGGTTGATTCCACCACCGGCCGCGACGTCACCCATTGCCACCTGTCGGTAGACATTCGTATGGGTTTTCACGTAACGCGCCTCGAAGGCGATTTTCGCGTCCTCGGCGAGCAGCGCGCGCATGTACAGGGAGGCGCCGAAGGCATTGGGTGCCGGGAAGGCAATCGCGCCGCCGGCAAGGTCCTGCAGCGTCCGCGCCGGATTCGTGCTCGCCACGACCAGAATGCCGGTCAGTGGCTTGCGATCGCGCACCAGCGGCAGGTAGCCCTGCGCACGCTGCGCCATCACGGCGTGATAGGGATTGGCGAAGATGAAGTCGGTCTCGCCGCGCAGGAAAGCGGCCTCGAATGCCGGAATCGTCGGGTAGAAGCGCATGTCGAAACCGGCGCCGACCTCCGCACCGATCCGGTCGAGCAGGGGCTGCCACTCGGCGCGCAGCTGGGATGCGCCGAACTGGGGCACGATGGCGATGGTGTAGACATCCGTGGCGCTCGCGGGCGCAGTGGCCAGCCCGCAGAGGCCGAGCAGCAGGAACAGCAAGCGCTTCATGGTGGCCCCCGGGTCGATGGATTTGGGTAGACAGATTGCGCGGTCGGCCCCACGTGGCCCAGGGCCCGGAATGCGGCCGGACGCGAAGCTTCCGTCGGCTGGTCGCGCGGGCGACATTCTGGCATGCCGGCCCATGGGCTGGCTTTCTTTTCGACACGTCCCGTTGACGCTTGAGACCCGCATCGCACGCGCCGCACGGCTGCGCAGCGCCCCGGACATCCCCGCCGCAAGCGCCGCGGCTCAGGACGGGCCGGCCGCCCAGGTCGCAAGGGGATCGAATGCAGGGCCACGCATCAGATCGTGCAGCTGCCGGCGCCGCACGCCGATGTTCCCGCCGTCGAACAGTGGCAGCGCCATGGCGTCCTGCAGCAGTCCGGCCAGCGGCAGTTCGTGATCGTAACTGTCGATGCCGACAATCCGCATCAGGTCGGTGATCACCCGCACGGCCGTTTCCGAGCCGAAGATCTTCGAGTGCAGCGCGAGTTCCAGAGCGCCGGGCGCCTGGGCGTCCATCGCGAGGCAGGCGCGCAGCCCCAGGGCGCGCGCCGCCTCGATTGCGCTTTTCGCATCCGCCAGGCCGTAACCAACCGCCTGGTGCTCGATGATGGGGAACGGTCCACCCCTGCACTCGGTGCGCGCGAACGCCAGCGCGTACTCGAATGCCGCCCGCATCAGGGCGACCCCCATGACGCCGACCAGTGCGGCGGTGCCGGTGAAGCTCGTGTCGACGATGTCGACGCCGCCCCCGACGCGGCCGATGACATGGTCCGCCGGCACGCGCACCCCTTCGCAGCGGAAGCGCGGCAGCAGATGCGCCCGGTGGCCGAGTGCATCGATGAACCGCTCGGCGACGATGCCGGGCGCCGGGCGCGGCACGGCGATCACCGAGATGCCCTCTCCCGGCGGCGCGTGGGGATCGGTGCGGCAGACGACGCACAGCAGATCGGCGCCCAGGCCGTCCCAGCCCGTCGCGCTCGAGATCCACTGCTTGGTGCCGTCGATGACCCAGTGCTCACCGTCGCGGCGCGCGGTCGTGCGCACGCCGGCGCCGGGCTTCGGCGCCGCGTAGTTCGCGCTGCCGCCGGGTTCCGTATTGCAGAGCGCGGCGAGCGGCGCGCCGCTGCCGGCGAGGAATGGCGCGAGGTAGCGCGCCCGTTGCGCCGGACTGCCCCCGACCATCACCGGCATCAGCCCCAGCAGGGTGGCGAACAGCGTGAGCGGCACGTTGACGTCGACGGCGAAGAACTCTTCGGCGACCAGCGCCGCTTCGAACAGGCCCCGGCCTTCACCGCCGAACGCCGCCGGAATCAGCCGGCGCAGCCAGCCCCTGGCGATCGTCGCCTCGTAAATCGGCCGCGTTGCGAGAAAGCGCGCCTCGGGTGCGGCAAGATGCATCGTCGCGGGACGCACCTCGCGCAGTATGTCGCGCGCGAAGCTGCGCGCCTCCAGCTGCAGGCTGCGCTGACTGGCGCTCAGCGTGAACCCCAGGCTCATCGGCGAAGCTCCGGCGCCACGGCCTACAGGACCGACCGTTCGCGCAGCCGCGGGACGATGTCGGCGGCGAAGCGGGTCGTGTCCGCCAGGTAGTCGTGGTAACTCATCAGCACGCCGTCGATACCCGAGTGGTAAAGCGTCGCAAGACCGTCGGCGACGTCGGCCGCGGTGCCCAGCAGCGGCAGCGAACCCGCCCCGAATGAGAATGTCTCCAGTGTCTGCGCGCTGAAGGACCCACTCTCCATGCCGAGCCCGTCGGCCCAGTTGCGCACCGCGACCGGGTCCATGCCGTCGATCACCCGCTGGCGCTCGGCGCAGGCTTCCTCGCGGCTGGCGCCCCACACCGGCTGCACCATCGCGACAACGCGGATTTCGCGCTCCCGGCGCCGCGCCCGCGCCTTGAAATCGGCGGCCAGCGCTGCGGCGTCATCCATGCTGGCCGGGCACACGAAGGCCCAGTCGCACTGGCGGGCGGCCATCTCGCGCGCGTCTTCTGAAGTGCCGGCATTGACGATGGGCGGGCAGCGCCGCGGCTGCGGCATCACGTAACCGTCGCGCACCCGGTAATGGCGCGAGCTGAAGTTGAACGTGCCGGGCGGCTCGGTCCACAGGCCCTTGAGAATCCTGATGAAGTCCTCGGAGCGCTCGTAGCGCGACGCATGCTCGAGCATCTCGATGCCCATCATGTCGAACTCGGCGCGGTTCCAGCCGCTGACGATGTTGATGCCCCAGCGGCCGCCGCCGATGTGATCGAGGGTCGCGCCCATCTTCGCCGCCACGACCGGATTGAACACCGGCACGTGGACGGTCGAGAAAATGCGGATGGTCTTCGTCGATGCGAGCAGGCCGGCCGCCCAGGTCATGGTCTCCAGCGACTTGCCGTGGTAGTCAATCTCGCCGCCGATCGTGCGCCAGCGACTCACCGGAAACAGGAAGTCGAAGCCGGCCCGCTCCGCCGCCTGCGCGATCCGGAGATTGCTGTCGAAGGTCCAGTCGTCCGGGTGGGCCTTGTAATGGCTGATGTTCGGCATGTGGCTCACGCTCGGCATGAAGATGCCGAAGCGCAGGCGGTCACGGGTGGTTTCGCTGCTCGTCATTCGTGCTGTCCCGGTGTTTCAGTAGGCGCTGGCGAGCAGCGCCTTCACTTCCTCGACGTCGCGCACGGGGCGCGGGTTGCTGGCGACGATCAGATCCTCGAGCGCATCGGCGGCGAGCGCCGCGAAATCGTCCGGCCCGACGCCGACGTCGCGCAAGCGCTGCGGCAGTTCCAGGTCGGCGATCAAGCGCCGCACCGCGTCGCGCCCCGCCGCGGCCGCGGCGTCGGGCGCGAGGCCCACCACGTCGACGCCCATCGCTTCCGCGATCCACGCCTGCCGCGTGCCGACGTGCGCCTTGTTGTACTCCATCGTCGGCACCATCATCACGCAGGACGTCACGCCGTGCGGCACGTTGTTGCGCGCGCCCAGCTGGTGACCGATACCGTGGCTCAGGCCGAGGTTCACGTTGGCCAGCCCGCACACCGACATCCACGCTGCAACGTGCGCCTGCGTGCGCGCCGTGAGATCCGCGGGCTCGGCCTTGCACTCGCGCAGGTAGCGGTGCAACAGGCGCAGCGCGTGGATTGCGAGCGCATCGGTGAAGGGATGCGCGTTCGTCGAGCACAGCGCCTCCACGCAGTGGTCCACCGCACGCATGCCGCTCGACAGCCACAGCCAGAGCGGTGTCTCCAGCGTGAGTTCGGCATCCAGGAACACCGCCTTCGCCGCAAGCTGCTTGTCGATATAGAGATCCTTGACCTTGCGCACTTCGTCGGTGATGCCCGCAAAGTGCGTGAATTCACCGCCCGACAGCGTCGTCGAGACGGCGATCATCGGCAGCGCCGGGCCGGTGATCGGCGGGACCTCGACGGTCGCGGGGTATTCGAACCTGACGCGCGCGCGGTCGAGATCCGCGGGCGTTCGCGCGTCCTGCGCCAGCGCGAGCACCACGGCCTTGCCGGTGTCGTTCGGCGTGCCGCCACCGAATGACACGATGCCATCGGCGCCGATCGCCCGCGCCTGCGCCGTTGCGCGCAGCACCGATCCCCGGTGCACGTGCTGCACCGTTTCGTGGAAGACCGCGGCGATGCGTCCACCGGCGCATTCGAGCACGCGGTCGACGAGTCGAGTGCGCGTCGCGAGGGTGTGCCCCGTGATCAGCAATGCGCGTGTGATGCCGCGCCGCGCGAGCGCCGCTTCCAGGCCGGCGATGCTGCCAGGGCCGTAGTGGACGTCCTCGATCGGCAGCAGTGTGAACAGGCCGTGCAGGGATTTCTTTTCGAGCTGGTACACGCGCGCTTCCCGTCAATTGGCCGGCAGGCATCTTCCGGGCCGATCGCAAAAACTGTCAAGCGACGAGCGCGGGATGCGCGCTTGCGGCGAAGCACCGCGCCTGACGGCTCGAACGCATCCCTCGCGCGGATGCAGCAAGCCAGACGGGCAAAGCCGCTGCCGCCAGCCACGCCCGGCCCGTGTCACACGGGGAACTTGTGGCCCAGGCAGCGAACGGCGCCGAGTTGCTGGCCGGCATGTGTCCGCCCATGTCGGGCTTCCTGCGTCAGCCCAACGCACACTGGCTGGCGCCCGTCGTTGCCGGCGGGCTTTGGGATAGCCATCGAGCGGCGAAAAGGTGTCAGATTTGAAATCTGACAAGCGGGCACGAGACCCGCCGCCGAGGGGAGAAAAGGTGTCAGATTTCAAATCTGACACCTTTTCTCCGGCACCGCCCGCGACAGTTGGCGCCGGCACGCTCACCGAATCCCGGTGTTCGGTGGCCCGACCGAACACGAACGACGGCACCCGCGCCAGCCGGGGAACTTCGTTCATGAGGGTGTTTCATGCGCGCGCGCCACGGCCGTTGGTCTCACGCAGAAAGCCCAACCAACCAAATCGATGCCGCGGCACGGGAGGAAGCCCATCCGCGACGCGTCATGGCCGCGCAGGGCTCACGCCCCGAACAGGTTGGCCTGGACCTCGAGAAGGTGTGCGCGGATCGCGGCGCTCGCCGCCTGCTCGTGGCGGTCGCGCAGCGCATCGACGATGACGCGGTGCTGCTCCTGGTAGCGCGCGCGCCGCGCCGGCGTCAATGCTTCGCGCTTCAGTCGCCCCCATTCGCCGGTGTCCCTCACCTCGGTCATCAGTCGCAGCGTCAGGCTCAGGAACCCGTTGTGCGCGGCCTGCGACAGCGCCTCGTGGAGGGCGCCGTCCCAGTACTCGAATTCCTCGAAGCTCGCAGCGCGATCCGCCTCGTCCAGGCACTGCGCCATGCGCGCGAAGTCGGTCGGCGTCGCGTGGCGCACGATCAGCGACGGCAGAAGCGGCTCGAGCAGCAGTCGCGCCTCCATCAGTTCCGCCGGGCTCACGTTGGTGATCGCGACGCGCGACAGCGTCGCGCCGGGTTCGACATGGGGAACGGCGGCGACGAAGGTGCCGCTGCCCGGCGCCCTGCGCAGCACGCCGTCCGCGATGTGGCGTTCGATGACCCGGCGCACGCTGCCACGCGAGAGCGCGAAGCGCGCGGCGAGTTCGCGCTCCGAAGGCAGCTTCACGCCGGCCGCGAAACTGCCGTTCGCGATCTGCTCGCCGAGGTACTGCGCTAGGCGCGCGGCGGACGATTCCGCTGAGTTCAAGGCGTGGCCTCCATGACGGACCCAGGACCAATTGGTCCATCATAGCGCCGGCCGTCGATTGTTAGCGCCCCCCGCGCCGCCTAATATCCGGCCAACGCGAACCAACTGGTCCCGTCGCCCGAGACACGGCAACACACGGACGGTGAGACCTCGAGCCCGCGCGGCGACCGCCCGCCACGCGTCCAGGGCCCTGGCGAGCGCCGAATCCGACGCTACGTCGCACGAGCCTGACGCGCCACCCGCACGCGAGCGCGCGGCCGGCGACTGGAGCGCGGCGCCGCCTCGACATCAACTTTGCCCGGAGTCACTGCATGAAAATCGCCCGCTTCGAATATCGCAACGCCGTCCTGCTCGGCATCGTCGACACGGTGCGCGGCACGCTCGACGTCATCCGCACGACCACGACGTCGCGCGACCCGATGGTCGCGCTGATCGAGGCCGATCTCGCCGGTACCGCCCCGCAGGGCAGCGGCGAGATCGTCCCGCTCTCCGAGGTGCGTCTGCTGCCGCCGATTGCCCAGCCGAGCAAGAACATCCTGTGTGTCGGCAAGAACTACGTCGCGCACGCGGCGGAATTCACCAGGAGCGGGTACGACGGCACGGCCAAGAGCCTCACCGACCCGGTGCCCGACGCGCCGATCGTCTTCACCAAGGCGCCGTGCTCGATGGTGGGCGCCCACGACGACGTGCTGCCGCCATGGGCGCTGACCTCGGAAGTCGACTACGAGGCGGAGCTCGGCGTCATCATCGGCCGCGGCGGCCGCGCAATTCCCACCGCTGATGCGCTCGCCCACGTCTGGGGCTACACGGTCGTCAACGACGTCACCGCGCGCGACCTGCAGGTCAAGCACAAGCAGTGGCTGCTCGGGAAATCCATCGACACCTTCTGCCCGATCGGGCCCTGGCTCGTGACTGCGGACGAAATCGACCACGCGAACACCGACATCGCGTGCTGGGTGAACGGCGAGTTGCGCCAGCAGGCGAACACGCGGGACATGATTTTCGACATCCCGGCGATCATCGCGACGATCTCGGCGAGCATGAGCCTCGCGCCCGGCGACATCATCGCGACCGGCACGCCGGCGGGCGTCGGCGTCGGCTTCAAGCCGCCGAAATTCCTGCAGCGGGGCGACACGGTGCGCATCGCCATCGCGGGCATCGGCGAAATCAGCAACCGGATCGCCTGACGCGGTTCAACGGGGAGCGGACACATGCAGATCGAGATCAACGGCCGCACGCTCGCAGTCGACGTCAACGGCGATGGCGACGCCCTGCTGCTGGTGCACGGACTGGGCGGCACGTCCAACTTCTGGGCGCCGGTCGTCGCGGCGTTCGCGCCGGGCATGCGCGTGATTGCGCCCGACCTGCCGGGCGCCGGCCGTTCCACACCCGCCGCCGGGATTTCCTTCGACAGCCTCGCCAACGATCTGCTGGCGCTGCTCGACGCACTCGGCATCGAGCGGGCGCACGTCGCGGGACATTCGATGGGCAGCATTGTCTGCCAGCACCTCGCGGCGAAGGCGCCGGCGCGCGTGCGCGACCTCGTGCTCCTGGGGCCGCTCGCGGAACTGCCGGACGCCGCGCGGCCGGCGTTGGAAGCTCGCGCGATCACGGCTCGGGAACAGGGCATGGAACCGATTGCCGAGGTCGTCTGTGACCGCGGCCTGTCGGCGGAGACCAAATCGACGCGGCCGGTTGTCGTGGGCTTCGTGCGCGAGATGATGCTGCGCCAGTCGGCCGCGGGCTACGCGAGCCACTGCCTGGCGCTCGCCGCCGGGCAGCGCGCCGCACCGGCGTCCATCCGTTGCCCGACGCTGCTCATCTCCGGCAGCGACGACACCACCGCCCCGCCGGCGAGCGTCGAGGCACTGGCCGCCGCCCTGCCCGCGGCGCAGGTCGAGATGCTGCCGGGTTGTGGCCACTGGACCGCAATCGAAAAGCCCGCCGAGGTCGTCGCGGCCATGACCCGCTTCTACCGTGCCTAGACACCGGCGCGGCGCGCCGTCCGCCCGGATGCCGCTGTTGTTCGTCTGCACGACCTGCGCCCGCGATACGCGCGGCCGAGGCCCCACCGCCGGCAGCGCGCTCGCCCGGACGCTGCAGCGGGCGAGTGCCGAGGCGCACGGCGGCCTGCTCTGGATTCGCGAAGTCGCCTGTCTGAACGGCTGCAGGAACCCCTGCAATGTCGCGCTGCGTGGCGGCGGACGATGGACCTATCGCTTCAGTCACTGCACGCTGGCCGACGTCGAGGCGCTGCTCGGCGCGGCGCTGCGCTACTGGCAGGCGCCGGCGGGTGAACTGGCCGACGCCGCATTGCCGGGCGGCCTGCGGCACAAACTGTCCGCGCGCACGCCGCCACCCTAGCGATTTCGACCACGAGGTCCCAGACGTAACGCAGGAGGCGCGACACGCGCCCGTTCAACCGGGGGGAGAGCATGGCCACCATTTTTCACAACGTCAGAATCTTCGAAGGCACGAAGGCGAAGAGCGAACCGGGCGAGGTGCTCGTCGAGGGCAACCGCATCAGGCGCGTCGCCACCGGCAAGGGCAGCCTCCCGCGCGAACCGGGCATCGATCTCGTCGACGGGCACGGGGCGACGCTGATGCCGGGACTGGTCAACCCGCATTGCCACTTCACGTACAACAATGCCGTGAGCCTCGCCGACATCACCGCGCTGCCGGTCGAGGAAAACCTGCTCGTCACGCTGCGCAACGCGAAGACCTACCTCGACTACGGCTTCACCGCGGTGATCGGCATGGCGTCGGCGAAGCCGCGCCTCGAGATCGTCGTGCGCAACGCGGTCGACAAGGGCGAGTTCCCCGGCCCCCGCATCCGGGCGTGCACCCCTGAATACACGGTCTCGGGCGGGGTCGGCGACGACTCGCGCCTGGACCTCTACGTGCCGTCGATCGGCCTCGTCTGCAACGGCGCGGAAGAGTTCCGCAAGTCGATCCGGCAGATGATCCGTGAAGGCGTGGACATCGTGAAGTTCAACAACGCGGGCGACAGCTTCACGCTCGGCCGCCTCGGCGGCGACGTGAACCCGATGACCGAGGACGAGGTCCGCACGATCTGCGAAACGACGCTGAACCTCGGCAAGCGCGTCGCCGCCCATGCGCACGCCGACAGCGGCGTGCGCCAGTGCATCAGGTACGGCGTGGAATTCATCAACCACGACACCTTCTCCAGCGACGCGACGATCGAACTGCTCGCGAAACACGCCGACCGGCACTGGGTGACGCCCGCGATCGCCGCGCGCTACAACACGACCTACGAGGCGAAGGACTGGGGTATCACCGAGGACGTCGCCACCGCGATCGGCAACAAGCGGGAACTGACCGAGGGCTGCAGGACGATGGTGAAGATGCACAAGGCGGGCATCCGCGTGCTGCCCTTCGGCGACTACGGCTTCGCCTGGCTGCCGATCGGCCAGGACTGCCGCGATCTCGAGCACATGGTGAACCTGTTCGGCATGAAGCCCTGGGAGGCGCTGCGCGCGGCGACCGCCTATGGCGGGGAAGCCTGGGCCGGCAAGGGGGGCGAACTGCTGGGACGCGTGAAGGAAGGCTATCTCGCCGACCTGCTGCTCGTCGACGGCGACCCACTGCGCGATCTCACGCTGCTGCAGGACCAGCGCAAGATCCTGATGGTCATGAAGGACGGCCAGTATCATCGCGCGCCGCCGGGCGCCTGACGTCTGCCCTCACCCGCTGACGCGGCCAGCCTCTTCCGGGGCGGGCTTGTGACTTGGCCGCATTCGGACGCCGGTGCCAGTGTCCGGGTGCTTATGCGCCACCGAGCAACTGGGTCCAGCGCTGCAGCGGAGAACAGGTGTCCCGGGAAAAGGTGTCAGATTTGAAATCGGACACCTTTTCTCCGCTCTCACCCGCTGACGCGGCCGGCCTCGCCCGGGGCGGGCTGTGCCTTGGCCGCATTCGGACGCCGGTGCCAGTGTCCGGGTGCTTATGGGCCACCGAACAACTGGGTCCAGCGCTGCAGCGAAGAACAGGTGTCCCGAGAAAAGGTGTCAGATTTGAAATCTGACACCTTTTCTCCCCTCCCACCCGCTGACGCGGCTGGCCTCGCCCGGGGCGGGCTGTGCCTTGGCCGCATTCGGACGCCGGTGCCAGTGTCCGGGTGCTTATGCGCCACCGAGCAACTGGGTCCAGCGCTGCAGCGGAGAACAGGTGTCCCGAGAAAAGGTGTCAGATTTGAAATCTGACACCTTTTCTCCCCTCTCACCCGCTGACGGGAGAGGCGAATATTCACTCATCCGTGGACAGGGATGCCCTGGTGGCGCGCAATGCTGCTGCCTGTGCGGTGCCGACGATCGCCGGATTCTTCAGTGCGCGGCGGGACGCTGGCGCCAGCGCGGCGCGAGATCGACGCTGCCGTCCTCGCCGATGAACTGCACCTGCCCGTCCTGGATCAGGGCCTGCAGCGTCATGTTGCGCTTCGCGAGGGCGGCGAGCGCGCCACATTCTCCGGCCGCGATGTCGATCACGCCGAGGTTGTCGAGGCGGGACAGCCCCGCCGCGTTCTTCTCCCACCACAGATCGGCGGCGCGTCCGCCGTAGTTGACGACCACCACCTCCCGCGCGCGGCCGCAGGCGCGACGGATGCGCTGTTCGTCCGGCTGGCCGAGGTCGATCCAGCGTTCGATGTCGCCGGTGAGATCCTTCTGCCAGAGATCCGGTTCGTCCTGCGTACTCAGCCCGCGGCCGAATTCGAGCGTGTCCGACGCGAGCAGTGCGAAGGCGAGCACGCGCAGCATCAGGCGTTCGTCGGTTTCCGAGGGATGCCGCGCGAGCGTCAGTGCATGGGTCGCGTAGTAATGGCGATCCATGTCGCTCAGCTGCAGTTCGGCCTTGTATACGGTCGCCTTCAGGGCCATCGGACTGTCCGGAAAGTAGCGGGGCGGGCAGTGTAACCGGGCGCGGCAGGCCGCGCCCGGCCCGGCTTCAGCCGGCGAAGTGCGGCAGTACTTCCCGCGCGAACAGGTCCCATGACTCGTCGTTCGCGGCCAGCATCATGTAGTAGGTCACGCCGGTGTCCGCGATGCGCTCGGCAAGGGTGTCACGCAGCTGCGAGGGCGTGCCGAGCAGCGCGACGGGCGACCTGCGGGCGGACTCGTAGTCGTCGAAGCCCAGCTGCTTCGCCATGTCGCGCAGCCCGCTGTCGTGCTCGTTGCGCGACATGCCGAGCAGCAGCAGGCCACCGAGTTCCATCTCGGCCGGATCGCGGCCGACGCCGCGCATGAGGTCGTGGAGCTGGGCGATCTTCGATTTCATCCGCGGCATGTCGAAGCGCAGCGTTGCCACCGGGTCGTCGGGGAAGTGCTGGCCGTTCGACGTCGGCGGGATGATGTTCAGGATCTGCGCGTGGGCAGCGGCGAGCTTGAGCAGCGAGGGCGCGGAACCGCCGAGCATGATCGGCGGATGGGGTGTCTGCAGCGGACGCGGGTTATTGCCGCCGTCCGTGATCGAGAAGTGCTTGCCCTGGTAGGTCGGCGCTTCCTCGGTCCACAGCGCCTTCAGGATCTGCACGCATTCGCCGAGTTCCTCCACGCGTTGGGGAGTCGGCGGGAACGGATAGCCGTGGGCGACATACTCGCTGACCTGCCAGCCGGCGCCGAGCCCCAGGATCAGGCGTCCATCGCTGGCATGGTCGAGGGTGGTCGCGCACTTTGCGAGCAGCGCCGGCGAGCGGAAGGAGGCGGCGACCACGGCCGGCGCAAGCTTCACGCGCTTCGTCACCATCGCCATCGCCGTCAGTGCGGTGAAGCACTCGAGCTGCGGCGTGCGCGCGCCACCGAACGGTGAGTAGAAATGATCGTTGAGCGAAACCGAGTAGAAACCGTCGCCCTCGGCGCGGCGGGCCGCCTCGATGGCGATCTTCACGTCGTCCGGCAGCAGGAACATGCCGAATCGCGGTGGATGCATGCGGAACCCCCTCTGGTGATGCGTTGTCGTGGCGTGGTCAGCGGCTGCGGCCGTGCGGCGCCCGGTGTCCACGTTTATAGAATGGTCGTGCAAAACACAAGGACACCGCGAGCGCCCGGACCTGGCGTCCGCTGCAGGGTCGGGCTAGTGTCGAGCCGTGCAACCCCACACGGAGTATCGAACATGACCCAGCCCCTGCAAACCGTCCGCCAGCTCGCCTATGTCGTGCGCGACCTCGATGCCGCACTGCACTACTGGAGCAGTGTCCTCAAGGTCGGGCCCTTCTTCCTGTTCGAACACTGCCCGCTGCAGGACCAGCGCTATCGCGGCCAGCCATCGGACGTCGACGTGAGCCTCGCGCTCGGCAACAGCGGCGACCTGCAGATCGAGATCATCCAGCAGCACAACGACGCGCCGTCGGTGTACCGGGAATTCCTGGACGCGGGGCGGGTGGGGGTCCATCACTTCGGCGTGATGCCGGTCGACTACGCGGCCGCCTGTGCGGACTATCGCGCGCGCGGCGTGGAAGCCGCCTTTGAATGCACCGTGGGCGGCGCCCCGCTGACCTACTTCGACACGGTGGCGAGCATCGGCCACTACACCGAGCTGTGGGACAACTCGGCGGTCTTCAAGGACCTGTTCCTGATGGTCGAGGACGCGGCGAAAGGCTGGGATGGGCGTGAGCCGGTGCGCAGGATGAAGCTCTGAGCGTCGGGCCCAGCCGCTGCGAGCGGAGCGTCAGCCACCGGGAACGCCGAGAACACCGAGAGGGATTGAGTGGGCTCATGGCGACTGCAGGGCACTGCCGCGCCGGCGGCGCATGCCTCATCTCTTGCCTGCTCCGTGCTCTCCGTGCCCTCCGTGGTAAAAAAAGGCGGCGTCCCGTCGCGCAGGAGCGTTTGGTCTCACCACGGAGCAACAAGGACACGGAGAGCACGGAGCAGACGAAGTCGTTGTGGGTATATGCCTCCGTCGCGGCAGCGCCACCATGGACCCGCCTATGCCGACGCCGGAAACGGCGGCAGGCGGCGGAAGAACGCCATGTCGTGGTTCGGCCAGAGCTCGGCATTGGTAATCCGCGCGAGACCTTTAAGCCGGGCGATGCTGTCCAGCGCGAGCGCCTCGTTGTCCTGCCAGCAGTATCCGGGCGCGACGTCGTCGGTGAGATTCTCCGTCAGGTCCGCCGCGTCGCCGCACAGGATCACCGGCCGCCCGCGCGACCGCTCTATCAGCAGCGACATGTGACCCGCGGTGTGACCGGGGCTCGCAATCGCATCGACGCCGGGCGCGACCTGGTACTCACCGTGCCTGACGGTCCATGACGCCGCACCGGCGATCTCGTCCGCGAACACGCCGCCATCGTCGCCACTGCGCGCGGCGGCCAGTTCGTCCGCCTGCACGTGCACGTCACAGCCGGGCAGATCGCACAGACCACCCGCGTGATCGAAATGCAGGTGACCGAGGAACACGAGATCGATGTCGCGCGGCGTGAGGCCCAGCGCCGCCAGATAGCTCGGGATGCGCTGCGCCTCATCCATCAGGGGCGGTTCGAAGCGCGGACGCATCGCGTCGTAGTGCGCAGCGCACACGGCCGGGTCGGCAATCTTGCGGTAATCGCAGCCGACGTCGTAGAGGATGCGTCCGTTCGGTGTCTCGATGAGGTAGGCGAGTATCGGCGCGTCGATGTACACCCCCGCGCCGCGGCCGCGGGTGGAGACGCTTTTCTCGTAGCGCATCGTCGCGGTCAGCAGGGGCCAGAGTCGGTTGGCGCGAGTCATCCGGAATCTCCCGCGCCGTGATGCGGCGCTGCGTCATCCGCAGTGTGGCATCGCCCGACGTGCACTGCCAATCGTCACGGGGCCCGGACGCCGTGCCGGCATGCCCCACGGTCGCAGGCACCGGGTCACGTGTACACATGCCGGCGTCACCAGGCGGGGCGGCCTGACATCAAACCGAAAGACTCGGCCCCTAAGCTGCGCGCCGTCTCATCCGCATGGAGCACGACGATGGCCGCAGTATTTCCGTTGCCGCACGACGACGAGATCATGGACGTGCTGGTCGACGTCCGTCATGAAGCGCACCGGGGCGTACGCCTGATGTTCATCGACAGCGCCGGCCGGGAAGTGGCGCTGCGTCTTTCCGGCAACGTGGCGCGCGATCTGCGCGACGAATTGCTGGAACTGGGCGAAGGCCTCTACTGAACCGGACGCGGGCTCGGGGCCAGACCCGGCAGGGCCCGACCCGGGGTCTCATCGGCGGGGACCGTCGTGCGCGGCTATTGCGCGACCCAGCCGCCGTCCACCGGCAGCGCCACGCCGGTGACGTAACTCGAGCGATCGGACAGCAGCCACGCGACGGCCTCGCCGATTTCGGACGGCTGCGCGACACGCTTCATCGGCACCGTCGAAATCAGGGAGTCGCGGATTTTCACGCTCGCCTCGGTCACGCGGTTCAGCATCGGCGTTTCGATGAAACCCGGGCACACCGCGTTGAAGCGGATGTTGCGGCTCGCGTACTCGAGCGCCGCGGTCTTGGTCAGGCCGACGACACCGTGCTTGGCGGAGTTGTAGGCGCTCGCGCCCGGGATGCCGATGAGGCCGGCGGCGGACGCGGTGCTGACGATCGAGCCGCCCCCGTTCTGCTTCTTCATCTGCTCGATTTCGCACTTCATGCAGATGAACACACCGGTCAGGTTGACCTGCAGCACCCGCTGCCACTCGTCGAGCGAGTAATCGAAGATTTTCGCGGTGGGACCTTCGATACCCGCATTGTTGAACGCACCGTCGAGACGGCCGTGGTCCTTCGCGATACCTGCGACCAGCGCGCTGACCTGCTCGACGCTGCCAACGTCGACGTGGTGGTATTCGGCGTGACCACCCGCGGCCTTGACCAATTCGACGGTCTTTTCACCCTCCGCATCCTGCAGATCGGCAATGACGACCCTGGCGCCCTCGCGCGCGAGGATGGTGGATGTGGCGCGGCCGATGCCGGTGCTGCCACCGGTGACCAGGATGACTTTGCCTTCGAGCATGGCGGACATTGGGAACTCTCCATGAAGATCGGGGTGCTTTGCCGACGCGCACCGGAATGCGGTGACGGGCCGCATGGCCCACGCGGACTTTGGGGCTTCCAACCCCCGGTGCGCCATCCCTCAAACGGGGGCGGCGCGCGGTGGCGCGTCAGCCCAGCTCGGATTTGCGCGCGTAGACTGCGTCGAACAGTGCCTCGAGGCGGGGATGCACGCCGCGCAGGCCGTCGATCACCCGCACCGCCCAGTCGAAATATTCGAGCTTGCGCGCCAGCGACCAGTCGGGCGGCGGGTCTTCGAGGATGTCGCGCAGGTTGCAGATCTTGTCGGCGAGCTTCACGAGCTTGGCGGCCCGCGAGGCGTGCGGGGCGTGCTCGATCTGCAGTTGCTTGCGGACATGCTTCTCGAGCGTCTTGTCGTCGGAGACCTCGAGCACGACGGAACTGACCTCGGGACCGAATTCGCTTGCGAGCTCGGCCGCAGTGGTCTCGGTATCCTCAATCGTGTCGTGGAGGATGGCGGACGACAGCACCAGCGGGTCGCGGATGTCGGCCTCGACGGCGAGCACGCGCGCGAGCGCTATCGGGTGATTGATGTAGGGCGAGGCGGCCCGGCCCTTGCGCCGCTGGTCGCGGTGCTTGCCCTTGGCGAAGGCGATGGCGCGGATCAGTTCGACGCCCGGTTCCTGGTCGTTCATGGCATGCCCCATGCGCGCGACGCCGGCGGAGGCGGGTGCATCGAACGCACGTCAGTCATGCGCAGGATCCTAGCGCAGGTCCCCGCAGGCGGCGCGTATCGCCTCGATGCGTCGCCGGTTGGTGCCGAGATCCTCGCGCCCGACGCGTGATGCCGAGCGCAGGTGGATGACGCCCTCGTCCGGCGCCGCCATGAACTCGACGTCGTCGACGAAGCGCAACCAGCGCGTCGTGAACTGCGCGTAGAGGTAATCGGGCCGCGCCTCGACAATTGTCGCGCCCGGCAGCGTGCCGAGCACCTTGACCAGGCGGACCATCGCCGACACCGGGTCCCCCTCGCAGCGCAGGGGCGCAATCTCCGCATATTTGCGCTGGGGAGCCGCGGGATACAGCGAGGCCTGGCTGCTGACGCTGTTGCGTGTCGCCGACGGCGGCTTCAGCCGCCCATCGCGCACCCCGAGGTCGACAGGCGGTGTGCCCGCGAGCCAGCCCAACCGGCCGGCGATGAGCAACACCATGGCGCCGACGACGACGATGCCGACCGCAAGCAGCAGCATTTTCGTCACTGCCCGCACGCGGACAGGGCTGCCGGGGCGCGCCCACGCACTGCGCTCACGCCTGCGGCAGGAGCGCGTCGACTTCCGCGTCGGTCGGAAAGCGCCCGGTCTGCTGTTTCGAGTACAACACCTGCCCCGCGTCGCGGATTTCGAAGATACCGCGACCTCCCTCGACCAGCCGCACGTCGCGCTGTCCCTGGCGCAGCAATCGGTCCCTCGCACGGAGGGCATGCGATTTGTAGCTTCACATCACGCAATATTCGATCTCGATGCTCATCTGACGGACTCCCAAACGGGTTGTTTTCCCGTTGATTATACGAGCGTTGCCGGACGTCCGGATTGGGGGGCGGACAAAGATCGAATCACAGCGGTGGATCGATGGCACCGGTCCCGCGCAGCGGGTAGCCTGCGCTATTCTGCGCGCCGGCTGGTTCGCGCGAAACCCCGGGTGCGACGTGCGGCCTTCGCCGCCGCCTCGCGCACCGCTGCTGATTCGACATGCACGACTTGCGACACACCACAGGCCTGGCGCCGCCCTCGCCCGACAGCCGATGATGCGAATCCCGGCGACGCGCCGCGACCCGCTGCGCCGGGCGCTCGTGCGCACGACGGCGCTGCTGGTGGCCGCCTGCGCGACCGTCGCCGCCCGCGCTGACAGCTACGGCTTCGAACTCGAGGGCGTGAAGGGCGCGCTGCGCCGCCAGCTGACGCGCCATCTGGAGGCGACCCAGGGCGAGAAGACCGACAAGCTCACGCCCGGGCGAATTCGCGCCCTGTATCGCCGCGCGCCGGCGACGCTCAACGCCGGGCTGGAAGCCCTGGGCTACTACGGTGCCACCGTCGTCCCGAACCTGGCGCAGGCTGGCACGTCGTGGCATGCGACCTATCGCATCGACCGTGGCGACCCCGTACGGATCACCGCCCTCGATATCGCCATCAGCGGTGATGCGCGAGCCGATCCGGCCTTCGCGGACAGTGCCGCACGCTTTCCGCTACAACCCGGCGACGTGCTGAAACACGCGGCGCACGAAGCCGGCAAGCTCGAACTCGAACGCCTGCTCGCGGACCGGGGTTATTTCGACGCTCAGTTCACCGCCAGCGAGGTCACCGTTGACCCGGCGCGGCGCAGCGCACGCATTTCGCTCGCGATCGAGAGCGGGCGGCGCCACCGCTTCGGACCCATGCAGTGGCCCGACACGTCGCTCGCACGCGATTTCCTGGCGCGCTTCGTGCGCTTCGAGGCCGGTGCGCCGTACCGCGCCGAGGATCTGCTCGAACTGCAGGACAAGCTCGCCAACAGCAACTATTTCTCCAGCGTCACCGTCGAGCCGCGGCCGGCGCTCGCCCGGCACGACGAGGTACCGATCGAGGTCACGCTCGAGCCGCGCAAGCCGCATCGTTACTCGTTCGGGCTCGGCTATGGCACGGACACGGGCCCGCGCGGGCGCGCGGCCTGGCAGCGCCCCTTCGTCAACGAGCGCGGCCACCGTTTCGACAGCGACCTGCGCATCTCGCCGGTGTCGAGCAGTCTGTCCGGCAGCTACGGCATCCCCCTGCAGCGGCCCGACATCGACACGCTTTCCTTCACCACCAGCGTGCTGAACGAGAACACCGAGGTCAGCGACACCACCCGCGTCCAGCTCGGCGCCGCCCACCTGACGACGCGCGTCGGCTGGCAGGAAGCGCTGGCGCTCGACTACGAACTGGAACGTTTCGACGTGGGCAACGACATCGAGACCACGGGCCTGCTGATCCCGTCGGTGCGCTGGTCCCGCACCTGGGCCGACGACCGCATGCGCGCCCGCCGCGGACTGCGGCTCGGCGTCGACGTCCGCGGTGCGCAGTCGTCGCTGCTGTCGCGGATCTCTTTCCTGCGCCTGCGCATCGACGGCAAGTTCATCCAGGCAATCGGCAGGGGTCGCGTGATTGCACGCGGGGAGTTCGGCGCGACGGCCACCTCCGATTTCGACAAGCTGCCGGTCACGCAACGCTTTTTCGCCGGCGGCGACAACAGCCTCCGCGGTTTCGACTACCGCGCGCTCGGGCCACGCGACGAGGATGGCAAGGTCGTCGGTGGCCGCTACCTCGCGCTTGGCAGCCTCGAACTCGAGCACGGGATCCGCGGGGCCTGGAGCGGCGCGGTATTCAGCGACTTCGGCAACGCGGTGGACTCGCTGTCGGACCCGTTCGAGTACAGCGTCGGTGCCGGGCTGCGCTGGCAGTCGCCGATCGGGCCGCTGCGCATCGACATTGCGAACGGCATGTCGGACGAGGACAAGCCGTGGCGCCTGCACATCGTCGTGGGACCGGACCTGTGAAGGCCGCGCGCCGGTATGCGCTGGCGGCGGCGCTGCTGCCACTGCTGCTGGTCGGCACGGCGCTGCTGCCGTCCACCGATGCCGGCTTGCGCCTGATGCTCGCGCTGGCCCGGATGAGCCTCGGCGAGGCGCGCTTCAGCGCGTCGGGCGTGACCGGCAATCTCGCCACCGGCGCCGCCATCGAGGAATTGCACGTCACGGCCGGGAACCTCCGGCTGCACGCCGCTCGGCTGTCGCTGCGCCTGGCGCCAGCGGCGCTGCTGCGGCGGGAACTGCACGTGGCCGCGATGTCGGCGCGCGAGCTGACGATCGAGCCGCTCGGTGGGCCGTCGCCATCGGCCCGCGGGCTGCCGGGCGCGCCGACACTGCCGATGGCGATCGCGCTGGACGATGCCCGCATCGCACGCGTCGTGATCCTGCGCGCAGGCGGCCGCAGCGAACTGGCGGACGTCGCCACGGCGCTCGACTGGCCGCGCGGCGGCGCACTCCGCCTGACCCGCCTGCAGGTGACGAGCGGAGACGCGACGCTCGCCGCGCAGGGGCGCTGGGCGGTCGCGGGCCCTCGAGCGCTGTCCGCCGCGCTCGACTGGCGTTATCGCGTGGACGACGCTCTCGTCATCACCGGCACGGGCAGCCTCGAAGGCGGCGACGATACGCTGCGCTTCGAGCAGCGTGTGCGGACGCCGCTCGTCGCGACCGTGGCCGGCGAGGTCGCGCTGACCGGCGACACGCCGGCATGGCGCGCGACGCTCGACCTCACGGGCCAGCAGCAGCTGCCGCCTGCGCTGGGCGCAGGCCACGATCTGCGGCTGGGCGGTCGCCTTCAGGCAACGGGCGGCGGCGAGAGCGCGAACATCGACGGCACGCTGACGGCACGCAGCACGGACTACGGCGAGTGGCGGATGGAACTCGCCCTCGGCGCGAATGCCGCGGGCGTCATCGACATCGAGCGGCTCGCGCTGATTGGCGGCACCGACATGCAGGTGGCGCTGGGCGGCAGTGTCGACCTGTCGCAAGCCTCGACACCCGCCGCCCGGATCACCGGTCGGTGGACCGGCCTGCGCTGGCCGCTCGCCGGAGACGCCGCGGGCTGGAGCCCACAGGGCAGCTTCACGCTGACGGGGAATCGGGACGACTACCGGCTCGACGCGGCGGCGCGCGTGCGCGCCAGCGGCCTGCCCGACACCGACCTGACGCTTGCGGCGCACGGCGACCCGCGGCAACTCACGCTGGACCTGCTCACGGCCCTCGTCGGCAACGGGCGCGCGACGCTGACGGGCCGGCTCGCCTGGGGGCAGGTGCCGGATTTCGAACTCGCGGGCCGCTGGCAGGATCTGGACTACCGGCTCGCCGACGGGCGTCGCGTCCGCAGCCGCGACGGCCAGCTCAGTGTCACCGGCACGCTGGCGGCCTACCGCGGCGAGATCGACGCAGCGTTCCGAGTCGGCGAGTTCCCGGCAAGCAGATTGCGTGCGAGCGCCGCCGGCACTCGACAGGGCCTCGAGGTGCGGGAGCTTGCAGTCGAGGCTGGCCTGAGCCGCATGATGGGGATGGCCAAGCTCGACTGGTCCGGCAGCGCGCCGCGCGGCGCGGCCGAACTGCGCGCGACGGCCTTCGACCCGGCCGTCTTCGCGCCCGCCTGGCCGGGCCGGCTCGATTTCGCGGTCCACGCCGAGGGCACACCGGCGGCCTGGTCGCTGCGCCTCGAGGAACTGGGGGGGCAATTGCGTGGCCGCCGGCTCGCTGGCAGTGCCGATCTCGAACTCGCGGCAGCGCGGATGCTGGTGCGCAAGCTGGATCTCAGCGTGGGCGCGGCGGTGCTGGCAGCGGACGGCACGCTGGGCGACGGCGGCAGGCTGCAGTGGCGCGTCGAGGTGCCGGCGCTCGCGGATCTCTGGCCCGAGGCCCGGGGGCATCTCAGCGCCAGCGGCGACATCACCGGCGACCTGCGTCAGCCGGCCTCAGCGGGCACGCTGAGGGGCGGCGACATCGAGGTGGCGCACTATGCGCTTGGCAGCCTCGACGCGGCGTGGCGACTCGCGCCCGGCGCCCCGGGGCCGCAGACACTGACGCTAGGCGCGCGCGGTATGCGCGCCGGAAAACATCGGCTCGACGCCCTCGACATCACGGCCAGCGGCCCGGCCTCCCGGCTCGCCCTGGATCTGCGCGCGGCGATGCCCGACCTGCGGATCGATCTCGGCTGGCTGGGCCGCCTCGCGGCGGGTCCGGCTGCGGACGGCGCCCTCGTCCGCGGCCGCGTCGACCGCGACGCGCTGCCGGCCTTTGAGCTCATCGCACCGGCGCCGTTCGCAGTCGACGCGCAGGCCTTCGCTTTCGGGCGCCAGTGCTGGCGCGGGGCAGGCACGCTGTGCTGGCAGGCCACGCGGGACGCGCAGCGGCGCTGGCAGGCCGTGCTGGAGACGGATGCGCTGCTGCTGGAGACCCTGCCGCGCCTCGCCGAATGGCAGCACGGCGCGCTGACCGGCAAGCTCGGCGTGGCCGGCCAGGATGACCGTCTCGAGCGCGCCGACGGCGGCTTCAGCCTGCCGGGGGGTGAACTGCCCCGGGTTTCCGAGGGCCTGCCGCCGATCGCGCACCGGGGCATCGACCTCCGGCTCGCGACACGGGAGCGGACGCTCGCCATCACGGGCACCCTCGCCATCGAAGCGCCGTCCGCCGTGCCGGTCTCCCTCGCGGTCAATCTGTCCGGGGGGCCGTGGCGGTTCGCGGACTGGCGTGGGTGGCCCGCGCACGGCAGCCTCGACGCGCGGGTCGCCGCGCTCGCACCGTGGGCGGCGAACACCGACGAAATCGTCGGGCTCGCGGGCCACGGCGAGGTCGACCTCGCCTTCAGCGGCAGCCTCGGGGCGCCGTCCCTGCGCGGCGGCGCCACGCTCAGCGTGCAGCGGGCCCTGCTGCCGCGGCTCGGCACGACGGTGGAGGACGTCCATCTGAAGCTCACCAGCGCCGACGGCAAGACCTTGGCCGTCGTGGGGCAGCTGCGCTCGGGCCCCGGCAGCGCGACCATCGACGGCCGCCTCGGCGCCGACGCGGCGGGTCCGTGGGCGGCGCTGCGCATCGCGAGCGAAAATCTGCGCGTCACCGACCTGCCGGAGGCGAGCGCACTCGTGAGCAGCGACCTCGAACTCGGCCTCACCCGGGACCAGGCAAGGATCAGGGGCGTCGTCGACATGCCCGAAGGGCACTTCGCGCCGCGCCTGGGCGCGCCGGAGACGGAGCGCTCGGCGGACGTCGTGGTCGTCGGCGCAGCACCGGCCGCGACGCCGGCATCGCGCATCGACGCCAACGTCCGCCTGCGCCTGGGGGACAAGGTCACGGTTGCCGCGCGGGGCTTCTCCGGCCGCGTGCTCGGTGAACTGCGGATCACGGAGCAGCCGAAGCGGCCACCCCGCGCGAGTGGCGAACTGCGCGTCGTCGACGGCAGGTTCAGCGCCTACGGACAGGCCCTGGAAATCGTGCAGGCCCGGCTCGTCTACACGGGCCAGGCAATAGGGGACCCGGCGATCGACGCGCGGGCAGAGCGCGTCGTGCGCGACGTGACCGCGGGCCTGCGCGTCACCGGCCGTGTCGGCGCACCGCGCACCACGCTCTACTCGAAACCGGCGATGGCGGATGGCGAGATCCTGAGCTATCTCGTGATCGGCCAGCCGATCACGCGCGCGTCCGCCGCCGATGCGTCGGCGATGATCGGGGCGGCCGCCGCGCTGGGCCTGCGCGGCGGCAACCTGGTGACGCGCGACCTCGCGCGGCGTTTCGGTCTCGACGAACTGCAGATCAGCGGGCGCCCCGACGACGACAATCTCGCGCTGAACATCGGCAAGTACCTGTCACCCCGCCTCTACGTCGGCTACGGCATGGGCCTGATGGATCGCGCGAGCACCGTGCAGTTGCGCTACCTGCTCGGCGAGCGCTGGAGCGTGGAAGCGGAAACCGGCACACGCACCGGCGCGGACCTGCTGTACTCGATCGAGCGCTGAGGCGCAGGCGTCTGTCCGGCGGCGTCCTGCGGGCAAGGGGCAGAAACCGGCATTTGGCGCCGCCGGATACAAATCATTTACGCAGCGCAACATCCGCCCCCGCGACATCTGCGATAATCCCCCGCCTCGCTGAAAGGAATTGCGCCGATGCCCATCCGCACATCGACCCGCAGCGGCAGGCTGCCCTGCCTGTTCGCCCTGCCGTTGCTGGCCCTGTTCCAGCTCGCCCCTGCCGCCGACCAGGCCGCCACCCCCCCGCCGCCCGCGGTCACCGTCGCGAAACCGGTCGCGAAGCGCATCACGGAATGGGACGAGTACACCGGTCGCTTCGTCGCCAAGCAGCGGGTCGAGGTCCGCGCGCGGGTTTCGGGTTACCTGGATTCCGTGCATTTCCACGAAGGCCAGGTGGTCGAGGCGGGGCAATTGATGTTCGTCATCGACCAGCGCCCGTTCATCGCCAACGTGGAGCGCGCCCGCGCCAACGTGGCGCAGGCGCAAACCCAGCTGCGCGTCGCCCAGCTCGAATTCGAGCGCGGCAAGCGCCTCACGGCATCGAAGGCCATGAGCCGCGAGACCATGGAGGAACGGCGCGCGCGGCGGGACTCCGCGCAGGCCGAAGTGGACGCCGCAAGCGCGGCGCTGCGCTCCGCGGAGCTCGACCTCGGCTTCACCGAAGTGCGCGCGCCGATGGCGGGCCGCGTTTCCGATATCCGCATCGACGTGGGCAACGTCATTTCCGGCGGTTCCGCCGATTCGACGCTGCTGACGACCATCGTCTCGCTCGATCCGATCGAATTCGAGATCGAGGCCTCCGAATCCGAATTCATGCGCTACACCCGTCTCGACAGCGCGGGCAAGCGCAAATCGTCGCGCGACGTCGAAAATCCGGTCGAGGCGCGCCTCATCGACGAGCAGGGCTGGCCGCACAAGGGACGCATGACCTTCGTCGACAACGAACTCGACCCCGTCACCGGCACCATGCTCGGGCGGGCAACCTTCCCCAACCCCGATCACGTGCTGCTGCCCGGCATGTTCGCCCGCGCACGGCTCTACGGCGAGGGCGAGCACGAGGCGGTCCTGATCCCGGAGGCCGCGATCGTCACGGACCAGGCCACCAAGCTCGTGATGGTGGTCGGCGCGGATGACGTCGTCGAAGCGCGCCCGATCGCGCTCGGCCCGCTGATCGACGGCCTGCGCGTGGTGCGCGAGGGCCTCACCGCCGACGAGCGCATCGTCGTCGTCGGGGTGCAGCGCGCGCGGCCCGGGCAGAAAGTGACGCCAGAGACCGCGGCACCCGCCGCGAGCCCGGGGAAGTAGGCCGTGCGCCTGTCGCATTTCTTCATCGAGCGGCCCATCTTCGCGTCGGTGATTTCGATCGTGATCGTGCTCGTCGGCGCGATCGCCTACGTCGCGCTGCCGGTCGCGCAGTATCCCGAGATCGTGCCGCCGACGATCCAGGTCACGGCGAGCTATCCCGGCGCGAGCGCCGAGACCATCGCCGAAACAGTCGCCACGCCGCTGGAGCAGGAAATCAACGGCGTCGACGGGATGCTGTTCCTGCAGTCGTCGTCGACCGGCGACGGCCGCCTGACGATCAGCGTGACCTTCGAACTCGGCACCAACCTGGACCTCGCGCAGGTGCTGGTGCAGAACCGGGTGGCGATCGCCGAGCCGCGACTGCCCGAAGACGTGCGCCGGCTCGGCGTCAACGTCGCGAAGAATTCGCCCGACATGCTGATGGTGCTGCACCTGCATTCGCCGGACGGCTCGCGCGACAGCACGTATCTCTCGAATTTTGCGCGCACGCAGATCGTCGACCGCCTCGCGCGCCTGAAGGGCGTCGGCCAGTTCAGCATCTTCGCGGAGCGCGCGTACTCGATGCGAATCTGGATCGACCCCGAGCTGGCGACGGCGCGCGACCTCACCGCGAACGAAATCGTCGACGCGGTGCGCCAGAACAACGTGCAGGTCGCGTCCGGCCGCCTCAACCAGCTGCCGGTGCCGGCCCTCGCCGCGTTCGAACTGCCGATCGAAAGCCAGGGTCGCTTCATCGATCCGGCGCAATTCGGCGACATCATCGTCAAGCGCACGCCCACCGGGCGCGTCACGCGCCTGCGTGACGTCGCGCGCGTCGAACTCGGCGCACAGGACTACTCGACCATCGGCTACCTCGATGGCAAGACGGCGCTGCCGGTGCCCATCTTCCAGCGCCCGGGCTCGAATGCACTGGAAACCGCGCGCTCGATCGAAAACCTGCTGACGGAAATCGAGCAGGACCTGCCGTCCGGCGTCGCGGCGACGATCGCGTTCAACCCGACCAAGTTCATCGAGCAGTCGGTGCACGAGGTGTACGTGACGATCTTCGAGGCGATGCTCCTCGTCGTCATCGTGGTGCTGCTGTTCCTGCAGTCCTGGCGCGCGGCGGTCATTCCGATCGTCGCCATCCCGATCTCCCTGGTCGGCACCTTCGCGGTGATGGCAGCCTTCGATTTCTCGATCAACAACCTGACCCTGTTCGGCCTCGTGCTCGCGGTCGGCATCGCGGTCGACGACGCGATCGTCGTCGTCGAGAACATCGAGCGCTACCTCGCCCAGGGGATGACGCCACGCGCCGCCGCGCACAAGACCATGGACGAGGTGGGCGGCGCGCTGATCGGCATCGCGCTGGTACTGACCGCGGTGTTCGTGCCGACGGCCTTCATCACGGGCATCGCCGGCGCCTTCTACCGGCAGTTCGCGCTGACGGTCGCCAGCGCGACGATCATCTCCGCGGTGGTGTCGCTGACGCTGTCGCCGGCGCTGGGGGCGCTGCTGCTGAAGGCCCACGATCCGAATCACCGCCCGGCGCCCTGGGCGCGCGCGCTGCTGATGCCCCTGGCGGGCATCGCGCACGCGTTCAACCGCGGCTTCCTGCGCCTGTCGGGCGGATATGCGTGGCTCACGCAGCGCCTGCTGCGGATCTCCATGCTGATGCTGCTGATCTACGCCGGCCTCGTCGCGCTCACCGCGTTCGAGTTCGAGCGGACGCCCACGGGTTTCATTCCGCAGCAGGACCAGGGATACCTCATCACCGTCTACCAGCTGCCGCCGGGCGCGTCGGTGACGCGCACGGACGAGGTGGTGCGGCGTGCGACCGCGCTGCTGATGGACATGCCGGAAATGGCGCACAACGCGGGCTTTGCCGGCTTCGATGGCGCCACCCGCACCAACGCCTCCAACGCAGGCGCGATTTTCGCGCCGCTTAAACCCTACGAGGAGCGCGCCGAACTCGGCATCAGCATCGAGGAAACGGTCGCGGAGGCGCAAAAGCGCCTCAATGGCATCCAGGAGGCGATGGCCTTCGTCGTACCGCCCCCGCCGGTGCGCGGCATCGGCACCGGTGGCGGCTGGAAACTCTACATCCAGGACCGGGCCGGCCACGGCGTGCGCGAACTGGAACGCGTGACGCAGGAATTCATCGCGCGCGCCAACCAGGACCCGCAGGTGTCCCGCGTGTTCACGACCTTCAACACCAAGACGCCCAAGGTCTTTGCCGACATCGACCGCGTGCGCGCGGAGAAGCTGCGCGTGCCGGCGGAACGGGTGCTCGACGCGCTCGAAATCTACCTGGGCTCGTCCTATATCAACGACTTCAATTTCCTGGGCCGCACCTATCGCGTGACGGCACAGGCCGACGGGGATTACCGCGATCAGCGCGAGGATCTCCTCAAGCTGCGCGCGCGCTCGGAAAGCGGGGCGCTGGTGCCGCTGGGCTCGCTGACGACCTTCCAGGACATCACGGGCCCGCACCGCGTGTCCCGCTACAACCTGTATCTGGCGGCCGAGGTGCAGGGAGTGACGCCGCCCGGCGTGTCGACCGGCGAGTCCATTGCGGCGATGGAGCGACTTGCGGCCGAAGTGCTGCCCGAGGGCTTCGGCTTCGAGTGGACCGATATGGCGCTCCAGGAGAAGCTCGCGGGCAATACGGCGCCGATCGCGTTCGGCCTGGCCGTGGCCTTCGTGTTCCTGGTGCTCGCCGCGCTATACGAGAGCTGGGCGCTGCCGCTCGCCGTGGTCCTGATCGTGCCGATGTGCCTGCTGGCGTCGGTCACGGGCGTCAACCTCCGCGGCATGAACAACGACATCCTCGTGCAGGTTGGGTTCATCGTGCTGATAGGCCTCGCGGCCAAGAACGCGATTCTGATCGTGGAGTTCGCGCGCCAGGCGGAAGGCGAGGGCCTGAGCCCCGGCGAGGCGGCGGCACGGGCTGCGCACACCCGGCTGCGGCCGATCCTGATGACGTCCTTCGCTTTCATCATGGGCGTGGTGCCGCTCGCGCTCGCGACCGGCGCCGGCGCCGAAATGCGCCAGTCGCTCGGCACGGCGATGTTCTTCGGCATGCTCGGCGTGACCTTCTTCGGCCTGCTGTTCACGCCGGTGTTCTACGTCGTGTGCCGCCGCGCGGCCCTCTACTTCGACCGCGGAAGCAAGCCGCGGGGGACGCTGCCCCAGGAGAATTCGTGATGAGCGTGCGCGTATTAGCTTGCTGCATCTGCCTCGGCCTGCTGGCCGGTTGCGCGGCCGTCGGTCCTGACTACGCCGGCCCGCCGGCGAGCACGGCCGAGGCCGTGGCCGGCTTTCCGTCGTCAGGCGCCACCGACGGACAGGTGGTCGCAGGCGAGCCCCCGGCCACCTGGTGGCGCGAGCTGAAGGACGCGCGACTCGACGCGCTCATCGACTCGGCGCTGGGCGCGAATTACGACCTGCGTATCGCGATGGCGAACGTCGAGGCGGCGCGCGCGGCGCTCGATATCCAGGGCACCCGCCGCCGGCCGACCGTGGACGCGAACGCCATCGTCGAGGAAGCGCGCAATCCGTCGGCGCTGATCCAGCAACTCGACCCGGACACCGAACTCCCGTCCGCCACGCGCGGCAGCTTCTCGCTCGATTTGTCGTGGGAAGTCGACCTCTTCGGCCGCGTGCGCCGCTCGATCGAGGCCGCGAGCGCGGAACTCGGGTCGCTGGAAGCGGTGCGCAACGGCGTGATCACCTCGGTCCTGGGCCGCGTGGCGCGCGCCTACATCGATCTGCGGGGCGCGCAGACGAGGCTGGAGGTCGCCGGGCGGAACGTCGAGGTCCGCCGGCAGACGCTCGAACTCGTGATGCTGCTGAACGCCGAGGGCGCGGCGACGGAACTCGATGTCGCACGTGCGCGCACGCAGTTGCTGACGAGCCAGGCCATCGTGCCGAGCCTGCAGGCGGACGCAACGACCGCATTGAACCGGCTGGCGGCGCTCACCGCGCGACCGCCGGGCGGCTGGTCGGCCGAGCTCTCGGGCCACGCGCCGCTGCCCGAGGTGCCAGAGTTCGTCGCCCTCGGCGCGCCGGCCGATCTGTTGCGCCGGCGACCGGACATCCAGGCGGCGGAGCGGGCGCTCGCCGCCGCCAGCGCCCGCATCGGCGTGGCGACCGCCGACCTCTTTCCGTCGGTCAGCTTCGGCGCGCGGCTGGGCGTCGCGGCCCAGCCACTGTCGAGCCTGGACGCCGCCGGCGCCCCGTTCTTCGCGCTGGGGCCGTCCGTCAGCTGGAACCTGTTCGACCGCGAGGCCACCTACGCCCTGATCCGGCAACAGGATGCCGCCGCCGCAGCGGACATGGCGCGTTACGAAGCGGCGGTGACGAATGCCCTCGAAGAGGTCGACAGCGCGGTCAACGCGTGGCTGAACGAGCGCGACCGCCGCACGCAGCTGCAGGCGGCGCGCGACGCGAGCCACGCAGCCTGGCGGCTGGCGCAGGTGCGCTACAAGGAAGGCGTCGAAGACTTCCTGACGGTACTCGAGGCACAGCGCAGCCTCCTGCTGATTGATGACCAGCTCGCGCAGTCGCAGATCGACTTCGCGCAGAAGCTGATCGACATCTACCTCGCGCTGGGCGGTGGCTGGGAAATCGCCGCGCCGGTTGCCACCTCGAAGTAGAACCCCCGGGTCCGCGCACGGTCGCGGTTAGCGGCCGGCGCGATTCCCGGCCTGGGACCGGACACAGTCCCAAGGCTCCTTTCAAAATCTCACGAAGCGCTTGCGCGCGGCCGGCCTCTTCATCAAAATAGGAATCATTCTTATTTGCACTAAGCTTTGAGGTTCCCGCATGCCCCGCGCATTCCCTCGTTTTCGCCTGCTGCCGCTGCGCCTCGCGATCCTGCTTGCAGTCGGTGCCGCGTCCGCCGCCCCCTGCGCGTTCGCCGAGCAGGCCGCTGGCGATACCCAGCCGGTTACCGCGCTGCCGACCGTCGAGGTCATCGGCTCGGCGAGCCGTCTGCCCGAGATAGCCGGGTCCGCGACCATCATCGACCAGGAAGAGCTCCGCCAGAGCCGGGTGTTCACGGTCAACGAAGCGCTGCGCAAGGCGCCGGGCGTGAACGTCCGTGACGAGGAAGGTTTTGCCCTGCGCCCGAACATCGGCCTGCGCGGCCTCAACCCGACACGCTCGACCAAGGTCCTGCTGCTGGAGGACGGCCTGCCCCTCGCCTACGCGCCCTATGGCGACAATGCGAGCTACTACCATCCGCCCATCGAACGCTTCGACAGCATCGAGATCCTGAAAGGCTCGGAGCAGATTCTGTTCGGGCCGCAGACCATCGGTGGCGTGATCAACTACGTCACGCCCACCCCGCCGCAGGATTTCGCGGGCGGGCTTACGCTCTCCGGCGGCAGCCGGGACTATTTCAACGGGCGGCTGAACCTCGGCGGCAAGGGCATGCTGATGGATTACATGCGCAAGCAGGGTGACGGCTCGCGCGACAACGAAGAGACGGAAATCGACGATTTCAACTTCAAGGGCGTCTACTCCTTCCTGGGCAACCAGGCGATCACGCTGAAGGCGAGCTATTACGGCGAGGATTCCTCGGTCGGTTACTCGGGCATCACCGATGCCGAGTTGCGGAACTTCGGCTATCGCTACAACCCCTTCGACAACGACAACTTCAACGTCGACCGTACCGGTGCATCCGCCAGCCACGAGCTCGCGTTCAACGACGATCTCGTGCTGACGACGAACGTCTACTTCACGCACTTCAAGCGGGACTGGTGGCGCCAGTCGAGCACCACGACCGACACCCAATGCGGCGCCGGCTTCCGCAACGCGCGCATCGCCGGCCAGCGCGTCGATCCTGATGCCTGCAATTCAGTGCAGGGTCGCCAGCGCAGCTATTACACCTACGGCGTGGAGCCGCGCCTGTTCGCCAAGCACCAGCTGCTGGGCCTGGACAGCGAATTCCAGGCCGGCGTGCGCGCACATTACGAAGCCCAGGATCGCATCCAGCAGAATGGAACGACGCCAACCGCGCGCAGCGGCGCGATCGCGGAGAACCAGGAACGCGAGGTCGATGCCTACTCGATGTTCGCCCAGAACCGCTTCCTGCTCGGCCAGTTCACCGTCACGCCGGGCGTGCGCGTCGAGTACGTCGACAACTCGCGGACCAACAACCTGACCGGTGGCGAGGGCGATGAGGACGTCTCGGAGGTCATCCCCGGCTTCGGCATGACCTACAACCCGCTGGACAACGTGACGCTGTTCGGCGGCGTGCACCGCGGCTTCGCGCCGCCGCGGGTCGAAGATCTCATCGTCACGCCCGCCGGCGCTGCGAGCGCGACCTTCACCGAAGTCGATGCGGAAAAGAGCTGGAACGCCGAGGTCGGCGTGCGCAGCCTGGTGCGGCCGGGCGCGAGCGTTGAAGCCACGCTGTTCCGCAACGACTTCGAGAACCAGATCCAGGTCGGCTCGATCGCCGGCGGCTCGACGCCGCTTGCGCAGGGCGAGACGCTCTACGAGGGCCTCGAACTCTCCGGCCGTCTCGACAGCCAGCAGCTGATGGCGACCAGGGACAACTGGTACCTGCAGCTTGCCTACACCTATCTACCGACCGCCGACCAGGAAACGCCGGTGACCGAGGTCGCCACCGGCCGCGTGGTCGCCGGTTCGCGCGAAGGCAACCGCCTGCCCTATGCGCCGGAGCATCTGGCGACGACGACCGTTGGCTACACCCACGGCTCGGGCTTCGACCTGCGCCTCGAGGCGGTCTACACGGACGAACAGTACGCCGACTTCGCAAACACCGAGCTCGCGCCGCTCAACGGCAACGGCCAGGTCGGCAAGCTCAAGTCCTACACCATCTTCAACGTCGCCGCGAGCTACCCCGTGAAGAAATACGACGCGACGCTGTTCCTGACGGCGAAGAACCTGATGGACCGCGACTACATCGTCGACCGCACGCGCGGCATCCGCGTCGGCATGCCGCTGCTGGTCCAGGGCGGCGTCGAAATAGCATTCTAGTTTCCATCGTCACTGCGGCCGACGCGGCGCCATCACGGCCCCGTCGGCCTTTTTTTTAAACGCCCCCCGCGCGGCGCGGCGTGGCCGCGTCGCCATGCCAGGCCGCAATTCCGCGCCCGATGCCCGCGCGCGGCGAAGTCCGTTAAGCTTGCGGGCATGTCCCGCCCACCCCGCGCACGCAGGCCCACCGCGAAGAGGCCTCCCGGGCCGCCACCAGAATCCCCCGGGCAGGTGAGGGAACGACCAGCGCGACCAAACAGGATCCCGCCCCGGGGTGACGCGCTGCGCAAGGCATCGGTAGCCGCCGCGACGAAAGCAAGGAACAAACCCGCAACACCGGGCGCGCGCGCCGGCACCAGCCGCAAACCCGGCCGCGAGCGTATCCGCGCCGTCGCACAAATGGACGGGCGCTTGAAGCGCATGCGGCGCGCGCTGCACCTGCTGTGGCGTGCGCCGGGCTTCGTGCAGGCGACGCTCATCCTGATGCTGCTGGCGGTGTTGCTCCCCGCTTCGAACTGGGTCTACCAGGTCGCACGCAAGCCGTCGGAATTGTTCTTCCCGGTCAGTGACACCCTGTTCAAGACGCCGGCCGAAACCTGGGCCACCTACGCGCCCTTGTTCGAGGCTCACTCGACGCCGCTGATGACGCCCGAACTGCTCGCCGCCCTCGCGCAGTCGGAGGCGTCGGGTAATCCGGTGGCGCGTACTTACTGGCGGTGGTCGTGGTCGCTGAACCCGTTCGAAATCTACCGGCCGGCCTCGAGCGCCGTCGGCATGTATCAGATTACCGATGGCACCTTCGAGGAAGCGCGGCGCTACTGCATCCGCAGGCACCGCGTCACGGCGGATGGCCCCTGGCACGACTGGGACAGCTGCTGGTTCAACGATTTGTATACCCGCGTGCTGCCCTCGCACGCGGTGGAGCTGACCGCCGCGAACCTCGATCGCCGTGTCCACGAAACGCTCGCGCGCAAGGGCATCACGCGCGCCAGCCTTAGGCAGAAGCAGGATCTCGCGGTCGTCACCCACCTGTGCGGCGCAGGCGCGGGCGCCAAATTCGCGGCACACGGGCTCAGGGCTTATCCGGGCCAGCGCTGCGGGGACCACCCGCTGCAGCATTACCTCGACCGCGTGCACCGCTACGCGAAAGTGTTCGAGCAGCTGCGCACGCGCGGCTGAGGGTGCGCATTCGAGGTTGGCGTGGGGCGCGCGCTGGTACTCGGCGACGAGCACCTTCTCATCCCTGATCTTGCGGGCCACCTGTCTCAGGACGACCCGGCGCCGCCACGATTTCCCTGTACGCATGCCAGGTCGCGTGGCCGATGACCGGCACGACGACGATCAGTCCGAGATGGAACAGGGCGAAACCGAGTGCGGTGAGCACGGTGATGAGACAGCCCCACAGCAGCATCACTCCCGTATTCTCGGCGCAGCTGCGCACGCTGGTCAGCGCGGCGACGATACCGTCGGTCTCGTCGCGATCGAGCATCATCGGCACCGACACCACCGAGGTCGCGAAGACCAGGCTCGCGAACACGCCGCCGACCGCGCAGTACACGGCGAGGAACTGCAGGTGCTCGGCCGCGAGGACCTCCCGCATGAAGCGCTCGAACGTCGGCATCTGGTCCGGGAACGACACTGCGATGACGACCAGGGAAGCGCGCGACCACAACAGCAGCAACACCCCCAGCACCAGCCCGAATACACCCAGTGAACTGACGTTGGGGCGCCAGGCGGTCAGCGTCGGCGCAAGGAGCAGCGGCTTGCCCTGCTCGCGGCGACGCGACAAATCGTAGAGGCCCAGCGCAAGGAAAGGCCCGACGAGCATGAAGCCGCTCGTCAGCGCCCACACGTACTCGTAGGCATGGCTGAACACGTAGCTCAGGACACGGCCCATGCACGCGAAGACGATGCCGTAGAAGACGCTGGCGACACCCGCGGCGCGAAAGTCCGCGCACCCGAGGCGCAACCAGCGGAACGGTGCAGCGAATCCCACCACGTTGACCGGCGGAACGATGGAGGTGACCGCCTCGCGCGGCACGCGGCCGCTGGCCACTGGACCGTTGGTGGAGCCCGGCCCCGGTTCCTGCATGCTGAAGCCCCCTCTTGCGGCCAGGCTCGAACACCCGGCTCACCGTGTTGTGTCTTACTTTCTAGACCAAAGCGGCAGCGCCGTCGAGCAGCGCAACTTCCCGCCGCCGATGTCGCAATGCACACCGGAAGCGCTAGGATGTGCGGAAAAAATCATCCCGACAGACTTCCCGCGAACCCCAGACCCAGGCGCCGACCATGCATCCATCCCGCGATCCGCTGCACGGCGTGACCCTGGCGACCATCGTGACGGAACTGCAGGCGAAATACGGCTGGGCCGAGATGGCGCGACGCATCCCGATCCGCTGCTTCCAGTTCGATCCGTCGCTGAAATCCAGCCTCACCTTCCTGCGCCGGACGCCGTGGGCGCGGCAGAAAGTGGAAGCCTGGTACATCGCCGAACGCAACGCGACGGGCCCGGCAATCGACCCATGGCAGCACGCGCGGGACAGGGACTGATCGTCGCCGGCGTCGACGTCGGCGGCGCGCGCAAGGGTTTTCACGCCGTGGCGCTCGCCGATGGCGCGCTCGTGGACGTCTTCACTTCACCGGACCCTGCGGCCGTCGCCAACTGGTGTGTGGCGATTGGCGCCCGTCACGTCGGTGTCGATGCGCCGTGCGGCTGGAGCAGGGACGGCCGCATGCGCCCGGCGGAACGGGCGCTGCTGGCGGCCGGCATCCCCTGCTTCGCGAGCCCCACGCGCGCGGCGGCCATCGCGCACCCGAAGGACTGGTACGGTTGGATGCTGAACGGCGAACGCCTGTTCGGCCTGCTCACGCGCCACTACATGCTCTATTCGGGCGGCGCGCCGGCACCGGCCGGCCAGTGTTTCGAAACCTTCCCGCAGGCAATCGCCTGCGCGCTCGCAGGGGTGCGCGTGCCGGCCCGCGACAAGCGCGTGCGGCGCCGCGCACTGCTCGAGGATGCCGGCATCGACACCCGACCACTGGCGACCATCGACATGGTCGACGCCGCGTTGTGCGCGCTCGCCGCGCAGCGCTTCGCGCAAGCGCGCTTCAGCGCCTACGGTGACGCCGGGGACGGGTTCATCGTCGTCCCGGCGTCCGCGGCTCAGGCAGGCCGGTAGACCGCCTCCAGCGTCGCGCCACCGTCGACCCGTACCCTGCCGCTGGCGACCATGTGCTGGAGATGGGCAAGCACTGACATCGCCGCCGCCGGATGGAGGCGGGTTTCGACCTCCGAATAAATCACGCGCACCATGTCGTGGATCCGCACGATGCCGCGCGCGAGGCAGGCGTCGATCTGGCGTTCGCGGGCGTGCCGGTGCTCGACGAGGCGGGCCAGGAAGACGGCCGGCGCGTCGATGGGGCTGCCATGGGTCGGGTAGTAGCGCCGGTCGTCGCGCCGCTGCAGCCGCGACAGGCTCGCGAGGTACTGCGCCATGTCGCCGTCGGGCGGCACGATCACGGTCGTCGACCAGCCCATGACGTGATCCCCGCTGAACAGGCAACTCTCTTCGCGCAGGGCGAAGCACAGGTGGTTCGAGGTGTGGCCAGGCGTGTAGACGCAATCGAGGGTCCAGCCGTCGCCGGCGATGGTCTCGCCATCGGCAAGCAGGATGTCCGGCACGAACGCCATGTCGCCGCCCTCCTCGACCGCGATGCCGGCGCTGCGTTTGCCCGCGCCGTGGGATCCGAAGGCGAAGGTCGGGGCGCCCGTTACGCGCTGCAGCGGCAGCGCCGCCGGCGAGTGATCGTTGTGGGTGTGCGTGACGAGGATGTGGGTCACCGTCTCCCCATCGAGGACGCGGCACAGCGCGTCGACGTGCGCCTCGAGCAGGGGACCGGGATCGATCACGGCCACCCGCCCATGGCCGACGATGTAGGTGCCGGTGCCATGGAACGTGAACGGGCCCGGATTCGATGCGAGCACGCGCCGAATCAGCGGGGAGATGGCTACCGCCTCGCCATAGCGGGGATCGTATCTGCGGTCGAGCGGCAGGGACGGCAGCGTCACGCCGAGATCGGCGGCCTTCAGCACGGCGGTCATCGTGGTCATTCCTCGGTCAGCCGGCCCTTATCGTAACCGCGATGCACGCCTGCCGACGCCCCGCAGGCAGGCATAATGCGCGCATGAGCGACAGCGACCCGAACGATGGCGGCGCCCCCGAACCGCCGGTCCCCGTGCCTTACCGCGAGATCTCGGCGCCTGCGCTGCGTGGCCTCGTCGAGTCCTTCGTGCTGCGCGAAGGCACGGATTACGGCGAGCACGAAGTCTCCCTCGACGAGAAGGTCCGGCAGGTGATGCGCCAGCTCGAACGCGGTGAGGCCGAGGTGATGTTCGACCCGAACACCAACTCGGTCAGCGTGGTGCTGGCCTCTGGCCGGCGCCCGCGCGACTGAGTCGACCGCGACGCCCGCGTTCAGCCGAGCACATACAGGTAACAGGCACAGGCCGTGAGGCCGAGCGCAGTGCGCACGGCATGCAGCCTGGCCCATCTGGCGATGAGCTCACGCGTGCCGCCGTCGGCGGCGTCTGGCGGGGTCGCGAGCAGGCGCCTGTTCGTCGGCATGATGACGAACAGGGTCCAGGGCCAGTTCGCGAGCATCAGCAATGCCCCCGGCAACCAGCGCGGATCGCCCGTGCGCCATGCGCTGGCCAGTCCCAGCGCGCCCGACAGCACGGCGAGCGTCGCCTGCATCGCGAAGCCGCGCCGGTAGCTGGGCTTCCACTGCGCCAGCAGGGCGCCGGGGTCGAGTGACATGCGTGCGGGCTGTTCGGCAACGTTGATGTAGAAGGCCGCACCGGCGAACCAGGCGGCGGCGGTAAGGGCCATCAGACCAGTCAGCATTTCAGCCTCCTCCCGGTTCGTGTGTGACGTGATGATACAGCGGGTGCCTGCCGCGACCTGCCAGCCCCCCGTCGGGAGCGCCTTGGGCGATAATGGGCCTTCGCTCCACTCCGGATTACCCGTCTTGAATCAAAGCTTCCTGCACAAGTTCCTGTTCGAAGGCCTGCCAGTGCGCGGCGCCATCGTCCGCCTCGGCGCGGACTGGCGAGAAGCGCTGCGCCGACGCGCCGCCGTGGGCGCTTTTCCGGCGCCGGTGCGCGCGCTGATGGGCGAGATGGCGGCCGCGGGCCTGCTGATGCAGTCGAGCATCAAGTTCGACGGGGCGCTGGTCCTGCAGCTGCACGGCGATGGCCCGCTGAAGCTCGCGATTGCCGAGGTGCGCTCGGATCTCAGCTTCCGCGCCACCGCCAAGGTCGTCGGCGACATCGCCGACGACGCAGGGCTTGCGGCGATGGTCAACGTCGCTGGCGCAGGCCGTTGCGCAATCACGCTGGACCCGAAGGATCGCGCGCCCGGCACCCAGGCCTACCAGGGCGTCGTCCCGCTGCACGACGACTTCAGGCAGCCGTTGGACGCGCTGTCCTCGGTGCTCGAACACTACATGCTGCAGTCGGAACAGCTCGACACGCGCCTCGTGCTTGCGGCCAACGACGAGGTCGCGGCCGGCCTGCTGCTGCAGCGGATGCCAATGAGCGGCGCCGGCAACCTCGGCGGCGACGGCAACGAGGATCAAATCGGCAGGAACGAGGACTTCAACCGGATTGCCATGCTGGCCGCGACCTTGAGCCGCGAAGAGCTGCTGAACCTCGACGAAGAAACCATCCTGCGGCGACTGTTCTGGGAAGAGTCGTTGCGGCGCTTCGACCCGCTGCGCACGCGCTTCCACTGCTCCTGTTCACGCGAGCGGGTCACCGCGATGCTCGTCGGCCTCGGGCGGGAGGAAATCGAGGACATCATCACCGAGCGCGACCTGGTGGAGGTGGGCTGTGATTTCTGCGGGATGCAGTATCGCTTCGATGCCGTGGATGTCGGCCGCATGTTCACGCCACCGCGCGATCTCCCGCCGTCCACGCGCACGCGGCAATGACGGATTGCGCGCCTCACGCGCGTTCGATGGTGAGCCCGTCCGTGGCGTGCGCGGCAATCCAGGCGCCAAGCACTGCCGCCAGGGCGGCGCCGCGGCCAGCCACCGCGTTGGCCGGGCAGGCGCACAGTGCAGCGGCGAGCCGCACGGCCGCGTCAGCGTCCAGCCTCGTCACGCCATGCGCGTGAAACCAGCGCGCCGCGTGGCGGAAGGCCGGCTCCAGCAGGACGAAGTCGTCCAGCGGCAGGTATACCGAGTCCCGCCGCCACGGGATGCCGTGCCGCATCCCCGGACTGAACTGGAAGCAATCGAGCGTCGGCGCGGCGATGCGCTGCTCTACGGTCCACAAGCTGTCCACTTCTGCCTCGCCGTCCTCCTACCCGGTTCGTCCGTTGGCCCGGCCGGTCCGGAGACCGGGCGATGAGGCGGGGCCTGCGCCGGGCGCGCTGGCCGCTGCTGCTGCTGACCGCGATCGCCACCGGCCCGCTGCTGGTCTGGGCAGGCGGCGGGGTCTCCTTCGATGCGGACTGGCGCACTGCCGATCGCAGCCCCGCCGGCCTCGCGCCTTCACCCGCCAGTACGCCCGAGGCCGTGGTGCAGGTCTACGCCGCGCGTGCGTTCAACTGGCGCGGTCTCTTCGGGGTGCATACGTGGATTGCGACCAAGGCCCCGCACGCGGACAGCTACACGGTGCACCAGGTGCTCGGCTGGAAACTGTGGGGCAACGAACCGGTGGTCGACTCGGCGCAGGACCTGCCCGATCGCAACTGGTACGACGCCCGTCCCTGGCTGCTGAAGGACTTGCGCGGGCCGGCCGCCGCGGCGCTGATTCCACGCATCGAGGCCGCCATCGCCCGTTATCCGTATCCGCGCCAGTACCGGATCTGGCCGGGACCGAACAGCAACACCTTCGTAGCCTGGGTCGCGCGCGAAGTACCGGGCCTGAGGTTGTCGCTGCCGGCGACCGCCATCGGCAAGGACTGGCTGGGCGCGGACCGCCTGCTGGCGCCCACGCCCAGCGGCACGGGCTTCCAGCTGTCACTGGCCGGCCTGCTCGGGATTTCGGTCGCCGCGCACGAGGGGCTCGAGTTCAACCTGCTCGGCGCCGTGCTCGGCATCGACCTGCGCCGCCCGGCGCTCAAGCTGCCGGGGATTGGCCGTATCGGCATCGACCCGGCGCCCTGACAGGCTGGTGAATCACCACTTTGTTCGCCAGCCTGCCCAGGCCGGCGCCCGCCGCTACCGGATGTGCTCGAGCGGCAGTTCGGTCCGGTCGATCACCTTGCGCAGCACGAAGCTCGAGTGCACGCCGGTCACGCCATCGATGCGCGTCAGCCGCCCGAGCAGGAATTCCTCGTAATAGGTCATGTCCGGCAGCACCGCCTTCAGCAGGTAGTCGGCCGCCTGTCCGGTGACGATGCTGCACTCGACCACCTCCGGGAAACGCCTGACCTCGCGCTCGAAATTCTCGAAACGCTCCGGCGTGTGGCGGTCCATCGTGATACCGATCATCGCGGTGATGTTGAGGCCGAGCTTCTGCTGGTTCAGCAGCGTGACGTGACGGTCGATCACCCCCGCCTCCTCCAGTTGCCGCACGCGGCGCGCGCAGGGCGTCGGCGACAGGCCGACCTGCTCCGCGAGCTGGAGGTTGGTGATGCGGCCGTCGGCCTGCATCACCGCGAGGATGCGCTTGTCGATGCGGTCGAGCTTCATGCGGCCTCCTGGCGTTGCGGAACCATCTGCGGAATCAACATCGGGCCTTCTTGGTGAATTTCACCAAGAAGCAATTTCATTTTAGCCATTAAAGTTCCGATTGGGGTTTTCCGATGGCCATTTTGGCGCCAATCACCAAGGCCCGCTCCCTATACTGCCCACCACTCACCGGCCCGCCGGGGGCGCCTGCGGAATGCCCGCGGCCCGCCGGCGCCGACCCTGAACCGACGACCGCGACGCCTGCGCGTCAGCCACGGAGAACACGACCATGGGCAGCTTCGACCATCGTAAATATCGTCCCTTCCGCCCTATTGGGCTCAAGGACCGGACCTGGCCCGACCAGGTCATCACGCGCGCCCCGGCCTGGTGCAGCGTCGATCTGCGCGACGGCAACCAGGCGCTGATCGAGCCGATGAACGTCGCGCAGAAGATGCAGATGTTCGAGATGCTCGTGAAGGTCGGCTTCAAGCAGATCGAAATCGGATTCCCGGCGGCGTCGCAGCCGGACTTCGACTTCGTGCGCAAGCTCATCGACGGCAAGCTCATCCCGGACGACGTCACCGTCCAGGTCCTCACGCAGGCCCGGCCCGAACTCATCGCACGCTCCTTCGAGGCGCTCACCGGCGCGAAGCGCGCGATCATGCATCTCTACAATTCGACATCGACGGTGCAGCGCGAGCAGGTATTCGGGCTCGACCGCGAGGGCATCAAGGCCATCGCGACCGAGGGCGCGAAGCTCGTGCGGGATTTCGCCGCGCGCCACCCGCAGACCGAATGGACTTTCCAGTACTCGCCGGAGAGCTTCACCGGCACCGAAATCGACTACGCGGTCGAGATCTGCGACGCGGTGCTCGACGTCTGGCAGCCGACGCCGGCGCACAAGTGCATCGTCAATCTCCCGTCGACGGTCGAGATGGCGACGCCGAACATCTATGCCGACCAGATCGAATGGTTCTGCCGCCACGTGAAGCGCCGCGATTCGATCATCGTCAGCCTCCACACCCACAACGACCGCGGCTGCGCGGTGGCGGCCGCCGAACTCGCGGTGATGGCCGGCGCCGATCGCGTCGAGGGCACGCTGCTCGGCAACGGCGAGCGCACCGGCAACATGGACATCGTGACAATGGCGATGAACCTCTACAGCCAGGGCATCGACCCGCAGCTCGATCTCTCCCGCATGGACGAGATCATCCGCTGCGTGACCGCCTGCACGCAGCTGCCGGTGCATCCGCGCCATCCCTACGCGGGCGATCTCGTGTTCACCGCGTTCTCGGGCAGCCACCAGGATGCGATCAAGAAATGCCTCGCGCGGCGCACGGACGGCGACCCGTGGGAGGTCGCGTATCTCCCGATCGACCCCACCGATCTCGGTCGCACCTACCAGGAGGTCATCCGCATCAACAGCCAGTCCGGCAAGGGCGGCGTCGCCTACGTGCTCGAGCAGCAGGCGGGCTTCGCGTTGCCGCGCTGGCTGCAGATCGACTTCAGCAGCGTCGTGCAACGCCATGCCGAGATCACGGAGACGGAGGTCGAGGCGGCGCGCATCGTCGAGCTGTTCGAGCGCCACTACCTTGGCCAGCGCGCACCGCTGGATCTCGTGGGCTACCAGGTCACGCGCGAGCACGACGAGGATCGACTCGTCGCGACCCTGAGCCGCGACGGCGCGGCCACGATGCTGCACGGCAAGGCCTCCGGCGTGGTGGGCGCGTTCGTGGCCGCGCTCGAACAGCACAGCGCCAAGCGCATCATCCTGCTCGAGTACAGCGAACACACGCTGAGTTCGAGCGCGGGCGCCGGCGCCGATGCGGTGGCCTATGTGCAGCTCAACGTCGACGGCCAGCGTTACTGTGGCGTCGGCCGCAGCAGCGATATCGTCGAGGCCTCGCTGCGCGCGATCCTCTCGGCGGTGAACCAGCAGCTCGGCGTGGCGCCCGGCATCGCGGCCTGAGGCCCGCGCAGTCACGGGGCCCGCGACGCCCCGTGACTGCGGCACCCGCGCGCCGTGGTTGGCAATTGCCGCGGCGGCTCGCAGAATGCGCCCTCCGCGGCCCCGCCGCCGGCCCAGCGTCCACGATGTCTACCGCCCCCCGCTTTCCGATTCAAGACACCCTGCCCGCGCTGCTCGCCGGACTCGCCGCCCACCCGCGTCTCGTGCTAGAGGCGCCGCCGGGCGCGGGCAAGACCACGCAGGTGCCGCTGGCGCTGCTGTCGGCGCCGTGGTGCCGCGGCCGCATCCTGATGCTGGAGCCACGGCGCATCGCGGCGCGCGCGGCGGCCGGCTTCATGGCGGCGCAACTCGGCGAGGCGGTCGGCGACACCGTCGGTTACCGCATCCGTTTCGAACGCAAGCTTTCGGCGCGCACGCGCATCGAGATAGTCACCGAAGGGATCCTGACGCGACTGCTGCAGGACGACCCGATGCTCGACGGCGTCGACGCCGTCATCTTCGACGAATTCCACGAACGGCATCTCGCGAGCGATATCGGGCTTGCGCTGTGCCTCGACGTGCAGGCAGGCCTGCGGCCGGATCTGCGGCTGCTGGTGATGTCGGCGACGCTGGACGGCGAGCGCCTCGCGCGCTTCCTCGACGCGCCCCGCCTGACCTCGGCCGGCCGCAGTCATCCGGTCGACATCGAGCACGTCGCGCTCAGGCCGCGCGAGCTGCCGGACCAGCAGCTGCGGCGCGCCGTGCAGCTCGCGCTAGCGGAGACCGATGGCGACGTGCTGTGCTTCCTGCCTGGCAAGCGCGAAATCGAGCGCGCACGGCGGCTGCTGGGTGACCTTGGCGTCGAGGTGGAGGCCCTGCACGGCGAGCTGTCGCTGGCCGAGCAGGCGCGCATCCTCGAAGCGCACGCGGGCCGCCAGATCGTGCTCGCGACCAACGTCGCCGAATCGAGCGTCACGTTGCCCAACGTGCGCGCCGTCGTCGACAGTGGCCTCGCACGCGAGCCGCGCTTCGATGCGGCGAGCGGCATGAGCCGACTGGAGACCGTGCTGATCCCGCAGTCGTCGGCGACGCAGCGCGCCGGGCGCGCGGGACGCGTCGCGCCCGGCAGGTGCTATCGACTCTGGCCGGAAAGCCAGCGCCTCGATCCCGCGACGCGACCGGAGCTCCAGCGCGTGGACCTTGCGGCCTTCCTGCTGGAAGTGAAGACCTGGGGCAACGAAACCCTGCGTCTGCCCGATCCTCCGCCGCCCGGCGCGCTCGCACAGGCGCGCGACCTGCTCCGCGCACTGGACGCGCTGGACGACGCGGGACACGTCACCGCGCACGGCAAGCGGCTGCTCGCGTTCGGCGTGCATCCGCGGCTCGCGAACGCGATGCTGCGCGCCCCCGCGCCGCTCAAGGGCCTGGCCTGCGACGTCGCGGCGCTGCTCGATGGTCGTGATCCGCTGCGCGGGGAAGCCGCCCGCAACGACGACCTGCGCCCACGCGTTGCCGCACTACGGGCCCAGCGCGCGGGGCGTGGCGGCCGTGAGCCCGTGGATCGCGGCGCGCTGGCCGCGCTGGAGCAGGCCGCCCGCCAGTGGCGCCGCCGGCTGGGGGTCGACGACGACGACTCACACGTCGCGTCGTCGCACGACGTCGGCGACGTGCTCGCGCTCGCCTACCCCGATCGCATCGCGCGGCGCGACGACGTGAATCCTCGACGCTACCAGTTGAGCAACGGCCGCGGCGCGCAGTTGCTGCACGAGTCGACGCTGACAGGTGAACCCTGGCTCGCCATCGCCGAGATCCGCTACGACGAACGGGACAGCCTGGTCCAGCGTGCCGCGCCGCTCGACCCGGCGCTGCTCGAAAAGGCCTACCCGGCTCATTTCGTCACCCGGCGGGAGCTGCGTTTCAACCGCGAGACCCGCGCGGTCGAAACGCAGAGCGCGCGACGCTTCGCGGGTATCGTGCTCGACCAGCGCACCGTGCAGACCGAGCGCGGCGCCGACACCGCGGCGATGCTCGCCGACGGCATCCGCCAGCTCGGACTCGACTGCCTGCCGTGGACACCCGCGCTGCGCGAGTGGCAGGCGCGCGTGTGCTGCCTGCGCGCATGGTGCCCGGAACTCGGCTTGCCCGACATCGACGACGCCGCACTGGGCGCGACACTCGACGACTGGCTCCCGGCGCTGACCTCGCGCAAGCTGCGCATCGGTGAAATCGACGCCAGCGAATTCTCCACGGTCCTGCACGCGCGGCTCGATTACGCCCAGGCGCGCGCCGTCGACGAACACGCCCCCGCGGAGGTCGCGGTACCGAGCGGCATGCGCCGCAAGCTGAGCTACACGATCGGCCAGGCACCGGTGCTCGCGGTCAAGCTGCAGGAGATGTTCGGTCTGGCGGACACGCCGCGCATCGCACGCGGCCGCGTGCCCATCCTGTTGCACCTGCTGTCCCCGCGTCAGATCCCGATCCAGGTCACGCAGGATCTGCGGGGCTTCTGGGAACGCACCTATCCCGAAGTGAAGAAGGAGCTGAAGGGGCGCTATCCCAGGCATCCGTGGCCGGACGATCCCTGGACCGCCACCGCGACGCATCGCGCAAAGCCGCGCGGGAGCTGACCCAGCGCACGAATTCGCTGCTTTCGCTCGCCTGCTTCGATTAAGCAATTTTTAAGATTCGCTTACTGAACTCTTAAGAACCACCGGGCGCGCCTTCGCCTAGTCTTCTCCTCGCGCAGGCCTCACGCACTGCCACGGCCGGCGCGGACATCGAAATCGACGGGAGAAAGCAATGAACAGGAATGCAGTACTGATCGCGTTGGTCGCCGTGTGCCTGCTGCACGCCCGCGCGGGCACGGCCGCCGAGCCAGCCGCGAGCCAAGCGGACATCGAACGCGGCCGTTATCTCGTCAGCATCGGCGGCTGCAACGACTGCCATACGGCCGGCTTTGCGCCGTCCGGCGGCAAGGTGCCCGAGCAGGCGTGGCTGACCGGCGACACCATCGGCTTCCAGGGCCCATGGGGCACCACCTACCCGACCAACCTCCGCCTGCTGGCAAGCGAACTGAACGAGGCGCAATGGCTGGCGCGCGCGCGTTCCCCGATGCGCCCGCCGATGCCCGCGCCCGCACTCCAGGCGATGACCGAACGCGATCTGATCGCCGTCTATCGCTATACGCGAAGCCTGGGCGCGGCGGGCATTCCCGCGCCGGCCTATGTGCTGCCAGGCGAGGTCGTGGCGACACCGGTGATCGTGATGACGCCCGTTGCGCCCACCATGCTGGCGACGCCTGTCGCGAGCAAGCCGGCACCGTGACGCGCGGCGCCATCGGCCCGTCCGGCGCTGTGCCGATACAGGCGCCGACCGCCTCGCCGGCAAAACTAGAGGATGCGCAGGCGCAGCGGACGGTCGACGTGCAGCTGGTGACGGCCACGCCCGATCTTCGTCAGCAGCAGTCCCGGACGACGCTCCGCCAACCGCCGCTGCAGCAGCACGAGCCGCGCTTCGAGGTTGTCGGCAATCTCGGGCAGGCCAAGACGCGGATCGCGGCGCAGTTCGCGATTCGTGAACACCACGCGCTGCGATCCGACGAAGTCACCGAGCATCCGCCACAGCACCGCACCGGCCACGCCCTTGATGAGGTACTCGTTGTCGATGAACACGCTGTGGTCGGACGGATCGTGGCTGACGAGCAAGGGTTCGCCCTCGACGGCCGACTTTGCTGCCGCCTCAGCGGGATCGTCCACGACCTGCTGTTCGAGTGACGACAGGCGCAGCCAGCTGTCGGCGAACTGATCGGCGAGCACGGCGCAGGCTTCTTCGTCGACCTGCGAAATCCCGCCGTCGACGGGGCTCTCGACGTAGAGCACGGCGAGCAGGCGTCCATCGCCGACGATGGGCATCGCAAGCTGGCTGCGCGAATCGGCAAGACCGGGCAACGGGATCTCTCGCGCCAGCCCCGGGTCTCCCGCCGCCCGAAGCTGTTCGCGCACGACGCTTCCATAGAGATAGTCACGCGCCATGTGCGTGATGCGAATCGGCACGCGTTCGCGCGCGGCGACGCCGATGACGCCGGCGCCATAGGCGATTTCGGCGCCGATGCCGGTTGCCGGATAGCCGACGCTGCCAACGGTGAACAGGCGCCTGCGCTGCTCGTCGGCCGACAGCAGCATGCACTGCGCGAAACCGAGCCGCGTTGCCAGCAGCAACGACAGATCGATGAGTTCAGTGAAATCGGCGACGTTGCGCAGCTGAGGCAGGCCCGCGCGCAGTGACGACAGCAGCGCGTCGCCACGCGGCTGTGCCGCCGGTTCACCGACGACACAGTGGACGTCGAGCACGGCATAGACGTCCGCGCCGCGCAGCCGGTACACGTCCGTCATCCCGACATGCGAGGCGATGCCGGCGAGCTTGGCTTTCATCGCCTCGAACAGTGGACCTTCGGTTTCGGTGCGCAGATAACGCAGGTTCAGGTGATAGCGCGCGCCCCGGTGCGGGTCCGCCACCTGCAGGAGTGCCTGCGGGTTCGCGCGGATGTTCGCGTGGGTCTTGTTGAAGAACTGGAAGGACAGCGCAACGTGCGATTCATCGATGTAGCGGACATCCGAGATCACGCTGACGTTGGGCGTGCCGTCCGCGGCGCAGGTGCCGATCACCGAGGGTCGGTCGCCGTCGAGGCAATGCCTGATGTCGGGCAGCGCGAGCGGGCGCATCTCAGGGAAGGGCTTCGCCGGCATGCGGGCCTGGCGTCTGGTCGTAGGCGGCTGTCGGCGTGAACGAAACCACGACCAGGGCTTCGTCAGCCGGGCCAAGGTAGGTATACGTGTGCTCCCGGGGGAAGCCGAGCGGGATGAAGTGATCCGCGAGCAGCTCGCGATAGCGCGCCGCGAACTTCGGGTCGCCGCGCGCCGGCGCGGTGATGACGGCATCGCGCCCCTTCAGCTGGAGCGCTCGATGATCGACCGGGCGCCCGAACACCACGGCGACCTCACGCGATTGCTCGAGCGCGGTGAGGAAGGGAGTGGACTGCACGCGGCCGATCAGGACGTGGACTCGTCGGCCTGACAGGGATGTCCGGCAGCCGCGGCCCATGGCGACCTGCGAGCGCAACAGGGCGTCACGCGTCGACAGCGCAATCACCACATCGCTCTCGATGAACGCTGCATGGCGGCGGATGATGTGCGCAGGGTCCGGCGATCGTTCGCGCATCGGTGCGGCTTCAGGTGAGAGCGGATCGTCTTCAGCGTGTCTGCAGGACTCGGCCGGACAATGCGCGGCCGGCGATTTGCTTGCACTGGGGTTTCCGCAGCTATTATGGCTGCATGAGATCCGATTCGGAACCAGCGCCGTCCGCCCCGCAGGCATCAGTCGATGGCGTCCTTGCACGGGCGGACGGGGATTACTGCCGGCCACGCTGCGAGCGTGTCGCAATCCCCGATACGCCGCGTAAATTTTACAAGAGCGCGGCGGCGGCCGAGGTGGAGGGCCTGTCACCCTGTCCGCAGTGCCGGCCACTGCTGGTACCGCAGCAGCCCGTATCCGACGATGCCGGACGGCTCGCGCAGCGGGCCCTCGCGCTGCTGACGACGGCGGAAGCACGTCCTGACACGGCGCGAGTGGCGGCGCAGCTCGGCGTCGATGAAGCCGCGCTCACGGAAGCCTTCCGCGCGCGCTTCGGCGTCACGCCGCCGCAATATGCGAATGTGCACGCGCTGCAGCTTGCGAGTCGCCTGTTCGCCGACAGTGGCCTGCCGGCCGCCGTCGTCGCGCAGGCCACCGGCTTCGCCGATGCGCATGCGCTCGATGCCGCGCTGGCGCGGCGCCACGGACCAAACCCGCGTGAACACCTGCGCGCGCCACGGGCGCCAGACCGCGTCGAACTCGATCTGGCCTACCAGCCACCCTATGCCTGGCACCGCCTGCTCGGCTTTCTCGGCGGGCGCACGATCGACGGCGCCGAAAGCATCGATGCCGGCTGCTACCGGCGCACGCTGCGCGTGCACGGCGACGACGCCGAGCACAGGGGCTGGATCGAGATTGCCGAGACCCCGACCGCCTGTGCGCTGCGCGTCACCGTCGCGCTGACGCTGCTGCCGGCCCTGCCGCAGGTGCTGTCCCGCGTGCGTCACGTGTTCGATCTTGCGCTCGATCCGCTCGAAGTCAGCGCCGCGCTGGGCGAACTCGCGGCGGACGAGCCGGGCCTGCGCCTGCCTGGCGCCTTCGATGCCTTCGAACTTGCGGTGCGCGCGGTGCTCGGGCAGCAGATCACCGTCAAGGCGGCACGCACGCTCGCCGCGCGTTTCACCGCGGCGTTCGGCACGCCGATCGCGACACCGTTCAGCGCACTGGACCGCCTGTTCCCGTCCGCGGCCACCGTGGCCGCGCAGTCGGTCGACGCCATCGCGTCACTCGGGATCATCGGCGCGCGCGCGCGCAGCATCCTCGGCATCGCAGACGCGATGGCCAGCGGTCGCCTGGTGCTCGAGCCCGGCGCCCCGCTCGTTGCCTCGGTGCAGGCCCTGAAAGCGCTGCCCGGCATCGGCGAGTGGACGGCGCAGTACATCGCGATGCGTGCCCTGGCCGCGCGCGACGCGTTTCCGCACACGGATTACGGCGTGATGAAGTCACTGGCGGAGCGCAATCCCCGCCGGGTGCTCGAGCTCGCCGAGCCGTGGCGCCCGTGGCGAGCCTATGCGGTGATGCACCTGTGGCGACGACTCGCGTGAAGTGCTACGAGCTGTGTTCCTCACCGCTCGGCGACCTGCTGCTGGTTGCCGACGGCGAACAACTCACGGGCCTGCATTTCATCGACCAGAAATATCTGCCGGCGCGCGACGGAGACTGGTACCACGAACCGACGCTGCCCGTGCTCGTCGAAACGCAGCGCCAGCTGGAAGAGTATTTCACCGGCACGCGGCAGCGTTTCGAACTGCCCCTCGCGCCCATGGGCACGCCCTTCCAGCAGCGGGTCTGGCGCGCGCTGCTGGAAATCCCTTACGGCGCGACGACCACCTATGGCGAAATCGCGCAGCACCTGGACAGTCCGCTGGCCTCGCGCGCGGTAGGGGCCGCGAACGGCCGCAATCCGATCGGCATCGTCGTGCCCTGCCATCGCGTCATCGGCAGCCAGGGGGAGCTCACCGGCTACGCCGGCGGCCTGCATCGCAAGCAGGCCCTGCTCGCCCTCGAACGCGGCGGCCAGCTTTCGCTCGGCTTCTGAGCGGAGAGGACACGCGCCGCATGCCCGTTGGGCTGACGCGGGAAGTGTCGTCAGCGTTTGTGAAAGAGGCTTGTCGAGCGGTCGACCGCTCTTCACCTCTCCCGGGGCGGGAGAGGCGAACATCTTTGATGATGCGGGGTAACGCACTTGCTTCAGGCCTGTTGGGCTGGCGCACACACGGTCCCAATCAATCAGCCGCGGTGTGAGCCGGGTCCTCGGTGGCAACACACCCCCTGCAACAGCGGTAGACCCAGCCGCCCGGTCGCTAGGGACCGGCAGGCGCGCCGAACTCCCGTCGCACGGCAGCCGCGAGACCCGCGCAGATCGCCTCGAAGATCGTCTGGCCGTGGGCGGCGCTGGCACCGAGTGCGGAGGCGAGCACGCCCGAAGGCGGCACGCCGCGGCCGTCCTGGGGATAGACGTCATAGCATTCGAAATTTGCCGGCCCGTCATCCGGCACGAGATCCATGCGCACGAGTTCGGGATGGAGGTGCAGCATCATCGACGTCTCGATCAGCGCGGCGTGCTCGAGGGCGAAACCCGGGAAGCCACCCGGGAACATCGGATCGAGAACCTCCGTGCCGCAGAACTCCCAGTATTCGGTGCGCAGCACGCGCAGCCGGGCCTCTTTCACGCCGGGTTCACGCAACGCGAGTTCGCAGGCTTCGGTCAGGAACCACTGGTTCTCGTAGTGTCCATCGACCAGCACAACGCTGCGCGCGCCGTGGCGCGCCAGTTCGCGGATGACGTCCACCACCAGCGCCACGAGCGTGCCGCCGTCCAGGCTCGTCGTGCCGGGAAAGCATTGCCCGCCGCCACAGCGCGCCTGCGACTTGTAACCGTAGTTGATCGGCGCCGCGACCAGGCCGCCGACGCGCCCCGCGACGTCGACCGCAACGTCGGTCGCGAGCAGCGCATCGACGCCGAGCGGCAGGTGCGGACCATGCTGTTCCAGGGCGCCAATCGGCACGAACAGGGTCGCGCCGGCCGCCAGCCGCTCTGCATACGCCTGCCACGACAGGCGGGCCATCATCACTTCACGCATGCTCGTTCATCTCCCGGCCCGGGGCCGCATCAGGGTGCAAATTCGGGGGCGTTCAGCGCATCAGCGCGCCGCCGTTCGGACTCAGCATTTCGCCGTGGTAGAACGCGGCGTGCGTCGAGGCCAGGAACACGGCGGTGGCGGCGATTTCCTCAGGGCGTCCAAGCCGGCCGGCAGGGATGGCGGTCTCGGCCGCGAGCGCGCCGGTCAGCGCGAGTTCGGATTCCAGCATCGGCGTGAGCGTCGGGCCCGGGGCGATGCCGTTGACGCGGACGACCGGTGCGAACTCGCGCGCCAGGCTCCGCGTCAGCGCGATCACACCGCCTTTGGCCGCGGTATACGGCGCGTACTGCGCGCGTCCCAGGTAGCCCAGTTCCGATGCGACGTTGATGATGCACCCGTCCTGCTGCGCGAGCATCGCAGGCAGCGCCGCGCGACAGCACAGGAACACCGACTTCAGATCCGTCGCGAGCACGTGCTCCCATTCGTCCTCGGTGATCTCGAGGAAGGGCTTCACCAGCACGACCGCGGCGTTGTTGACGAGAATGTCGATGCCACCGAGGGCGGCCAGCGTGGTCGCCAGCAGGCGCTCGACGTCGGCGGCGCGACTGACGTCGGCCTCGACGGCCAGCGAGGGCGCGCCACAGCCGGCAACCACTTCCTCGGCCGCCGCCGGGCTGCCGAGATGATTGACGACGACCGCGGCGCCGGCTCGCGCAAGTCCCATCGCGATGGCGCGCCCGATGCCGGTCGCCGCACCGGTCACCAGCGCCCGCTTGCCCGCGAGGTCGATCTGCACGCTCACACCACGCTGAGGAAAGACACCGCGTGGGCGCCGACGAAGCCATCGGCGCGGCGACCGTCACTGGCCACGCTGCCATAGTCCTCGTCGAGAATCCGCCGCAGGCGGTTGCGATGGAAGGTGCGCAACAGTTCGCCGAGCGGTAGCAGCTGGTGCGTATCGTCGCCGTACAACTCGCGGTGGAGCGCCGGCAAGCGATGCCACGCCGTGCCGGCGCGCTGGTGATGCGCGTTGTGGTAGCCAAAATTGAGCGTCAGCAGGTTCAGCCAAGGCCAGCGCACCGACACGACGTTGGAATAGGTGTTCGCCTGCTCGTAGATTCGGTCCTTGCCCTCCATCGACACCCGCTCGTCGTCCTCGGCGACGAAGTACTGGTCGAAGGTATGGTGGAAGGCATCGAAGAAGTTCATCACGGTCAGGAAAAACAGGTAGGCGAGCGCGTAGCAGGCGAGCGCGCGCGGACTCATCGCGTACAGCGCGCCGAACAGTGCAACCCGGCTCGCGAGCACCACGATCACCCGTGCGCGGCGCGAGGCTTCGGCCGGATTCGTGAACGGGCGCACCAGCAACTGGTAGTGCATCAGCAGTTCGATCGCCGGCACGTAAGCCCATTCGAGCGCATAGACCACGCCGCGCAGGGGCGCCGGCAGGCGGCGCAGCAGGATCTTGTAATCGAAGCGGGCGACATCAGCGCGGTCGCGGTGATGCCGCAGGTGGAAGTGACGGATGCGGTCGAAAGACGCATAGGACGCACCGCAGATCCAGGCCATCAGCTCACCGGTGTACCGGTTGTGGCGCTGCTCGAGGAAGAGCGTCATGTGCGCCGCCTCGTGGATGAGATAGGCGGCGATCACCATCGAATGCATCGTCAGCAGCACGCCGAGCGCATTCAGGCCGGGGCTGGTCACGGTCAGCAGGGCAAGCCCCGCCAGGTGACCGCCCACCGCGTAGGTGAGCGCGAGCAGATTGGGCAGGGTGCCGGCTTCATCGCGCATCAGCCGGCTCAGCGTGAGGGGCATACTCATCGAGGCCTCGCATAAACAGGTAAATTTATATATAAATATGAAAGCAATTTTCCTGCCGATACCGACGCCCTGCTATAAAAACCGGATGGACCCGATAACGATCAAACACTTGCGACGCACGGCCGGAACGAACCTCCGCCGGGCTCCGCGCGGCGTGTGCACCGCGAGCGCCCGTGCGCCCGGGACGCCGCCCCGCCCCGGTGCAGGAGAGGCCATGTGAGGACGCGGTCGTGAGCAGCAGGCGGGACGAGCAGGTCGCCTTCGTGGGGGCGCTGCGCAAGCTCGACCGGCACTGGGCGGCGAGCTTCGACGACGGAGATTTCTTCGATCTGCACTACTCCGCGCTGTTCACCGAGATGTGGTTGCGCGACGGCCGGCCGGTGCCGCGAACCGAAGCCTATGGCTTCATGCAGTCTTTGAGCCCGCAGACGGCGATGAAGTACCTGAACCGTGCGCTGCAGGAAGGCTATCTGCTGGAGGTCGAGAATCCCGACGACCGGCGCTCGCGACTGATCGCGATGTCACCGAAACTGAAGGCGCGGCTGGACGCGCTCATCGACTACGCGCTGGCGGAATTCCGCAAGGCGCTGTGAGCGTGGGCCGGTGTCCTTCCGCGCTCGCCCTGACCTATGCTGGGCGTGGCGCACGCTGACCACGACGAGGTGACCATGGCACTCCGTTTCCGCTCCCTGCATCCACTGTCCGCCGCCGAGGCCGAGCCGGTGGACCTTGCGACGCTCGATGTGCCGGATGTGCTGGAAGCCATCCGGCAGGGCATGCACCGGCACGCCGTCCTGGTCTTTCGTGAGCAGCGGCTGGACGACACGACGCAGCTGGCATTCGCGCAACGCCTGGACGGCAGCCTGCATGCGAAGACCGGCGCCGCGGCGCTCGGCGCGAACCGTTTCGGCAACGAGGCGCTGACCGATATCTCGAACGTCGACGAGCGCGGCGATCTGCTGCCACCCGACGATCGGCGCCGGCATTACGGACTCGCAAACCGCCTGTGGCACACCGACGCGTCCTTCGTCGACCCGCCCGGGCGCTACTCGATGCTGTCCGCGCGAGTGGTGCCGCCGGCCGGCGCGGACACCGAATTCGCCGACATGCGCGCGGCCTGGGATGCGCTGTCACCCGAGCTGCAGGCCACCTGCGAGCCGCTGCGGGTCCATCATTCGATTGCCTATTCGCGGCAGATCCTGGGCTTCGAGTTCACGTCCGAGGAAGAGGAGCGCCTGCGTGGCGTGGTGCAGCCGCTCGTGCGCAGGAATCCCGTGACCGGCAGGCGTGCGCTGTACCTCGCATCGCACGCATCGCGCGTGGTGGACTGGCCCTTGCCCGAAGGGCGCCTCCTGCTGCGCGAATTGATGGAGCACGCCACGCGACGCGAATTCGTCTACAGCCACGCGTGGCGGGCGGGGGATCTCGTGATCTGGGACAACCTGGCGACGATGCACCGCGCCACGCCGTTCGCGGACACGCGTGACCGGCGCGAACTGCGCCGGGTCACGACACTGGACATGCCGCGACCCGGCTGAAGGGCCGCGACGGAGGACCCGCCGCGGCAAGGGGCCGGCGTCAGTGCGCGCCGGCCTCGGCCATGAACTTCGAGAGGTCGACGTTCTCACCCACCGCGAGGTCCTCGCGGGCCATGAACTTCGGCTTCACGAACCACACCAGCAGCGGCAGCACCACCAGCGACAGGATCATGTTGATCAGCATGATCGCGATCAGCAGCATGCCCATGTCGGCCATGAACTTGAGATCCGACAGGAAATACCAGGGCACGATGCCGACCAGCATGATCGTCGCCGTGAACATGATCGCCTTGCCGGTAGTGGTCAGCGAGACCTGGATGGCCTTGGTCAGATCATGGTTGTGCGCGGTGTACTCCTCGCAGATGCGGGACAGCAGGTAGATGCCGTAGTCGATGCCGACGCCCACGCCCATCACCGCGACGATTGTCGCGTTGATGTCCATGCCGATGCCGAGCAGGTGCATCGTCGCGCCGAGCATGAAGTTCGACAGGTTCACCGGGATCAGCAAGAGGATGCCGGCCATGATCGACTTGTACGCAAGCGCGGCGATGACGAGCACCGCCACGTTGACGAGACCGAGGATGAACCAGTGGTAGCGTGACACCACGCTGTTCATCGCTTCCTGCAGCGCGATCACGCCGGTGCCGAGGCGCACCTTGAAGTCCGGGTGCTCCTCGCCGACAACCGCCACCGCGCGCTTCGCGGCGGCCAGCGCGCCGTCAACCGTTTCCTGCTTGTTGTCCTTGAACCACAGCGAGACGGTCGAGTTCTGGAACTGGAAATCTGCGATATGCCCGAAGTTGACCGGGTTCGTGCCCATGGTCGCCGCGAAGCCGGCACTGCCGACCGCGTCGTCCGTCGGGTCGAGCTGCTGCCACTTCGGGTTGCCGCCCGAAAAAAGACGATTGACCTCCGCCATGTAGTCGGCGAAGGACAGGGTCGCGCGCGGCGGCATCACCGGGTCCGACTCGAGCATCGCCTGGATGGTGCTCGCCACGCGCACGTATTCCGGCGTCCACGCGGCGCGCTTCTCGTTGCCCTCGATCGTCGACTCCAGCACGATTTCCAGCGTGTTCATGCCCGGGAAGTGCGCGTTGATCGCACGCACCGCCGTGTTGAACTCGGAGTCGTGCCACAAGAGGCCGCTGCCCTCGACGGGGTTGCCGATCTTGATCAGGGAGTTCACGTAAATCGACGCAATGCCTATGACCACCGTGGCCGCACCGGTCACCAGCGCGGCCCGGCCGGTCGTGATCCGGGCGATGCGGTCCAGCACCTTCTCCTCGAGCAGGTGGATGCCGGCCTCCTTCTGGGCGCCGCCGACGATCTTCTCGACGTTGCCCGGCACCGGCAGGTAGGACAGCAGGATCGAGATCAGGAACACGCCGGTCGGGATGATCCACAGCGCCCAGGCGCCGCAGAACAGCGCGTGGTTGACCATGGTCTCGATAGGCGCAACGGCAATGAAGATGATGCCGAAGACGTCGGTCATGATGCCCAGCACCGACGGCACCATCATGATCGCCATCGTCACCTCGGCCGCCTTGCGGCGGTCCTTCAGGTGCATCAGCACCTCGTAATAGCGCTCGGTGTACTGCACGCAGTGCGAGAAGGAGCGCGCGACCAGCAGCAGCGGCACAATCATCAGCAGCGGCTCCACCGGACGCTGGAGCCAGCCGATGAAGCCGAAGCCCCACACCGCGGCGACCGCCGCGCAGACGATCGGCGTGACCACGCCGGCGACGTTGCGCATGTACAGCACCAGCGCAATGATGAGCGCGCCGACCGTCACGCCGAAGATGCTGTAGGTCTGCTTCTGCAGCTTGTAGACCCAGCCGGTCAGCACGGGCTGGCCGGCCAGATGGACTTCATGATTGGCGTCGCGCGCCTGCTCGACGAGACCCTGCACGTAATTGAAGGCCTCGCCGTAATCCACGCTGTGGAAGAAGGCGAAGGTGATCAGCGTCGCGCTTTCGTCGTTCGAGACATAGAAAGTGCGGGCGTTCGGCGACATCGCCACGCGGCGCCGGAAGTCGGCGACTTCCTCGGCGGTCTCTGGCGCGGTGTCGTCCATCAGCGGCTGCAGATCGACACCGTAGGGCGTGGCCTCCGCATAGCGCAGCTTCTCGGTCGAGATCGAGATCACGCTGTCGTGGTCGACCTTGGGCGCAAGGTCGACGTCGCGCGTCATCTGCCAGACCTTTTTCAGGGTGTCCGGGTGGTAGATGTCGCCGTCCTTGCGCTTGACCATCACCGACATCATCAGCGGGTTGCCGAAGTTCGGATGGTCGAAGTAGACCTGCACGTAAGGGTCGTCGGTCGGCAGGAGATCGTTGAAGATCGTCCTGATCTCGACCTTCGGAATGCCCGCCGCGAAGGCGAGCGTGACGAGAATGAAGGCGATGCCCACCGACGCGCGGTGGTCCATGACCCACTTGGCTAGCTTGAACCTCATTGACCTGAAATCCCCTGTTCCGAGTTCGGTATGTCCCTCGCCTGTGTCCGCCCGTCGGGCACGGGCCCGGCGGGCGGCGGCGCTGGGCGCCGTCACGCTGGCGAGGGGGGTTAGTTCGGGTTCACGTCCGCCATGCCCGGCTGGCGCCAGGGTGGGGAGGTGGATCAGCGCGTAGGCTGCGTGGCCGGATGCTCGGTTCCGCCTGAACTGGCGGCCATTCTATCGGCTGGACACGGGCCACCGGAAGGGTGGCCCGTGCGGGACGGACCCGCCGGCGGCTTCAGGCGACCCGCACCATCAGCTTGCCCTGGTTTTCACCGGTGTAGAGCATGCGCAGGGTCTTGACCGCGTGTTCGAGGCCGTCGTGCATGTCGACCCGGAACTTGAGCTGCCCGGATTGCAGCCACTGTCCGAGCGCCCCGATGGCCTCCGGGTAACGCCCCGCGTAGTCGAGCACGATGAAGCCCTGCACCTTCAGGCGCTGCATCAGGATCATCGGGTAGTTCCTGGGGCCGGGCACCTCGGTGGTCGCGTTGTACTGGGAGATGAGGCCACAGGTCGGAATGCGGCCGAACAGGTTCATCTGCTTCAGGCAGGCATCGAGGATGTCGCCGCCGACGTTGTCGAAGTAGACATCGATACCCTGCGGGCAGGCCCGCTTCAGGGCCGCCGTGACGTCCTCGGTCTTGTAGTTGATCGCGGCATCGAAGCCGAGATCCTCGACGATCCAGCGGCATTTCTCGTCGCTGCCGGCGAGGCCCACCGCACGGCAGCCCTGGATTTTCGCAATCTGGCCGACAATCGAGCCGACCGCGCCGGCCGCCGCCGACACCACGACCGTTTCACCGGCCTTTGGCGCTCCGAGGTCCATCAGGCCGAAATAGGCGGTGGGACCGACCACGGCCATCAGGCCGAAGGCATCAGCCACGGATACCCCGGCGAGCGGGGGCATCTTGTTGAGCATGCCGGGCACGCCCACCTGGTAGTCGGCCCACGTGCCGAGCCCGCTGACGACATCGCCGGGGGCGAAGCCCGGGTGCCTGGACGCGACGACCGTGCCACAGACCACGCCACGCATCGGATCGCCGAGCGCGACCGGCGGCATGTACTGGTCCATGTCGCTCATCCAGATCCGGTTCGTCGGGTCCAGCGACAGGTAGTTCAGACGCATCACGAGCTGGCCGTCGGCCGGCTCCGGTATGGCCTCCTGCTCCAGGCTCAGGACGTCGTCCCCGATCATGCCCACCGGGCGCTTGCGCAGGCGCCACACTCGATTCACGTCAGCCACAGGTGTTCTCCTCGTTCCTATTGTCGATTCTCGCCCGATGCGCGCCCCAGCGGCGGACGCGCGGTACGCGTCCCCGCATCTTACTGGAAGCCCGGCGCCGCGCGCGCGGCAAATGCCTTGTCGCCCGACCGCATTACCGGCACCCTGTGCGCCCAGAACCCCCACCGGTTCGCCCTGTTCGGAGTGTTCGCCCTCGATGGCCCAGATCCCGGTTTCCGCAACGCCCTCGGCGGCGCACGTTCATTTCAATGGCCGCCTCGTGATGATCGGCTTCGGCAGCATCGGCCAGGGCGTCCTCCCGCTCATCCTGCGTCACGTCGGCGGCCTCGGTCCCGGGCGGATTACCGTCGTCACCGCGGACGAGCGCGGACGCGCCGAGGCGGAGGCCTACGGTGTCCGCTTCGTCGTCGAACCGCTGACGCGCGAGAATCATCGCGCGGTACTGGAGCCCCTGCTGGGCCGCGGCGATTTCCTGCTCAACCTGTCGGTGGAGGTGTCGAGCGTGGCACTCCTGGAGTACGCCGCCGAGCGCGGCGCGCTCTACCTCGACACCTGCATCGAACCCTGGCCAGGAGGCTACACCGACCCCGCGCTGTCGCCCTCGCAGCGTTCGAACTACGCGCTGCGCGAATCGGTGCTCGCGCTGCGCCGCCAACGTCCCGAGGGTCCCACCGCGGTGATCACGCACGGGGCCAATCCCGGGCTCGTCTCGCACTTCGTCAAGCAGGCGCTGCTGAACGTCGCGGCGGAGGTCGGCGTCGACGCCGGGATGCCTCCGTCACGCGAGGCATGGGCGGCGCTCGCCGCACGGCTCGGCGTGAAGGTCATCCACATCGCCGAGCGCGACACGCAGCGGCCCGCGAAGCCGAAAGACGTCGGCGAATTCGTCAACACCTGGTCCGTCGAGGGCTTTGTCGGCGAGGGCGCGCAACCCGCGGAGCTCGGCTGGGGCAGCCACGAGCGGGCCTTGCCGCCGGACGGGCGGCGCCATGGCTTCGGCAGTGGTTGCGCGATCTACCTGCTGCGCCCGGGTGCCGCCACGCGCGTACGCAGCTGGACACCGCTCGAAGGCCATTACCACGGCTTCCTGGTCACGCACAGCGAATCGATTTCGATCGCCGACTACTTCACCATCAGCGACGGCGACACGCTGCGTTATCGCCCGACCGTGCACTACGCGTATCACCCCTGCGACGCCGCCGTGCTCTCCCTGCACGAGTTCGCCGGACGCAACTGGCAGCTGCAGCCGCGGGTGCGGATCATCACCGACGAAATCACCGACGGCACCGACGAATTGGGCGTGCTGCTCGCGGGCCACGCCCGCAACGCGTACTGGTACGGTTCGCAGCTCTCGATAGGGCAGGCGCGCGCGCTGGTGCCGCACAACAACGCGACGAGCCTGCAGGTCACGGTCGCCGTACTGGCCGGCATGATCTGGGCGATGGAGAATCCCGCGCGCGGCATCGTCGAGCCCGATGAAATGGACTTCCGTCGCGTGCTCGACATCTGCACGCCTTACCTGGGCACGATGATGGGCGCGTACACCGACTGGAACCCGCTCCACCAGCGCGGCCTGCTGTTTCCCGAGGACCTCGACGAATCGGATCCCTGGCAGTTCGGCAACGTCCGGGTCTGATCCCCCGCTCGAGGGCCGGGATTCGGAATAGCCACCGAGAGCGCCGAAAAGGCCGGGAATACCGGGAGGATGGCGTGGGTAGTGCCGCCCGGGCGGCACTACCACGGCCGACGCGCATCCCTCAATTCACCATTCTTCTCCGTGTCCTCCGTGGTGGAAATGCGGCTGCTGGTGTCGCGGAAACGCCTGGTTTCACCACGGAGCACTGAGGACACGGAGAAGACGCTTTTTCGCCACTGGTCCGGGCAATGGCCATGCTTTCGGCCGCTGGCTCAATCCCACTCGAAAAATCTCGGTGTTCTCGGCGTTCTCGGTGGCCCATCAGGGCCTGGCCCCCGGTACCGGCGTCCCCATGTGGCCAAGCAACAGCTTGGCCGGGACGGGCAGGATTCAAACCGGTTCGATCGGCAGTGGCAGGCTGTGCAGGACCTCGGCGAGCAGCTCGATCGCGCGGGGGCGGTAGAAGTCCTGGCGCGTCGCGAGCACCACCCGGCGCCGGGGTTGGGGCGCCGCGAAGCCCACCTGTTTCACCAGCGGGCTTGCGTACTTCGGACCAAAGGCTGTGGCCGGCAGCACCGTGACGCCCAGGCCGCTGGCCACCATGCTGCGCAGGGTCTCCAGGGAGTTACCCTGCTTGCCGCTGTCGCCTGGCCGCGCAAAGCGCGCGCAGGCCTCGAGCACCTGGTCGCGGAAGCAGTGACCAACGCTGAGCAGCAACAGGTGCTCCTCGCTCAGTTCGGCCGCAGGCACGCGCTTGCGCTTCGCCCACGGATGATTCACGGGCACCGCGATCCCGAAGACCTCGTCGTACACCGGCAGCACCTTGATGCCGGGCGCCTCGAACGGCAATGCAAGGATCGCGACGTCTATCGCGCCCTCGCGCAGCATCCGGTCCAGGTTCTCGGTCATGTTCTCCTCGATATCGAGCGGCATCTCGCGCGCGCGATGGCGCAGGGCGATGACGAGCTCGGGCAGGAGATAGGGCGCGATGGTGTGGATGACGCCGAGCTTCAGCGCGCCGCGCAGCTGGTCCTTGCCCGCAGCGGCGACGTGCTTGACGCGCGCCGCCTCCTCCAGCGTGCGCTCGGCCTGGGCCAGCACCTGCCGGCCGATGTCGGTGACCACGATCTCGCCGCGCGTGCGCTCGAACAGCGTGATGCCGAGTTCGTCCTCGAGGTGGCGAATCGCGGTGCTCAGGCTCGGCTGGCTCACGAAGCAGGCGGCCGCCGCGCGGCCGAAATGCCGTTCCCGCGCAACCGCGACCGCGTAGCGCAATTCCTGCAGCGTCATGCTGAGTCGTCCTGCATGCATCCCTCCGATAGACAAATACTATGCGGATGATACCAACAAAGAATTGGCCGATGCTCGCCGCCCTTGCGTATCCTGCGGGCCATCCCAATCCAACACGCAACAGGAGTATCGAAATGTCGAACAATCGTGAAGGCCAGCGTGTACCGGACGTCACGTTTCGAGTCCGCGAGAATAACGAATGGAAGAACGTGACGACCGACGAGCTCTTCAAGGGCAGGACGGTGGTCGTGTTCTCGCTGCCCGGCGCGTTTACGCCAACCTGCTCGTCCACGCACCTGCCTCGCTACAACGAACTCGCGCCCGCGTTCTTCGCCAATGGCGTGGATTCCATCATCTGCATGTCGGTCAACGACGCCTTCGTCATGAACGAATGGGGCGCGGACCAGGAAGCGGAGAACATCAGGCTGATCCCGGACGGCAACGGCGAGTTCACCGAGGGGATGGGGCAGCTGGTGGACAAACGCGACCTCGGGTTCGGCAAGCGTTCCTGGCGCTACTCGATGCTCGTGAAGGACGGCGTGGTCGAGAAGATGTTCATCGAGCCGAACAAGCCGGGCGATCCCTTCGAGGTGTCGGATGCCGACACGATGCTGAACCACATCAATCCGAACGCAAAGAAGCCGGACCAGGTGGTGGTGTTCACGCGCGAGGGCTGCGGCTACTGCGCCCAGGCGAAGGCGGATCTGCGCGCGGCGGGCTATGATTTCGTCGAGGTGCCGCTGGCGCACCAGGTGCGCACGAAGGTCGTCGGCGCGCTGTCCGGCGAAGGCACGGTGCCGCAGGTCTTCGTCAACGGCGAACGCATCGGCGGCGCCGACGCGGTGAAGGCCTGGCTCGCGAAGCGCGGTTGAACGGCAGGCCCGCGCGGCGCACCGGCCGCGTGGGCCCGGCGGGCGTGGCGCGGCGCGTCCGGCGCGATAGACTGCGCCTTTCGCGCCGGGGTCTGGCCTACGATGTTGTCCGAACGAACGCTGTTCCGCCTGAAACTGGTGCTGCTGCCGCTGGGCATCGGCACCCTCGTCTACTGGGCCACGCAGGAAGACTCGCTGCGCCACGGTGAGGTACTGGGCTGGCCGCTGCTGGCCGGCGCCGCCTTGAGCCTGCTTGCCATGCTTCCGCTGGCGTTCCGCTTCCGGCACGCGATGAAGATCGGCGGTTTCGCGATCGACCTGCCCCATTCACTGCGCATCAACGCCCTGTCGGCCTTCTACCACTTCTTCGTGCCGCTCTCGATTGGCTCGGAGCTCACGAAGTTCATGCACCTGCGCTTCGTCGCGCCGGAGCGGGGCTCGATGCGGGCAGCCGGCGCCATCCTGCTCGATCACGTGCTGGGCTTTGCGGCGATCCTGCTGATTCTGGCCGCACTGGTCGCCGACGGCGAACCACTGCCGGTCGCGATCGATCCCGTCTGGGCGTGGTCGGCGCTGGCGATCCTGAACCTGATTGGCGCCGGCGTCGCCTGGCATTTCCGGGCGCGCCTGCGCACGACGAGCGGCGAACTGTGGGCCCGCATCCTTGGCCACCGCTTCGATGCAGCCGCCGGGCTGCTGTGGTCGGTCGTCATGCAACTGCTGCTTGCCGCCGCCGTCGCCGTCGGCAGCAGCGCATGGGGCCTGGGCATTTCCTATCGCGAGATGTTGTTTGTGCTGGCGGGGTCGAACCTGCTGGCGGCGGTGCCACTCAACGTGGCCGGCATCGGTGCGGCGGAACTCGCCGGCACCGGGCTTTTCATCGCCCTGGGCCTGTCATCGCGGGAAGCGGTGCTGCTCGTGTCACTGCTGTTCTGTTATCGCCTGCTGTTCGCGGTGGCGGGCGGCGCCTGGGACTTCGTCGCGAGCCATCGCGGAGCACGCGGCCGGCGCGCCGGGCGTGCCAGGTAGGGCTCAGCCGGCGGGCGACTGGTCGTCGCGGAAGATACGGCGAGCGCGCGGCGCCTGCTTTCGCGCCATCGTATGCGGCGCGAGCCGCATCAGCCAGTTCACCGGCGCAAGCGAACTGCGCGAGTAGACGTGCAGCGCCTCGATGTCGGCGCCGAGCAGGGACTTCGCATCGTAAGACCCGAGCCCGAGGCAGATGTGGCTGCTGCCGCGCTCGATGCCGATGCGAATCACCTCGTTGAGCAGGTGGAACCACTCGTTGCCGGGCGGGCCGGCATCACGCCCGAAGTAGGTCGCGATGGTATTCGCGTCGTCGAAGAGCACCATGCCGTGGGCGACGTGGCGGCCCTCGCGCTCGGCGGCCACGAGCATGCAGCGCTCGGCGGGCAGGCGCCCCATCTCCTCGTAATAGCGGCGGCCGATGCGCTCGCGCTTGAAACCCTTGGTCCGTTCGTACATCACCGCGACCTGTTCCGCCCACAGCGCGGACTGTTCGGCAAATGCGGACAGGCGCACGGCACGTTGGCCACCGCGCTCGACGCGGTCCAGGCGCCGCTTCAGGTCCTTGCGGTAGCGCGAGCGCATGCTGTCGAGATATTCCGCATAGGTCTTCCAGCGGACGTGGATTCGGGCCAACGGCATGTTGGACGTGAGGTTGTAGCCTTCGGCGAGCAGGTCATCGAAATCCGCATGGTCGTGGGCGAGGAAGTCCCGCACGACCATCAGGCGGCTGCCTGCGCGGCGCGCGATTTCACCGACGGCGCGGCCCAGCCGGCGAATCAGCGGTCCGCGCTCGAGTCCTTCTCGAATCGAGATCGAGTGCCCGGCAACCAGCGGCGACGCGCATTCGGTGACACGCACCTGCAGGAAGCCGGGCCACAGGCGCCGCAGCCAACAGGCCGGCGCACGCAACGATTCCGGAAGCATCTGCAGGAAATCGGTCGTGATGGTATAGACGCAGGCATGGGCGACGAGCCGGTTCGCGGCATCGTAGATCACGGGGTAGAAGTATCGGCAATCGTTGATGCCGGAGGCTTCGACCGCCGCCAGGTAGGCATGTGAGCGCGGCGCGGCATGCGGGCCGGCAACCTCGTCCCAGCTGGCGGCGTCTATCTCCCGGATCGAGTCGAGGATCTGCAGCCGCCACTCGGCAGGGTCGCTGTCCTGGCGTTCAGCGAGTCGCGTGCGGGGTGTGAGCGGGAGCGCGAGATCGCCGGAAGCCCCGGGCATTGGCCATGCCTCGATCTGTCGTTGCATCGGGGGAAGATCGAGGCTGGGCTTGCGCATGGATGGGCGGCAGCCTAGCACGCGGGCCGCCGGACGGTCACCAGAACGAACGTGCCCGCGCGCTGGGTCCTGCGCGCCCGCCGCGCCCCGCTTGCGGGCTGCGGCGCAATGCGCCATGCGATGCCAGCGGGCACGCCGGCGCCGCCAGCGACACCGTCATCGCGCGCCGGCG
>CALRPY020000013.1:0-83677 GCA_943370145.1 Hydrogenophaga intermedia | reverse complement strand
AACGAGGTCGCACGGGCACGGGCCGAGGTCGCGGCTGCCCGCGAGCTCGTCGAGCGCTATCGCGACCGGCTCGCGCCACTGCGCGAGCGCATCGTGGACGGCTCACGCCAGATGCAGAACTACATGCTGATCGGCCAGTTCGAGCTGCTGGAGGACAAGCGCGCGCAATACGCGGCCTATGCCGAATATCTCGCGGCGCTGGGCGACTACTGGCAGGCCCGCGCGGCCCTGTCGCGCGCGACCGGCGCGCCATTGCCGAGCGCCGCCACCACCGCGCCCGTCGCGGTCACGCCGGCCCGGCTGCTGGCCGCGCCGGTCCCCGCACCCGCGACCCATTCCCGACATGCACACTGAAGTGGAGGCCACGACCATGAGTACCCGTCGCCAGTTCTTCACCGATCTGGGCACCGGTTCGGCCGCGCTGCTCGCGACCGGCACCACCACCAGCGCCGTTGCCGCCGAGGTGCATGCCCACGCGCACGGCGCGCCGGCGCCCGACGGCGCGGCTCACCCGCAGCCGGGGGCGGGCGCTGCGGCGGCCCACCCCGCCGGACTGCCCTACACGCCCGTGCACACGCCGAACGGCTGGACGCTGCCCTGGCGGATGGTGGACGGGGTGAAGGAGTTCCATCTCGTGGCCGAGGAAATCGAGCACGAGTTCGCGCCGGGTTGCGTCGCGAAGTGCTGGGGTTACAACGGCTCGACGCCGGGGCCGACGCTCGAGGCGGTCGAGGGCGACCGCGTGCGCATCTACGTCACCAACCTGCTCGGCGAGCCGACTTCGATCCACTGGCACGGGCTCTATCTCCCGAGCGGCATGGATGGCGTCGCGGGGCTCAACCAGCCGGCGATCGGGCCGGACGAAACCTTCGCCTACGAGTTCACGCTGCGCCAGCACGGCACCCACATGTACCACCCGCATGCCGACGAGATGGTGCAACTCGCGGCCGGCATGATGGGTTTGTTCATCATCCATCCGCGCGACGGCGCGGAACGGGTCGATCGCGACTACGCGATCCTCCTGCACAACTGGGCGCTGCACCCGGGCACCTACCGCCCGGATCCGTCCATCATGCTCGACTTCGACCTGTGGACCTTCAACTCGAAGGTCTTCCCCGCGATCGCGCCGATGGTCGCGCGCACCGGCGAGCGCGTGCGGATCCGGATTGGCAATCTCTCGATGTGGAATCACCCGGTGCACCTGCACGGGGTGCAGTTCGAGGTCACCGGCGGCGACGGCGGGCGCTGGCCGCGCGCGCAGTGGCAACGCGAAGTCACGACGCTGATCCCCGTCGGCCAGTTGCGCGACATCGAGTTCACGGCGATCCCCGGTGACTGGGCCTTCCACTGCCACATGGCGCACCACACGATGAACGCGATGGGCCACGGCATTCCGAATCTCACCGGGGTGGACCAGCGCGCGCTCGAGGAACGCCTGCGCAAGCTCTTGCCGGGTTATGTGCCGATGGGCGAGCACGGCATGGCCGAACACGCCGGCCACGTCGCGATGGGCATGCCGAACATGAAGGGGCCGCCGAACACGCTGCCGATGATGACCGGCGAGGGCCCTTACGGCGCGCTCGAGATGGGTGGGATGTTCACCGTGGTGAAGGTGCGCGACGACCTCGCGCCGCACGACTATCGCGACCCGGGCTGGTACGCGGCTCCCGCGGGCACGGTTGCGCGCCGCGTGTCCAGCGACCCGTCCTTCGGCGAACCGGTGCGGCGCCGCTGAGGCGCCGCACCCTCGTCCGTCAGTCGCCGAAGCGGTAGGCGATGGAGGTCTGGAACAGGTTTTCGACGAGTTCGGTGTCCACGTACTGCCAGCCGCCGCGCCAGGTCCAGCGACTGCCGAACTCGCGGGCGAAGCCGACGCCACCGGTGAACGCGACACCGTCATCCTCGATGCTGTAGCGGTTGGCGCCCCCCAGCGGACCCGTCACCGTGACGTCACCATCGGCGTTGTAATACATGCCGCCGATGCGTGCCGTGAGGTCCAGGTCCTTGTAAATCGGATAGGCGCCGGTCGCCACGAACTCGAAGCCGTCGATATCGCTCTCGGCCTTCACGGTGCCGTTGACCGGCGCGGTGACGGTGGCCAGCAGGTCGAGGTCGCCGAGCGTCATGTAGGCCAGTTCGAAGCCGTAATTCGGCGTCAGCTGGTAACCGCCGAAGACCCGGAAGTTGAAGTTCTCGGTATCGTCATCGACGTTGCCGTTGAAGCCCTGCGCCCGCAGCGTATCGCGCAGATCGTCCTTCTCGTCGTCGGTCAGCACATCCGCATAACCGATACCCGCGCCCACGTAAGGGCCGGGATCCGCGGCGAACGCGGCCGGGCTTGCAAGCAAGGCCAGCATCGTTGCTTCCAGTTTCCAGTGCTTCATCTGCGTACTCCTGTTCGCCTCCCGCCGGGCCGCAAGTAAGCTTGCGTCTCAGGAAAGCGTTTCATTTAACTGAGATGTAAATCTTTTATGGTTCGATTCTGAGTGCGCCAGCGGTCAAAAACCATTGGACCTTGGTCCCATCCCGGCGCGTGCGGTCCGAACGCGGCACACCGCTCCTGCTGGCCCGCCGGCCTGCGCACGCTGCGACAAGCGGTTTGGCACGGGCATGCCGAATTGACGCCGACTCCGCCGCAGCGCCGGGCGGTCCTTCGCCGCCGCGCCCCGCGGCTCGCCGTTACGCCAGCCGGACACCCGCACGCCGGGCGCCGACCCGACGCAGGCCACGGGCACTGCAGCATTTTTCCTCGCGCCCGCGACCGGCTTGGCCGTCCGGACTGAGCGTGTAAGATGCCAGGCCATCCAGAGAAACAGTCCAGAGAGCGAGGCGTGATGGAAGCCATCGAATATGCAAGACCGGACAACATCGACGACGCGGTGCGCTGCCTCGGCGGCCCCGGCGCCAGGGCCATGGCCGGCGGCACGGACCTGCTGGTCCAGCTGCGCGGCGGGCACCTGCGACCGCGGCTGATCGTCGACCTCAAGGGCATCGCGGAGCTGCGCCGCATCGAACAGACCGCGGAAGGTTTCCGCGTGGGCGCGGCCGTGGCCGGCGCGGAACTCGGCGCCCACGCCGCGTTTGCCCGGGCCTGGCCCGGCGTCGTCGAGGCCTTCCAGCTGATCGGCTCCACCCAGATCCAGGGGCGGGCAAGCCTCGGCGGCAATCTCTGCAACGGGTCGCCCGCGGCCGACAGCGTCCCGGCACTGATCGCCGCCGGCGCCCGCTGCACGATCGCGGGCCCGGGCGGCACCCGCAGCGCCGCGGTCGAGGACATCGTCACCGCGCCGGGCAGGACCTCGCTCGCGGCCGGCGAATTCGTCGTCGACTTCATGTTCCCGACGCCGACGCCCCGCAGCGGCGATGCCTACCTGCGCTTCACGCCACGGACCGAGATGGACATCGCGGTGGTCGGCGCCGCCGTGTGCCTGAGCCTCGACGAGCAGGGCCGCTGCGCGGCCGCCCGCGTGAGCCTCGGCGCCGTTGCGCCGCGCGCACTGCTCGTCCCGGCGGCCGGCGCCGCCCTCGTCGGCACCACGCTGGATGACGCCGCACTCGAGGCGCTCGCCGCCGCGGCGCGCGCCGCCTGCGCGCCCATCGACGACAAGCGCGGCACTATCGAATATCGAACCAGGGTGGCCGGCGTGCTCGCGCGCCGCGCCGCGGTGATTGCGCGCGAACGCGCGAGGGGGAACTGATGGCCAAGCATCACGTCACGACCACCGTCAACGGCGATCCGGTCGAATACCTGTGCGCGACCGAGGACACGCTGCTCGACGTCCTGCGCGACCGCCTCGGCCTCACCGGCAGCAAGGAAGGTTGCGGCACCGGCGACTGCGGCGCATGCAGCGTCACGCTCGACGGCCGCCTGGTCTGCGCCTGCCTCGTGCTCGGCGTCGAGGCGCAGGGCCATCGCATCACGACGATCGAAGGCATTGCCGACGGCAACACGCTGCACCCGCTGCAGCAGCAGTTCCTGGACGACGCGGCTCTCCAGTGCGGCATCTGCACGCCAGGCTTCATCGTCGCGGCGAAGGCGCTGCTCGACCAGAACCCCAATCCGACCGAGAGCGAAGTCCGCTACTGGCTGGCCGGCAACCTGTGCCGCTGCACCGGCTACGACAAGATTGTCCGCGCGGTGATGAACGCCGCCGCGAAAATGCGCGAGGAGGCCTGAGATGGGTAACGAGAAGCATGCGTTCAAGGTCGTCGGCACGCGGCCGGTGCGACCGGACGGCGTCGACAAGGTCACCGGCCGCGCCGCCTTCGGCGCGGACTTCACGCTGCCAGGCATGATCGTTGGCCAGGTCGTGCGCAGCCCGCATCCGCATGCGCGGATCAGGTCCATCGACACCAGCGCCGCGCTCGCCCTGCCCGGCGTGCGCGCCGTGGTCACCGCCGCCGACTTCCCGGACCTGCCATCCGAAGTCTCCACCGGCGGCGAATCGCCAATCAATTTCCGCCACGTGTCGCTGAACGTGATTGCGCGCGACAAGGCGCTGTACGAAGGCCACGCGGTGGCCGCGGTCGCCGCCATCTCGACGGCGGTCGCCGCCGAGGCGGCGTCGCTCGTCAAGGTGGATTACGAGGTGCTGCCGCACGTGATCGACGTGCTCGACGCGATGCGCGAGGACGCGCCGCTGCTGCACGAGGATCTCTTCACGAACGGCGTCGAGCCCAGGCCCGAACGGCCGTCGAACGTCGCCGCGCGCACGGTGTTCGCGCTCGGCGACGTCGCCGAAGGTTTCGCGGCAGCCGACGTCGTCATCGAGCGCGAGTACAGCACCGCGCCGGTGCACCAGGGCTACATCGAGCCGCACGCCGTCGTCGCGAGCTTCGCCGCCGACGGCATGGCGACGATCTGGTGCAGCAGCCAGGGCCAGTTCATGGTCCGCGAGTTCTGTTCGAAGCTGCTCGGCATGGAAATCGGCAACATCCGCGTGATCCCGGCCGAGATCGGCGGCGGCTTCGGCGGCAAGACCACCGTGTATCTCGAGCCGCTCGCCGTCGCGCTGGCGCGCAAGTCGGGCCGGCCGGTGAAGATGGTGATGACCCGCAGCGAGGTCTTCAGGGCGACCGGCCCGACCTCGGGCACGCACGTATGGGTGAAGCTCGGCGCGAAGAAGGACGGCACGCTCACCGCCGGCGAGATGGTGCTGAAGTACCAGGCGGGCGCCTTCCCGGGGTCGCCCGCCGCCCTCGGCGGCATGACCGGCCTGACGCCCTACGAAATCCCGCACGCGCGGGCGGAATGCTGGGACGTCGTCAGCAACCGGCCGAAGTGCGCGGCCTACCGCGCGCCGGGCGCGCCGATGGCGTCCTTCGGCGTCGAGGCGACGCTCGATGAACTCGCGCAGCGGCTCGGCATGGATCCGCTGGAAATCCGCGAGAAGAACGCGGCCAGGGAGGGCACACGCGCGATCTACGGGCCGAAGTTCCCGCCGATCGGCTACGCGCAGACGCTGGCCGCCGCCAGGGCGCATCCGCACTACTCGGCGCCGCTCGGCCCGAACCAGGGCCGCGGCATCGCCTCCGGCTTCTGGTTCAACATCGGCGGGCCGTCGAGCGCCGCGGTCCACGTCAACGAGGACGGCACGCTGGAAGTCGTGACCGGCAACCCGGACATCGGCGGCTCGCGCGCGTCGATGGCGATGATGGCCGCCGAGGTCCTCGGCATCGACGTGGCCAAGGTCAAGCCGATGATCGGCGACACCGGGCAGATTGCCTACAGCTTCCTGACCGGCGGCAGCCGCACGACCTTCGCGACGGGCAAGGCCGTGATCGAGGCGGCGGAAGCGACGGTCGCGCAGCTGCAGGCGCGCGCGGCGAAGCTGTGGAAGGTCGAGCCGGCGGACGTCGAGTGGCGCGACGGCCATGCCCACTGCACGAAAACCGACGAAGCGCGCGAGCCGCTGTCCCTGCAGCAGATCGCGCACAGCGCCGGCAAGACCGGCGGCCCGATCAGCGGCGCGGTGTCGATCAACGCCGCCGGCGCCGGCGCCGGCTTCGGCACGCACATCTGCGATGTCGAGGTCGACCCCGAGACCGGCGCGGTGACGGTGCTGCGCTACACGGCGATCCAGGACGTCGGCCGCGCGATCCATCCGGCTTACGTCGAAGGCCAGCTCCAGGGCGGCGCGGCGCAGGGCATCGGCTGGGCGCTGAACGAGGAGTACGTCTACGATGCGCGGGGCCGACTGCAGAATCCGGGCTTCCTCGATTACCGCATGCCGGTGTGCTCGGACCTGCCGATGATCGACACGGTGCTCGTCGAGGTGCCGAACCCGGGCCATCCCTACGGCGTGCGCGGCGTCGGCGAGGTGCCGATCGTGCCGCCGCTCGCCGCGGTCGCGAACGCGGTATCGCGCGCGTTGGGCCTGCGCGTCAACGCGCTGCCGATTTCCCCGCCGCGGCTGCTGGCGCGCATCGACCAGGCGAAGAAAGGCTGAGGACTTGGCGACGGTCATCCTGCAGCGGGAACTCGCCCGCCGGCACACCGGCGGGTTGACCGAGCTGCAGGTGGACGCCAAGGATTTCCGCGAATTGCTGTCACGCCTCGACGAGCGCCACCCCACGCTCGTCGAGGCGATCCGCACACACACCGCGGTCGCCATCGACGGCGAAATTTTCCAGGACCCGCTGCTCGAACCGATAGGCCCGGACAGCGAGGTGCACTTCATGCCGCTGATCGGCGGCGGTGCCCCCCGTGCCGCGAGTGGCGTGCCGTGAAAGCGGCTTGATCGAGCGGCCTTTCTTCACCTCTCCCGCCCTGGGATAGGTCGACGCCGAAGGCGGCGGGAGAGGCGACGCTCTTTCGCGATCGGGTCGCTTCTTGCCTGTTGGGCTGATGCAGGGCAGGAAGGGACCGGATCTGGCGCCGAAGGTTGGGCTTCCGGCGTCAGCCCAACCTGTATTCGAACCAGTGGGCGATCAGGCCCGTCCCGTCGAGCCACCGTCGACCGCGAGCACGGTGCCGGTGCAGTACGAGGCCTCGTCCGACGCGAGATAGAGACAGGCATAGCCGACCTCGTCGACGGTCGCCGGGCGGCCCATCGGCGCGATCAGTTTCGGGTTCTCCGGCGAGAACAGCATCGGCAGCACGCTCTCGACCATCTGCGTCTGCACGAAGCCGGGCGCGACGACATTGCAGCGGATGTGGTTGTCGACGTAGGCGACCGCCATCGACTTCGTGAGGTTGATGATCGCGCCCTTGGTCGCGGTGTAGGTGTGCGCATCCGGCGCGCCGCCCATGCCGAAGATGCTCGCGACGTTGACGATCGAGCCCTTGTTCTGCGCAATCATCTGCCTGAGCACGAGCCTGCTCACGTAGAAGAGACTGTGCAGATTGAGCGCCATCACCTCGTGCCACTTGTCGATCGGCGTGGTGTGCACGGGATCCATGGAGCCGATGCTCGTTTCGCGCCAGTTGTAGCCGACACCCGCCGCGTTCAGCAGGATGTCGATACGGCCGTGCTGCCTGATGCATTCGTTGACCGCGGCCTCGGCGCCTTCAGGCGTCGCGAGGTCCGCGCTGAACACGCCGCCCTTGCCACCCGCGGCCTCGACGAGCCCCAGGGTCTCGTCGAGGTTCTTCTGCGTGCGCGAGACGCCGAACACCGTCGCCCCTTCCTTCGCGAACATCACCATGCAACCCCGGCCGATGCCGGTGCCGGCGCCCGTGATCAGCGCCACCTTGTTTTCCAGACGACCCATTGTTGGCTCCCGTGACTGTCAATGGCCACCGAGAACACCGGGAACACCGAGGCCTGCATGAATCCGGGCAAGCTCGCCGTCCGGCGTCGCCCGATTCACTGTTCTCGGTGTTCCCGGTGTTCTCGGTGGCAAATCCGCGTTATTCGTCCCGCACGCGCCCGAGCAGGCGCAGCAGGTCTTCGTGCAGTTCGAACCACACCGTGTGGTAGCTCTCGGTACGCGCGTCGCTGACCGAGGCGATGTCGCCGTCCTCGGCCTTCGACAGCGCCTCTTCGAGCTTGCGCTGGTAGACCGCGAGCCGCGGCGCGCAGGCGACGAGCGACTTCAGCACGGGCTCGAAGCGTTCGTGCAGGGTGCTGAGCCGGTCGATGATGCGCGCGTCGTAGTCCTGGTTCGAATGGTCGTTCGGCACGCGGCTGCCGCCGATCTCCATCGTCTGCCAGTCGGTGATGAGCTGCTTGAGTTCGCGGTTGATCACCTCGAAGCGATCGTAGCCGCCGACGAAGCGTGCGTCCGCGCGCAGTGCCGGGTAGTAGCGCGAGTACTCGCCGTCCAGCATCAGCCGCCCGGCCGGTGTCAGCACGTAGCGACTATCGGCTTCGACGATGCGGCCCTTGGCGGCGCCCAGCGCTAGCGCGGCGTTCACGCGCGGCAGCGGCAGGCCGGCGACGCTCGCGATGGCGTCCGCCGCCGCGTGCTTCTTGATCGCGACCGCGTGCATGACGAAATGCAGGTCGGGAATCCCGGACCCGCCGGTCCGCAGATGGATGCCGATGTTCATGCCTTGTTCCTCAGGGCTTCGACGTCGTCACGACGCAGGCCCGCCCCTTTGTCCTTGAGCGCCCGTGAATGCTGCTGCTCGAGCCTGAACATCTCCTCCGCGCGTGGATCGTCGAAGTGATACTTCACCCAGTCGGCACACAGGAAACGGAAGGGCTCCGCGCACAAGCGCGGCGTGAACTCGCGGCTCAGGCGGTTGTATTCCTCGAGCGTCAGCACGCCGCGCGTCGTGCGGTAGCGATCCTGCTTGTCGGGCAGGTTGCTCACACCCGGGCGCAGCGGGCCCACGCGCGCCGTGTAGTCGCCGTCGACCAGCATCGAGTAGGGATAGAAGGACAACGAGCGCGTCGGGTTGTCGTTGTGCTGCATCATCGTGTAGTCGTTCAGGCGCTGGCTCGGCGAGCTGATGTAGCCGACGAGTTCGCCGAGGAAGAGGTTGCCGTACTCGTCGTTCAGCAGCGGACGGAAGCGCTCCGCGCGCTCGTCGATCTTCATCCAGTCGTCGACCTCGTAGCAGCCCGCGATGTGCGCGAACTCCTTGATGACGCCGTAATAGGTCAGCGCGCCGGCATCGAGCTGCTGGTCGCGGGTCCAGCCCGCCATCTCGCGCCACAGCAGCGTGGTCGCCTGCTTGATGCGCTCGGTGAGGTCGAGGAAGGTTGCGGTCAGTTCCTCGCGGCTGCCCATGCCGACCGGGATGTGGCCCTCGGACAGGTTGTCCGCGGTGTAGAGACCGACCGCGACCATGTGTTCGGATTTCAACTCGGGGACGGACTCGAAGGAGCCCCAGTCGTCGAGCAGGTTGATCTGCACGCCCTCGACAATCATCGTCACCGTCAGGTTGTTGTACGGGATGTCGCGGCCGACACCGTCGAGCCAGGGGTAATCGGACTCCGCGAGTTCGCGGAAATCGCGCACCAGCATCTGGCGCGTGTCGCTGATCCGGTACGGGCCGTAGTTGTGCAGCGTCAGCCGGCTCTCGCAGGAGACGAGGAAGCCGTACTGCGCGGTCGCGGCGAGAAAGGCCTGTGCCGCCTTGTGCAGCGGGTCACCGTCGCGGCATTCATAGGCATCCGCATGGAACACCTGCAGGCGCTGCTCCGGCATGATCTGCGCGCGATGACCGGCCTGGCGATTCGTCAGGTTGCCGTTGTTGCGATGCCAGGACAGCTGGAAGCGTTTCCAGAAATCGAGCACGTAGCTGACATCCTCGACCGCGTCGGTCGGCTTGATCACGCCCCAGTTGATCAGCATCTCGCGGCCGAGCAGGTAGAAGCAGGGGAAGCACCAGGCGACGATCTTGATGCCCTGGTTGCGCGCGCGGTCGCCGATTTCCTCGGCCGACATCCGCTCCTCGATCTTCCGCAGCAGCGCCGGGTAGCGGTAGTAGCAGTTCAGGTACGAGAAGAGAATGTAGGCCGACACCGGGAAGATCTTCGATTCCTGCACGGTGCGCGTCGCGCACAGCCAGTAGATCTCGTCGGCGTTCTGCTGGATCAGGTTGTTGGTTTCCAGCAGCTGGGCATAGGTCGGTTTGTAGTTCGACATGGACGGGTTCCTGTGATGCTGGTCGGTCAGGGCCTGGCGAGGCGCCACACGCGGGCCGCGGCGTCGACGCCGGCGGCGTAGTCCTCACCGGTCTTCGACCGCGCCGAGCATTCGACTTCGATGAGGTCGCCGTCCTTGATGCCGGACAGGCGCGCGTTCATGAAGCACGGGATGCCGTACTCGCGCGTCAGGATCGCGAGATGCGAGCGCGTCGTGCCGCCTGCGCACAGCACGCCCTTGAATTTCTCGAGCACCGGCGCGGTCAGCGTGCCGCCGGAGTCGTCGACGATGGCGATCGTGTCGGCCGGCACGCCCTCGGTGAGGTACTGCAGGACCTTGTCGCTGGTGCGCACGTAGCGCGCGATGCCCTTCAGGTTGTGCGCGTACGTGACGACGTTGTCGCCCACGCCGCGTTGCTCGCGTCCCTCGGCATCGGCGGGGGCGGTCGGCGTGTCCGGATGTTCGAAGCTGAAGTCCTCCTGGTGCAGGCCCTTGTCGCGATAGGCATGGGGCCGCTCGGCGGCGGAGGACATCGCCGACGGCTCGAAGCGATAGCCGTAGTCGAGCACCCGCTGTTCGATCTTCAGCATGTCTTCCCGGGTGATCACGTCCTCGGCCGCGCCGGCGACGAAATCCTTCCAGTCGCCGCCGAACTCGCCGAAGCGTCGGCGCACGAGATCCTTGACCGCGCTGTTGTAGGCCTCGACCAGCGGGAACTCGGACTGCCAGGCGTATTTGTCGGTATCGGTGTAGAGCTTGGCGCTCATCAGTGGACTCCCCTCAGCAGGTATAAAGCTCGCGCAGGCGCCGCAACTCGGCCGGGCCGACCTTGCAGACGCGGGCGAGGAAGGCCTCGCACGAGGCGTGGCTTTCGTCGATCACCGCGAAGGCCGCGGCGAGATAGGATTCGTGGGTTTCGAGCAGCGGCATGATGAGGGCGATGGCCGCGTCGTCGCTGGCTGCGCGCACCGCGTACTTCTCGCGCACCCGCGGGATCTCGCGCTGCGCCGGGAAATATCGCCGCGACAGCATGAAGTCGGCGAGGACGGTCGCGCGTGGCACGCCCAGCGCGGAGAGCACCAGCGCGCTGCCGATGCCGGTGCGCTCCTTGCCCGCAGAGCAGTTCAGCAGGACGCTCCCGCCGTGCTGGGCGAGCAGCACCTCGAACATGCGCGCATAGCGCGCGCCCGCATCGCGCACGATGGAGCGCATCGTCTCGTGCACCGCCTCGAGCACCACGCGCGGGTCGTCGGTCGACGCGAACACGCGGTGGAAATACTCGCGATCGCCGACGCCCGGCGGAATGCCGATGGTCGCGATTGGCGGCGCCCCGGGCAGCTCGGCATTCTCGCTCGCGCGTTCCTCGGCGAGCCGGAAGTCGCACACCGCGCGGATGTCGAGCGCCGCGAAATCGCGCTTGCCGGCCTCGCTCAGATTCGCCATGTGGCCAGAGCGGAACAGGCAGCCCCAGCGCACACGACAACCGTCCGCGGTGCGATAGCCGCCGAGATCGCGGAAGTTCACGCAGCCGTCGAGCGGCACGTCACGGCGCGCGACGACGAGCGGCTCGGCGTCCGCCGCCGCCAGGCGGAAGTAATGACGCGGGTTCGCGTAGGCCGCGGGCAGCCGCACGGCGTAGCGCGCGTCGCTGGCCAGGGGCCGCGTCGTGTCGATCGTGTCCGGGCTCGTGCCGGCGTGGATCGCGACCGGGCCGCGCGTCCAGGCGTCGCCCCACTCGATGCGCAGGCCGTCGCCGTCGGGCTCCACCCTGATGGCGAGGATGCTATCCATGCGTGGCGCGGCCCCGCGCGATGAAGTCGTAGGACAATCTGGCTGCTCTAGGCATAGGGCCAGAATAGTAACGTAGCCGGCGGGCGGAGTTGCGATGTGCGTTCGCAGCAATTTCAGGTCGACACTGCGGGCGCGTGCGTCTCCCCGAACCGTGAAGGATGTTCGCCTCTCCCGGGGCGGGAGAGGTGAAGAGATCACGCCACTTTCACAGCAGGCTACCCGCCTAGCCCTCCCAGATCCTAGGAGGCGGAAGAAGCGAGCCAGGAGAAAAGGTGTCAGATTTTAAATCTGACACCTTTTCTCGGACACCTTTTCTCTCTCGTCAGCGCACCCTGCACGCTGCGGGTGACGGGCAGGGGAGCTTCGGTAGGCACCCTGTCCGTCTGACGCGGATCCTCACCGGCCCGCGACGCGGGCGGCGTCGTCCGGAACGGGAGAGACACAGCTGGCGAGCCAGCGCGCGAAGTGCGCGCGCTCGGTATCGGCCATCCAGCGATTGATTTCCCACAGGTCACCCGCCGGCTTGCCGCTGAAGGGGGCTGCCTGCAGATAACCATTGGGGCCGAACTCGGGGGTCATCGTCAGGATGCGCTGGCCGCACGCGCGCCGGGCCGTCCACGCCATTTCCCACCAGCGCTGGTGCGCCTCGAGCGCGTAGCGGTACTCGGGCGCCGCCGGATGGGGCACCTGTGGTCCCTGCTCGTAGCCGACCCGGCACTGGATGTGGAACGCGCGCGGACACACGGCGGCGAGCGCCTCGACTTCGTCGTCGATGAGGCGCTCCGCGACCACGCACCAGTGGCTGAAATCGCAGGTGATGAGGATGTCGGGCAAGGCCTCGACGATCGCCTGCGTGGCCCACGGCGAGAACATGGAACGCGCGCGGTGGGTCTCGAAGCTGAGGGTGACGCCGTGCGCGGCGCCGAGCGCCAGCGCGCGGCCGAAGAAGTCGATGCTCGCGGCGAGCGGCCACGCATCCAGGCCGCCCATGCAGTTCACGAACAGCGGTTCGAGCCCGCTCGCCGCGAGTCGCTGCAGCCCCTCCTCGATGCTGCGCAGGTGGTCCTCGACGCCCGCGTGGCGAGCCGGAATCCACCAGGCGCCGTTGCGTCCCCCGGTGCAGATCTCGCCGATGTAGTCGAGCCCGTGCGCGGCCAGCGCGGTTGCGAGCGCCCGCACCTCGTGCGCGGCTGCCGGCAACCCGCCCTCCAGGCCGTCGAAGCCCGCACCGCGCGCGTCTGCCGCAAGCGCGGCATGGTCCTCGCCCGCCCCCCACAGCGTGCGGAATATCTTCAGTTCCATCGCAAGCCCCTTCAGTACAGCCCGGGTCCTGCTTCGCAACAAGGATGCCAGCGCGGGGCGTAACGCGGTCTGGCCGCGAGCGGGGCGATCGCGTGTCCTGCGGGCGAACCGTAAAGGGCCAAAACGGTGCCGGCCTGCGCTCCTGTCGTGCGAGCGCGCGTGAATGCCGTGGGCCGGGGCTCAGGCCGGGCGCGCGCGGACCAGCCAGGTGCCGCTCGGCATGCGCACCGTGCCGTCGACGACGTGCGCGGCCAGCGCCGCGCGGATGGCCTCCGCCGCGGCGTGCTGCTCGCCGGGGGTGGCCGCGGTGAACGCGGCGGCCGCCGGGCCCATGCGCGTCATCTGCTCCAGCGCCTCCTCGGGCGCGCCGAGGTCGAGCATGCGGTCGAGCGGATCGATCGAGACGGCAGCGAATCCAGCCTGCTCGAGGATGCCGCGCAGGCGGTCCCCGTCGGCGAAGGCGAAGGGACCGGGCGCGCCGGGCAGAGTCGGCTCCGGCCGCGGCAGCACCGTGAACGCGGCGCGCGTGGGCACCGCCATCCACGGATTCTCATCGAGCGACCGCCAGCAGATGAAGGCCAACCGTCCGTCGTCCCGCAGGGCTCGGCGGAGGTTCCTGAACGCCGGTATCGGTTCGGGGAAGAACATCACGCCGAAGCGCGAGGTCACGAGGTGGAAATCGGCGAGCGCCATCGTCGCGGCGTCGCCGAGCGCGAACTCGAGGTTTGGCATGTCCTTGAAGCGTTCGCGCGCGACGTCGAGGATGACCGCCGACACGTCGAGCCCGAGCACGGCGCCCGCGGGCTCGACCGCCCGTGCGAAGGCGGCGCTGGTGAGCCCGCCGCCGCAGCCGACGTCGAGTGCGCGTTCGCCGGGCGCAGGCGCCGCCAGGGCCAGCAGTTCGTCGGCCAGCGGCTGCAGCATGCGTTCGACGCGCGCGATGTTCGCGACCCAGCGCCGCCCCCCTTCCTCGTTCCAGTAGGCCGCCTGGTCGGTGGCCGGATTGGGGGTCTGGTGCTGGTCGCTCATCGGGATCACCGTCCGTTGCTGCAAGGAATCGCCGGATGATGCCACAGCAACGCGGGCCGCGTGGCACCGGGTCGTCGGTCAGGGCAGCGTCGCCGCGCCGCTTTCCGACCAGCCGCCGCCGAGCGCGCGATACAGGGCGATGGCCGCACTGAACTCGGCGCGACGGGCCTCGGCGTGCGCGTCCTCGGCCCGGAATTCCGCGGCCTGGCTGGTCAGCAGGGTCAGGAAGTCGGCCCGGCCTTCGAGAAACAGTTGGCGGGCGAGACGGGTCGCGGACGCGGCTTCACGCGCCGCAATCGCGAGCGCGGCGCGGCGCTTCGCCGAGGCGTTCACCGCGTTGAGCGCGTCCTCGACCTCGCGCACGGCCGTCAGGACGGCCTCGCGGTAGTTCGCGACGAGCTCGGCGCGGCGCGCCTGCGACAGTTCGACCCCCGCCTGCAGGCGTCCACCCTGGAAGATCGGCGCGGCCAGGGCCGCGGCCAGCGACCCGATGGTCGTCGCGGGATCGATGCCGAAGTTGCCGCTGCCGGTCAGGCTCAGGGTCGGAAGCAGGGCCGCGCGCGCCGCGCCGATGTCGGCATTCGCCGCCGCGAGCTCGGCCTCGGCGCGCTGCAGATCAGGTCGGCGCGTCAGCAGCAGCGCCGGCTGGCCGGGCGCTATCGCGGGCAGCGTCAGCGCCGCCAGCGCGTCCGGCCCGGCGGCAGTGCCGTCCGGCATCGCCCCCTGCAGCACCGCCAGCGCGTTCGCGCCGTCGCGCAACTGCTGCTCGAGCGCGGCGACCGCCGCCTCCGCGTTCGCAAAGGCCGTCCGCTGTTGCGCGACTTCGAGCCGCGAGGTCTTGCCCTCGCGCAGCCGCGCCTCGACAACCGCGAGCACGTGCCGCTCCGCGTCGAGGTTGGCGCGCGCGATCGCAAGCCTTTCGCGCAGGCTCGTCAGCGTGACGAAACCGTCGGCGACCTCGGCGAGCAACAGCAGTTCGACCGCGGCGAGGTCGAAGCGGCTGGCGCCGTAGCGTTCGGCGGCCGCCGCCTGCTCGGCGCGGATCCGGCCGAAGAGATCGACTTCGTAGCTGACGTTCACGCGCCCCTGGTGCGTGGTGCCGCTGAAGCCGCCGCCCCCGAAGCCAGCGCCGCCGAAACCGCCGCCGAAGCCGCCGCCGAAACCCTCGCCACTGACCCAGCTGCGGTTGCTGTCGAGGCCCGCGCCGATGGTCGGGAACAGGTCGGCGCCGGCGATGCGCAGGTTCGCCCGTGCCTGCTCGATGCGCGCGACGCTGGCCTCGAGCCCGGGATTGCCGGCCAGCGCCGCCGCGATCGCGGCATCGAGGTCGGCATTGCCGAAGCCGCGCCACCACTCGGCGAGCGGGTCGGCTTCGCGCAGCGCCACGTCGCTGTAGCTCGCGGGGAGCGGCAACGCGGGCGGCCCGTCCTGCGGCACCAGGGAACAGGCGGCGAGCACGAGGCTCGCGCCGCCGATGAGGAGTGCGTGGGCGTGGCGCGCCATCATTCGCTCGCCAACGCGACGACCGGGTCGAGCTTGGCCGCCTTGCGCGCGGGCAGGAAGCCGAACACGAGCCCGGTGATGAAGGCGCAGGCGAACGCCCCGAGCGGCGGCCACAGCGTGAACACGACGTCGATGCCGAAGGCGCGCACGAGGAGGCCGAGGCCGAGGCCCAGCGCGACCCCGATGAGGCCGCCGATCATGCACACGACCGCCGCCTCGGTGTTGAACTGCAGCAGGATGTCGCGCATGCGCGCGCCGGTCGCGACGCGGATGCCGATTTCGCGCATGCGCTCGGTGACGCTGACCAGCATGATGTTCATCACGCCAATGCCGCCGACGAACAGCGAAATCGCGGCCACCGCCCCCAGCAGCAGGGTCAGCGCCTTCTGCGTCGACGACGCCATCTCGATCATCGACGCCATGTTGCGCACGCTGAAATCCTCGACGCGGTGGCGCTCGCGCAGCAGTTTCACCAGCGCCTGCTCGGTCTCCGCGATGCGCGACAGGTCCGCGACCTTCACCGTGATGCTGTGCACGTGCGCGCCGCCGAACAGCCGGATGAGGCCGGTCGACAGCGGAATGAACGCGACGTCGTCCTGGTCGCTGCCGAACATCGACGCGCCCTTCGAGTCCAGCACGCCGATCACCTCGAAGGGCACGTTGCGCAGGAGCACGAAGCGGCCCACCGGGTCCTCGCCGCCGGGGAAGAGCTGCTTCGCCACCGTGCTGCCGAGCACGGTCACCGGCGCATACCCGGCGAGGTCGCGCTCGGTGAAGAAGGATCCGGTGGCCAGCGGCCAGTCGCGCATCACCGCCATCGACGGCCACGCGCCGGTGACGGTCGTGATGTAGTCGATGTTGCCGTAGCGCGCCGGGTAACGATTGTTGCGCTCGGGCAGGACATGCTCGACGTTCGGCAGTTCGGCAATGGCCGCGGCGTCGGCGGGGGTCATCGTGACGATGTCGCCGCCGCCGCGGAATCCCATCGCGCCGGGCCGCGCGATCAACAGGTTGGTGCCCATCGCCGAGATCTGCGTCATGACCTTGCGCGAGCTGCCGGTGCCGATGGCGAGCATCGTCACCACCGACGCGACGCCGATCACGATGCCGAGCAGCGTCAGCGCCGTGCGGAAGAAATTCGCGCGCAGCGCCCGCAACGCCATCTTGGTGGCCTCCACGATCTCGGGCATCAGCCCCGGGGCGCCGTGGCGCGTCGGCACGGCCATGCGGGGCGTCGCCGGCGGACTGCCCGCCGCGCCGGCGACGATGCGGCCGTCGCTGATCCTGATCACCCGCTCGGCCTGCGCGGCGAGCGCCTCGTCATGGGTGATGAGAATGACGGTGCGGCCGGCGGCGTGCAGTGCCTTCAGCAGGCTCATGACCTCGGTGCCGCTGCGGCTGTCGAGCGCGCCGGTCGGCTCGTCGGCGAGGATCACCGGCGGGTCGTTCATCAGCGCGCGGGCGATTGCCACGCGCTGCTGCTGCCCGCCCGACAGCTCCGGCGGACGGTGGTGACCGCGCGTGCCGAGGCCGAGCTGGGCGAGCAGTTCGCGCGCGCGGCGGCTGCGCGCCTCGCGCGGCAGGCCGGCGTAGATCGCCGGGATCTCGACGTTCTCCTCGGCGGTCGCGGTGGGCAGGAGGTTGTAGCGTTGGAAAATGAAGCCGAAGGTGTCACGCCGGAGCGCCGCGAGCCCGTCGCCGTCGAGGCCCGCGACATCCTCGCCGTCGATGCGGTAACGGCCGGACGTCGGCCGGTCGAGGCAGCCGATGACGTTCATCAGCGTCGACTTGCCCGAACCGCTCTGGCCCATGATCGCGACGAACTCCCCGGCCCAGATGGTCAGCGAGCAGTCGTCGAGCGCGCGCACCACGGTCGTCCCGCTCACGTAGTGGCGGCACACCGCGTCCAGCTCGAGGAGCGGGCGCGCGCTCACAGGCGGGGCGGCAGCTGCGGCATGCCGCCCGCAGGCAGGCCGGCGGGCAACAGCACTTCGTCGCCGGCCGCGAGGCCGGCCACCACTGCGGCGTGACGACGGTTTTTCAGGCCGACGTGCACGGTACGCGGCACGTCGCCCGTCGCGGTCCTGACCTTCACTTCGAAGGCCTGGCCGCGGGCGTCATCGCCGTCCGGCAGGCGCTTGCCGAGGGCAGCCATCGGCACCAGCGGGACGTTCTCCGCGCGGCCGAGCACGAAGAACACCTGCACGCTCATGCCGGTCATCAGGCGCCGGTCGCGGTTGTCGACATCGAGCAGCGCGTTGTACAGCACGACCTCGTTGATGACCTCCGGCGACGGCAGCACCTGCCGCACCTTGCCTTCCCAGCGCTCTTCCATCGCGCCGAGGGTGGTGAAATAGGCGGACAGGCCGGGCGTGATGCGCATGACGTCGGCCTCGGCGACCTGGGCGCGCACGGTCATGCGGTCGAGATTGGCGAGCTGCACGACCACCGGCGCCTGCTGCACGGCGTTCAGGGTCTGCCCCTCGCGCGCGCTCTGCAGCACCACGGTGCCGTCGATCGGCGCGAAAATGGTCGTGAAGTTGAGGTTGGTGCGGTCGCCGTCCAGCGTCGATTCCGCTTCCTCGATCTGCGCACGCAGCGAGTCGGCCCGCGCCTCGGCGACCTGCCAGTTCGTCTCGCTGTCCTCCAGCGCCTCCTGGCTCACCGCCTGCTCCGCGATGAGGCGCCGGTTGCGCTCGAAGATCTGCTTCGCGAAGCGGATCTGGGCCTGCTGCTCGGCGAGCTGAGCACGCAGCGTGCGCAGACGCGCCTCGTCGGCCTGCACGCGGGCCTCGTAGACGCGGGGGTCGATCTCGGCCAGCAGTTCGCCCTTCCTGACGACGTCGCCAATCTCGACGTGGATGCGCTTGAGCTGCCCGGACACCTGTGCGCCGACGTCGACGAACTCGCGCGGCTCGAGCTTGCCCTGCGCGGTCACGACGTCCTCCACCGAGCCGATCTCGATCGTGGCATAGCGCGCGAGCGCCTGGGCGGCCTCGTCCGCCGTGGGACGGAAGCCGAACCACCAGGCGGCGGCGCCGATGGCGGCGGCGAGCAGCAGCAACGGCCAGATCCTGCCCCGGCGCCTGGGCTGCGGCGCTGAATTCATGGCTGACATCCTCTTGATTGCGGGCCGGGCCGGGCGGGCGCACGCGACCGGCCCCCGCGGAATGTTAAGCGAGACCGACGCGGTCCCGTCAGGGTGTTGCTCGACGTTACCTGCCGTTACGTGCCGCCGGGGCGCCCGGTTTGCCACCTCGCGCACGCCGCCGCGCCCGTGCGCAAGGCCGCGCTTGGCATGGCGCGCCGCAGTCGGTTAGCGTGGGGCCCCTGAGCCCACGACAAGTTCACTGTTCGATGACGACCCCAGAGCTTACCACCGGGCTGCCGCTGCTCCGCGAGCTCCTGCTGTTCTGCGCGATTGCCGGCATCCTGATTCCCCTGGGCCGCAGGCTGCACTTCAGCCAGGTGCTCGCCTTTCTGATTGTCGGCGCCGCGATCGGCCCCTTCGGCCTCGGCAGCCTTGCCGGCGACAGCGCGCTGCTGCACCAGTTCACGATCACGGACCTGGAAGGCGCGCGCCACATTGCCGAATTCGGCGTCGTCTTCCTGCTGTTCACGCTGGGCCTCGAGATGTCGATCGGCAACCTGTGGTCGATGCGTCGCTGGGTGTTCGGCCTCGGCAACGTGCAAATCCTCGTCACCGCGGGCCTGATCGCGATCGCTTCCAATGCCTTCGGCAACGGTTGGGCCGCCTCCAGCGTGCTGGGCCTCGCACTCGCGCTGTCCTCGACCGCAATCGTCATGCAGCTGCTGGCCGAGCGGCGCGAGCTGGGCTCGCCGGTCGGCCGCGCGTGCTTCGCGATCCTGCTGATGCAGGACCTGATGGTGGTGCCGCTGCTGGTGCTCGTCGACAACGTCGGCGGCGGCGGCGGCGAGACCAGCGTCGGCCTCGCGCTGCTGATCGCGGCCGGCAAGGCGGTCGCGGCGATCGCCATCATCGCGCTGGTCGGCAAGCGCATCGCGCAGCCGCTGTTCCACCGGGTGTCGGCCAGCCACCAGCCCGACGCCTTCATGGCCCTGACGCTGCTGATCACGCTCGGCACCGCGGCGGCGACCTGGGCGGCCGGCCTGTCGCTCGCGCTCGGCGCCTTCCTCGCCGGGCTGCTGCTCGCCGAAACCGCGTATCGCCACCAGGTCCAACTGACCATCGAGCCCTTCAAGGGCCTGTTCATCGGCCTGTTCTTTCTCTCCGTCGGCATGGGCATCGACCTGCGCGCGCTGCGCGAGGATCCGCTGTGGATCCCGCTGTCGGTGCTGGGCCTGCTCGCCATCAAGTCGGTGGTCACGACGCTCGCGATGCGCGGCTTCGGCCTGCGCTGGGCAACCGCCGTGGAGGGCGGCCTGTTGCTGGGTCAGGGCGGCGAGTTCGCGTTCATCGTGATCGGCATCGCGCTCACGAAGGACCTGCTGTCGCCTGCGGTCGGCCAGTTCATGCTGATCGTCGTCGGCTTCAGCATGCTGGCGGCCCCCATGGTCGCAAAGCTCGGCGCCGCGCTCGGCCGGGCGCTCGCGCCGCCAACGGTCCAGGCGAAGTCGGCCGATGAGCTTCCGGCCATGGCCGGCCACGTGGTGATTGCGGGTTACGGCCGGGTCGGCCAGCTGCTCGGCGAAATCCTCGATCGCGAGGGTGTGCCCTATCTAGCGATTGACCGCGACGTGCAGCGCGTCGCCACCCTGCACGCGGCCGGTGCGCCAGTCTATTTCGGCGACGCCGAGCACCCCGACCTGCTGCCGGGCGGCCTCGCGGAGGCGGCAATCGCGGTCGTCATCACGCTCGACGAGCCGGCGGCGGCCATCGGCATCGCCCACAGCCTGCGACGTCACCTCCCGGGGCTGCCGGTGCTCGCCCGCGCGCGTGATGAAGCGCATGCGGCGCGCCTGCTGGACGCGGGCGTCGAACACGTCGTGCCGGAAACCCTGGAGGCCGCGCTGCAGCTGAGCGGCCACGTGCTCGAAGCCATCGGCTACACCGCCGACGACGCCCACCAGCGCGTGCAGCTGATGCGCGAGACACGCGTGGCCGACCTGCACGGCCTGGGGCGCCCCAGGCCGGCCTGAGTCCGGCGCCTGATCAATCCTTCGACACGACCGGCTTTACCGCGCGCGCCGGCGATGGCAGCCTCGGGCCCATGACCCTCGAGCGTCTCCGCGACTTCCTGAAACTCGAATCCGCCGCCGGCATCGTGCTGATGCTCGCGGCGGCGCTGGCGCTCGTGCTCAGCAATTCGCCGGCGGCCGGGCTGTACGAGCGCGTGCTGGACCTGCACATCGCGCTGACCGTCGACGGCAAGGGCATCGACAAGCCGCTGCTGCTGTGGGTCAACGACGGCCTGATGGCGCTGTTCTTCATGCTGGTGGGCCTCGAACTGAAGCGCGAAGTGCTGGAAGGCCAGCTCGCATCGAAGGCCCAGATCATGCTGCCGGCGATTGGCGCGGCGGGCGGTTTCGTGGTGCCGGCGCTCGTGTACGCGTGGTTCAACCGTCACGACGCGGCCGCACTCGGCGGCTGGGCGATCCCGGCCGCGACCGACATCGCCTTCGCCCTGGGCGTGCTGTCGCTGCTCGGCAGCCGAGTGCCCCTGTCGCTGAAGCTGTTCCTGACCTCGCTCGCGATCTTCGACGACCTCGCGGCCGTCATCGTGATCGCGATTTTCTACACCTCCTCCCTGTCGACGACGGCGCTGGTCGGTGCGTCCGTCTGTATCGCCGTGCTGGCGACCCTGAACCTGCGTGGGGTGCACCGCCTCTTCCCCTACATGCTGACCGGCCTCGTGCTGTGGGTATTCGTGCTGAAATCGGGCGTGCACGCGACGCTCGCCGGCGTCGTGATCGCGCTGGCCGTGCCGATGCGCGGGGCGGACGGCGAATCGCCGCTGCGCTGGCTCGAGCACCTGCTCCATCCCTGGATCGCGTTCGGTGTGCTGCCGATCTTCGCGCTGGCGAACGCCGGCGTGCCGCTGTGGGGCGTGGACCTCGCCGCGGTCATGAGCCCCGTGCCCCTCGGCATCACGCTGGGTCTGTTCCTCGGCAAGCAGGCCGGCGTGTTCGCGGCCTCGTGGCTCGCGATCCGGCTGCGCATCGCGGTCCTGCCCGAGGGCGCAACCTGGCCGATGTTCCATGCGGTTTGCGTGCTGACCGGCATCGGCTTCACGATGAGCCTGTTCATCGGCAACCTCGCCTTCGGCGAGGGCGGTTTCGATTACCTCGCGACGACGCGCATCGGCGTGCTGGCCGGCTCGCTGCTGTCCGCGCTGGCGGGGCTGCTGCTGTTCAGCGCGGTCGCGCCGCGCGCCTCGGCCCGCTGACCCGCCATCAGGCTGGTCAACCGACACCCAACCAGCCGGGACGCAGGAACAGCGCCGCCGCGATCGCGAACAGCACGGCTGCACCCAACAGGCTCGCCCAACGGGCGTGTGATCCCGCAAGGCCCGTGAGTTCCAGGGTCTTCAGCGCAATGGCCAGCACCGCGAGATCGTCGAGCATGAAAACGAATACATAGAGCAACAGGTAGCCGACGTGGGCGGGCGTGGACAGATCCGCCTTCGCCAGCAGGTGCGTGAAGACGGCCGGCACGCCGGCCGAGCACATCAGTTCCACCGCGTTGACGACGACCGCGAGCAGCACGACGCCGGCCAGCGCGAGCAGGGACCCCGGCCGCAGGACCAGCGCCCGGAGCCTGGCGAGCAGGTGCTGGCGCGCGGGTGCCGCAGTGACGTGGCAGACGCCGGCGGCGTTGCCGAGGAATTCCCGCAGGTAATACGCGCCGGCCACGAGCGCGACAGCTCCCATCAGGAATCTCACCAGCGGCAGCGCGCCCAGCCACAGGAAGAGCTTGAGCCACGCGCCGAGAATCAGCATGTACACGGCGGCCGACGCGGCGACGAAGGTGCAGCCGATCAGCCACATCCGGCGCCGGTCGCGCACACCGGCCAGGATGCCTAGCAGGAACACCAGCACCCACATCGCACACGGGTTGAAACCGTCGATGGCGGCGAGCAGCACCGTCAGCAGCGGTAGCGACAGGTGCGCGGTCGGGACCTCGCCGACCAGCGGCAGGCGCAGACGCGCGGGGAGCTCGAAGGCCGGTGGGGAGCGCGGCGCAGCGCCGGCATCCACGACGCCCGCGACCAGCGCGGCGACCGGGTCGGGACAGGTCGCGCGCAGGCAGGTGTCTATGCGTCGCTCGAAGGCGCGGCCGGTCGTCGCGTCGTCGAGATATCCCGTCCACGTCTCACCGCCGATGAGCGTGAAGGGCACGCCGCCGACCTCGAGACCCAGCGTGCGCGCGACGTCGACCAGCAACCGGCGATGCGCCGGATCGCGGGCGATGTCGTAGCGGCGGAGCGCGACGCCCTCGCGCGCGGCGGCGATGCGCGCGAGCGCGGACGTCGCGCGCTCGCAGTGCGGGCAGCCTTCGCGGGTGAACACGTGGACGGTGACCTGGCCGTCGGCCCATGCGCAAAGGCCCGACATCAGGAGGAGCAGGCCGACGCAGCAAGCGGCCAGTGCCTTGCGCGCCGGGCGGCACCGGATGACGACGGGGCGCCGGGACGGCGCGTCGCCGGCGGGCGGGCTACTGGCCGATGATGGTGCTGCCACCGTCGACGACGAAGTTCTGGCCGGTGGTGAAGCTGCCGGCCCGGCTCGCGAGATAGATGGCGATGCCGGCGAGTTCCTCGGGTTCACCGATCCGGCGCAGCGGATCGTCCTTCACCCGACGCGCGAGATTCTCGGGGTTCTCCCACAGTGCACGCGCGAAGTCAGTGCGCACGAGGCCCGGCGAGATCGCATTGATGCGCACGTTGTCCGGACCGTGTTCGACGGCGAGATTGCGCACCATCTGCAGGTCCGCGGCCTTGGAGATGCAGTAGGCGCCGAGCGTCGTCGAGCCGCGCAGGCCGCCGATCGAGGACACGAGGATGACCGAGCCGTCGCGCCGCGCCTTCATTTCCGGCAGCACCATCTGGATGAGCCAGTGATTGGCGATGATGTTGGTGCCGAGGATTTTCTGGAAGGCGTCGTCGGGCAGTTCGCTCATCGAGCCGTAGAACGGGTTGACCGCGGCATTGCAGACGAGCGTGTCGATCCGGCCGAGGCGCGCCCGCGTTTCGGCGACCAGCTTCGCCAGTTCCTCCTTGCGGCCGACGTTGGCCGGGATCGCGATGGCGCCGCCCGGCTCGTCCGCGAGTTCGGCGTTGATGTCGTTCGCGACCTGGGCGCAGGCGTCGGCCTTGCGGCTGCAGATGACGACCTGCGCGCCGTGCCGCGCCATGCCGGTCGCGATGGCGCGGCCGATGCCCTTGGTGGAACCGGTGACGAGGGCGACCTTGCCGGTGAGGTCGAACAGCGTGCTGGCCATGATGATGTGGGCTTCCTGTCTGCGTGATCGGAACCCGATTATCGCGACTGCGCAGGGTGAACGCGAGCTTGCTACAGTGGGCGCCATCCACCTTGCGTCCGAATGAATCGAATCCCCAGGCCATGCTGCGCATAAGCAACCGGATCAGCATTCCGGACCACGAGATCGTGCTCGAGGCCGTGCGCGCGCAGGGCGCGGGCGGGCAGAACGTCAACAAGGTCGCAAGCGCCATCCACCTGCGCTTCGACATTCCCGCCTCGTCCTTGCCGGACGACTACAAGACCCGCCTGCTCGCGCTGAACGATCGCCGGATCACCGCCAGCGGCGTGCTCGTGCTCAAGGCACAGCGTCATCGCACCCAGGAACGCAACCAGGAAGACGCGCTCGAGCGCCTGCGCGTGCTGGTGCTCTCGGTCGCCGCGCCGCCCAAGCCGCGCAAGGCAACGAAGCCGACCCGGGGCTCACAGGAGCGCCGCCTCGCGTCGAAGTCCAGGCGCTCCAAGGTGAAGGCAATGCGCGGCCGCACCGACGACTGAGCCCGGCCCTGTCGGCAAGATGCGGATGGCCCGGCGTCGCGTCCCGGGCGACGATAGGCTGCGGCCAGGCCGGCCGCGCCACACACGGGAGGACCGATGGGACAGATCATCGTGGTGTTTCGCGCCCGCGCTTTCGCGCAGGACGACGACTACATGGCCACTGCGCTGCGCATGCGCGACAAGGCGATCGCCGAGTACGGCTGCACGGAGTTCCTGTTCTCGAACACGCCGGACGGCGAGGAAATCGCGCTGTCCTACTGGCCGGACGAGGCGAGCATCCTGCGCTGGAAGCAGGATCCCGAGCACCAGGCCGCACAGGCCAGGGGGCGTGGCCTGTGGTATGCGAGCTACCTCGTGCAGGTTGCGAACATCCACCGCGAGTACGGTTTCCAGCGCGACGCCTGAGCATCACCGGGCCGGGGCGCATGCGCGGGCCGCTTCGACGGCGCTCGCCCGCGGACAGTCCTGGCCGCGGTCTTCCCCGTGCCTGCGGCGCCCATCGCGATTAAATTGGCGGCACCCGGGCAGGACGCCTCCCGCCACCGCCGCAGCCTGACGCCACGATTGGAGTTCCCCGATGCCTCATCTCTTCAGCCCTTACACCCTGAAGGGCGTAACCCTGCGCAATCGCATCGCGATGTCGCCAATGACGATGTACCGGTCAACCGACGGCCTGAGCAATGATTTCCACCTGATGCTGCTCGGCTCGCGCGCCGCCGGCGGCTTCGGCCTCGTGTTCGGCGAGCAGCTCGCGATCACGCCGGATGGCCGCACCAGCACCGGCTGCGCGGGTATCTGGGACGATGGGCAGATCGAGGGTCTCGCGCGCATCAACCGGCTGGTCAAGGACATGGGTGCCGTGCCGGCGGTCCAGCTCGGGCACACCGGCCGCAAGGGCAGTGAGGTCAAACCCTGGGAAGGCGGGCAGCAGCTGCCGCCCGATCACCCGCAGGGCTGGCAGGTGGTGGGACCGTCGGCGCTGCCCTTCGGCGGCAAGTACCGGTATCCCGTGCACGAACTGACGCGCGAGGAAATCGGGGCCATCCATCGCAGCTATGCCCGGGCCGCACGGCGCGCGGTCGACGCGGGCTTCGAGTGGCTGGAGCTCCATTTCGCGCACGGCTATCTCGGCGCGAGCTTCTTCTCCCCGCTCGCGAACCAGCGCACGGACGAATATGGCGGCAGCCTGGAGAACCGCGCGCGCTTCCACCTCGAAGCGATCGACGCCGTGCGCGCGGTGTGGCCCGAGCGCTATCCCCTGACGATGCGACTCGGCAGCGACGACCTCAACGACGCGGGCACGCAGTTCGACGACGCGGTGGCCGCGGTCGGCCTGATGAAAGCGCGGGGTCTCGACCTCGCGGATCTCAGTCTGGGTTTCAACACCGACGACATGCGGGAGAAGCCGTTTGCGCAGCTCGCGTTCATGCTCGAGCGCGCGGCCCGCGTGCGACGGGAAGTCGGGATCCCGGTCGCGACGAGCTGGAACCTCGGCCTGCCCGCCGTTGCCGATCGCGCGGTGCGCGAGGAGTGCGTCGATCTCGTGATGCTCGGCCGACCCGCGCTGTCGAACCCGCACTGGCCGGTGTGGGCCGCGCGCGAACTGGGACACGCCGACCCGTTCTCGCTGGTGCCGGAGGACTGGGCCTGGTGGCTGCGCAATTTCCGCGCGCACCCGGACTGCATCGGCTGGCCCGCGGAACACGCCGCCCCGTCCGCGCGCGCGCAAGGGGATGCTGGGGTGAGGGGCGCCTCAGTCGGCGCCGAGCCCGGCTGAAACGACCCTCACCCGGCCTGGCGGCCGGCCTCTCCCGGAACGGGCTGTCTCTTGGTCACATCTGGACGCGGGTACCGGGGTGCAGACCTTGATGGGCCACCGAACACCGAGAACACCGAGAGGATCGGGTGGACAGGTGCCGCCCGGCCGGCATCGCCACGGCAGAGGCGCATTCCGCCATTCACCGTTCTTCTCCGTGTCCTCCGTGCTCTTGGTCAAAATTCGGCGCCTGTTGCCGTGGCAACGCCGGGTTTCACCACGGAGAGCACAGAGGACACGGAGAAGTCGCATTTTCGAGCGTGGTCCGGGCAATGGCCATGCCGTCGACCGCTGGCTCAGCCCCACTCGTCTAACCTCGGTGTTCTCTGTGGCCCAACAGCACGTGGACGCGGGCACCCGCGTCCGAATGTGACCAAGAGACAGGCCGGAGCGGGAGAGGCCGCGCGCCGGCTCGAGGGACTCAGGCCGCCTTGCGCACCTGCAGCTGACGCAGCCGCGGCGCGACCTTCTCGCCGATGAGGCGCAGGCTGTTCTTCACGAGGTCGAAGGGCATGCCCGCATAGGACACCGCCATCGCCGGGCGCAGGTCGCCGGTCATCTCGGCGCGGCGTGCCCACTTCTCGACGATCTGGTCCGGCGTGCCCCAGGCTTGGCTCTGCACGAAGGCTTCGCAGGCCGCATCCATGCCAATCTGCTGGATTGCCGCGGCGCCGGCCTGGTAGGCCTGGTAACCCTTGGTCTCGCCCCAGTGCGAACCGTCGAAATCGTAGTGACGGATCACGCTCGCGTAGTACTTCGTCAGGTACTCGCGCGCGACCTGCTCGGCGACCTTCGGGTCCTCGTGGCAGAACGTGAAGTCCGAGAACACCGGCGCACCCGGGTGCTTGTTCGGGTGCAGTTCCTGGAAGCGCTTGCGCCAGGCCTCGACCGCCGCATGGTGCTGTTCCCACGGCAGCTGCACGAAGGACATCATCGTGCCACCGAGGGTTGCCGCGGCCATCGCGGAATCCGGGGTCATCGCCACGGACAGGAAGCCGCGATCGCGGTAGCCGTGCTCGGGCTTGGGCGTGACCTCGGTGCGCGACTGCTTGAAGTACTTGGTGTCGTACTCGGCGATGCCGGTGTCCAGGATGTCGAGGATGATCTCGGCGGACTCGTCGAAGCGCTCCCGCGAGGTGCCCATGTCGACGCCGAACGCCCGGTATTCCTCGCGCGCGAGGCCGCGGCCGAAGCCGAGCAGGAAGCGATCACCGAGCAGGATCTGCAGCATGATGATCTTTTCCGCGACCCGCGTCGGGTTCTCGTGCCACGGCAGGATGATTGCGCCGGTGCCGATCTTGATGCGGCTGGTCTTGCCGGCGATGTACGACAGCCATTGCATGTTGTCGGGCATCATCGAGTAATTCGGATCGAAGTGATGCTCCGGCAACAGCAGGAAATCCATCCCGACTTCCTCGGCCAGCAGCGCGACCTCGGTTTCCTTGCGGAACATGTCGGCGTCCGACATGCCCGGATGGGTGTTCTGGAAAATGAACTGCAGACCAACTTCCATTATTTTTCGCTCCTCGTTCGGGCCTTTTTCAAAGCGTGGTTCAATCCCGCATACGACGGCGGGCGCCAGATGGACGGCGCACTGTCGCGGCGCTTTCACCGCAATGTACGCGGGCGGACAGCCGACGGGAATACCGTCATTCTCCCGTCCGGATGCTGCACCGCACCCAAGCGCGCCGGAACGCGCTCAGCGCGCGGCCGGCCCAGCCTGCTGCCGCCAGCGGTTCATGCCGGCGAGCCAGCGGTCGACGTCGCTGGCCTTGCGCAGCATGTAATCCCGCACCCCCGGGTGCGGCAGGATCAGGAACTCCTCGCGCGCCATCGCCGCGACGACGCAGTCGGCCAGGGCTTCCGGTTCGATCATGCCGTCGACGCTGGCGACCGCCGCCCCGTCGGGGCGGGCGGTCATCGGCGTGCGCACCGCCTGCGGCGCGAGCACGGACACGCGCACGCCCTGGTCGCGATACTTGATCGACACCCATTCGGCAAAGGCCACGGCCGCGTGCTTGGTCACCGAATAGGTCGCGGACTGGATGTGGCTGAGCAGGCCGGCGGCGGACGCCGTATGCACGAGGTAACCGCCGCCGCGCGCCGCCATCTGCGGCGCGACCGCGCGCACCGCGTATACGTGCGCCATCACGTGGATGTCCCAGTTGAGTTGCCACTCCTCGTTCGGCACGTCCTCGTCGCCGAGCCGCGCGATGCCGGCGTTGGAGCAGAAGATGTCGATGGGGCCGTAGGCCTCCTCGGCGCGTGCGACGAGCCGCCGGATGTCTTCTTCGCGCGCGACGTCGCAGGGGACGGCCAGCCCCCCGACCTCCGCCGCCACCGCGCGCAGCGGCGCCTCCTGCAGATCGGCGACGACCACGCCCTTCGCGCCTGCCGCGTGGAAGCGCCGCGCGAGCGCGGCGCCGATGCCGCTCGCGCCGCCGGTGATGACCGCCACCTTGTTCCTGATGTCCATGTCGTGCCTCTTGATGTGTGGGTTGATATTGCCGCAACACGCGTCATCGCGCGTGCCACCAGCCTCATTTGAGCCACCGAGCAACTGTGTCCCGCGCTGCGTTCAGACGGCCTCTGCAGGGTCCTGAGCCGAGAAAAGGTGTCAGATTTCAAATCTGACACCTTTTCTTTCTGAGGCACGCGGGCGCGGGTCTTCGCCGCTCCCGTCGCGGGCTGTCTCGTGGTCACATTTGGACGCGGGTACCGGAGTGCAGACCTTGATGGGCCACCGAGAACACCGAGGTGAAATCGAGTTGAACTGAAAGAGGCCCTTCGCGCAACGCTGCGCCGTTCATTCCTGCTCGGTGTTCCCGGTGTTCTCGGTGGCTGACCTGTGCCGGTGAACCTGCACGGCCTCGTCGGCAGGGCTGCCGCGGACACCCTCGCCCGCCAAGTGCCGCGCGCGATAGCCGCCCGGCGACACGCCGTACCAGCGCTTGAAGGCCTTGCCGAAATTTGCCGGGTTGTGGAAGCCGAGCGCCGCGGCGACTTCCTTGATCTTCGCGCGGTCGTTGGCGAGCAGTTCGACCGCGCGCTGGCGCAGGAAGTCGTCCATCACTTCCTGGTAGGTCGTGCCCAGCCGGCGCAGACGCCTGATCAGCGTGCGCGGCGCGAGGTGCAGGCGGGACGCGACTTGATCGAGCGTCGGCAGCGCGCGAGCCCGATGCGCGACGGAAAAGGCGGCGCGCAGGGCGTCGAGGACTTCGCCAAGGGTCGTGCGCTCGCGCGAGGACGCAAGCGTCGCCTCGCACTGCGCCATCGCATGCGCCCACGTGGATTCGTGGTAGTCGAGATTGCGCAGCGAACGCCAGGCCGCGGGCATGACCAGCGCGTTGCGCGACGCGTCGAAACGGATCTCCGCCTTGAAGTAGCGCGGGTAGCGTTCGGCATGGGGCGTCGGCGCATAGCGCAATTCGAAGCGCGCTGCCGAAAAGTCGACGCCGTACACCGTGTCGAGATACTGCTGGAGGATGACGAGTGGCGTTTCGGTCAGCAGCGGCAGCGCCGCGCCGAGTTCGATCAGCGGCAACAGTTCGGCCACGTACTCGGCGCCCTCGTCGTGCCCCTGCATATGGAGATAAGGCACCCGCCCCGGAAAGAAGCGCAGGAATGCGTCGAGCCCGGCGCCGAGCGTCGGCGCGCTCATCAGCGCGATGCTGATCGGGCCGTGGAAGTGATCGGACAGGGTGCTGGCCCACGCGAGATACCAGTCGGGCTCCGCCGCCAGCGCGAGGGTGTTGCGGATGTAGCGCAGCGCCTGTCGCACGGTGATGCGACGCGTCGGATCGTTCAGGTCCTGCACGCCCAGCCCTGTGCCCTCGAGCAGCGCGGCAGGCTCGAATACGCGCGCCAGGTGCCGGCCGTAGGTGACCGGCATCAGCAGTTCCTCGATGGCTTCGGTGTCGATCACGGTGGTCGGCGGGGCTGGGCTGGAAGGGTGGCGCTGTCAGGAAAATAACAGATTTTGGCAGGAGCATCCCTTTCCGCAGGTCGGAGTCCTCTCTAAGTTCGCCAGACCGCGCTGCCGTCATTTTCTTTGCAGTGCGACATGCAGTGTCTGCTGCAATGCGCCACAAGAAATCGCCGGCCGGATGAGGCAACCGGCCGGCCTCAAGCAGCACGAGGGAGTTGTCATGACGCATGACGAAATCGTCGAGCGCAACGTGTTCAAGGTGAAACTGTTCATCGATGCCTGGGAAGCGATCGACCCGGATGTCGCGATGGCCTGCCTGTCGGACGACATCGTCTACATCAACCAGCCACTCGCGCCGGTCGTCGGCCAGCACGACGTGCGCAAGATCGTCGCCGGCATCATGAAACTCACGCACAAGGTGCGCTGGGAACTGCGCAGCTGTTTCGGGCGCGGCAACACCGTCGTCACCGAACGACTCGACTGCTGGGACTTCGACGGCAAGGGCTGGGGTCTGAAGCTGCCGTGCATCGGCATGTTCGATCTCGACGAGGACGGCAAGATCTGCGGCTGGCGCGACTACTTCGACAACCGCATGTGGTTCGAGCACGGCGGCCCGACGCTGCACCTCGACTGACCCCCGGCACACCGATGAGGGCTACGACGATGGACAAGGACACGCACTGGAAAATCGCCCGCAACGAGGACGTGGTCAGGGCCTTCCTCAAGGGCTGGGACGCGCGCGACGTCGACGCCTGCATGGCGCAGGTCACCGACGACATGTGCTACCTGAACCAGCCGCTGGAGGCGATCCGCGGCAAGGCCAGGGTACGTCACATGATCGCGTCGATCTTCGCGCCCGCGAAGCGCGTCGAGTTCAAGCTGGTGAACGTCTTCGGCCACGGCAACAAAGTCATCACCGAGCGCGTCGACCAGTGGGACTGGAACGGCAGCGGCACCTGGCAGATGGAGCTCAAGGTCTGCGGCATGTTCGAGCTGACCGAGGACGGCAAGATCCGCGAGTGGCGGGAGTACTACGACAACGAGTACTGGACGAGCCACGGCGGCCCCAGCCTCACCCTCTAGATCCCCGTCCTGCGCCGGCAAGCGACAGCCTCCGCCGCTTCTGTCACAGTGACCGGATGGACGCCGCACTGCCTGGCCTCATCGCGCACAGCTACGCAATCTACGCGCGCGCCTGCGACGAGAAGCGCTACGACCTCCTGGCCCAGGTATTCGCACCGGAGGCGCGCCTGCGCTACCACGTGGCCGGGCACGAATTCAGCTGCACGGGCGCAGAGGCCGCCGCGCGCTTCAGCGCCTTCCTCGAGCGCTGCTGGTGGACGCATCACCTGATCGCGGCGCCGATGGTCGAGCGCGTGGCGGGCGGCATCAGCGCGAGCGCACGCGTCACCGCGACCCACCTGCAGCACCGCGCCGACGGCAGCGCGAACCGCTGGCTGGTGAGAGGCTCCTACCACGACAGTTTCGAACAGCGCGATGGCCACTGGCTGATCGTCGCGCGCGATTGCCACTGCCTCGACGCCGAAGGCGAGTTCGAGGCGGAGGGCGTTCTGCTTTACCCGGCGCTTGCATGGACGGATCCGGCGCTGCTGCGCTGAGCAGGCTCGGCGCGATACCGGGTGGCCGGCGCGACGGGACGCGCGCGCAGCGACTGACCGCGGTGAAATGCGGGCAAGGCCGGCGGCGGAACCGCCGGCCCCGGCCGCCGACCTAGGATTTCGCGCCCGGATACCAGGCGGGCCTGCGTTTCTCGAGGAACGCCGCCGTGCCCTCTTTTGCCTCCGCCTGTTGCCGATAGTGCGCATGCTCTCGCACCAGTTCCTCGAAATATTCGTCGCTCATCGCCGCTTGCGCGAACTGCAGCGTGCGCGCCTTGGTCGCGGCGGTCGAACCCGGTGCGTTCATCAGCAGCGCGTCCACGATGCGCTCGCCGGTCGCGTCGAGTTCCTCGGCCGCGCACACCTCGTGCACGAAACCCATCGCCAGCGCCTGCGCGGCGTCGAAGCGTTCGCCGGACTGCGCGTAGCGACGCACCTGGCGTACCCCCATCGCGCGGCACAGGTGAGGCACGATCACGCCCGGCATCAGGCCCCAGCGGGTCTCGGTGATCGCGAAGATCGCGCTGTTCGCGGCGACCACGACGTCACAAGCCGCGGCCACCCCAACCCCACCGCCGAAGCAACCGCCCTGGATCAGCGCGACCGTCGGCACCGGCACGATATCGAGCCGCCTGATGACGCCGGCGGTGATGCGCGAGGCCTCGACGTTCGCGTCCGGATTCTCCTTCCCGATGCCGTTGATCCACGCGAGATCCGCGCCCGCCTGGAAGTGCCGGCCCTCGCCCTTGAGGACGACGATGCGGAGGCCGGGATTCGCGCCCAGGCCGTCCATCACCTGGTGCAGGCCGGCGAGCATGTCGCCGTTGTACGCATTGTTGACCTCGGGGCGGTTGAGGGTGACGGTCGCCACCCCGCGTGCGTCCAGTGTCCAGCGCACGGTGCCGTTGCCGGCCGAATTTGCCATGTTGCTCTCCCTGTTGCGCGGGTTCGGACCCGCTTGCTCACGATGCTGCCACGCGGGCCCGGGCCACGCTGCCCGCGCTGGCGGTCAGCCAGTATATTGCAGCGCCGCATGTCGATGTGGGCCGACGGCCCGGATCGGATCAGCGCCGCCGTCTGACGAAACCCGGCCCCGGCGCGGGCGCGGGCGGGCCATCGCCCAGTCCGTAACGCGCGACCCGCGCGGCGAGGAAATCGACGAAGCGCTGCACCTTCGCCGCGAGATACAGGCGGTGCGGATACACCGCGCTCACCGGCAGTTCGGCGGAGCGATAGTCTGCGAGCACGCGCACGAGCCGGCCCTGCGCGAGGTCGTCCTCGACCATGTAGCTCGCGAGCAGGCCGATGCCCGCGCCTGCAAGCGTCGCGCGATGCGTGGCCGTGATGCCGTTGACGGTAAGCCGCCCCCTGATGGGAACATCCACGGTCTGGTCATCCTTCATCAGGGGCCAGCGCGCGCCACGCCGGTAATTCCGATCACGCACGCAGTCGTGGTGATGGAGATCGTCGGGTACCAGGGGCCTGCCGCGCCTCGCGACATAGTCCGGCGAGGCACAGGTCACGAGATGCACCGCGCTCAGGCGCCGCGACACGAGACTGGAGTCCTCGAGCTCGCCGATGCGGATCGCGAGATCGATTCCTTCCTCGACGATATTCACGTACCGGTCCGAGAAGTGGAGCTCGATGTCGACCGCCGGCCAGGCCAGCACGAAAGCCGCCGCGGCATCGCTGACGAAATGCTCGCCAAAGGTCTGGGGCGCGGCGATGCTGAGCGTGCCGCGCGGTTCGTCACGGCCGTCACGCAGCGCCGCTTCGAGTTCATCAATCTCGTCGAGGATCCTGAGGCAGCGCTCGTAGTAGGCGCGGCCCGCTTCCGTCGTGTGCAGCGTGCGCGTCGAGCGGTTCAGCAGACGCACGCCGAGACGCGCCTCGAGTTGCGCGAGGTACTTGCTCGCGAGCGCCTTGGAGATCTCGAGCCGCTCGGCCGCCGCGGTGAAGGAACCGAGTGACACCACCGTCACGAAGGTTCGCATGCCCGCCAGGGTGTCCATGACTGTCAACGCTCCGTGAACGATGAATCAACGAAGAGGGAGTTTATCGCCGGAATCGAGATCGCGACAATGCGCCCCAAGGCCGGGATGCACCCGGCAGACGACATCAGAGCAAAGGAGAAAGCGTCATGCGCAGCATCAGTCAGACCTTGATCGTGGTCCTCGCCCTCGGGGTGTTCGCCGGCGTCGGCGGCGGCATGGGCCAGCTCGTCGCCAACAAGCAGGCCGCCACCTGCACGAGCACGCCACTGGCCTGCGAGTAAGCCGCACGCGCCCCTGTCCGGCGGGAGCCGGCAGGCGATGGCGGCAAGCAGGCTGCGGGGTGGGATGCGTCGGCCGGGCAGCCGACGCGCGGCGACCGGGTCTGGCCCCAAGGCCAGACCCGGTCGCCTGGAGGGTCTCAGCCCGCGAGTTCGTAGGCTTCGAGTTCGGGCTTCTTCATGACCTCGAAGAAGCGGTCGCGGGACCACGGCCAGCTGGCAGGCACGCCGTTCTTGTCGAGATACCAGCTCTTGCAGCCGGTCGCCCAGATCGACTTCTTCGCCGCCTCGATGCGCACGGCTTCGAACGTCTGCGACGCGTCGGACTTCGCCGCGATCTCGCGGCAGCGGCCGGCGCGGATCTGCTCCAGCAACTGCAGGATGTAGGCAAGCTGGTGCTCGGCGATGAGGATCAGCGAGAAATTGCCGACCGGGCCGTTCGGACCGTTCAGCATGAAGAAGTTCGGGAACTGTGGAATCGAGATCGACAGGTAGGCGATCGGGTGATCGGCCCACACGTCGTCGAGATCCACCCCGCTACGGCCTTTCACCACGGCCGGACGGATGAACCTGTCGGTGCGGAAGCCGGTCGCCATCACCAGCACGTCCAGTTCGCGCAGTTCGCCGGTCTTCAGGCGCACGCCCTTCGGCTCGATGCGCTCGATGCCGTCGGTGATCACGTGCGCGTTCGGGTGCTGGATGGCCTGGTAGAAGTCGGGCGCGAAGATCAGGCGCTTGCAACCCGCTCGGTAGTTCGGCCGCAGCTTCTCGCGCAGCACTGGATCCTTGACGTTGTCTTCGAGATTCGCGAGGCAGGCCGCCTCGATTTCCTTCATCTCCTGCGATTCTGAATCGATCACCGCGTTCGAGAACTTGCGGAAGTACTCGTTCGCCTCGGCGCGGATCGCATCGAGCTTCGCCGGGTTGGTGCGGATTTCCTGTTTCTCTTCCTCGGTGAAGACCTTGTTCTCGATCGGCATCACCCACTGCGCGGTGCGCTGGAAGAGATCGTAGCGGCCAACCTTGTCGACGATCGCGGAGGTGATCTGGATGGCGGTCGAGCCGGTGCCGATCACGCCGACGCGCTTGCCCTCGAGCGGGACGCCGTGATCCCACTGCGCACTGTGGAAGCGCGCGCCTTCGAAGCTGTCCAGCCCCGGGATGTCGGCGGTGAAGGGATGGTGCAGCACGCCGCTCGCGGCGATGACGATGTCCGCCACGTCGTCGCGGCCGGTCGAGGTCTTGATGCGCCAGCGACCGTCGATGAATTCGCAGCGGTCCACCGCCTCGTTGAAGCGGATGGCCGGCCGCACATCGTACTTTTCCACGATGCGCTCGAAATAGCGCTGGATCTCCGGGCCGGACGCGAAGGTGCTGCTCCAGTCGGGGTTCGGTTCGAACGAGTAGGTATACAGGTGCGCCGGCACGTCGCAGGCGATGCCGGGGTAGGTGTTCTCGCGCCAGGTTCCGCCGATGCGGTCCGACTTCTCGTACACGACCAGGTCGTGGTAGCCGGCTTCGCGGAACTTGATGACCGACAGGATACCGGCCATGCCGGCGCCGATGATGACGATGCGGGGTTCGACTGAAGTGGACATTGGGCTCCTCTGCACACCGCACCGACAACCCGGCGGTGTGTCTTATTGGATTGATTCCTGGCGATGGCGCCGGCCCTCGACCGGCCCGCGCCCGCCTGTTCGGACCGTCCGATATTACGCCACGCGCAATCGGGTAATGAATCCCGCAAATGCGTACGGCGCCTGCTGCGCCATTACGCGACATGCCGCATCTGCAGCAATGCACGGGGCGAACGGGCATGCAGCGCGTGGGACCCGGGTGCGGTGACGCGACACTCGCTCGTAACGCTGCGCCGCCAGGCGACTCATCACGGCCGGTATTCCTCCAGCGGCGGCATGCCCAGCGCGCTGCGGTAATTATTGTGGAAGTGATGGAGCGCGGGTTCGTTGCGCCCGAACAGGAAGTAGTCGATTTTCCCGCTGTTCGCCGCCGCCTGCGTCTTTTCGCCCATCAGGTAGTCCTCGTGCTCGACGGTGCTGACGAAGAGCTCAAGCGTTGCCGAGATGTCGAGCGCGAGCTGCGCGGAGGTGTCCGCCTGGTACAGGTTGTCGCCGGTGACCTTGCTGATGCGTGCGGCTTCCGCGAGTTGCGCGGCGATCTGCGGCGACGCGTAGTGCGACACCCGGCTCAGCGACTGGCCGACCTTCTCGCGGTTCGGATAGATGCGCACCAGCACCATCATGCCGGCCAGCAGCACGAGCTGGATGTTGGGGAAGATGTGGTAGGCGACCGCGCAGCACGCGGGCACGCTCCACTCCGATTCCGGCAGCTGGCGCATCGTGTCGATGTACCTGCTGGCGAGCGCGAGGCGATGGTGACGGCCGTACTCGCGATAGGTCGCCGCGTCGCCGTGGAGAATGTTCGAGAGCGTGTTCCGGTGCAGCGACGTGAAGTGGTAGATCTCGCCGAAGGTGTCGTTCGCGATCTTCCAGTTCAGCGGCTTGTCGAGCACCGACTCGCCCTGGTAGACGGCGGCGCCGAGTTCCCACGCGGCGAGCTCGTCGGCGAGCTCGCCGCCCAGCAGCGCGTCGACGTCGAGCGTGCCGCCCACCTGCGGATGCACGAACAGGAAGCCGTATTTCTCCTCGCTCGGCAGTTCGATGAGGCTGTGGCAGGCCTTGTCGACCTCGCCGAACTGGGCCGCCTCGCGGATGCCGACTAGACGCCCGTCCGGCGCGTAGGTCCACGCGTGGAACGGGCAGATGAAGCGGCTGGCCTCGCCGCGCGGCGCGCTGGTGAGCTCCGCGCCGCGATGCCGGCAGGCGTTCACGAAGGCGTGGAATTTCCCGTTCGAATCGCGGGTGGCGAGGATGGGCACGCCGAGGTCGTTGCTGGTCATGTAGCTGCCGGCTGTCGGCAGCTCGCCGGACAGGCCGAGAATCTGCGGGTGGTTCGCGAAGAACGCCTCCCACTCGCGCTGCGCCAGCGCCGGATCGGTGTAGGTGGAGGTCGGGCTCACCGCGACCCTGCCGGCATCGCAGGTCCGGTGCTTGTCGAGGTGGTCCAACAATTCCTTCAGGATCTCGAGCTGCGTTTCGCGCTTCATCGTCTGTGCTCCTGTCGTCGACCGGGACGTGGAAGGGATTTGCCGGGTTCGCGCGCGGCGAGTTCCGCGATCTTCTTCTGCAACAAGGCCTGGAAGGACTCGACCGCGTCGGCGGCGAGCGTGATGTGGACATCGGTCAGGGCGAGGCGGCGGAACTCCGCGAGCTCGATCTGGCCGGTGGCCCACGCGCGGCAGCTCGAGCGATAGCTGCGCAGGATCAGCTCGCCGAGCTGCGCCGGGGCGATACGCCCGCGCAGCAGCCGCGCGTCGCGGCAGGCGAGGAACCCGGCGGTGATGAGCCGCTCCCCCCAGGCGTAGAGCTGGGCGACGCGCGAGTCGTGCGCGCCACTCTGGTTAAGGTATTCGACGGCGAGGAAGGCCGTGCGATAGAAGTCCTGGTCTTCCGCGAACAGGCCCGTCGACTCGGTGACCACTGCGGTCGCGAGGGCCAGCGGCTCGGCCTTGCGGCCGGTCTCGATGCGGGACTCGATCTCGTCGAGGACCTCGGAAAACAGCGCGAGGAGCACTTCCTCCTTGTTGCCGACGAGGTTGTAGATCGTCGGCACCGTGACGCCCGCGAGCCGCGCGAGTTCGCGCAGGCTCATCGCGTCGAAGCCGCCGCGCGCGAGCAGGCCGCGCGCCTCGGCGAGGATGCGCGCGCGGCGCTTCTGCATGTTCTGGCTGCGAAGACTGACGAGCCCGGTCATGGGTCGAGCTTGGCACAGCGTAAAAAACTTAACAACGTTAAAATTTTTGCGGCACTGCACAGCCCGCCGCTTGGTTAAACTGCGCGCACGCTCCCGCACCACGACCCGATCCGGACGCAGCACACGATGGAACTCGACGCACTGCAGACCCACCTCACGCACTTCGCCCGCGCCCGTTACGGCGCGCACGGTGCGATCCGGGGCTTGAGCGGTTTCTCCGGCAGCCACGGCGGCCTGACCTTCGGCTTCGAGATCTGGGACGAGTCCAGCGACCAGCGTGTCGAGTCGCTCGTCATCCGGCTGTCGCCGCCGGGCGTGCGCCGCAGCGGCAACACCGACGTGCTGCGCCAGGTGCCGCTGCTGAAAACCCTGAAGGCCCACGGCTTCCCCGTCCCGGCGATCCGGTATGCCGGCGCGGACGACGAGTACTTTCCAACCGCCTACGTGATGTTCGAGCGCCTGCCGGGTCGCGCGTTCATCGTGTGGGAACCCGATCCCGCCTTCGATCGCGCGCCGGACGCGGTAGCGACCCTGTGGCGCCAGGCCGTGGGCCAGATCGCGCGCGTCCACCAGTTCGACTGGCAGCGCCACCTCCCGGACTGGGAGCAGCCGAAGCCGATCGAGGACGAAGTCGCACGCTGGGACCCGATCCTCGCCAAGGCCGCCGAACCCGGATGGATCGCGCTCGGCGAGGAAGTGCGTGAACTGCTGCTTGCGCGAAGCCCGCCGCCCTCGCCCATCGGACTCATGCACGGCGACTGCCAGCCGGGCAACATCCTCTTCGATGCGCGGGGGGGCGTGGTCGCGCTGCTCGACTGGGAACTGTCCGGTGTCGGCGCGCAGCTCTTCGACCTGGGCTGGCTCGTCATGATCGGCGATCGCGCGGGCTGGCATCCTGACTGGGCCCCGCACAATCCGCTGAGTCCGGAAGAGATGATTGCGGAATACACCGCATTGACCGGCCGCGACTGCGCGGGGCTCGCCTGGTACCGCGCGCTCGCGGGCTACCGGATGGCGGTTGTCACCGGACTCTTCACGCGTCTCCACCGCGAGGGCAAGCGCCCCGACCCGGCCTGGGAAAAGATGGCGCTGGGCCTGCCCGCGATGTACGGGCGCGCGAAGGAGCTCCTCCTCGCGCAGCCCGGGTCAGGCTGACCGCGCCACCCGGGTTGCGCAGGGAAGTTGGCGCCCTACTTGATCGCCAGCGGATTCACCGGCGCGCCGGCGCCGTTGACGATCTTCAGCGGCGCGGCCACGTACAGGAAGGTGTACTGGCCGTCCTGCGCGCAATCCGCCGCCAGGTCGTCGAGCCACGCGATCTCGGTCAGGGTCACGCCGAGGTTGCGCATCAGCGCATTGTGCAGGGGAAGCACGACGCCCGACACGGGGTCGACCGTCGTTTCGTTCGCGATGGTGTCCGTGACCAGGTTCGGGATTTCCATGTCCTTGAACCAGTTCACGAGCTCGGGGCTGTAGGTCAGGCCGGGCTCGACGAAATTGCCGTAGAACTCCTCGCGCGAGACCTTGTAGAACTTTGCGATCCAGCCGGTGCGCACCACCAGGATGTCGCGCGGCCTGATCTCGCAGCCCTGGCTCGCGGCGCAGGCCAGCAGGTCTTCGTGGGTGAAGGTCTCGGCGACGTCGAGCACCTCCTTGCCGCGCCAGCGCGCGATGTCGAGCAGGATGCCGCGGCCGACGACACCCTTCTCGGCAATCGGCAGGATGCTCGCCTTCGACAGGCCGCCGATGGTCGTCTTCGCGTCGTAGCCGTTCCAGATCTGGCCCTCGCACCACACGTGGCCCAGCGCGTCGTACTGCGTGGAGCCCTGCGGAAAGCAGGTCATGTAGTCGTCGGCGTAATGACAGCCGCCGTCGAAATGCGGGCCCTTGCCGGCGATCCAGTGCCCCTCGTCCATCACGTTGACGCGGATTGCGCCGGAGCGGCCGGGCCACACCGGGTCGCCGGCCGGGTTCGCCATCGGCACCTGCAGCGTGAACACCTTGCCCGACCTGATCGAGCCGGCAGCCGCGAGGATCACCTCGGGCGTCAGGTAGTTGAGGCTGCCGACCTCGTCGTCGGGCCCCCACTTGCCCCAGTTCTTCGGTGCGTCCTTCAACAGTTCGGCGACCGGTGGCACGGTCTTGTTCGTGTTCGACATCGGGCGTTCTCCCAGCAGGGTTTTCGACGGTTGCGCGAAAGGCCGCGACGCGCGTGCGGACGCGACCGCCTGTTCGGGGCGCCACGCCGTGCGTCCGGTCGAGTCTGCCATCATCGGGCCGGTGGATGCATCCCCGGTGGCGGGTCGCTATGCTGCCAGACGCCGACACGCCGCGCGCCGGCCGGCGCGCCGCTCCGCCACCCGCAAGCACATAACGGAGGTCACCATGGCGAATAAGGAAGTCGTGATTCCGAACGGGCAGGAGGTGTACTACGAGCAGTATCACTTCGCGCCCGCCATCAAGGACGGCAACCGCCTCTACTGTTCCGGCGTGATTGGCGTCGGTGCGGACGGCAAGCCACCCGCCGATCCGGAAGCACAGTTCGTCTGCGCCTTCGAAGGGGTGAAGTCCGTGCTCGAAGCGGCCGGTGTCGGCTTCGATCAGGTGGTCGAAATGACGACCTTCCACGTCGGCCTGCAGCAGCACCTGGGCACGTTCATGAAGGTCAAGGATCGCTACGTCGACAAGCCCTATCCGGCGTGGACCGCAATCGGCACGACCGAACTCGCCTTTCCGGGCGGGCTCGTCGAAATCAAGGTGATCGCGCGACTGGACTGAAGCCGCGGCGCCCCGGCCGTGGCTGCCGGGCGACAGGATCATCGCGCTGCTGGAAGCCCGTCGCGCAGGCCTGCATGCACACGCCCACTGGCTGACCATCTTCGTCGCCGGCATCATCGGCGGCGGCGGCGGCGTTGCGCTGCCGCTCGCGACGGCTTTCGCCATCGGCTCCGGCGCGCGCCCGGCGCAGGGCCTGTACACGGCCATCATCGGCGCGGCCGCGGCCTCCCTGCCCGGCGCGGGCAGCCCTGTGCAGTACGCGCAAAACTGGGCGGATGCGGTGCGCTGGACGCGTTCACGCGACTGGGCACAGCGGACGGCGCGCGCGGGTCCGCGGCAAGCCATCCCCGACCGGTTTGTCAAAAATCAATTGACAAACTGTCAATTGAAACGGCCATTGTCAAAGCATTCGGCGCGTTCGATGATTCCGGCTCCCCAACCGAGCGAGTAGAACGCCATGGCCCTGGATCACGACACCTTCGATCTCCTCAAGGAAAGCGTGCGGCGCTTCGTGCGCGAGCGCCTGGTGCCGGCCGAGGACCTCGTCGAGGAACACGACGAAGTGCCGCCGGATATCCTGCAGGAAATGAAGGACCTCGGACTCTGCGGCCTGTCGATCCCCGAGGAGTACGGCGGCATTGGCCTGTCGATGGCGCAGGAATGCGGGGTCGCCTACGAACTGGGCCAGACGGCGCTCGCCTTCCGCTCCGCGGTAGGCACGAATATCGGCATCGGCTCGCAGGGCATCCTGATGGACGGTACCGCGGCCCAGAAGGCCGAGTACCTGCCGCGCATCGCGAGCGGGGATCTCATCATGTCCTTCGCGCTCACCGAACCCGACGCCGGCTCCGACGCCGCGTCGCTGAAGACGCGGGCCGTCGCCGACGGCGACGATTACCTCATCACCGGCAGCAAGCGCTACATCACCAACGCGCCGCGGGCCGGCGGATTCACGCTGATGGCGCGCACCGGCGGCGCCGGCGCGAGCGGCATTTCCGCGTTCATCGTGCCGGCGACGCTGCCCGGCATCAGCATCGGCAAGCCCGACCGCAAGATGGGGCAACGCGGCACCAAGACCTGCGACGTCTACCTCGACAACGTGCGCGTGCCGGCCGCGAACATCATCGGCGGCGTGCCGGGCAAGGGCTTCAAGACCGCGATGAAGGTGCTCGATCGCGGGCGACTGCACATCTCCGCGATTGCCTGCGGCATGGCCCGGCGCATCCTCGACGAGAGCGTCGCCTTTGCGCAGAATCGCAAGCAGTTCGGCAGCCGCATCGGCGACTTCCAGCTCGTGCAGGCCATGCTCGCCGACAGCCAGGCAGAGCTGCTGGCAGGCTGGTCGCTGGTGCAGGCCACGGCCCACGCCTACGATGCGAAGCCGCCCGGCGCGAGCGACCCGGACGTCAGCATGCAGGCGTCCTGCACCAAGCTCTTCTCGACCGAGATGGTCGGCCGCGTCGCCGATCGCGGCGTGCAGATCCACGGCGGCGCCGGCTACATGAACGAATACAAGGTCGAGCGCTTCTACCGCGACGTGCGACTCCTGCGCCTGTACGAGGGCACGTCACAGATCCAGCAGCTCGTCATCGGCAAGCATCTGATGCGCGCGCCCTGAGCGGCGGCGCAACGACAGGAACGCACCCATGCACATTCCCGGTGGCAGTCTCGTGGGCACCGTCGTCGTCGACGCGTCGCGCGTGCTGGCAGGTCCCTATGCGGCACAGATCCTCGGCGACCACGGCGCCGAGGTCGTGAAGGTCGAATCCTTCGAGGGCGACGACACGCGCGGCTTCGGGCCGCCGTTCGTCGACGGCGTGGCGCCCTATTATCTCGGGCTCAACCGCAACAAGCAGGATCTGGCGCTGGACCTGTCGACGCCGCGCGGCATCGACGTGCTGTTCGCGCTGCTCGAAAAGGCGGATGTCTTCATCGAGAACTTCAAGATGTCGACCTGGCGCAAGTGGGGCATCGACGATCTCGACGCGATTTCCCGCCGCTTCCCGCGCCTCGTGCACTGTCGCGTGTCGGGTTTCGGCGAGGACGGCGAATTCGGCGGCCTGCCGGGCTACGACGCCGCGCTGCAGGCGATGTCCGGCATGATGAGCGTGAACGGCGAACCGTCGGCCGACGCCACGCGCGTCGGCATGCCGATCGTCGACACCTCCACCGGCATGCACGCGGCGATGGGCATCCTGCTCGCGCTGCTCGAGCGCCAGCGCTCCGGCCAGGGCCAGCGCCTGGAGGTCACGCTCTACGACAGCGCGATCTCGATGCTGCATCCGCACGTCGCGAACGTGCTCTACGGCGGACGCGCGGTGCGCACCGGCAACGGCCATCCCAACATCGTGCCCTACGACCTCTTCCCGACCGGCACGGTGCCGCTCTTCATCGCGGTCGGCAACGATCGGCAGTTCGCGACGCTGTGCGCGGAACTTGACGCGCCGACGCTCAGCGCGGACCCGCGCTACGCCTCGAACGGCAAGCGCGTGGAAAATCGCGAGCCGCTGCGCGCGGCCCTCATCGAACTGCTCGCGAGCCACGACGGGGTGCAGCTCTTCGATCGCCTGATGGCCATCGGCGTGCCCTGCGCGCCGGTCCTGACCGTCGAGCAGGCGCTCGCGCTCGAGCACACGGCAAGCCGCGGGATGAAGGTCGAGCTCGGCGACTACCGCGGCGCCGGCATTCCGGCCAAGCTCAGTCGTACCCCCGGCACCGTGCGCCTGCCGCCGCCCCGCATCGGCGAGCACAGCAACGAGGTGCTCGCGCGTTTCGGCTTCACGCCCGCGCAGATCGCGCAGTTGTTCGAGACGCAGGTGGTGAAGTAATCCAGAGGCCGAGGACATGCGTGGCGGCGTCCCGAGGAGCACCGGTGCGTTGTCCGCTGCGTTGTCCGCCGCGTTGTTGATAGTCGCCCCGGCTTTTACAATCCGGGCCAGCGACGCAATTTTGTATTTGAAATCTTGACAAAAAACGCCTCTCTCGACGCGTCGGGGCTGATGCTCCTCGTGGACATCGTGGAGGCGGGCAACCTCAGTCTCGCCGCGCGCAGCCTCAAGACGAGCCGGGCCAACGTGAGCTATCGCCTGCGGCAGCTCGAGCAGGCCATCGGCATGCAGCTGTTCCGGCGCACGACCCGGCGCATGGAACCGACCGAGGTCGGCAAGCGCCTGTACGAACACGGTCGACGGATCCGTGACGAGGTGCTGGCCGCGCGTGAGTCCGTCAACCTGCTCGGCAAGGGACTGCACGGCACGGTGCGTCTCAGCCTGCCCACGGGCTTCGGCGAAGTGGTCATGTCGGACTGGCTGCTCGAGTTCAAGCGCCGCTATCCTGACATCGCACTCGACGTGCTGTTCGACAACCGCGTCGACGATCTGCTGGGCAGGGAGGTCGACGTCGCGCTGCGCGTGATGGCCGAGCCTCCGGAGCAGCTGGTCGCCATCGATCTGGCGCGCGTGCGCTACGTCGCCTGCGCGTCGGTGGGTTACGCCAGCTCGCATGCGATGCCGTCGCGCCTCGAGGCACTGTGCGAGGTGCCGCTCATCACCTCCAAGGTCGAAGGCCGCGAACTGCGCATATCGGCGAGCCGCGGTGGCGAGCGACACGATCTCACGCTGCGCCCGACGCTGGCGTCCGAAAACTTCAGGTTCCTGCGCGAGGCGGTGCTCGCGGGGCTCGGTGTGGGGGTGGTGCCCGACTACGTCGTCCGCCAGGACGTGGCCGCCGGACGGGTCGTCACCGTGCTCGATGAATGGCGCCTCAGCATCTATGGCACCCGCATGTTCCTGCTGCGCATGCCGGGCCGCTACGAGACGCTCGCGGTGCGCACCCTCATCGATTTCATCATCGATCGCACGCGCGCCTGGGCCGCGGGCTGAGCGCCTGTCACTTTCCCGGCGCCCGACCTGCGACTGGCCTCGACTGACAGGTCCGCGCCTGCGCTTGAAGAACAGCAGCGGGAAGATGCAGGGCTTGAAGTCAGGGCTTGCCCCCTCGGGAGCGCCCAGCAAGCGCCAGCTTTCATCCTGCGAACAGCCGTGGGAACAGGATGTCCCGCCTCTCCACCGGAAAGCGCAGGTACACGGCGCTCTTCTCGCTCGCGGAGCTGATGATGCCGTCCTTCAACAGTTCGCGCAGGAGCGTGCGGGCTGTTCGTTCGCCCAAGCCTGTGATTGCGGGGGTATCACCGCGCGCAATTTCGCCCCGATGGAAGATTTCGACGAGCAGGGTCGCAGCTTCCGGCCGCAAGCCCGAGGACCTCGCATAAGCACGGAGACGTTCGGTGAGGCCGTCGATATCGAGCAGCTGGCTCATGAAGCGGACTTGGTCCAGGCACACCTTCAAAAACCAGATGCAGAATTCCGCCAGCGCCGCAAGGGAGAGATTGCCTTGCCCGTCCAGATCACCCTGACGTGGCGTGTCGGCGTGGTCCATCATTGATTTGTATTCGTCACCGCTCGCCAGCCCTCTCGCCATTCCCCTGGAAATTGACCACAGGCCATGGGCGCCGATACCAGCTTGCAGCGCCATCGCATGGCTCATCAGGCGGCTGACTCGCCCGTTGCCGTCGGGAAAAGGGTGGATGTAGTTGAGCCTGTGGTGTGCCGCCGGCAAGGCTAGAATTCGTTGCGCGGGGCTCAGTCGGGAGAACGCATAACGGTTGGCGAAATAGTCCATGAAAGGCGCAACCGCCGCGCTGCTCGGCGGCATGTGGCGGCCAACCGCTACCTCATGCTCGGGTTGCGTACGGAACACCCCCGGCGTCATCACGAAATCGCGGCCAGCGCCGGTAATGTGCAGCATTGCCTCGGGAGCGTCACGATAAAACTCGCGGTGCAGGCCCTGGATGAAATCCGCGGTGACCGGGTCCGGCAGTCTCCCGGCGGCGTGCTCGGCCTCGATAATCTCCTGCAGCTGGATATGGGCCCGGGCCTCAATCTGGAGATTCCTGCGTACCTGGTCGGTATCGAGGTCGTTGGCGAGTGCCCGTTCAATGTCCCTGGGCCGCGTGTTGCGCCCTTCGATAAGGTTCGAGTAGTAGCAATTCATGACCCTCACGAATTTTGCCAGGCTTGCCGCGGTTCGCGGATGCAAGCGGGCGCCGAGCAGGCGAGCAGCGGCGGGTAATTCCGTCAGCAGATCCAACAGCTCGGCCTGGGGCTGCTCAACGAGGCAGGGTTCGATGCGGCTCGGAACTTCGATTTGCAGGTCACCGGGTGCCATTTGCCGATATTAGAGAAGCCCCAGGCTTCTGCCCAGAAGAGAATTTTCCGGGTTTCAAGCCTCGGCATTGCCGATGTGGATTGCCGATCGTTGAAAGATGGGAGAGCCGCGACTTTTCAGTCGCCTGGCTTTCGTCAAACGGGCTGTCGAACCGATCGAATTCCAAAAGAAGGCATGCCGCACGCGACGCGAAAAGTGCGGCTCGGACACAAGTCCGACTGCATCACGACGCACTACCCGGGACCTGGGTTGGAGGACCTGATTGAGGCGGCCAAGAGGATCTGCGGGGGCGGGTCCCGCACCAGTGCCGCCGCGCAAGCGCAGGGAGGCGGCAGGTTCGTAACGGCAGTGCACGAGCAGCCCCGACCGGAGGTCGGTGCAACGGGGCAGTAGGGTCCGTTCGAAGGTGGTGGCTACGGGTGGACTTGACGACTTCGCCATCGGCGAAGGCGGCCGCACGCAGTGCGCCCGCAGGGGCGCGACCGACAGGCCGCGAGCAGCCCCGACCGGAGGTCGGTGGTTCCTGTCCGAAGCTGACGAATGGACGGATAGACGGCGTGTATGGAAGGTGGTGGCTACGGGTGGACTTGAACCACCGACCTCAGCATTATGAGTGCCGCGCTCTAACCAGCTGAGCTACGTAGCCATTTTCAAGTAGCGTCGCCGGTACTCCGCGGAGGTGGAGGGAACCGGGCGACCCAGGGGGCGATTGGAGCCGTCGCGTTGGGCGCGCAACGGTGCTTCCCAGTTGCGGGAGGCAGGTTCGCCAGCCTGTGCTGTCGAGGCGCGCGATTGTCCCGACAGGGGGGCGATGTGTCAAGGAATCATTCGGCGGCGCCGGCTTCGATGCCGCGAAAGGCAGCCGTCCGGAGCGGTGCTCAGCGCACGCCGAAGACGACGATGGTCTTGCCGCTGACCGACAGCAGGTGCTGATCTTCCAGAGTCTTGAGGACTCGTCCGACCATCTCCCGTGAACAGCCGACGATGCGCCCGAGTTCCTGCCGGGTCACGCGGATCTGCATGCCGTCCGGATGGGTCATCGCATCCGGCTCCTTGCAGAGTTCGAGCAGGGCCCGGGCGACGCGACCGGACACGTCCATGAAGGCCAGATCGCCGACCTTGCGATTCATGCGCCGCAGGCGGCTCGCGAGCTGGGACGCGATGGACAGCACCAGGTCCGGGAACACCTGCGGAATGTTCTTGATCTTCTCGTAGCTGATCTGCGCGATGTCGCAGGTGGTCTTCGCCCGCACCAGCGCGCTGCGGCCCACGTGCTCGTTGAACAGACCGATTTCGCCGAAGAAGTCGCCGGCGTTCAGGTAGGCGAGGACCAGTTCACGGCCCTCCTCGTCTTCGAGCAGCACCGTGACCGACCCCTTCACGATGTAGAAGAGATCGTGCGACGGATCGCCCTGCCGGATGATCGTCGCTTTCGCCGGGTAATTCTTGCGATGGCATTGTTCGAGGAACTTCTGGATCGCGTCGCTGCTGTGCGGCTGCTTCAACGGAACAATGGACATGCTTTCCTACCCCTGAACCGGCTGAACGATGACGTAGGCTTATCTTCGGGGCCCGTTGGCGTCGGACTCTCCTTGTCACGAGCGAGGGCACTTCCGCCCTGCGGAGTGTCTGATTCTATTCGCGTTGGAAGGCCGTGGCTAGTAAAGTGCCGGGCCGCTCCGTCCTGTATACATCGAGGAAAACCGCGCGATGAAAGCAACGATCAAATGGCTCGACGGCGTGTCCTTCGTCGGCGAATCCGAGAGCGGCCACGCGGTCGTGCTCGATGGTCCACCCGATGCGGGCGGCCGCAACATCGGCATGCGTCCCATGGAAATGGTGCTCGTCGGCATGGGCGGCTGCACCGCGTTCGACGTCGTCAGCATCCTGCAGAAGGCGCGTCAGCCGGTCACCGACTGCCGGGTCGAACTCACGGCCGAGCGCGCCGATGAAATCCCGAAGGTATTCACCCGCATCCATGTGCATTTCGTCGTCAGCGGTCACGGACTCAAGGAGTCCCAGGTCGAGCGTGCCGTGAAGCTGTCGGCGGAGAAGTACTGCTCGGCGTCGATCATGCTCGGCAAGACTGCCGGGATCACGCACGATTTCGAAATCATCGACTCGACCGGTTCCTGAGCTGAACCGGCTCCACCCACTCGCGGGCGAGGGCGCGGGTGACGAAGAGCCGCGCGTCGTCGCCCCGGCGCCAGGTGCTCCTGCCCCAGACGACCCGCAGCGCGGGGAAACGGTGGTCGGCCTGCTGCGCGAGCTTGCGTGACAGCGCAGACGCGGCGCGGCCATGCGTCTCGGGCAGCACGACCAGCAGTTCGGTATCTGACCAGCGCGCCAGCACGTCCACCCAGCGCAGTTGCTCACGCAGCATTCGTTCGAGCCCGCCATAGGTCTCCCCATCCGTGCCGATCGGCAGCCGCGCGGCGAGGCAGGACAACGGGTTCTCGTAGCGCCGGCTGCGTGAAATCTCCGCCTCGAGCCGCACCAGCACGCCCTCACGCGTCAGCACGCCGGCGCCGGCTGCGGCCGTCAGCGCAGTGTCGCCGAGTCCGAACATCATGACCGTGCCCGCCCCGACCCTGCGCGCCTCGGCGCCCAGGGTCAACCGTAGCGGCAGGTCCAGATCGTCGATGATGCAGCCCACGCAGTCCGCCGCGTCACGCGCGGCCAGCCGTGCGAACGCCTCGTTGACCCAGATGATGACATCGTCGTCGCCCAGCAGGGCGAGCGGGCCGGGAATGGCGTGCAGCAACTGGCGGGCGAGTTCGGGATGGAGATCGATCATGCAATCCGGTCCTTGGGACACCGGGACGCGTATCGGCTGGGGGTCGCGAGGTCTTTAGGCTGGGGATGCGCTGCGCCCGGGGCCGGGGCTCAGGCCGCCGCGTCCGCGGGCGGCGTCGCGATCAGCGCCAGGAAGGCCCGCTCCAGATCCCGGGCCGGGTGCAGCAGGGCGAGATCGCGGACCGTGCCGTCGAAGCGGACCCGCCCCGCGTGGAGCACGATCACCCGGTCGCAGAGTTCGCCGACGTCGCGCAGCGCATGGGTGCTGAAAAAGAGGGTGGTGCCGGACGCGCGCAGCGCGTGCAGGCGTTCACGGATCAGCGCACGCGCCTGCGGGTCGAGACCGCTCATCGGCTCGTCCAGCAGCAGCAGCGGGCGGTTCGCGAGCAGGCAGGCGACGAGCCCGAGTTTCTGCATCATGCCTTTCGAGTACTCCCGCGCCGGCCGCTCCAGCGCCGCCGGGTCGAACTCGAGGGCCTTGCACTCGGCGGCGGCCCGCGCCGGATCGAAGGACACGCCGTGGAGCCGGCACAGCAGGTCCAGCACCTCGCGCCCCCGTGCGAAATGCGGCGGGAGGAATCGTTCGCCCAGATAGGCCAGCGGCCCGCGGGCGCGGGCCTCGTGATGCGTTTCGCCGAAGATGGCGATATCACCCGCGTCGATGTCGACGAGATCCAGCACGGCGCGGATCAGCGTGGACTTGCCGGCGCCGTTGATGCCGAGCAGCGCGGTGGCCGCACCGGCCTCGACCTGGAAGCTCACGCCATCCAGCACCGTGCGTTGGCGGTAGCGCTTGGTGAGCGCCGAGACGGTGAGTGCCGCGGTCATGCCGGCCGCGGCGGGACTCAGTACAGATAGACCGCGTTGCAGTCCTGCTCGTTGCCGGCGATGTCCCAGATGGCGGGGCTTTCGCCGGTGTCGACACAGGCGGCGGTCGACTCCGCCGCAGCGCCGAGCGCGGCGCTCGTGGTCGCCGCCTGGCGCAGCACGCCGGTTTCCGGCAGGCCGTCGTCAATCTTCAGGTCGAGCTCGCGCATGACCTTCACGTCGATATTGCGGCCAAGGACGAGGTTGTAGCGCTCGGCCGGCGTGGTCGAGGCGTCGAGGTAGTCATTGGTCCGGTACAGGGCGAGGAAACCGTTGAACGCGTTGCGCGGCGCGAGGTCGTTGTCCGCCGCCGTCGGCGCCGCGTTGCCCCCGACGTAATTGCCCTGGATGAAGCCGGCCTTGGACAGCTGCTCCCACAGCGCGAGCGGCTCGGTCCATTCGCTGCCCCCGGCCGCGTCGAGGCGGCCATTGCCGTTGCCGCCCGTCGTCACGCCGGGAATGGCCTGCACCGCGTTGGCCGCCGGCCAGTCGCCGGGGATCTGGCGGAAGCGGTCGATGAAGCCGTAGTAGGCGGCCTGCACACCGGAATTCTGGTCGGCGATATTGCGCACCTTGGCCGCCGTGATGAGTTCCTGGCCCTTCAGGATGCCGCCGAGCAGCAGGCCGATGATGACCAGCACGATGGCGATTTCGACGAGGGTGAAGCCGCGTTGGGAAGTGATTCGAGACATCGGTGGACCCGCTGAAAAATTCTTCGGAGTTAAAGTGGCAGGATCCGTGCCACTGCGGCGAGCGCTGATTTCGCTACAGATTTGTCCGCGGGGCCGCCGGACTGTTGTCGTCAATCGGACAAATCTGTCGATTTTTCGACGTCACTTCGACGCGCGGCGATGTCGTCGAGCCGGCGGGCGAGGAAGGCGCGCTCGTGCGGATCCGTGAGCTGGCCGCTGTCGAGCAGTCCGCCGAGCAGGATCTGCGCCGCCTCCAGTTCGCCGATGTTCTCCAGCACGAAAATCTGCAGCTGGCGCGCCCAGCCCGGAATGCCCGCCGCGGGTGCGTCGGCCAGCCGCCGGGCATAGCGCAGCGCGCGCTCCGGGTCGTGCAAGCGGTGCTGGGCGAGGAACACCGCGTGCGCGAGCCACGGCCAGCGCCGTGCGGGATCCGCGTCGAAGGACAGGTCGACGAAATCGAGCATCACCCGGCTGCGCGCAGGGTCCGCAACCTCACCGTACAGCCGGCTCGCGGCAAGGAGCGGATACTGGGAACGTGGGTCCAGCACGAGGGCGAGCGCGAGCCAGTCGCGCAGCCGCGCGTAGTCCAGGCTGCGGTAGGGCAGGCTCACACCCGGCTGCTGGTCGAAACCGAGCAGCCACAACATCAGGGCCTTGGCCCCGAGCACCGGGTCACCGAAGGACAGCACGCGCAGGGACGCCGCATCCGGCGCGGGCGGCAGGGCTTCCGCGCGCGCCACCGGCGGCGGCAGGCGGCCGTGCCAGGCCAGCTGCCCGGCCAGCGCGACGCCCAGCACCGCAAGCGACAGCGGCGACACGCGACGCCACGACCGCGCGCCGTGAGCCGGGAATCGCGCCCGCCTCACAGGCTGCGCCGCTCGAAATCCACGAGCCCCAGCGCGCCGAGCAGCACCGTGTACAGCACGGTCTGCGTCAGCACGTAGGCCAGGTCGGTCTCTCCCGAACCGTATGCGAGCAACGCGCTGGACGCATAGCGCGACAGGTCCGGCACCAGATGGGACAACAGGGCAAGCCCCGAGGCGATGGCCCGGTTGACCGGGTTTGCGAGGTCGATGGTCGCCCCCTGGCTCAGCAGCACGCTCGCGGTGATGACGCGGCAAAGCGTGTAGAAACCGAGCACCGTCGCCACCGCGCCGGCCACATGGGCCAGGCTCAACGCGCAGGCCAGGGCTGCGGCCCCCACGATCATGAGCTCGCAGGCGAGGCAGAAAACCCACACCAGGAGGTCGGCCGGCGGCACACCCGGCACGAGGGGCAGGGCCGCCAGGCTCGCGAGCCCCAGGGCGGCCAGCAGGTGCCCGCAGAGTTTCGCGACATACCAGGTACTGCGTGCGAGGGGGCGCGCAAGCTGGGTTTCGAGGATGCGGTCGTCGAGCTCGCGGACTGCATTGGAGACGATCGTCAGCGCGAGCAGCAACACCAGCAGGGGCCGGACCAGTCCGGCGTAGAACACGTGATGCTGGGCCCCGACCTCGGTCACGGCGAGGCCGGCCATGAATGAGGCGGCGGCGTAGGCGCCCGCCATGGCGCCGAGCGCGAGCAGCAGGCCGCGCGTGCGCAGCCATTCGCGTCCACTCCAGCAGACCAACGCCGCAAACTGCGTACCCACCCTCATCGCCGCCTGTCGAGCCCGTTCTTGGTCACCTGAAACGATAGTAACATCGGGTCGGGCGGCACGCCGTGCCGGAAGCCGCGGGTTCCAACGTGTTTGACATTGCCGCCATCCTCGACCGCCGGCGCGAGCACTGGGTACTCGCCATGATGCTGCTCGCACTGCACGCGACAGTCGTCGCCGGCGCGGGCAGCGGCGTCGCGGCATCGCTGATGACGACCCATCTCGGCCTTTTCTTCCTGTGGCAACCGATCTGGCGGCGCGACGAGCGCCTCGACTGGACGACCGCGCTGCTCATCGTGGTGTTCACCGCGGGTTGCGCGATCGCGCTCGGCTGGCTGGTGTTGTTCGCGTGGGTCGTGCTGCTGATCGGCATCGTGGCCGGCCGTTCGCTGGACACGCGCAAGGAGCGTTATGCCTACATGCTGACGCTCGCGGTGCTGATCGCGGAACTCCTGATCGGCATCGTGCCCCACGCCTTCACGATCATCGCGCTGAATACGACCGTCGAGAGCGTGTTCAAGATCGTGCTGACCGCCGCGCCCCTTGCGCTGCTGCTGCTGCCGCCGGTGACCGCGCCACGCGCCACCTTCCCGATCGAATTCTTCCGCGGCATCATCATCGCCCTGATCACCGCCCTGCTCGCGCTTGGCAGCGTCGTCCTGTCCTACCAGCGCGCGGTCGACTACCCGACGGCGCTGGTCATCGCGCTGATCGCGGTCGCCGGCTTCCTGCTGTTTCTCTCCTGGCTCATCGCGCCCGATACCCGCAGCGGTCTCGGCAGCCTGTGGGAAAAATCGGTGCTCAACATCGGCACGCCGTTCGAGGCGTGGATCTCGCGCCTCGCCGAGCTCGCCGCGCGCGAAGGCTCGCAGGCTGCGCTGTACGCCGCCGCCCTGGAAGAACTGCTCGGCATGCCGTGGGTCGCCGGGATCCGCAGCGCCGACGGCGCACTGAGGGGCCGCCGGACCGACCACCAGGTACACCTGGCGAGCGGCCCCGTCGACATCACGCTGTATGCGGAGCGCCCGATCGGGCCGGCGCTGCGCCACCACTCGCGACTCCTGATCGAGATCCTCGGCCAGTTCTGCATCGCGAAGGAACGTGAGGTGGAGCAGGCCCACCAGGCGCAGCTCAAGGCCATCTACGAAACCGGCGCGCGCGTCACGCACGACATCAAGAACCTGCTGCAGTCGCTCAAGATCATGGCGACGCCCGTCGCGCCGGGCGACCCCCAGCGCGAGGAAGAACAGCTGCGCCGCCTGCGCCGGCAGCTGCCGCAGGTCGTGCAGCGCATGCAGGTTGCGCTCGACAAGCTGCAGCAGCCCGCAACGCCATTGGGCCAGCAGCGCAGCCTTGCGGCCTGGTGGCAGCAACTTTGCGCACGCTGCGAAGGCCAGGGCATTGTGATGAGTTCCCGCATCTCGAACCCGGCCCTGCCGGTGCCCGATGAATGCCTGGACAGCGTGGTCGAAAACCTGCTCGACAACGCGCGCCAGAAGCGCCTGCTCGAGCCCGGCATCCGCGTCGGCGTGACGCTGCAGAACCGCGGCGACCGCTACCGGGTGGACGTGGCCGACAGCGGCCACGCGGTGCCCGCGGCCATCGTGAGCACGCTGTTCCACAGGACCGTCGCATCCGCCAACGGGCTCGGGGTCGGCCTCTACCAGGCCTACCAGCTTGCCACGCGCTCCGGGCTCGAGCTCGGCCTCGTGGAAAACAGGGATGGCGCCGTGCGCTTCCAGCTGTCACATGGCGGGGCGGTTTTCGCCGACGATCTGGGCGACGCTCCCGCCGCCGAAAGCGGGCCCGGGGCCGCCAGGCCGCTGCCGTAGCGGACTCCGCCGCCACCTCCAGCCCACGAGGGCGCCCCGCGTTTACGGTTATATTGCCGCCTTCATCCACCACCGGAGTCAGACCATGTCCGTTCTTGCAGGCAAGCGCGTGCTCATCACGGGTTCGTCACGCGGCCTCGGCCGCGCCTTCGCGATCGAAATGGCGAAGGCGGGCGCAAGCGTCGTGATCAATGGCACCAATGGCGCGGCGCTCGCAGAGACGGAGCAGGCGGTGCGGCAGTTCGGCGGCAAGGTCGTGGCGGTGGCGGGTTCGGTGGCGGACAGTGCCGTCTGCGAAGGGCTCGTCCGGGCCTGCGTCGACAGCTTTGGCGGCATCGATGTGCTGGTCAACAACGCCGGTGTCGTGCGTGACCGCACGCTGTTCAAGATGAGCGACGCGGAGTTCGACGAAGTGATTGCCGTCCACCTGCGCGGCAGCTGGGCCTGCGGCAAGCACGCCGCGCTGGCGATGCGCGAGCAGGGCGGCGGCCATGTCATCAACGTGATCTCGAACTCAGGGCTGTGCGGCGGTTTCGGGCAGAGCAACTACGCTGCCGCCAAGGCGGGCATGCTCGGCCTGCAACGCACGTGGCTCATCGAGCTCGCGCGCTACGGCATCCGCAGCAACGCCTTCTGGCCGATTGCCGACACCGACATGACGCACGTGGTGTTCGACAACGCGGCGCGCGACGCCGCGAACAGGGGCCAGCCCGCCCCCACGCCGGCGGAATTGGGCTTCGGCGCCCCCGCCGAAGTCGCGCAGGGCATGGTGTGGCTCGCAAGCGATGCCGCCAATCACTTCAATGGCCAGTGCATCACCTTCAACGGTCGCAAGACCGCGTTGTGGACCCAGCCCCGCGAAATTCACGAGGAATTCCGCGCCACGCCGTGGACGGTCGAGGAACTCGCCGCACATTACGCGACCGTCGTTCCCGAGCCCATGTACCACGCGCGTTTCGTGGAGTAGCCCCGGCGCCGCGCTGCATGCCGCGGCGCTGAGAGACCTGCGCCCGCAGCCGCGGGCGCAGGCTGTCCCGAGCGAAGTCCCAGCCGGGGTCAGACGCCGCCGGTGAGATACCAGGGTTTGATGTCGATTTTCGCCTGGGTCGCATCCGACGCTTCGGCCTGCGGCGCCTCGGGCCGGTAGAAGGGACCGGCGACCGGCATCTTCGCGGCGTCCTGCGCGACTTCGCCGACGGCGCCGCGCTCTTCGGTCCACGGGGCGAACAGACCGGCGTTCGCGTTGAGGCTGGCTGCGCTGACGAGGGCGGCAACGATGATCTGCTTCATGGACGTGCTCCTTTATCTGGCTTGATTGCGTACGGTCGCTGACCGTTGGAGCGCATTGTCATGACGCAAGGACCGCGCGTGAAATTCTTATTTTCTAAGATGCCGATAGCCAATTCTTATTGTCCGGAGGAATGCCCATGCGTCCCACGCAAGCCCGTATCACGCCGCTGCAGGCAACCGAATGGTCCGAGGAACAGCGCGCACTGCTCGAACCGTTCGTGAAGAGCGGCACGGCCTGGAACGTGTTCAGGACGCTCGCGCGGCACACCAGTCTTTTCAGGCGGTGGGCGCCGTTCATGAGCCATGTCCTGCACAAGCAGACGCTGCCGTTTCGCGACCGGGAGATCCTGATCCTGCGCATCGGCTGGCTGTGCCGCTCCCCGTACGAGTGGACCCAGCACGTGCAGGTCGGCCTGCGCGCGGGCCTCGACGAAGCGGAAATCGAGCGCATCGCGGACGGTCCGGATGCGCCGGGCTGGAGCGCGCAAGACGCGGCGCTCGTGCGCGCTGCGGACGAACTGCATCGGGACGCCTGCATCGCGGATGCGACGTGGTCGACGCTGGCCGCAACCTACACGCCGGAGCAGATGATCGACGTGGTCTTCACCGTCGGCCAGTACAACATGGTGTCCATGGCCCTCAATTCCCTGGGCGTCGAAATCGACGACGACCTGCCGCGCTTCAGGCGCATGCCCGCCGGCGACGCGTGAGGCCGGCCACTGGCCTGGTCCCGGCGCCCGGATCAGCGAAGGTCAGGCGTTGTAGATGAGGCCGCCGCGCGCGACGTAGGCCGCGAGCACGGCGCGCGCGTCGCGCGCGAGGACGCCGTGCACGACGTCGATGCCGCGCGCTTCGAGATAGCGCCAGGACGCGTCGAATACCGGCCCTTCGTCGAAGCCGAGCGCCAGCGCGTCTTCGCGCGTCGCGCCACAGACGATGCGCGTCACCCCGCCCCACAGCGCGGCGCCCAGGCACATCGCGCAGGGCGCGCAGGAAGTGAAGAGTTCGCAGGCGTGCGCGCCGGCCCGCCGCAAGGTGTAGGAGCCGGCACGCGCCTGCGCCGCCATCAGCGCAACGATCTCCGCATGCGCACAGGCGTTGGCAAGCGGTTCGACGCGATTCACGCCCACCGCGAGCGGACGCGCACCGCCCTGCTCGAACACCGCGGCGCCGAAGGGGCCGCCGGTGCCGTGCACGACATTCAAGCGGGACAGCTCGATCGCCAGGTGCATGCGGTCCTGGTCGGTCACGCACGGCGGCGCGTCCTGCACGTGAGCGCGCACCCAGTCGGGCAGCGTGATTGCCAGCGGTGGCTGGCAGAAGGGCTCGCTATCGCTCATCGGGTTTCAGGCCCCCTGCTTGCGCAGTGTCGCTCGTCTCGACGGCTTGAGGGTGCACACCGGCGATGCCTACGGGAGACGCCCCCCGGAGACAAGGCGATCGTTCAGCACGGTCGGCGCGACCCACAGCACCAGGTCGTCGAATTCGCAGAGCGGCGAGCTCTCGTCCGTCGAGTCGCCGCAGCCGGCGCCCCCCTGCGTGTAGGATCGCGTGTAGAAGACATCGTCATCGTCCGCATTCTCGATTTCGTCCCCGCCGCCGGGGGCGTCGCGCCCGGCGCCGTCGACACCGGTCGCGCCGAACCCGTTGCGGCCGTGCGAAACGATCACGGCCGGGATTTCACTCGCCGCGACGAAATCGAATTTGCCCTCCTGGGCCCCGGGGGTCGCCGGGTTGTCGCCGCGGCCGCGCAAGGTCAGGCTGCCGCGCGAGCAGAGGTCGAGCTCTTCGCGGGCATTGCCGTTGCAAAGCCCGTCCGTGTCTGGCCGGGTATAGTGTTTTGAACGGACACGGTAGCGCAGGCGATTGCCCCAGGCATCACCGGGCGGCACGCCCAGTTCCGCCCATGGCAGGAATCCGTCGTCGGCGCCCACGGTGCACACCGCGCTCGCGGCATTGGCGGGGTCGAAGAGGGGATCGGGCAGGCCGTCACCATCGATGTCCGGGCAAGGCAGCCGGCCATGCATCACCGCGTAGCCGTACAGCGCGGCGAGCGCGCGCTCCATGTTGTCCAGCGTCTGGCGGCGGTCGCGCGCCTCGAGTTGCGTATCCAGCGGTCCGATGAGGCCGCCGACGATGAGACCGAGGATCATCAGCACGACCGCCATCTCGATCAGCGAGAAGCCGTGGTTGCGCCGCATCGCCCGCTCAGTCATCGACGCCGAGCCTCCGCACGCGGTCGTTGGAATCGGCGGCCATCGGCCGTTCGGTGTAGACGTCATCGAAGCTGCTGTTCCCGTGCTCGAAAAGCTGGGCCGGATCGGCGCTGGGCCGGGCCTGCGTGGCAAGCGCGGGTCCCGCGCCCAGCACGAGCCCGCGCACGTCCCCAAGCGTCGTGGCGGCGCCGTCCTGCGCCACGCGCTCCAGCCGCAGGCAATCGACACCCGGCGTACAGTCCGCGGCGGCATTGCCCGGCGCGTAGGCGGCAGCATAGGCCACCGCGATGAACTGCTGCCAGCCATTGGCGGCGAACCACGGCGGCAGTTCGCCGGGCGAGCGGCGCGTGGCCGGATCGATGACATCGTCGTCGCTGATCTCGAGATCGAAGGGGACGTCGGTCAGCGCGAACAGGCTGACGGCCGCGCCGGCGGACAGCACGAGGCGCGCCTCACCCAGCGCCGTCTCCACACCGGCGGCCGAGGTCAGCGTGTCGGTGACGGTGAGGTCGATGAGTCCGCCGGCCGGCACGCTCGAATTGAGGAGCGTGGCGCCCTCCGTGCGCGGTGCGAGGGCGGTCGGCGGCATGATTTCGCGCGGGAGTTTTTCAATCTCGACCACGTACACCCGTGTGAGCGTGTTGCCCGATGTCGCGTCCAGCGCGCTGCGTCGGGTTTCGCAGCGCAGCCGCGTGCTGCCCGGCAGGCCGGATTCGAGCTTGGGCCAGCGACAGCTGCCCACGCCAACGCCCGCAGCCGGCCCATCGACCACTGCGGTGAAGCCCGGCACCGAGACCGGGCAGGGCGAGCGGGTATCCCGCACGCAGGAGGCCGAGGGCGGCGAAGTGCCGGTGCCGACGACGGTGCCGGCAACGGGAATCGACCACTGCGCGGCAAAGCCGGCATCGAAGTCCACGTCGACCCGGCGCAGCGGCAGGAGTCCCGCGCGGGTGCCGACGGTGCCGGCATAGGGGCCGAGCGAAGGATCCGTGTAGGGGCTCAGCCAGGGATAGGCGTCGTCGCAGTCACCGGGCAACGGCGCGCAGTCCGGGTCGACGCCGGCGTTGTCGTCGTCGCCATCCGGGTCGCGGTAATAGCGCTCGAGCGCGTTCGCGACGTCGCGCAGCACGCGACCCTGCACCGCGTCGATGAGCCGCGCCCGATCGATCGCGCGCACGACGTCGTTCGCGGTGATTCCTGCCGCGCTGCTGAAACAGGTGTCGCCCGTGCTCGCATTCTGCCCTTCGAGGTAGTTCGCAGCCGCGTAACGCACGGCGGGGTTCGCCGTCGAGCGATCCTGGCCGCCCAGCGCCGCGCCGGGCGCGACGATCAGGGCCGCGATGTCGCGCCCGGTCGCACCGCAGTTGTCCAGCCGGAGTGCCGCGACGGTGTCGGGATTGATCAGGCCCTGCGGATTGTTGCGAAAGGCATCGTCGACCGCATACCACAACGGCGCGCCGTCGTCGTCGCGCAGGTCCGGAATGTCGAGCGTGCGCCACGGCAGGAGCCCGGTCGTTCCGTTCACGCCACCGATGGCGCAGGGCGGATCGGCCTGGCCCGGCACGTCGCCGGCATCGAAGCGGGTGTCGGGGCAGGGCAGGTGGCCCGGTCCCGCGGCCAGGCTCGCGCTGTCGGGATCGTCCGGATACCGCGCCGCGTAACCGAGCAGCGCGCGCTCGGCGGCGGCGAGGCTCGCGGCGCTTACCGCATTGCTGGCCCGACTGTGCTGCCGGGCGACGTTGAGGGAGCGCAGCAGCGCGTAGCTGGCGACGCTGAGCAGCACCAGCATGACCAGCAGCAGGACGATTCCCTGCTGTCGAGCCCGCGCCCCACGCCCGCCACGCAGGCTCATGGCGCCGGCTGGGGAGGCGCGACCGACTGCTCGAAGGACTCGACGACACGCCCCTGCACCGGATCGAACACCTGGCCCGGCTTGACCCGGGCGCGCGTAGCCTCGGCGCCACGCATCTCGACGACGCCGCGGCCGATGCGCAGATCACCGCCGTCGAGCGCTTCCAGTTCGCCGCGCGTGCCCGCCTCGCCGTTGATCCACGCGGTGCTGGGACCGCGCTCGCGCAGGACGACGCCGTTGACGGTGACCGGGGCAGCCGGCCGTGGCGGCAGCGGCACGCTTTCGATGACCGCGCTCCCGGCGGCGGGCTCCGGCAGATCGGTCGGCAGGTCAACCGCCTCGCGCGTCGCATCGAGCAGCGCGCGCTCCGCGGGCGTATGGAACAGCCGGCCGAGGCCATCGTCCGCCGCCGCCGCGGAAGCGGAGCAGGCGAGGAGCAGGACGCACACGAAGGAGACGGGGCTTCTCACAGGCTGACCTTGGCGCCGCGCAGTTCCAGCGTGTACCACTCGAGCACGCATTCCGTGTTGATGTTGCTGCCGGGATGCGCCTGATCGACGACGCGCCGCGCCGCGCAGTCGCGCACGCTGTAGATCCCCTCCGCCCGCTGATCCAGCACGCCGAGCAGGCGCCGCAGGTCACCCTCGTGCATCAGTCCGAGCGTCAGGTGCATGCGACTCACGCGCACGTCGAAGGCTCCGCTCGCGAGCGGAGGGTCCGCCACGTAGGGCTGCTGGGGTTCGATTTCGTAGTCGAGGTTCGGCAGCTTCAGATCGGCCGCCGCTGCGCCCAGCACCTCCACCCAGTTCAGGCGATGTTCGTCGCCGACGATGCCGCGTCGATAGAGATCGACGAAGGCCGGATAGTGTTCGGCGATCGTCCGTTCATCCTGGTCCACCGACAGGTACTTGCGGCTCGCGTCGCGGAAGCGGCCATGGTGGCTGCGGAACTCGCTGGCCATGCTCTCGGCGAAATAGTGGGTTGCGCCGAGCATCATCACGGACAGCAGCGCGCAGATGACGAACACCCCGAGCGCGCCGCGCAGCACCGACCAGTCAGCCCTCGTGTAGCCCATCGGGCACCCCGCGCACCAGTTTCATCTCGAATTTCGCTTCCTCCCCCGAGGCCGTCGCGAGCGCACCACCGCTGACCGAGACTGCCGGATCGAGGTTCAGCGGATAGGCGAGCACCTCGACGTGCACGACATGCTCGCCCGCCTTCAGCGCCGCGGCCAGCATGTCGATGATTTCGATTGCCGCGCGATAGTCGCCCGCGAAGGGCGTGATCTGCCCGCTGAAGACCCCGATCTCGTACTGCAGGTAGACGGGGTCGCGCGCCAGCGGCCCGGCTTCCTGCGGCGCCTTGCCACCGGGCACGGCATTCGGATCGGCGGACACGGTCCACGTGACGGATTCGAGGCGCACGTCCGGCGCCCGCGCGAGCGCCTTCCCGACGATGGCGAGCCACGGCATCGGCGTCGAGCGTCGCGCCCCGAGCGCCGCGACCACGTCCACCGCCTGCTTGATGTCGGCCGGCTCCACCGGCGTCGGCGGCAGGCCGCGGCGGGCGAGTTCGAAACGTTCCTGGTAGAAGGTCGCCTTTTGCGCGGCATCCAGCGCCTGCTGCTTCTGGCCCAGCGCCTCGACGAACTCGAAGGTGCTGAACAGGGTGCTGGCGATCAGCGCCAGCGCGGACGTCACGAGCAGCGCCATGCGCGTCTGGTGCAGCCTGTAATAGCGCGTCTCGGCGGCCTGCGCGTAGTGCTCGCGCGGCGGCGAGTCGAGCAGCAGCTGGGCGAACAGCATGTCACTGAACGGCGTGTCGGCCGGGGCGGCGAGCTTGAGCTGCCGGCCGAGCGTGGCGACGTCGACCAGCGTGTACTTCTCCGCCTCGGAATCCCGGCACTCGCGCTCGAGTTCGGCGAGGAGGTCGCCGTGGCTCAGCACGTGGATCTCGAGCGGCGCGTCGCGCGAGGTCAGCGCGAGGCTGTTCAGGTAGCGTCGCAGCTTGTCGAGTTCCGAAATCACGTAGCGCGCGTAGGGCACCGACCCCGGCCGCGGCATCACCGCGAGACGGCTGATCTTCAGGTGGCCGTCGCGGAAGAAGGTCTGGCGCAGCCCGCTCGCCTGCTGCACGCTGATCAGCAGCACGTTCTGGCCTGTCGCGCCGAGCTTGCGCATCAGCTCGCGACTCAACACCGGCAGCGAGTAGATGCCGGTGACCGGGACCCGGTGCGCCAGCAACTCCGTGATCCAGGGCGTGACGATCTCCGGGCGGGTCAGCGCGGCGAGCAGCACGCGATCGTCGCGCCGCCCCTCGGCCTCACGTCCCTGGTTCAGCGCCAGCCAGTAGGGCGTACCGCGGAACAGGCGCGCGAACTTGCGGCTCAGCACGGCGCGACGATCGGCGCCATGCACGTGGGGAATCGAGTCCTGGCGGTACTCCTCCTCGACGACGTCGACGAGAATCGAGACCGGCGCCGACGGCGACGCGGCGAGATAACGGGCAAAGCTCGCGAAGCCCTCGTCCCCGTGCGGAAACTGCAGCGCGTCCGCGATGCGGCCGCCGCGCGCGAGGTACAGCGTCGCGCGATCCGCGGTCAGCAGCAGCACGCGCCGGTCGGCCGCGCTAAATCTTGATCTTGGTGAAGAGGTCATACAGGGGCCCGAAGACGGACGTGACGATCCAGACCATGAACACGCCGAGCAGCAGGATCACCGCCGGCATCAGCATCGTCTGCAGGCGCGTGACCGATTCCTGCACGTCGCGATTGAAGAAATAGCTGACATTGTTCAGCGCTTCCTCCAGCGCGCCGCTGTTCTCGCCGACGCGCAGCATGCGCACGACCAGCGGCGGGAAGAGACCCGTCGCGGCAAAGCTCGCGCTGATGCCGCCTCCGTCCTGGATCATGCGCCCGGCGTCGCGCAGCGCGCGCCCGATCGCGCGGTTGCCGGCGACGTCCTCGCCCGAGCGGATGCATTCGAGCACCGTGATGCCGGACGTGTACATGATGGAGAACACGTTGCAGACACGGGTGACGATGATTTTCTTCAGGATCGGGCCGAGCAGCGGCAGCCTGAGCTTCCACGCGTCCAGCCGCTGCGCGAACTCGGGATTCGAGCGCGCGGTGGCCCAGGCGCCGCCGACGATCGCGAGCGGGATCAGCAGCACCAGATACCAGTAGCTGGAGAAGAACTGCGAGAACGCGATCAGCATGCGCGTCTGCAGGGGCAACTGCTGTCCCATGCTGGTCAGGAAGGTCAGCAGCTGCGGCACGACGTAGAGCATCATGAACAGCAGCGTCATCACCAGCACCACGCAGACCACGGCCGGGTACATCAGCAGCCGCTTCGTCAGCGCGGCCTGCTCGTCCTGCCACTTGAGCGTCTCGATGACCTTGCCGAGCACCTCCGTGAGGCGGCCGCTCTGCTCGCCCGCCCGGATCAGGCTGACGAGCACGGGTTCGAACACGGCCGGGAAATCGGCCATCGCGCCGGAGAGGTTCTTGCCGCCCTCGATGGATTCGATCAGCGCCGCCGTGATTTCACGCAGCCGCCGGTTGCCGATCGAGTCACGCAGGTCCGCGAGGCCCTCGAGGATGGGCACGCCGGCGCGGATCAGCTGCTCGAGGTGGAAACAGAAAGTGATCAGGTCCTCGCGACGAATCCCGGCGCGACCGTGCTGACGTCCGGCCTTCAGTTCGCGGTAGTCAATCAGGTCGAGGCCGAGGCGCGACAGCCGGGTTTCGAGATCCGCCGCATTCGCGGCGTCTGCGCGGCCGCGATGGATGCGCCCGCGCTCGTCGATGGCCTTGTAGCGGAAGAGCTCCACGCCCCTCAGCCCACGCGGTCGGTGAGGTCGACGACACGCGAAATCTCGTCGAGCGTCGTGGCGTGCCCCAGCACCCGCTGGATGGCGACGTCGGCGAGGGGAATGAAGCCCTTCGCGTGCGCTGTCGCGAGCAGTTCGCGCGCACTCGCGCCGCGCGCGATGAGGTCGTCGAGATCGCGGTCGAACTTCAGCAGCTCCATCACCGCGGTGCGGCCTTCGTAGCCCTGGTGCTCGGCGTGCCGGAAGTCCTCGGCGACGCGACAGATGCTCACCGCCGGATCGTCGCCGACCCCGAGGATGCGGCGCTCGATCGGGGATGGCGCGTAGGCTTCCGCGCAGCCGGCGCGCAGGCGGCGCACGAGCCGCTGCGCGAGGATGCCGATGAGGTTGCCCGCCATGATTTCCGGCCGCACGCCCATGTCGATCAGCCGCGGGATCGAGCCTATCGCCGAGTTCGCGTGCAGCGTCGAGAACACCTGGTGACCGGTCATCGCCGCGCGGAAAGCCATCGAGGCCGTGTCCTCGTCGCGGATCTCGCCGACCAGGATGATGTCCGGATCCTGGCGCAGCATCGAGCGCACGCCGCTCGCGAAGTCGAGCCGCACCGCGTCGTTCAGGGAGGTCTGGCGGATCATCCCCATCGGGTATTCGACCGGATCCTCGAGGGTCATGATGTTGACCGACTCGGTGTTCAGGTGATTGAGCAGGCTGTAGAGGGTGGTGGTCTTGCCGGAGCCGGTCGGCCCGCAGACCAGCAGCAGGCCCTCGGGCCGGGCAACCATCAGTTTCAGCAGGTGCAGGATGTGCTCGTCGAGGCCCAGTTCGTCGATCGGCACGATGCCCTTCTGCCGGTCCAGCACGCGCAGCACGATGTTCTCGCCGTGCACCGTCGGCAGCGTGGACACGCGGAAGTCGATCTGGCGGCCGGACAGCGACAGCGTGATGCGGCCGTCCTGCGGCGCGCGGGTCTCGGCGATGTCGAGCCCCGACATCACCTTGAGCCGCACCGCGAGCGCGGACCAGTAGTTCTTGTGCAGGCTGCGCACCTGCCGCAACACGCCGTCGATGCGATAGCGGAAGCGCAGGAAGCCTTCCTCCGGCTCGAAATGGATGTCCGACGCGCCGCGCTTCACCGCGTCGGACAGCAGCGCGTTGACGAGGCGCACGACCGGCTGGCTGTATTCCTGGCTGTCGGCGTCGAGGCTCTCGTAATCGATCTCGCCGGTCTCGATTTCCTGCAGGATGCCGTCGACCGACAACTCGAAACCGTAGAACTGGTCAATCGCCTTCTCGATCTCCGCCTCGCCCGCCATCAGCGGGACGATCTCGATGTCGGCCCCGATCAAGGCCGCGATCTGGTCCAGCGCGACGACGTTGAACGTGTCGGCCATTGCGATCGTCAGGCGCCGCCGGTGGCCTTCGAAGGTGAGCGGCAGGATGTGGAAGCGCCGCGCCATGTCCTTGGGGATCATGCGGATGGCTTCGCTGTCGACGACGACCTTGTTGAGGTCGGCCTTCTGCTGGCCCAGCGCACCGCCGAGCACGTCGAGGATGACGGCCTCGGTGGCGAAGCCCAGTCGCACGAGGATCTTGCCGAGGTGGTCGCGGTTGCGCTTCTGCTCGGTCAGCGCGATGCGGACCTGGTCCGGGCTGACCACGCCCTTCTGCACCAGCAGCTCGCCGATGCGCAGGCTTTTCTTCGTGAGGCTGCTCAAGAGCGGCGCACCGTGCGGTTCAGGGCCGGGCGGAGAGCGCATCGACGCGCGTGGCGGCTTGCGCGGCGTCGAACGCGGCCGGCGCCGTGCGCCGCAGGTCCAGGGCCTTGCGGTAATACTCGAGGGCTGCCGCGCGCTGCCCGAGCTGATCGAGGCTCACCGCGAGATTGAAGGCGTAGTCGGCGTTGGTCGGCATCCGCGAATACGCCGCGAAGAATGCTTCCTGCGCGTCCGCCCAGCGACGCTGGCGCGCGTAGAGATTGCCGAGCGCAAAGCGCAGGTAGGGGCTGTCCGCATCGTGGTCGGCGAGGACCTTCAGGCGGGCCTCGGTGATCTCATTGCCCGCGCCGCCCTCGATCATGAACAGCGCCGCGCTCGCGACGGGCTGACGCGGTTCGTGGCGCAGCACCTCGCGATAGTAGCGGTGGGCCTCCGCCAGCCGGTTCTCGCGCATCGCGATCGCGGCGAGGCCGAGCAGCGCATCGAGGCGGGCCGGATCGCGGGCCAGCGCTTCGGCGTAGAGGGTGCGCGCGGTATCGAGGGAGCCGAGCTGGAACGCGGCGTAGGCGCGGGTCACGGCATCGGCGCGCGCGGCGCCGCGGGGCTGTCTCGCGATGCGCACTTCGCCACTCGCGATCTCGGCATCCCTGGGAATCGGGTCCGTCAGCGTACGCGCGACGGGTTGCGCGCTCAGCGTCGCGGGCGGGGCCGCAACCGGCGTGGCGTTGGCGACCGGGACCGGCGGCGCAGAAGTCGCCCCGGCAGAAGTCGCGGGTGGCGCGACGGGTGGCGTCTCCTCCACCGGGGTGGAGACGGCCGCGGGCGCTTCGTCCGCTGCGACGGTGGCTGCGGGCTCGACCGTGGGCGGCGGCGGCGGCGCGGGCACCGGGTCGGCAAAGCCGGGCGCCGCGGGCGGCAGCACGCCGGCCGCGGGCGCTTCGACCTGGGCGGCGATGCGGGGCGACGGCAGGGCCGGCAGCGAGGGCGTCTGCTGGAGGGCATAGAAGCCGATGGCGGCGAGGCCGATGGCGAGCAGCACGGCACTGCCGATGATGCCGACCAGCACCCGCGGCACGCCGCCGCCCCGGGTGGCCTCGAACACGGTCTGCGCAGTGACGACCGTCGGCTGCGCGGCGCCGCCCGGGCCCGGCGGCGCGGTCATGAACGGCGGGGTCGTGTCGGCTTCCAGCACCGCCGCGTCGGCAATCACGGTCGCATCGCGGGTGAATGTCCGCGTCGTCAGGCGATCGTAGGTGTCTTCGTGGCTGCGTTCGATGGTGATGTCGAGCGGCTCGAGACTCAGCCCATCGGTCCCGGCGTCGCCGGACGGCGGCTGGCCGGCGCGCGCGGCGGCGCCCTTCTTCTCCGCCTCGGCCCTGCGCAGGGCGTCCATCAGCAGGCTCATCGCCGAGGTCCGGGCTGCGTGTTCAGGGCGCCGCGCTGGTCGCGGGCGTCGCGCCGAGGAACTGGCCGTACTCGCGCAGATCCCGCTCTATGCTGGGCTGCTCGACGATCACCGGTCGCAGGAAGATCACGAGTTCGGTCTTGCGATTGTCGACTTCGTCGGTGCTGAAGAACCAGTCGCCGACGAAGGGCACGCGCGCGATGCCGGGCACTTCGCGCGTGCCTTCCCTGGCTTCGTCCTGCATCAGGCCGCCAAGCACGCCGACCTGGCCGTTGACGAGTTTCAGCACGGACTCCATCTCGCGCGTGCGGATGATGGGCACCAGGTTCTCGATATCGGGCGCGTCGCCACCGTTCAACTGGACCGCCAGTTGCGGGCCGGGATCGGATGCGTCGCCGATTTTCTGGGAGATCGTCGGCCGCACCGTGAGCGTGACCTCCTGGTTCGATGAAATCTGCGGCGTCACCGCCATCACCAGGCCCACCGGCACCGAGTGCACGTCGCTTTCCACGAAGGTGCGGCCCTGCGCGTTGAGCGTCGAGTCCGTGTTGGTGACCTCGACCGTGAAATAGACGAGTTCCTCGACCACCTTGAGCAGCGCGGTCTGGTTGTTGAGCACCATCAGCCGCGGACTCGACAGCACCTTGGTCTGCCCGAAGCGTTCGAGCAGGTTGACCGTCACGTTGACCGACTGCCCGCTGGCGTCCGGGTCCGTGTAACCGAGCACGAAGGCGGACAGCGTATTGTCGATGACGCCCGCCGTGATCGCCCCGGAATCCAGCGTGAAACCGGACTCGCCCTCGTTGAGGAGGATCTGCCAGTCCACGCCGGCCTGGTACTGGTCGTTCAGGCTGACCTCGACGATCGTCGCCTCCACCATCACCTGCCGGCGCGCATTGGTCAGCACGCGATCGACGAACTGCTGGATCATCTCGTGCTCGACGCCGGTCGCCTTGACGGTGAGGATGCCCGCTTCCGGGTTCACGATGAGCCGGTCGGAACGCAGCCTGCCGCCCTCGAACTCGGCGGTCTCGCCGATGATCGACGCAACGTTGGTCGTCAGCGTTTCCCAGAAGCGGTTGTAGGCCTTGGAGTGGACGCGCGTCCCGGAGCTGTTCTCGTTCTGCGCCCCGCGGCCGCCGCCGCTGCCGCCACCACCGCTGCCCGCCTGCTGCGCCCCGCCTTCCCCGGTGGTCGCGACCTGGGTGGCGATGTTCACCGTGGTGTCGGTGTCGCGCGACAGGTTCACGTAGCCGACGTCGTAGGTGCGGAAGTAGGGGTCATCGAGCGATACGAGGATGTTGTCGCCGTCGAGCTGGTAACGCAGGTTCGCCTGGCGCGCGACGCGATCGAGGATCTGCGTCAGCGTCTGGTCTATCGCGTTGAGCGTGACCTTGCCGGGCAGGTCGCCCTTGATGTCGACATTCATCTCGGCGTCACGCGCCAGCGCGAAGAGCAGTTCGCGCACCGGCACGTCACTGACGACGACGGTGTAGCGCTCGCCATCCGGCGCCGGCGCCGGTGGCGGCACGTAGGACGTCCGCGGCACGACGTCCGGGATGTCGCTGGCCGGCGTCTGCGCCGCGTCGGAAGCCTGGGTCAGGTGGCCGGGTGACGGCGCGGGCGCTGCCGGTTTCATCTGCGCGCAGCTGCCGAGCAGGCACGCCAGCAGGACCAGTGCCCCGGCCTCGCGGGCCCCCGGCCCGTGCAAGCGGCGCTTCACAGGCCCTCCCCACCGGGCACGGCGGCGTTCACCGGGTCCAGCGCGCGGGCGGCGTCGAGCCCGTCCAGCCGCAGCAGGTCGACCCGCGGGTCTTCGGCCGGCAGCTCCCCGGCCGGCAATGCGGTCTGTTCGTGCCCGGCGAGGTAGGTCGAGAAGGTCGTGAAATCCTCGTAACTGGGGGTCGGCAACGCCCCGCCGGACGTGACGCCGAGCAGCTGGAAGCCGTCTTCGGCCACCAGGCGCACCGACAGCAGCACGCCGGCCAGCAGCAGCGCGGCGACGCTCGCCGCGATCAGCGCCGGGCGCCACGCGTGGCCGACGAGGAAGGCGCTGTCGCGCGCGGCGAGGCGGACGTGGCCCGCCGTGACCCTGCGCGCGTGCGCCGCGAACGCGGCGAGCAGCGCCTTGTCGGCGAGGATGTTGATCCGGCGCAGCAGGCCACGCGAGTGCCGCGCGAGTTCACGGATGGCCGGGCCACTGAACAGGTCCGATCCTCGGTATCCGCTCGCGCGCAGCCGGGTGTTCAGGTAGTCGCGGATTTCCGCGGTCTTGAACGGGGCGAGCTCGAAGCGGAAGGTGATGCGCTCGTTGAGCTGGCGGATTTCGTGCACCGCGAGCTTGGCGTCGAGTTCGGGCTGCCCGAACAGCACGATCTGCAGCAGCTTGTCCTGCGAGGTCTCGAGATTCGACAGCAGGCGGATTTCCTCGAGCGTCGCCAGCGGCGTGCCCTGCGCCTCCTCGACGAACATCACGACACGCCGGTTCGCCGCGTGGCGCGACAGCAGGTAGTCGTGCAGCGCGCGCAGCGCTTCGAGCTTGGTCGCGGTGGCCGGCACCGGCAGCTCGAGCTCGACGGCGATTGCGTGCAGGATTTCGTCCGGGGCCAGGCGCGGATTCGCCAGGTAGATGATTTCACAATGGTCGGGCAGTTCCCGCTCGAGCATGCGACACAGCATGGTCTTGCCGCTGCCGACCTCGCCAACGACCTTCACGATCCCCTCACCGCGCGAGATTGCATAGACCAGCGCGTCGAGCACCGCGCCGCGATTGCCGCCCGGGAAGAACATTTCCGGGTCCGGGGTGATGCGGAACGGTGTCTTCGCGAGGCCGAAATGCTGGCTGTACATCGGCTACTCCTGCGGCGGATTGAGCCCGAGCCGGGCCAGTTTGCTGTAGAGGGTCGTGCGATTGACGCCGAGCAGGCGCGCGGCGCGACTCAGGTTGCCGTGGGCCATCTCGAGCGCGAGGGTGACGTACTGCCGCTCGAGCGTGGCCAGTTCTTCGTCGAGGCGAAAGCCTTCGGTCAACAGGCGTCCGCGCACGGCGACCGCATCCACGGTGTCGATGCCGGAGGCCGGTGCGCCGAGCTGTGATTCGAGCTCGAGCGCCATCGCCGCCGCGCTGACCTCGGCGCCGGGATGCTTGGTGCCCAGGCGGATGACGATGTTGCGCAATTCGCGCACGTTGCCCGGGAACGAGTAGGCGCCAAGCAGCGCATCGGCTTCGCGGCTCAGGCTGAACGGGCTCACGGTATCCGCGTACTGGCGCTGGAAGTGCGCGAGCAGTTCGCGCCAGTCGTCACCGCGGCTGCGCAGCGGCGGCACGCTGACGGTCAGCACCGACAGCCGGTGGAAGAGGTCCGCGCGGAACTGGCCGCGGCGCACGGCATCGCGCAGGTCACGGTTGGTGGCGGCGACGATGCGCGCTTCCGCGCGGCGCGCCTGGGTTTCGCCGACGCGATAGTACTCGCCGTTTTCCAGCACGCGCAGGAACTTGGTCTGCAGTTCGAGCGGCATCTCGCCCACTTCGTCGAGGAACAGGGTGCCGTTGCCGACGTCCTCGAAGAAGCCCGGGCGCGCGCGGTCGGCGCCGGTGTAGGCCCCGCGCGCGGCGCCGAAGAGTTGGGCTTCGAGCAGTTCCGGCGTGAATGCCGCGCAGTTGAGCGCGAGGAGGGGCGCGGCCGCGCGGCGGCTTTCGCGATGCAGGCACTGCGCGACGAGTTCCTTGCCGCCCCCGGACTCGCCCTCGACCAGCACCGGGAAGGGAGAGTTCGCGAACTGCCGGATGAGCGCGCGCAGCGTCACCATGCCCGCGCAGCTGCCGACGAGGACACTGGCCGTATCCTTGCTCGGCAGTTCGCTCGCGTGCTCGGCGTCCAGCAGCATCAATTGGTGCTTGAGGCGCGCGAGCATCAGGTCGCCGTCGCAGGGTTTCGGCAGGAAATCGACCGCGCCCAGCGTGAGCGCGTGCTGGATGTTCTGCCGGCTGTTCTGTCCCGACAGCACGAGGATTTTCATCGCCCGGTTGAACGCGAGCAGTTCGGTGATCAGCGCGAAACCCTCGTCCGGCGCGTGCGGTTTGGGCGGCAGCCCGAGGTCGACCAGTGCGAGCGCCGGCGCCTCGGGCAGGGCCTGCAGGAGGCTGCGCGCCTGCGCGCGGGAGCTCGCGGTCTGAACCTCGAACTGGGCGCCGAGCAGGAAGGACAGGGAGTCGACGATCAAGGGGTCGTCGTCGATCAGGATGAGGGTCGGCCGCGCGGCGTCACGGCTGGACGCGCCCTCACGCAAGTGCTTGAGCGCCGCGCCCGAGGCCATGTTCCTGGCTCAGCCCCAGCCGCTGGAAAACCGCTTCCAGGGCCTCGAACTGGTTCATCGTGTAGAAGTGCAGGCCCGGTGCGCCGCGCTCGAGGAGCCGCGCGCAGAGCGCCGTCGTGACGTCGATGCCGAAATCGCGGATGGCGGCGCGGTCGTCACCGAAGTCCCGCAGCCGCTTCGCGAGCCAGCGTGGTATCTCGGCGCCGCACATGTCGGAGAAGCGTGCGAGCTGGCTGAAATTCGTGATCGGCATGATGCCCGGCACGATGGGAATCGTGATGCCCATCCTCGTGCAATCGTCGACGAAGCGGAAGTAGGCGTCGGGATTGAAGAAATACTGTGTGATCGCACTGTCGGCGCCGGCTTCGACCTTGCGCTTGAAGTTCGCGAGATCGGCGGCGGCCGTCGGCGCCTGCGGGTGGAATTCGGGGTAGGCGGCGACTTCGATGTGGAAGTCCCGGCCGGTTTCACGGCGAATGAACTCGACCAGTTCATTCGCGTAGCGCAGCTCGCCGAAACCGGTGAGCCCCGACGGCATGTCGCCGCGCAGGGCGACCACGCGCTTGATGTCGTGCGCAAGATAACGCTGGAGGATCTCCCGCAACTCGGCGGCGGGCGTTCCGATGCAGGAAATGTGGGGCGCGCATTCGATGCCCGTGGCCGCGCGCACCGCCAGCACGGTTTCGAGGGTGAGGTCTCGCGTGCTGCCGCCGGCCCCGAAGGTGACCGAGAAAAAAGCGGGATCGAAGCGCGCCAGCCGCGCGCGCGTGAGTTCCAGCCTGCCCACCGCTTCCGGCGTGCGGGGCGGAAAAAACTCGAAGCTTAAGGTTCTGCCCGTCATCACATCGCTCTGCCTGTCATGCCGCCGGTGAGGAAGCGGCCGTACCCCGGGCGAAACTCGGGCAGTTCCGCCGCACGCCTGCCCGTGATGGAGTTGTTCTATTCAGACAGGTCTCGGAGCCAAATATACCGAAGAGATAAGGAGATGTAACCATATATTCAACTTGTACCTGAGTTATCCCGCCGCGTGCTCGCCACACGACCCGGGGACGGATGCTCACCCACCAAGGCAATGGTCGTCACGCCGGGGCGCCGCAGGATAGGCGGGCGCGGGATGGTTTCCCAGCCCGGGCCACGCCTCCGGACCGGGACCGACAGCCTGCCGGCCGCCTCCGGTGCATCATTGGAAACGGTCGCGGCGGAGAAATTCCATGCTCGAACTGGTCATCGGCAACAAGAACTACTCATCGTGGTCGCTGCGGCCGTGGGTGCTGCTGAAGGCGCTCGGCATCCCGTTCCGCGAGACCCGCATCCCGCTGTTCGAGGCGGCGTCGCAAGCCGCGCTCGCGGCGGTCTCACCCAGCGGGAGGGTGCCGGTGTTGCGTGACGGCGCCGGCGCGGGCGGGCTCCTCGCCTGGGAGTCGCTCGCGATCTGCGAAACCATCGCCGAGCGCGCCCCGCAGGCCTGGCCGGCGGACGTGCGCGCCCGGGCCCGCGCGCGCAGCATCAGCCACGAGATGCATGCCGGTTTCGCCGCGCTGCGCGCCGGGTTCCCGCTGAACTGCCGGGCGCGGCGGCGCGGCGTGGTGCCGGACGCGGCGGCCGCGCGCGACATTGCGCGCATACGGCAAATCTGGGCCGAATGTCGCGACCGGCATGGCGCGGCGGGGCCGTGGCTGTTCGGCGCCTATTCCATCGCCGACGCGATGTACGCACCGGTGGTGTTCCGCTTCGCAACCTACGGCATCGACTGCCCGGGAGCGGCCGGCGACTATGCCGCGCACGCGCTGGCGAGTCCGCCGATGCAGGAATGGCTGGCCGGCGCGCGGGCCGAGCGCGAGGTGATCGCGCAGGCGGAGATCGCGGACGCGGCGGACTGAACGCCCGACCATCCGCGACCATCCGCGACCGTCCGCGACTGCGGGCGACAGCCGTCGCGCCGGGCGTTCCGCCGGCGCCCGGGTCTGTGGTCCGAGGGCGCGCCAAGCGGCCGGGAAAGCGCCGTTTTGCTTTTGCAGCCAGCGCCCAGGCGCTAGAATCCCGGGTCTTGCGCGGCCTCTTCGTCTCCGGCCCCTGGCACGGCGATTGGCCTTCCGAATCAATGCCCCCACAGGCCGAGGACTTTCAGATGACCACATCCGCAGCGGCAGGCGCCGGTGCCACCGACACCCCATTGCGTCGCGAGCTTGCCAATGCGATCCGTGCGCTCAGCATGGACGCCGTGCAGGCGGCGAATTCCGGCCATCCCGGCGCGCCGATGGGCATGGCCGACATCGCCGAGGTCCTGTGGCGCGAGTTCCTGCGACACAACCCGGCCAACCCCGCGTGGCCCGACCGCGACCGCTTCGTCCTGTCGAACGGCCACGGCTCGATGCTGCTGTACTCGCTGCTGCACCTCTCCGGCTACGATCTTCCGCTCGACGAGCTGAAACGCTTCCGCCAGCTCGGCTCCAAGACCCCCGGTCACCCCGAATACGGCCACGCGCCGGGCGTCGAGACGACCACCGGCCCGTTGGGCCAGGGTCTCGCCAACGCCGTCGGCATGGCGCTCGCGGAGCGCATGCTGGCCGCGCAGTTCAACCGCGACGGCCACGTCGTCGTCGATCATCACACCTACGTCTGCGCCGGCGACGGCTGCCTGATGGAGGGCATCTCGCACGAAGCCTGTTCACTCGCCGGCACGCTCGGCCTCGGCAAGCTCGTCGTGCTCTATGACGACAACCGCATCTCGATCGATGGCGACGTCACGGGCTGGTTCACCGACGACACTGCGGCGCGATTCCGCGCCTACGGCTGGCAGGTGATCGAGAAAGTGGACGGCCACGACGCCGCGGCGGTCGCCCAGGCGATCGCGGCGGCCCGCGCCGACACCGGCCGCCCGTCGCTGATCTGCTGCCGCACGGTGATCGGCTACGGCAGCCCGAACAAGGCCGGCAAGGCCGCCGCGCACGGCGCGCCGCTCGGCGCCAGCGAAGTGACGGCTGCGCGCGAGCAGCTGGGCTGGGTGCACGAAGCCTTCAGCGTGCCGTCCGCGCACTACGCGGCCTGGGACGCGCGCAGCAAGGGCGCGGCACTCGAAGTCGAATGGCAGCGGCGCTTCGACGCCTACGCCGCCGCCCACCCCGAACTGGCTGCCGAATTCACGCGCCGGATGCAGGGCACGCTGCCGGCCGCGTGGCCGCAGGTGGCGGCGGATGCCGTGGCGGCCCTCCAGGCGACCGACGCCGCGAACGCAACGCGCAAATCCTCGCAGCTGACGCTCGAGAAGCTCGGGCCGGCGCTGCCGGAGTTCGTCGGCGGCTCCGCCGACCTCACCGAATCGAACCTCACGCACTGGAAAGGCAGCCGCGCCGTCACCCGCGACGACGCGAGCGGCAACTACGTGAACTACGGCGTGCGTGAGTTCGGCATGGCCGCGCTGATGAATGGCCTGGCGCTCCACGGCGGCTTCATCCCCTACGGCGGCACCTTCCTCGTGTTTTCCGATTACGCGCGTAACGCCATCCGCATGGCGGCGCTGATGGGGCTGCGTTCCATCTACGTGCTGACGCACGACTCCATCGGCCTCGGCGAGGACGGCCCGACCCATCAGCCGGTCGAACATGCGAATTCACTGCGCGTCATCCCGAACTGCACCGTGTGGCGGCCCTGTGACGGCGCCGAGACCGCCGCGGCCTGGGTCGCGGCGGTCGAATGCACGACCGGCCCGAGCTGCCTGCTGCTGACCCGCCAGGGGGTGCCGCCGCAGCCGCGCGACGCGCAGCAGCTCGCCGACATCCGGCGCGGCGGCTACGTCCTGCTGGAGCCGGGCGGCCAGCCGGAGGCGATCATCATCGCGACCGGTTCCGAGGTCAGCCTGGCCGTTGCCGCCGCCACCGCGCTGAACGGCAAGGGCCGGCGTATACGCGTGGTGTCCATGCCCAGCGGCGACGTCTTCCTCGCGCAGGATGCCGCGTACCGCGAAGCGGTGCTGCCGGCGGCGGTCCGCCGCCGCATCGCCATCGAGGCCGGCACCCCGGACTACTGGTATCGCTTCGTCGGCCTCGATGGCGATGTGATCGGTTTGAGCAGCTTCGGCGCCTCCGCGCCCGCGGGCGCCCTGTTCGAAGCCTATGGCCTGACGACGCAGGCGGTCGAAACGCGAATCGCGTCCTATCTGCAGGGCTGAGCCGGGCGTAACCTTAACCAACCACATGCCGAAGGCATTCTTGAGGAGATTCAGTTCATGACCATTCGAGTCGGTATCAACGGCTACGGCCGCATCGGTCGCAACGTGCTTCGCGCGCTCTACGAAGCCGGCCGCACGAACGAGATCCAGATCGTCGCGATCAACGACCTCGGCGATGCGAAGACGAACGCGCACCTCACCCGTTACGACACCGCGCATGGTCGCTTCCCCGGCAAGGTCGACGTCGACGGCGACTACATGATCGTCAACGGCGACAAGATCCGCGTGCTGGCCGAGAAGGATCCGGCCAAGTTGCCGTGGGGCGAGCTGAAGGTCGACGTCGTCATGGAGTGCACGGGCCTGTTCACGACGCGCGAGAAGGCCGGCCTGCACCTGAAGGGCGGCGCGAAGAAGGTCGTCATTTCGGCACCGGCGAGCGACGAGGTCGACGCGACAATCGTCTATGGCGTGAACCACAAGTCGCTGAAGGCCTCGCACCAGATCATTTCGAACGCGTCGTGCACGACGAACTGCCTCGCGCCGCTGGTCAAGCCGCTGCACGAGAAGATCGGCCTCGAATCCGGCCTCATGACGACCGTCCACGCCTACACCAACGACCAGGTGCTGACCGACGTCTACCACAAGGACCTGCGGCGCGCGCGCTCGGCGACGATGTCGATGATCCCGACCAAGACCGGCGCCGCTGCGGCGGTGGGCCTCGTGCTGCCGGACCTGAACGGCAAGCTGGATGGCCTCGCGGTGCGCGTGCCGACGATCAACGTCTCGCTCGTCGACCTGACCTTCCGCGCCAAGCGCCCGACCGACAAGAAGGAAATCCTGTCGATCATGAAGGAAGCCGCGCAGGGCGAACTGAAGGGTGTGCTGGAGTACAACGACGAGCCGCTGGTCTCGATCGACTTCAACCACAACCCGGCATCCTCGATCTTCGAAGCGACCGAAACGAAGGTCATCGGCGACGGGCTGCTGGTCAAGGTCATGGCCTGGTACGACAACGAGTGGGGCTTCTCGAACCGCATGCTCGACACCAGCCTCGCGCTGATGAAGGCCGGGGCCTGACGCCATGCTTGCGATGGGCGATCTCGATCTCGCCGGCAAGCGGGTGCTGATCCGCGAGGACTTCAACGTCCCGCTGAAGAACGGGAAGATCACGGACGACACCCGCCTGCGCGCCGGCCTGCCGACGCTGCAGCGGGCGCTGCAGGCGGGAGCGCGCGTCATCGTGATGTCGCATCTCGGCCGGCCGATGGAGGGCGTGTTCGACGAAGCCTCGTCGATGGCGCCGGTGGCCGCGGCCCTTGCGACGATGCTGGGCCAGCCGGTACGGCTGGCGCGGGACTGGATCGACGGCGTGGAGTGCGCGCCGGGCGAGATCGTGCTGGGCGAGAACGTCCGTTTCCTGGTCGGTGAAGAGAAGGACGACGCGGCGCTTGCGCGCCGCATGGCGGCGCTCTGCGACATCTACGTCAACGATGCGTTCGCGACCGCCCATCGCGCGCAGGCCTCGACGCACGGCGTCGCCCGCTTCGCGCCGGTGGCCTGTGCCGGGCCGCTGATGAAGGCCGAGATCGACGCGCTCAAGCAGGCGCTGCAGGCGCCCAAGCGGCCGCTGGTCGCCATCGTCGGCGGCTCGAAGGTGTCGACGAAGCTCGACGTGCTGGAGTCCCTGCTGGGCAAGGTCGATCAGCTGATCGTGGGCGGCGGCATCGCCAACACCTTCCTGAAGGCCGCGGGCGCGGAAATCGGCAAGTCGCTGTGCGAAACGGACATGCTGGATACCGCGCGCCGCATCATGGCGGCGGCAACGGCGCGCGGGGCGGACGTTCCGCTGCTGAGCGACGTGGTCTGTGGCAAGGAATTCAGCGAGACGACGCCCGCGACGACGAAACCGGTGGCGGCGATCGAGCCCGACGACATGATCATGGACATCGGCCCGGACACGGCCCGACGTTTCACCGAGATCCTCAAGTCCGCCGGCACCATCGTGTGGAACGGTCCGCTGGGCGTCTTCGAGTTCGATGCCTTCGCGGGCGGCACCCAGGCGCTGGCGGAAGCCATCGCGGCGTCACCCGCGTTCTCGATCGCGGGCGGTGGCGACACGCTCGCGGCCATCGCGAAGTTCGGCATCGCCGACCAGGTGTCCTACATCTCCACCGCCGGCGGCGCCTTCCTCGAGTACCTCGAGGGCAAGACCCTGCCAGCCGTTGCGGCGCTGGAAGACCGCGCCAGCGGCTGAGCACCCGCCACGCGCCGGACGCCCTGTCCGGCGCGCTCTCTGCCGGGCGCGCGTCGTCGCGACGGCCTGCACCGCAGCTTCCGTGCAGCCCATGCCGGCGCCCCGTTGCGCGGGGTGCCCGACAGTTCCCGAGCTTACGTGGCGCCTGTCGCGGCGGGCGGCCAGCCCAGCGAGGCGAACTGCTCCCTGGCCTGCGGCAAGCCGGCCAGGAAGCCGATGTCGATCTGGCGCATCATGAACTGCCAGCGCCCCGCGTCCTGGACGAGGGTATCAGTGTAGGTGCCCTGGGCGAACGTGGCCTCGCCGGTGTCGGCGGCCATCCAGGTCGCAATGAAATGGGTGCTGGCCTGCGCCGCATGGCCCGCGACCCGGATCCACGGGCAACCGAGATGGTGCCTCAGATGGCGGATTTTCGCCTTGAACAGCGCCTCGTAGTGCGCGTACCAGCGCTCGATGTCGTCGCGGCCGCTGACCTCGTAGCGGCCGTCGAAGTAGGGTTTCAGCACTGCCTGGCGGTGGAACAGGGCCGCCACTGCCGCCGGCGTGCCGCCGTCGACCTGATGGCAATATTCGGCGAGCACCTGCTCGAGCGCGGGGGTATCAGGATTCATCACGGTCTCCTGCCGCCCGGGTTCCAAGGGAACGCGGGGAACGCCCCGGGGACCTGCGGCCGGTCCCCGGCGACCACGCCGCGGCGCGCGGCGCATCCACGAGCCATCCGCGCCCTCAGGTGATCGAGGCCTGGTAGATGCCCTCGATCGCGGCGTCGAGCATCGCGTTGAACTCGACGTCGGATTGCTGGGCCGAGAGGCCCTCGGTCAGCGCACGCGAGAAGCTCGCGACCATGCCGTGCTGGCGGGCGAGGCGGGAGTTGGCTTCCTCGCGCGCGTAGCCGCCGGACAGCGCCACCACCTTCAGCACGTTGGGGTGCCTGATGCAGTCGGCATACAGGTCATCCTGCTCGGGCAGCGTCAGTTTCAGCATCACGAGCTTGCCGGCCGGCAGCTTGTCGAGTGCGGCCATGATCGTGGCCTTGAGGATGGCCTCGGCCGCCGCCTTGTCCGGGCACTTGATGTCGACCTCGGGCTCGATGATGGGCACGAGGCCGGCGTCGACGATCTGGCGACCGACCTCGAACTGCTGGTCGACCACGGCCTGGATGCCGTCCTTGTTCGCCTGCTTGATGACGGAGCGCATCTTGGTGCCGAAAATCCCCTTCGCCTTCGCGCGCGCGAGCAGCTTGTCGAGGTCCGGCATCGGCTTCATGAGCTGCACGCCGTTTACTTCATCGGCGAGGCCCTTGTCGACCTTCAGGATCGGGACCACCTTCTTCACGTCCCACAGGTACTCGGCGGTCGCGCGCCCCTCGATGTCGCGATCCATGGTGTTCTCGAACAGGATCGCGGCGAGGATGCGGTTGCCGTTGAACGCCGGGCTCGTGATGATGCGGGTGCGCATGTCGTGCACCAGCTTGTACATTTCCTCTTCGCCGGACCATGCGTTCTCGGCGATGCCGTAGAGACGAAGCGCCTTCGGCGTACTGCCGCCGCTCTGGTCCAGCGCGGCGATGAATCCATTCTGCGTACGGAATTTCTCTTTCTGCTGCTCGAAGTTGCTCACGGGCGGCCTCAATCTGTCTGATTTGGTGGGGGAATTTTAAACGCCGCGCACGGGCGCCCGCCAGCGGCACGGGTCTGCGCCGCACGCTAGTTTTCAATCGGGATGAGCCGGATCAAGGGTGGGCAGCGCTGGGCCGGCCGCGCGGACCGACGCTGCCGGGTGGGGACGCCACAAAAAAGACAGGCCGCACGGGGCGGCCTGAACTCATTCTCTGATGAGAACGAGGAGCTTTCGGAGGCGGGGCAGCGCGGCGCGCCGCCCCGTGTGTCGGATCAACGACCTTCGGTCAGGTAGTTCACGTCGAGGACCTTCTTCACGTCCTTGATCGTGGTATCCGGATAGCTTGCGCCACGGCAGGGCACGAGCGTGCCACGGCTGTTCTGCACGTCGATCACGTTGATCGACTGGAAGGAGCTCATGCGCGTGCCCACGGCCGTCGGTTCCTTCTTGAACTTGTCGGCCTGCTGGTACTGCGGGTCGTCCGTCCAGACCTTCGACAGCTGCCACAGCTTCCAGAGCTGGCCGGACTTGTCGAACGCGTTCGCGTAGTAGCACTCGCCCGACTGGCGGTCGATGTACAGGAACTTCTGGCTGTACGGATGGCTCTCGCGGTTCGGGACCATCTTCACGACGTCGGTCGTGCGCAGCGCCCAGTCGTCGAGCGGGATCAGGCCGTTCGGGCCGTAGAACACCGTGTCGGCGTTACGCGAACGGGCCACCGCCAGGATGTCCTTCTGGCCGACGTATTCCCACTTGTGCTCGAGCGGGCGGCCGGAGAAGCAGTAGAAATCCTCCAGCGTGTGGTCGGTGCCCAGCAGCGAGTCGGACTTCACTTCCACCGAGATGCGACGCACGCGGCGCAGGCTGGGGATGTAGGCCCAGGAGTCGTCAGCCTTGCGCGGGTCGTCGTAGCGCAGGATGAGGAAGGCCGTGCCGGAGATGTCGAACGGCGATGTGAAGCCGGTGTATTCGCGGAATTCCGTGCCCTTCGCGAACGCGTCGTCCACGCGGTAGGCGGATTCCGGCAGGTCGGCGCGACGGCTGAAGTACACGCGCTGGTACGGACCGGTCAGGACGCGCTCGAAGGTGCCGCCGCCCTGGTAGTACTCCTTGTACTTGTCCGTCATGACCTCGTGGGCGCCGTGCTCGCCGCCCTTGCGCACCCACACCCAGTGGATTTCGTCGATGCGCAGACCGTCGTTCTGCCAACGGTAGGCGAAGTTCCAGATCAGCCGCGAGCCGTCCTCGGCGCTGCCCGGCGTGAACTTGGACGGGTCGAAGGGCTGGCCGGCCTGGTGATTCTCGATCGCGCCGTCGGCGGCGAGCTGCACCTGCGCCTGGAACTGCGCGGTGGCGTTCTTGTAGACCTCGGGCGGCGACAGGTCCCCCGCATCCTTGATGCGCATGTCCATGCCTTCGAAGATCACTTCCGCCTGGTACTCGAGCGGGATGAACGGCCGGATCACGTCCGCCTTGTCATGGGTGATCGTGTCGCCGTCGATGAACTGCGGCTTGGCGGCCTGGTTGTCCTTCAGCCAGGCCAGATGCTCTTCCGGCGTCACGGCGCCAGCCACGAGCGGCTGTGCGGCGGTCAGCAGCAGAAGGGCATTGCGAATTGCGCTCTTCATTTCTTGAGCTCCCCAGTTTGTTTGAATGTATACAAAATAATAATTTAAATAGCGTGCAGTGCACAAAATTATTTTCTAAATATCTGTTTATCGTCAACGTTTCTGATAAAACGCAAGCAGATATCTAAATTTTGCGTATACATTTGTATTGCTTTGCAACACATCTGTCTCAGTGTGTGAATCAATTGGTGCAATGCGATACAACGCACTGTCGGCGTGACCGCCAACGCAGCGGAAGCCGCGGACCCGGCGGATCCGCGGCGGGCACAGGCTCGCCCCGGAACTCGACTACACTTCCCGGGCGCGTCCGTCGCGCCCCAGGGAGGAAACGCATGGTCAGCACCGCGCCCGTGACCGACATCGACTACAGCGAGGCCGACATGGAACGCCAGGTCGCCCGCTTCAGGCAGATCCCGAGTACCGCCAAGGCGTTCATCGATACCCGCCTGCCCGGCCACGAACGGGACATCTACACCATCATCGGCGGCGGCGTGCTCGAGGACCCGGACATCCGTCCGCCGCTCGCGCCGCAGGAATTCCATCTCGCGATCATCCGCGCCGAACCAGGCAAGGGCGCCGCGCTGCATTCGCACCTGACCCAGGAAGTGTTCATGCCGCTGACCGGCCGCTGGGCCATCACCTGGGGCCCCCGCGGCGAGAAGGAGCTCGTCCTCGAGCAGTACGACACGATCTCCGTGCCCGTCCACGTGATGCGGGGCTTCCGCAACGTCGGCGACAGCAGCGCGCTGCTGCTCGCGATCGTGGGCGGCCATGACCCGGGCCGGGTCGGCTGGCCGGACGCGATGAAGGAACAGGTGCGCGCGCTGGGTTTCGAGCTCACGGACGAGGGGACCTTGCGGCAGATTGCGGACGCGGCGCCATGAGCCGCTACGCCGCCTTTCGCGAGCCCGCCGAGCTGACGGCGGACGAGCGCGCCCGCTACGGGAAGAACGGCCAGGTGACGCCGCTGTGGCGCCTGCCGACCGCGCAGCTGAACCGCATGCAGGATGCGCTGGCGCTGCTCCTCGAGGCCCGGGGCGAACAGCGGCCTGACTTCATCGCCCTGCCGCACGTCCCGTGGGACGGGCCGGGCGGCACCGAGATTGCCCGGGAATTCTTCGATTTCGCGACCGATCCCGACCTGCTGGATCTGGTTTCAGCCGTCATCGGCCCGGACATCGTGCTCTGGGCGTCGTCGGTGTTCTGCAAACCGCCTGGGGTGGGACTCGAGGTGCCGTGGCACCAGGACGGCCAGTACTGGCCCATCCGGCCGCGCGCCACGGTGACCGTATGGATCGCCCTCGACGACGTCACGCGCGAGAACGGCTGCATGCGGGTGATCCCCGGCTCCCACCTTATGGGCGAGTTCAGCCATCAGGTCAGCGACCGCGAGGACCTCGTGCTGAACAACGTGCTCGACGATCCGCGCATCGACCTGTCGACGGCCGTGGACGTCACGCTCGAGGCCGGCCAGTTGTCGCTGCACGACGCGAACCTCGTGCACGGGTCGCAACCCAATCGCTCGCGGCACCGCCGCGCGGGATTCGCGTTACGCTACATGCCGTCGACGGCGCACTACGACCGCGGCCTCAGCATGGGCAAGGCCTCCGCCACCGTGCCGGTAGAGTTCGCGGAGCGGCCGATCTGGCTGGTCCGCGGCGTCGACCGCTGCGGGCTCAACGATTTCGACATTGGCCACACACTCTGGTGATTGCAATGCTGATCAGATTCCACAGTCCCGCGTACCACGACATCACGATGTTCGGCGCCGACGGCAAGCTCATGATCGAGCTGATGGGCATGTCCGGGCGGATCCCGAGCGCCGTGAAGGCCGAGGACCTGCCCGAGGCGAAAGCGAAACTCCAGGCCGGCATCGAGTCGGCGCCCCCGCCCCCGCCGCCCGCGGAGGCGGACGAGACCGACGAGTCGGACGCCACCCGCTTCCACGTCGCGCTGAAAACGCGTGCCCTGCCGCTGCTGTCGATGATCGACGCGGCGATCGCGAAGGACGCCTACATCATGTGGGAGGAGACCCGCTGAGCGGCGGGGCGCACCATGGGTGACGTCATCGAGTTCCGGAAGTGGAAACCCGGCGAGCGGGCGCGCAACAAGACCATGTGCCGCGAGGGCTTCCACAAATGGGCCGTGTGGCAGCGCAAGCAGTTCGACGTCAAGCTCGGCAAGCTGATCACGGTCTACAAGTGCTCACGCTGCGGCGAGACCAGGTCCGAGGCCACCTGACCCCCGCCCACGTTCAGCGTGCGCGGCGCGCCATCTGGTAGCTCACGAGCGCGCAGGCGCCGGTCGCGGCGAGCGTCCAGGTGGCAAGCGCATGCGTCGCCCCCGCGTCGAGCATCGCCGCGAACAGGAAGGGCGCCAGTGCCTTGGCGAAAAAGGACGGCAGCGCGAGTTTGCCGAGCAGCGCCCCGTAGTGCTCGCGACCGAAGAGCTCGGCCGGCACCGTGCCACGCACGATCGTCAGGATGCCGTTGCTCGCCCCGTAGCAGGCCGCGAACAGGAAGGCGAGGCTGCGCTCGCCGTCGACATTGCACAGCACGAGCAGGGCCACGGCCATCAGCCCGAAGGCGACGCTGCCGACGCTGACCGCGCGCACCCGCGGCGCGACGCTGAATTCGACGATGCGGGCGGCGACCTGCATGGGCCCGAACAGCGCCCCGACGAGAATCGCGTCCGCCTCGTCGATGCCGGCATCGCCGAGCAGTTCGATGAGATGCGCCGACAGCACCGAGAACGCGAAGGACACCAGCGCGAAGGCCGCCGCGAGCCACAGGAAGCCGGGGCCGATTGGCGGCATCCGCGGTCGCGCGTGGGCCGGGTGCGTGGCCGCATGACGCACGGGGGCCGGCACCGCCCAGCGATAGAGGGGCAGGCACACTGCGAACTGCAGGAACGCGAACACCGCGCAGGCGGTGCGCCAGTCCCAGGTCGTGGCGAGCCAGTGGCTGAGCGGCCAGAACACGGTGCTCGCGAAACCACCGATCAGCGTCAGCGCGGTGACCGCCCGGCGGTAGTCCTGCCCCGGCACCATCATGTTGAGCGTCGCCATCGCCGCGTCGTAGAGCCCGCACCCCATCGCGAGGCCGGCCAGCGCCCAGCCCAGGAAATAGGTCACGGTCGACTCCGCGAGCGCCAGCACGCCGAACGCGAGCCCGCCGAGCACGGCGGCGGCGCTCAGCGCGTCGCGACCGCCGCGACGGTCGATAAGCCGCCCGACAGCCGGTGCGACCGCGCCGGACAACAGCAGTGCGAGGGTGAATCCGCCGTAGATCGCGGGACGTGACAGGCCGAGACTCTCGCCCATCGGGCCGCCCAGCACCGCAATTGAGTAGTAGAGCGATCCCCATGCGATGACCTGCGCAATCCCCAGCGCGGGGATGAAGCTGCGCAGGCGTGGCCGGGGCGCGTCGGACTGGGACGGGAATTCGCTCACACAGGCTACCGAG
>CALRPY020000012.1:0-87989 GCA_943370145.1 Hydrogenophaga intermedia | reverse complement strand
AAGATAGGCGGTACGTCACCCGCCCCTGCCAGGAAGCCCCGATCCCACCATGAACCGTCGACAACTCCTGCAGTTGCTGGCTGCGGTCAGCACGATGCACGCGCTGCGCGCCACGGCCGGCCCGCACGACGCGCGGCCGGCCGGCGACGGCGTAGCCTTCGACTATGCGGCATTGAAGGGCCGGGCGCGCGCGCTGGCCGCGGCGCCGTACCAGGCCCCGGACGAAGTGCTGCCCGCGCCGCTGGCGGAAGTGGATTACAACCACTACCAGGCGATTCACTACCTGCCGGAGCACAGCCTGTGGCACGGCGAGAAGCGCGGCGTCGAACTGCGCTTCTTCCACCTGGGGTTCCTGTTCAAGCGCGCCGTGCAGCTCGCCGAGGTCGTGGACGGCACGGCGCGGCCAATCGACTATGACCCCGCGCGTTTCGATCTGGGCGCGGCCGGCATCGACGGCGGTGCGCTGGAGGCCGAGCTCGGCTATGCGGGCTTCCGCATCGTCGACCACACGAACCCGACGATCGACGTCGCGGCCTTCCTTGGCGCCAGTTATTTCCGCGCGGTCGGCGCGGACAAGCAGTACGGCCTGTCGGCACGCGGCCTCGCCGTGAACGCCGGCATGGAGATCCCGGAGGAATTTCCGTTCTTCTCGCACTTCTGGTTCGAGAGACCTCCCGTCGGCGCGTCGAACGTCGTCGTCTACGCCCTGCTAGACTCGCCCAGCTGCGCCGGGGCCTATCGCTTCGACATCGCGCCCGGCGCAAGCCTCGTGATGGACATCGACGTGGCGATTTATCCGCGCCGGCCGATCGAACGGCTGGGCATCGCACCACTGACCAGCATGTACCAGACCGGGGAGAACGACCGCCGGCTCGCCAACGACATCCGCCCCGAGATCCACGATTCCGACGGGCTGTCGATGTGGAGCGGCAGCGGCAACTGGATCTGGCGTCCGCTCGAGAACCCGCGCGGCACGCGCTTCAACTACTACATGGACCACAATCCGCGCGGCTTCGGCCTGCTGCAGCGTGACCGCGATTTCGATCACTACCAGGACGATGCCGTGTTCTACGAGCGCCGTCCCGGCGTGTGGATCGAACCGAAAGGCGAATGGGGCGACGGCGGCGTGGTACTCGTGGAACTGCCGGCGGACAACGAGACCTTCGACAACATCGTCGCCTTCTGGCAGCCCGGAGAGCAGCCGCAGCCCGGGCAGGAACTGCTGTATGCCTACCGTCTGCACTGGGGCCGTGAACCACCGGTGAAGCCACGGCTCGCGTCCGTGGTCGCCACGCGCACCGGCCTTGGCGGCGTGGTCGGCCACGAGCGCGACTATTTCTCGTGGCGCTTCGCGATCGATTTCGCGGGCGGCAAGCTGCCGCTGCTCGCGAAGGACGCGCAGGTGGAACTCGTGGTCAACACCAGCCGCGGCACGATCGAAATCCCGTCGGCGCGACCGCTGGAATCGATCGACGGCTACCGCGTGATCTTCGATCTGCGGCCAGACGAAGGCCTCGACGCAATCAACCTCAGCGTCTACCTGACGCTCGAAGGCATGCCGCTGACAGAGACCTGGTTCTACCAGTACTCACCGCCGCCGCTGGACGAACGCCGCTACTGAGCGCCGCGCGCGCACCGCCAGCGAGCGCGCCCGCCACAGATTGGCGCAGCCCCGACCAGCGCGCGCGCCAGCCAGCCATCGAAATTCGATGGAATCGCAGCAGGGCAGCACCTCCCCCGCGCCTGGCAGCGCTTCTCACGCTTGGCACAGGCATTGCGAAGCGCTTAACTGTGCCGACACGGGCCCGCATGGCCCCTGCCACACGTGACCCTGCGCGCGCGTCTGCGCGAGGGACATTCACCAGCATCAGGATCCGGGACGGCGCGTGTCGAGTCCTGACCCGGGCACCCGGCTTTCGGGGCTGGCGGCGGTGGCGCCGGCAGCTGTGATTTCCAGTTTCCTTCAAACAAGAACAGGGGGTCCGGGGATGAGCACGATTGCTGAAGAGGCGACGGCGGGCGCCGTCGCAGTCCCGCAGCTGCAGCGGAAAATCGACTGGAAAGGGGCGTTCTGGGTTGCCAGCGGCGTGCCGGCGCTGGTGCTGTTCTCCATCGGCGCGATAGCGGCGACGGTCGGCAAGCCGGCCTGGATCGTGTGGGCCGTGTCGATCGGCTTCGGCTTCCTGCAGGCCTTCACCTACGCCGAAATCGCGGGACTGTTCCCGAGCAAGTCGGGCGGCGCGTCCATCTACGGGGCGGTCGCCTGGGTGCGCTACAACAAGTTCTTCGCGCCGGTCTCCGTCTGGTGCAACTGGTTCGCATGGACACCGGTGCTCGCGATCGGCTCGGGCCTCACCGCTGGCTACATCCTGACCCTGCTGTTCCCGGATCCGCAGGCCGCGGTCAACACCTGGCAGATCACGCTGCTCGATCTCGGCGCGCTCAAGGAAGGCCTCACGCTGCGCATCAACTCGACCTTCGTGGTCGGCGCCATCGCGATGCTCGTGACCTTCGCGATCCAGCATGGTGGCATCCTGCGCTCGGCGAAGGTCACGATGATCCTCGCGGTGGCCGCACTCGTGCCGCTGATGCTGGTCGCGCTGGTGCCGCTGCTGACGGGCGACGTGCCGGCCGGTCATTTCTCGCCGAACGTGCCGCTGGGCGGCGTGTCCGAAGACGGCAAGCCGATCGACGGCGCCTGGGACGTCGCCGGCTGGACGCTGGTCGCGGGCGGGCTCTTCATCGCCGCGTGGTCGACCTACGCATTCGAGACCGCCGTGTGCTACACGCGCGAGTTCCGGGACCCGAAGCACGACACCTTCAAGGCAATCCTCTACTCCGGCCTGCTGTGCATCGCGGCCTTCGTGCTGATCCCGCTCGCGTTCCAGGCGGAACTCGGCCTCGAGGGCATGCTCGCGCCGGATATCTACAGCGGCATGGGCGTGGCCGCCGCGATGTCGAAGTTCATCGGCGCCGGCGCGCTGATCGAGAAAATCATCGTCGTCATGATGATCCTCGCGCTGCTGCTGTCGATCATGACGGCGATGGCGGGTTCCTCGCGCACGCTGTACCAGGCCTCGGTCGACGGCTGGCTGCCGCGCTATCTCTCGCGCGTCAACGACAAGGGCGCGCCGACGGCCGCGATGTGGACGGACCTGGGCTTCAACCTGATCCTGCTGATGATGTCCGACTACGTGTTCGTGCTCGCGATTTCGAACGTCGGCTATATCATCTTCAATTTCCTGAACCTCAACGCCGGCTGGATCCATCGCATGGATCGGCCGCACGTGGCGCGGCCGTGGAAGGCGCCGGGCTGGCTGCTCGGCGTCGGCGCGTTGCTCGGCTTCGTGAACGTCTTCGTGATGGGCATGGGCGCCGGCATCTGGGGCGCGGGCACGCTGACCTCCGGCCTCGTGTTCACCGCGCTGATCCTGCCGGTGTTCTGGTACCGGCACTTCGTGCAGGACAAGGGCGTGTTCCCGGCGGCGATGGTCGAGGACATGCACCTCGAGCCGGGAGACGGCAGCGTGCGGCGGGCCGGCGTGCTGCCGTACGTGACGGTAGCGGCCGGCATCCTGACCTGCTGGCTGGGCACGCTCGCCGCGGCCTGAGCAAGGGGGGCCGGTCGCTCCGCGAGCGCCGGCCCGCCGTCAGACCGTGAAGACCGTGGACCCGGTGGTGCGGCGTGCCTCGAGATCGGCGTGCGCCTCGGCGGCGTCCGCGAGGCGATAGGTCTGGTTGACGGCGATCTTCACCGCGCCGCTCGCGACGACGTCGAAGAGGTCCTGCGCGGTCGCGAGCAGGTCGTCGCGTTTCGCCGTGTAACTGAAGAGCGTCGGGCGGGTGATGAACAGCGAGCCTTTCGCGGCCAGCTGGCCGAGATCCAGCGGCGGCACGGGTCCCGAGGCCTGGCCGAAGAGCACCATCATGCCGAGCGGCGCGAGGCAGTCGAGCGACTTCGCGAAGGTGTCCCGACCGACCGAGTCGTAGACCACCGGGAGCTTGCGCCCGCCGGTGATCTCCATCACCCGGGCGTGGAAGTCCTCGCGCGTGTAGACGACAGGATGCGTGCAGCCGTTGGCCTTCGCGAGTTCCGCCTTCTCATCGGTGCTGACGGTGCCGATCACCGTTGCGCCGAGATGGCTTGCCCACTGGCACAGGATGAGACCGACACCGCCGGCCGCGGCGTGGACGAGAATGGTGTCGCCGGGTTTGACGTGATAAGTCCGGCGCAGCAGGTACTGGGCGGTCATGCCCTGCAGCATCATCGCCGCGGCCTCGTCGTCCGCAATCGACGGCAGCAACCTGACCGCACGGTCCGCCGGCATCACGCGCATCTCCGCGTAAGCACCCAGCGGCCCGGTACCGTAGGCGATGCGGTCGCCCGGCTTGAGGTAATCGACGTCCTCGCCGACCGCGTCGACGACGCCCGCCGCTTCGAAGCCCGGCGTGAACGGCAGCGCCGTCGCGTAGAGCCCGGTCCGGTAGTAGACGTCGATGTAGTTGAGGCCGATCCGCGTGTGGCGCACCCGGATTTCGCCGGGACCAGGGTCGCCGACCTGCACTTCTTCCCAGCGCAGGACTTCCGGCCCGCCCGTCTGGTGAATCCGGATCGCATGTGTCATGAGGGCCTCCGCCGGTGATGCTGGGACCTCATTATAGGCGTGGCACCGGCGGAATCACCGCGACTCGCCGTGGGTGTGGGAGTCGTCCTTGCCGGTCGCGGCATCCACCGCGGCGTGCGCCACCCGGAACGGGAGCTTTGCGGCGGCGACCGCGACATCGCCGGTTTCCTCGATGATGGTGGTGCAAGCCACCAGCCACAGCGACGCGACGAGGATGCATGCATTGCGGAATTCGTTCATTGCCGGACTCTCTGCGTGGGGGAGTCCAGCAGAGCCGAGCAACGCGAAACGGTCAATCAGCCATCACGCGAAGCGTGCATTCTTACCGGAAAGAACCGTGCATTCGCGCCGTGGTCACCAGCAGGGCGAGGCAGCGGCGCGCGCCTCCCGGACGGGGCGCGGACTGACAGGGGATCTGCCCGGGCCCGGGCAGATTCCGCGGCCTCAGCCCGCCTTCTCCATCTCGAAGCCCGGGTAGCCGTTCGCGGCGACGTCTTCGCAGATCCGCCGGTAGGCGCCCACGCCGCCGGCGTAGGGCGTGAACATCCGCGTCTTGCCCGGAATGTTCGCGCCCGTGTACCACGACGCGACGAGCGGATAGAGCGTCGTGTGCCCGACCTCGTGCACCGTCTGCACCCACTCGTTCTCGGCGTCCAGCTTCGGTTCGATGCTCGTGACGCCCTGGCGCTGCATCTCGGCGATGCACGCCGACATGAAATCGACGTGCTGCTCGATCGACATCAGCATGTTGCTGAGCACGCTCGGGCTGCCCGGGCCCGTGATCATGAAGAAGTTCGGGAAACCGGCCGTCGACATGCCGAGATAGGTGCGCGGACCCTCGGCCCACTTGTCGCGCAGGCTCACGCCGCCCTTGCCGCGGATGTCGAGTTTCAGCAGCGGCCCGGTGATGGCGTCGAAGCCGGTCGCGAAGACGATCACGTCCAGATCGTAGCTTGCGTCCTTCGTGCGCAGGCCGGTCTCGGTGATCGTCTCGATCGGCGCGCTGCGGATGTCGACCAGCGTGACGTTGTCGCGGTTGAAGGTCTCGTAGTAGCCGGTGTCGACGCAGAGCCGCTTGGTGCCGAGCGGATGATCCTTCGGAATCAGCAGCTCCGCGACCTTCGGGTCCTTCACCTTCTGGCGAATCTTGCGCTCGACGAACTCGGCCGCCGTGCGGTTCGATTCGATGTCGGTGAGGATGTCCGGGTAGGCCATCACGAAATTGAAGCCGCCCTCGTTCCAGGCCGCCTCGTATTCGCGCTCGCGTTGCTCGGGCGGGACCGACTTCGCGGACTTCCCGTTGCTGTCGAAGGGAATGCCGATCTGCGCGTAGCGGGAGCGCTCGCGCCAGGCCTTGTAGTTGGCCTTCAGCTTGTCCGCGGCTGCCGGCGACAGCGGACCGTTCCAGGCCGGGATGCTGTAATTGGCGGTGCGCTGGAACACGTGGAGGTGCTTCGCCTGCGGGGCGATGGCGATCGTCGACTGCACGCCCGAGGAGCCGGTGCCGATGATGCCGACGCGCTTGCCGGTGAAGTCGACCTTCTCGTGCGGCCAGCGGCCGGTGTGATACCACTCGCCCCTGAACTTATCGAGCCCCGGATAATCCGGCATCGCCGCGGCCGACAGGCAGCCTACCGCCGAAATGCAGAAGCGCGCGCTGACGCAGTCACCCTTGTCGGTGCTGACGATCCAGCGCCTGGCCGCTTCGTCGTAGTGCGCGTGCTCCACGCTCGTTTCGAACTGGATGTCGCGGCGCAGATCGAAACGCTCCGCGACGTGGTTCGCGTAGTCGAGGATCTCCGACTGCGGCGCGTAGCGCTCGCTCCAGTCCCACTGCTGCTCGAGGTCGTCGGAGAACGAATACGAATAGGTCATGCTCTCGGTGTCGCAGCGCGCGCCCGGATAACGGTTCCAGTACCAGGTGCCGCCCACGCCGTCGCCGCGCTCGTAGACGCGGGCCGTCATCCCCAGCTTGCGCAGCCGGTGCAGCATGTACATGCCGGCGAAGCCGGCGCCGATGATCACGGCGTCGTAATGGGCGGACGGCGTCGCGGTGTCTGGCTTGCTCATCGATGGATTCTCCTCACCGGGTTCACGGGGGGTCAGGCGCGCCGCGGACGCTGCACGTCCCGCGCGAGGATCAGTGGCGTGACTTCCTGGTACAGCGGCGCGAACAGCGAGCCCATGTCGATCGCGTCGACCATGACCATGTCGGCGCTGCCGGCACGATTGACGATCTCCTTCAGCGAGGCCGCAACGTCGTCGGTCTCGATTTCGTAGAGCGCCAGGTAGCGGTAAGGCGGCTGCACGGTATTGAACTCGAACTGCGTGTCGGCCAGGCGGAAGCGACGTGCGGACACGAAGCCCGGGCACTGCAGGACATCCTTCAGGTGATGTTCCTCGTACCACTGGTTGTATTCGTCCTCTTTCCCGGGGGTGGGATTGGTGAACGCGAGAAAGGTATACCTGGGCATGATTGGGCTCCCCGTTGCTGTCTTTGTGGTGCATGGGTCCCCTCGGGACCTGACCGTAGCGTAGCCACCCGCCGCCCGTGCAACTTCCCCCCTTTGGGGTATCGAAGCGCGCAGGCGCCAGGCGCTATTCGAACACCGGCCGGAAGAAGCTCCGCTCGTAGCTGACGATGCAGCGCGTCTCGTCCGCATACTTCAGCGCCGCGAGGCAGTCGGCGTCCTGGAACAGCTTCGTGCGGTAGTCCTCGTAGGCGGCCAGGCTCGGGAACGTGAACAACGCGAGCGCGACGTTGTTCGCCCCCTCCGAGGGCATGAAGTAGCCGTGGTGTGTTCCGCCGAACTTCTGGATGAGCCCTATCCACAACCTGCCGTAGTGCTCGAATTCGGCGGCCTTGTACGGGTCGATGATGTAACGCAGATAGCAGGTGACCATGGGTTCCCCTTCGGTGCGGCGTGTCGGTTGGGCGTGCGGCAACACCTGCTCAGTGGCGCTCGCCACCCCAGCGATCCCAGAACGTGACTTCCTTCACCGGCAGGCGCGCCGCGGGCTTCAGGTCGCCGCCGGTGAGCCAGGCGACCGGCAGCAGCGCCGCCTGCGTGTAGTGCGCGGGGATGCCGAGCAGTTCGGAGATTTCCTTTTCGTACTGCAGGTGCAGGGTGGTCCAGGCCGAGGCCAGCCGCCGTGAGCGGAGTGCGAGCATCAGCGACCACGTTGCCGGCAGGATTGATCCCCACATCGAGGCCTGGGTGAAGACGTCCTCGTGCTCGAAGCGACCCTCGATGCACGGGATGACCATGACGGGCGCCCGCTCCAGGTGCTGCATCAGGTAGCCGCCTGACTTCATCAGCGCGGCGCGCTGCTGCTGGCGGAGATCGTCCTCTTCGTATTCCCGCATCATCGTCACGCCGGTCTTCGACAGGGCGGTCCTGCCCTCGACATACGCGCCGGCCGCCTGGCGATAGTAGTCCGCAATGCGCGTCTTCTTGTCGCTGTCCGTGACGATCATGAAGCGCCAGGTCTGCGTGTTGGCGCCGGTCGGCGCCTGCAGCGCGATTTCCAGCGCCTCTTCGACGAGGTCGAGCGGCACCTCGCGCTCGAAATCGAGGCGCCGGCGCACGCTGCGGGTGGTCGTCAGCACATGGTCGACGCTGGCGAGATCGAGGTCCATCACGAGGTCTTTGCTCATACGGGCTCCGTTGTTCGCGCTCAGCCGCGATGCGTCGCGCGCGCTGTGTGTTCCCACAGCTGGATCATGTTGCCGTCGGCATCGTGGAAGATGAAGGAGCGGCCAAAGTCGCCGACCGGCCAGACATAGTCCGTCTGCGTTGCGTAACCGGCCTCACGCACCCGTGCGAACCAGGCATCGATGTCATCGACCAGCAGGCCGAGTTCATGGATGCCGGTGTGCGCATAGCGCAGGTTTTCGGGCGGCGTGCGCTGGATGGCCGGATTCTCGCACTGCTGGAGTTCGATGATGGCGCCTTCGTCGGAGACGAGGATCGCCATCCGCGAGCGCGCGTCCTTCACCTTGAAGATGTCGTCGAGCAGTCCAGGCCACAGGTAGACCCGCGGCCCGGGCGCTGGACCGTCTGGCACGATGTCGTCCTTCAGCAGCTGGAAGCCGAGCACGTCGCGCCACAGGCGCAGGGCCTCGGTCATGTCGCTGACGAAGATCGCCATGTGGTGGAAGCGCATGCGCTACAGGCCGAGCTTAGGCTTCACCCACGCGGCGAGCTTGCGGATGGCGTCGTCCGCCTCCGGCGCCTTGCCGGCCATGAAGTGGAACACGTGCTGCATCTCAGGGAAGACGTCGCAGGTGCAGTCGACGCCCGCGGCCTTCGCCCGCTCGGCCACGCGCCGCGCATCGTCGAGCAGCGCCTCGTAGCCACCGACCTGGATGTACATCGGCGGATAACCCTTGAAGTCCGCGTACAGCACGTTCGCGAGCGGGTCCTTCGGCGACGCCGCGCCGAGGAAGGTCTGGCACATGCCGAGCGACAACTCGCGCGTCACGAGGCGGTCGACCTTCGCGTTCGTCTCATAGGTCTTGCCGCTCGCCTCCATGTCGTACCACGGCGACAGCGGCATCACGGCCGCCGGCAGCGGCAGGCCCTTGTCGCGCGCGGCCAGGACCACGGTGGTGCACAGGTTGCCACCGGCGGAGTCGCCGATGGTCGCGATGTGATTGGGCTTGATGCCGCGGTTCAGCAACCACTCGTAGATCTTGAGCGCCTCGTTGACCTGGGATGGATGCTGTTTTTCCGGCGCGCGTGCGTAATCGACAATCAGCGCCTGGCAACCGACCGCCTTGGCGACATGGGCGAACATCTTGCGATGCGAAAAGCGCGAACCGGTGACACAGCCGCCGCCATGCAGCGCGAGCAGCACGCGATCCTCGCGACAGCCGTGCGGGACGGCCCACAGGCAGGGCGTGCCATCGGCGTCGATGTCCAGATAGTCCACACCGCCCGGGTCACGCGTGAGGTCGCCACACTTCTCCAGCATGTCGCGCATGTCGTCGAGCGACATCTGCGGATTTGCGGCGAGCGCGGCGAGGAAACTGTCGAATAGCTGGTCGATCGCGGCGGCTTGGGGGCTGGCCATGGTCACTCCGGGAGTCTGTGGTAGGGAAGGCCGACTATAGCCCCGCTCGACCGCGGGCAGGAAGCACCGGCCGCGACGCGCGCGGGGGGTGGGCACGGGCGTGGGCTGCTCGATTTTTCCGCCTCGTCGTCACGGCAATTCCGAATGACGCGGAGCGCCCTCGCCGGGTGGGATCAAGCGCGGGCGCACGCCCGGATGTTAGCCTGAAAAAAGAAAGGGAGTGGCGGCGGCCACCGGTCGGCGCTGCGCGCGCCGGACGGTTTCGACCAGCAAAGGAGCAGGCATGGCCGGGTTCGACATCGGGAATACGCACACCAGCTTCCACGACCGCGAGACCGGGGACACGCTGGCGCTGCTCGGGAGTTCGAGCGCGGGCCTGAGCGCCCGCGAGGCCGCCGCGCGGCTCGCACGCTGCGGTCCGAACCGGCTGCCGACGGCGGCGCGTCGCAGCGTGTTGATGCGCTTCCTGCTGCAGTTCCACAACATCCTCATCTACGTGCTGCTGGGCGCGGCGGCGATCACGGCGGGCCTCGGCCATCTTGTCGACACCGGTGTGATCCTCGCGGTGGTGGTCGTCAACGCGGTCGTCGGCTTCGTGCAGGAAGGCAAGGCGGAAGCGGCGATGGACGCGATCCGCGGCATGCTCGCACCACATGCATCCGTCGTGCGCGACGGCGAACGGCGCGAGGTCGACGCCGCGACGCTCGTGCCCGGCGACATCGTCGTGCTGGACGCCGGCGACAAGGTGCCGGCCGACCTGCGGGTCCTCGAGGCCTTCGGCCTGCAGGCCCAGGAAGCGGTGCTGACCGGCGAGTCCGTGCCGGTCGACAAGACCAGCGGCCCGGTCGCGGCCGACGCGCCGCTCGGGGACCGCGCGGCCATGGCCTTCTCCGGCACCCTGATCACGAGCGGCCAGGGGCGCGGTGTCGTGGTCGCAACGGGCGCCGGCACGGAGATCGGCCGGATCAGCGGCCTGCTGTCCGGGGTTGAAACGCTGACCACACCGCTGGTCCTGCAGATGGACCAGTTCGCGAAGTGGTTGACGGTGTTCATCCTGATCGTCGCCGGCCTGCTGCTGGCTTATGGCCATTTCGTCGGCCATCACCCGTTCGCCGAGATTTTCATGACGGTCGTCGGCCTGTCCGTTGCCGCCATTCCGGAAGGCCTGCCGGCGGTGCTGACGATCACGCTTGCAGTCGGGGTGCAGGCGATGGCCCGGCGCCACGCGATCGTGCGCCGCCTGCCGGCAATCGAGACAATCGGCGCGGTGTCCGTGATCTGCACCGACAAGACCGGCACGCTGACGCGCAACGAAATGATGGTCGCGTCGGTGGCGACCCAGCGGCACGTGTTCGAGTCCGAGGGCGACGGCTACGCGCCGCACGGCGTGATGAAGCTCGCGGACAGCGAGATCGCGCCCGGCGAGTTCGCGGTGCTCGGCGAACTCGGACATGCGGCCGTGCTGTGCAACGACGCCGCCCTGCACCAGGTGGGCGAAGTCTGGAGCGTCGCGGGCGATCCGATGGAGGGTGCGCTGCTCGCCTTCGCCGGCCGTATCGGACTCGACGCGCGAACGGTGCAGGCCGCGTGGAAGCGCACCGACGCAATTCCCTTCGACGCCCGCCACCGCTACATGGCGACGCTGAACCACGACCACCAGGGCCATGCTGCAATCCATGTAAAGGGCGCACCGGAACAGCTGCTCACGATGTGCGCCGACCAGCGCGCCAGCGACGGCGGCAGCGAGCCACTGGACGTGGACTACTGGCGTGCACGGGCGGAGGACATCGCCGCGCGCGGACAGCGCGTGCTCGCATTCGCGCTGCGCCCTGTCCCACCCGACCACACAGTGCTCAACGTTGCCGACCTGCAGGGTGGGCTGATCCTGCTCGGCCTCGTCGGCATGATCGATCCACCGCGACCAGAAGCGATCGACGCGGTGGCCGAGTGCCATGGCGCCGGCATCCGCGTGAAGATGATCACCGGCGATCATGCGCGCACGGCCGGCGCGATAGGTGCACAGATTGGTCTCGAGAACCCGCACCGCGTGTTGACCGGCGCCGAGCTCGATGCGATGAGCGACGTCGAGCTGCGCGACGCGGTGATCGACTGCGACATCTTCGCGCGCACCAGCCCCGAGCATAAGCTCAGGCTCGTGATGGCGCTGCAGGCGCACGACCTCACGGTTGCGATGACCGGGGACGGTGTGAACGACGCACCGGCGCTGAAGCGGGCCGACGCCGGCATCGCGATGGGCCGGAAGGGCAGTGAAGCGGCGAAGGAAGCGTCCGAACTCGTGCTCGCGGACGACAACTTCGCGTCGATCGCCGCGGCGGTGCGCGAGGGCCGCACCGTCTACGACAACATCAGGAAGGTCATCAGCTGGACACTGCCAACCAACGGCGGCGAGGCGATGACGGTGATCGTGGCGCTGCTGTTCGGCCTCACGCTGCCGGTCACGCCAATCCAGATCCTGTGGATCAACCTCATCACGGCGGCCACGCTCGGCATCGCACTGGCCTTCGAACCGACCGAACACAACACCATGCTGCGCGCGCCGCGGCGGCGGGATGAAGCGCTGCTGGGCGGGGAACTCATCTGGCACGTGCTGCTGGTATCGACGCTCTTCCTGGCCTTCGTCTACGGCGTGTTCAGCTACGCGGTCGATCGCGGCTATCCGACGGCGCTGGCGCGCACGATGGCGGTCAACATGATCGTGGTGCTCGAGATTTTCCACCTGTTCTTCATCCGCAACCTGTACGGCACCTCGCTGACCTGGGGAGCACTGCGCGGCACGCCGGCGGTGTGGCTGACCGTACTCGGGGTGACCGGCGCGCAGTTCGCCATCACCTACGCGCCGATACTCCAGCCACTGTTCGGCACCGCGGCCGTGCCGCTGGCGGACGGCTTGCTGATCGTGCTCCTGGGCGGCGTGTTCTTCGCGCTGATCGAGACGGAGAAGCAGCTGCGCCTCAAACGCCGCCAGCCGCGCGGCAGGTGATGCCGGCTTCCCCGCCAACGCCGCGGCGCAAGCGTGCGGTGAACTGAATGGGAGAGCACATCCTGTGGTTGTGCGCAGGGCTGGTGCTGCTCGCCGCGGGTTCGGAAATGCTGGTGCGCGCTGCGACCCGCCTCGCGGTTTCGCTGGGCATCCCGCCGCTGGTGCTGGGCCTCACGGTCGTGGCGATCGGCACGAGCATGCCCGAACTCGCGGTCGGCCTCACCGCGGCCGAGCAGGGCAGCGGGGGGCTCGCGGTCGGCAACATTGCCGGCACCAACGTGTTCAACGTGCTGGTGATCCTGGGGCTCTCGGCCTTGCTGTCGCCGTTGCCGATGCATCTGAGGGTGATCAGGCTCGACCTGCCGGTGATGCTGGTCGCGAGCGTGGCGATGGCGGCCCTGGCCTTGGACGGTGCGCTGAGCCGGGTCGACGGTCTTCTGCTGCTCGCCGGCGCGTTGGCCTACACGATCGTGCTGTTCCGCGTCGCGGCACACGAGAGTCGCACTGTGCGCGCCCAGTTCCGCGAGCTCTACGGCGGCGACGGAGAGGACGCGGGCGAAGCGCTGCGCACCCGCCTCGTGCACGGCGTGCTGCTGCTGGTGGGCATTGGCCTCACCTTGCTCGGCGCCGCGTGGCTCGTCGACGGCGCCACCGCCATGGCGCGCGGGCTCGGTATCGCGGAGTCGATCATCGGACTGACGATCGTCGCCGCAGGCACTTCGGCACCCGAACTCGCGACCACCATCGCCGGCACGCTGAAGGGGGATCGCGGCGTGGCGGTGGGCACGGTGATCGGGAGCAGCATCTACAACATTCTCGTGATCCTGGCCTTGACCTGCATCGGCGCGTCGGGCCCGCTCGAGGTGGAGCGCCGCCTGCTGCTCGTCGACATCCCGCTGATGGCGGGCATCGCGTTGCTGTGCATCCCCGTGTTCGTCAGCGGGCGCCACGTGTCGCGCGCCGAGGGCGCGCTGTTCCTCGCAATCTACCTGGGCTACATGGCCTCGCTCGCGCGCTGAGTCCGGCCGCGCTCAGGCATTGAGTGCTACCGGTGAGACGAAGCCGGGCGGCTTTATCGCCAGCCCTGCCCGGGGTAGCGCGCGCGACATCGCTGTCGAAGGCAACGAAAGGCGCCGTGTTCGCGTACTGCAGTAGCTGCCTTGACCGATCCGCCCGCAACCCGCCATCAGCACCCGCGCGCCGCTCGTCGCGGGCAGGGCCCCGACCACCTGGGCCCCGCTCCAGCGGCGCCGAGCGCCACCCCACGCAACGGAATGACCTCGATGAAGGGCGCGGCGCGGACTCGCGTAGAAGCGCTACCGTCGCAAGGGCGGCAGCGAGCCCCGATGGGGACCACGAATGGAACGGGGAGGGTTGGCGCGGCCTGTGCCGCGCCGCTTGTTCAGGCCGGCGCGCTACCGCCGCGTAGCCGCTTCGCGAGCGTCACCAGTGCAAGGATGATTGCGCCGGCGACGACACCGACCGCGCCGTCGAGCGCCATCGGCGTGAGGGCCTCGGCGAGGTCACCGACCGCCGGCAGCGCACCCGAGGCGTGCGCCGAGCGTTCGATGTAGCCGTGCATGCCGGGAATGCCATGGGTGAGGATGCCGCCGCCGACGAGGAACATCGCCGCGGTGCCGAGCACCGACAGCGTCTTCATCATCATCGGCGCGACGCGCAGGATGCCGCGACCGAGCGCCCGCTGCAGCGCATTCGCCTGACGGCTCAGCCACAGGCCCGCGTCATCGAGCTTGACGATGCCGGCAACGAGGCCATACACCCCGACCGTCATCAGCGTGGCGATGCCGACCAGGACGCCGACCTGGGTTGCGAAGTCCTTGCCCGCAACGGTGCCGAGGGTAATCGCGATGATCTCGGCCGAGAGGATGAAGTCCGTGCGCACGGCGCCCTTGATGCGTTCGCGCTCGAAGGCGACGAGATCGACCGCGGGATTTGCGACGACGCTGGCGAGTTCGGCATGGTGCGCGGCATCTTCCTCCGCGCTGTGCAGGAAGCGATGCGCGAGTTTCTCGAAGCCTTCGAAACACAGGAACGCGCCGCCGACCATCAGCAGCGGCGTGATTGCCCACGGCAGGAAGGCGCTGATCGCGAGCGCCGCAGGCACGAGCATCGCCTTGTTGCGCAGCGAACCGACGGCGACGGCCCACACCACCGGCAGTTCGCGGTCGGCCGCGACGCCGGTCACCTGTTGCGCGTTCAGCGCGAGGTCGTCGCCGAGCACGCCGGCGGTCTTCTTCGTCGCGACCTTGGTCAGCACGGAGACATCGTCGAGCAGCGACGCAATGTCGTCGATCAGGGCTAGCAGGCTGGTTCCGGCCAAGTGGGGGCTCCCGGGACAGGTTCGTGGGTCACGCAGGTGAGGCGCAAGGATGCCACGTCGGCCGCCCGATGGCATGCTGCCCGCCGCGACAATTCGTACACGCACGGGCCGGCGAGCGCGGGTCCAGCGTGCCGGCCGGTCATCGGCGCCGACGCGTCAGCAGGCGTAGAGGTCGGACCTGCGGTCGATCAGATAGGGGTTTTCGCGCTGCGCCGCCGCGCGCGCGGCCGGGTCGATGCGGGCCATCAGCAGCGCCTCGCCGCTGCCGGCGCGCGCGAGGTCGGCGCCATCAGGGCCCACGATGACCGAACAGCCCGCATGGTTCACGCCCCGCTCCGTGCCGCACAGGCCGGCGTAGGCGACGAACACGTGGTTCTCCAGGGCGCGGCTCGGCACGAGCACTTCACTGACGCGCCGTTGCCCCGGGGTCGCCGGCAGGGCGGTCGGGACGACGATCAGTTCCGCACCGGCGAGGGCGAGCCCGCGCGCCATTTCCGGAAACTCGACGTCGTAGCAGATCAGCAGCCCGGTCTTGAGGCCCGCAATGTCGACGAGGATGGGCGGCTGGGCCGACGGTTTGAAGTGCGCGCGTTCTTCGCTGCCGAACAGATGGCATTTTCGATAGACCGAGATGCCGCCGGCGCCGGCAAGGGCCACGCTGTTGTAGACGGCGGTGCCGTCGAGTTCGGGAAAGCCGGCCACGATGTGCAGGCCGACGTCGCACGCCAGTGCCTGAAGTTGCGTCACCAGCGGCCCATCCGCGGGCTCCGCGAGCCGCTGCAGGTCGTCTCCGATCGCATAACCCGTGAGGCCAAGCTCCGGCGTCACGAGCAGCTGTGCGCCGAATGCCCTGGCGGCGGCGGCGGCGGCGCGGATACGCGCAAGGTTCAGCTCGGGCGCGGCCGGGCAAGGCTGCATCTGCAGGACGGCGATGATCATGCGCGTCTTCTCCCATGGGCGATCGCCCGGATTTTCACTGCGGGTTGCCTGCGCGGCTTCGGCGCATGTCCGGCCGCGTGCCGCATCGGACCGTGACGTTGCGTCGCGCGGCGTGCGATGCGCTGGCGTTCTTGCGATGCATGGACGATGCCGTCCGGCGGCCGCACGTCGACCCGCGCGGCCATTCCCGTCCCGAACGCGCGGCACGGTCCCGGCGCGCCTGCAGGGTGTCCGCGCAACGCGGCGTTCTGCATCAATTTGCGCCCCTTCGGCGCAGTTCTGGTGCGGCGTGACCCGTCATGGTGAACACGCGATATTCGCCGCGAAAAAGCGCGAAAAAAGGCCGGCACGATCGATTGACAGTCACGATCACGCGCACGCTAAATAGAAAACACGGCGGCGTGCCGCCACTGGAAGAGACTCTCATGGCATCGAAGCGATTTCACATGGGCTGGTTCATGAACTTCACGCCGGACGAGTGGCGCGCGCCATATCGCAACGGCGGCCGGTTCTGGGACGGGCGCTTCTACATCGAGATGGCGCAGGCGCTGGAGCGCGCGTGTTTCGACTACATCATGATCGAAGACAAGCTGATGGTGCCGGAGACCTACGGTGGCTCGCGCGACTACACGCTGCAGAACGCGATGATTGCCCCGAAGCACGATCCTGCGCCGCTCGCGACTGCAATGGGCATGGCGACCTCGCGGCTCGGCGTGGTGGCGACGCTTTCCACGCTGTCCTATCCGCCCTTTCTGCTCGCGCGCCTGTCGTCGACCATCGACGGCCTGACCGGTGGCCGCTTCGGCTGGAACATCGTGACCAGCGCCGAGGATCTGGCCGCGCGGAATTTCAGCCTCGACAAGCTGCCCGATCGCGAACTCCGCTACGAGATGGCGAGCGAGTACATGGAAGTCGTCAACAAGCTGTTCGCGTCGTGGGACCCGGATGCCGTGGTGCTCGATGCGGATCGCGGCATCTATGCCGATCCCGCGAAGGTGCGTGCGATTGATCATCACGGCAAGCATTACCAGGTGCGCGGCCCGCTGAACACGGTGCCGTGCCCGCAGGGGCGACCGGTCTACGTGCAGGCAGGCGCCTCGCCCCGCGGGCGGGACTTCGCCGCCGAGCACGCCGACTCGATCATCTCGATCATGCCCGGCACGGCGGCGATGAAGGCGTTTCGTGACGACATCCGTGCGCGGGCCGCGAAGCTGGGGCGGGACCCCGATACCGTGAAGGTGCTGTTCTGCGTCACGCCCACGCTCGGCGAAACCGAACACGAGGCGCGGGAGAAATACGCGCGCGAGCTCGCTTCTCCGCAGTTCATCGCGGATACGCTGGCGTGCATCTCGGCCATCACCGAGATCGACTTCGCGCAGTTTCCGCTCGACGAGCCGCTGCCCCACAAGCTCACGACGAACGGCGAATCCGGTTCGCTGGACAAGTTCCAGCAGTGGGGCAGCGGGAAGACCCTGCGCCAGCTGGCGCTCGACGACGGAGGCGGGCTGGTGTCCTCGGTCGAACTGATCGGCACGCCGGACCAGGTGGCCGAGCGCATGGGCGAGGTGATGGAAGAAGTGGGCGGCGACGGCTTCCTGATCACCACGCCCGTGATGCGCATGAGCCGGCGCTACATCGTCGAGATCACCGACTGGCTGATTCCGGCGCTGCAGCGGCGCGGGCTCACGCGCACGTCCTATGCGCACGCCATGCTCCGCGACAACCTGCTGGAGTTCTGAACGGCTTCATCAGGGCGCCGCCTGGAGCCTGCGCCGTGGCAGGGGCGTATTGCGGCACGCATCCACGCCCTTGCTTTCCGGCCGGTTCGCAGCCATATAGCGAAGACCGGCCGCGCGGCGCGGCTGATTGGCGGGATATGGCAATGGCGACAGGCTGGGCAAAGGACGGGGCCGTGCAGGAGCAGATCGACGCGAGTATCGCGGATGCGGTGGAGCGCGCCCGCGCACAACTCGGGCAGGGCGCGAGCCTGAGCCACTGCGAAGACTGCGAGGAACCGATTCCCGAGGGTCGACGGCTGGCCGTGCCGGGCGTGCGGCGCTGCGTGCGCTGTCAGGAAGTGGAGGACTCGGCGCAGCGCTACCGCGATCCGGTGAACCGCCGGGGCAGCAAGGACAGTCAGCTGCGGTAAGCGCGGCCGGGCACGGGTCCCGGGCGCTGGCGGGAGCGCCGACCCGGCGGTGGAGCGCACGCCATACGGCATCCGCTGACGCGGCCCGCCGTGGAGGGCGCACTGTCGGGACGCACCGGAGCACGTCCGTCCTTGATCAGGCGCGGAACATCGCGCCGGGCCTCGCGCCCGGCGCGACGCGGCATGGCCTCAGGCGACCGCGAAGCCCTCGTAGTGCTTCTGCTTCACCTCTTCGCAGGCATTGCGGTAGGTGCTCACGCCGCCGGCATACGCCAGCAGGCGGCGCTCCTTGCCCTCGATGTTCGCGCCCATGTACCAGGAGTTGGTCTTCGGCACGAGCGTCATGTTCGCGACCTCGTCGTGGTGCGCGACCCAGGCGCGCTCGAACTCGGCGGTCGGCTCGATTGCCCGGCCGTGCGCGCGGGTGTAGAGGATGGCGTCCGCGATCCAGTCGATCTGCTGCTGCGAGCAGGTCGGTACGTTGCAGAACGCCGCCGCCGGCGACATCGGGGCCATGGTCATGAAGAGGTTCGGGAAGCCGTGCACCTGCATGCCGAAGGTGGTGCGCAGGCCGGGCGACCAGGCTTCCTTCAGTGACTGGCCCTCGCGACCACGGATGTCCACGCGCGTCAGCGCGCCGGTGCCCGCGTCGAAGCCGGTGGCGAAGACAAGCACGTCGAGTTCGTACTCGGCGGCGGCGGTCTTCACGCCGCTCGCGGTGATGCGCTCGATCGGCGTCTCGCGCAGGTTGACGAGTTCGACGTTGTCCTGGTTGAACGCTTCGTAGTACTTGGTTTCGAGCGGCACGCGGCGCGTGCCGAAGCCGTAGTCCGTGGGTATCAGCTTCTCGGCGACCTTCGGATCCTTCAGCCGCGCGCGGATCTTGTCGCGCACGAATGCCGAGATGATCGCGTTGACCTCCGGGTCGGTGAACACCTCGCGGAAGGTCCCAACCCAGAAGGCCAGCGATCCGTCGGCCCACATCTTCTCCATGATCTCGTTGCGCTCGGCCTCAGGGATCTCGGCGAAGGGGCGCGCGTCGAAGTCATAGTCGAAGCCGGCGAAGGTCTCGTGCACACGGTGGCGCAGCGTCGGGTATTTCGCCTTGACCTCGGCCGTCAGCTTTTCGTCGTACTTCGGATTGCGCATCGGGATGGTGTAGTTCGGTGTGCGCTGGAACACCGTCATCGAGGCGACGTCGCCCTTGATGGTCTGGATCACCTGGATGCCGGTGGCCGCGGTGCCGATCACGCCGACGCGCTTGCCCTTGAAGTCGACCGGCGTGCGCGGCCACTTGCCGGTGTGGTAGGCCTCGCCCTTGAAGTCATCGATGCCGGGAATATTCGGCAGCACCGGCGAGGAGAGGCCACCCGCGCACATCAGGAAGAACTGCGCGGTGACAGTCTCGCCGCCGGCGGTCGTGACGCGCCACAGCGCGGCCGCCTCGTCGTAGTGCGCGGTTTCAACCCTGGTTTCGAAGCGGATGTCCTTGCGCAGGTCGAACTTGTCGGCCACGAAATTCAGGTAACGCTCGGTCTCGGCCTGCGCCGGAAAGCGCTCGCTCCAATTCCATTCCTTCAGCAGTTCGTCGGAGAACCAGTACTGGTAGATCTCGCTCTGCGAGTCGGTGCGCGCACCCGGATAGCGGTTCCAGTACCAGGTGCCGCCGACGCCGGTGCCGGCCTCGAACGCACGAACCTTGAGACCTTTCTCGCGCAGGCGGTACAGCGCGTACAGGCCGGAGATGCCGGCGCCGACGACGATGGCGTCGAAATCGCGCGTGGCGGTGGTTTGCGTCTGACTCATTCCCGAAGCTCCTGATCTGATTCGTTATGACCGTGCGCCGCGCGTGGCGCGTGCGCGGACGGGCGGTCCGGTAGTCTAGTAAGACTGTGTGCGATGGCAAGCCCGGGGGTCGGGCGCCCGTCCCGCGGTCGTTTACGACAGGACCTTGGCGCCGGTTTGCCGGACCCGATTGTCCGACGATCTCCGCCACCGGGATCGCGGCGCGCGCGACGGCGTGCTCAGGCCCGCTCGATCAGCGCGACGAGGAAACCGATGAGGCCGCCGAAGACACCGCCCCACACCACCAGCCAGCCGAGGTGACGGCGGATCATGTCCTCGACGATCTGCTTGACCTTCTGCGGGGTCAGCTCGGCCAGCCGCTTGTCGATGATCTGCTCGACCTGGCGCACGAGCGCATCGGTGAGGTCGCCACCGGCGTCCCCTGCGTCACCGCTCGCGAGTTCGGCGACGATACCCTGCAGCTTGGCCACGATCGGATCCTTCAAAGGCGCCAGCGCCTTGCGACCGCCCATCATGTTCAGCATGCCGCCCATCGGCGATTCCACGATCGCATCGGTCAGGTGCTCGAACACCCGGTCGTAGTCGATGCGCGCGTTGACCGCGTCGGCGGTCGTCGCGCTCTGCAGCGCGAAGAAGCGTTCGATGTGCTCGCGGGAGAAGAACTCCTGCACGATGAGATGCTTGATACCGGCCTTGAACTCCTCGAAACGGGTCGGGATCACGCCCGAGCCGTAGAGGCCGGGCACGCGCTCGAACAGCATGTGGATGGCGATCCAGTTCGTTGCCGCGCCCGACAGCGCGAACGCACCGGTCGCGGTGACGAGGTCGCCGTAGCCGGGAATGAAATAGCCGGCGACCCAGACGGCGAGCGCCACGAGGTTCGTGACGCCGCTCATGTTCAATGCGGGCATGGAGCCACCCCTGGATGAAGACGGGAACCGCGTGTGTATAACGAACGCGGGGGGGCTTGTCACGCCCGGCGGCCGGGCGTCCGGACCCGCGGCGCTGTCCGCGGGCCGCCGTTTGGTCTCGGCAGGTGACGCGCACGCGGGATGCTGGTTATGGTACCGGCATGAACACCTTTGCCGAATCCTCGTCCTGGCCGAAGGCGCTGTGCGTCGGGACCCTCCTGCTGGCCCTCTTCACCGCGCTGCCGGCGCTTGCCGCGCCGCCGCTCGCGACAGTGGAGAATTTCGATCTGTCGCGCTACCTCGGCACCTGGCACCAGATCGCGCTGCTGCCGAACCGCTTCCAGGCACGCTGTGTCGCCGACACCTCGGCGCGCTATGCGCTGCGCACCGACGGCCGCATCGACGTGGTCAACCGCTGCCGCGAGAAGGATGGAAGCCATGCGCAGGCCGAGGGCGTCGCCCGCCGCAATGCGGACTACGACAATCCCGCGATCCTCGAAGTGCGCTTCGCCCCCGCGTGGCTCTCGGCGCTGCCTTTCGTGTGGGGGGATTACTGGGTGATCGCGCTCGCCGACGACTACCGCGCGGCGCTCGTCGGGGCGCCCAATCGCAAGTACCTGTGGATCCTCGCGCGGGAACCGACGCTCGACGACGCGGAATACGCGCGTCTCGTCGGCATCGCGAAGGCGCAGGGCTTCGATGTGTCGGCGTTGAGAAAAGACTGAGCCGCGGACGCGGGCCGACCCCGGATTGAAATCTCCCCGCCTGAAACGCCCCTCACCGCCGCGCGGGAACCGGAAATCTCCCCACGCCGCCCCCGAGGCAACGGCAGCCGTGCGTCGCATGGGTGGCCGTGTGGGAGAACGTGCCGAGGGCGGCGGAGCTCTGCTCGAGGCCCGCCTGCGGGCCGGACGGCGATCGCGGACAGCGGACGATACCCGCCCGTGATCGCCTTCTTGCGGCGACCACCGCGCTCATCGAGCGCCACGCCGCAGGCATCGCGGTCGTGCTGATCGAGCCGATGCTCGGCTTTGCCGGCGCGATCCCGGTGGAGCAGGGCTTCCTGCGCGGCCTGCCTGCGCTGACCGCGCATCACGGCATCCTGCTCGCGTTCGACGAGGTCATCACCGGATTCCGCCTGGGTGCCTGCAACGGCCGGGGGCTCCATGGGATCCGGCCCGATCTGGCGAGCGCATCCGCGCGCTGCACGCGGCGCTGCTCGCGCACGGCATCTACTTCTACGCCGGCCGCCTGGGCTTCCTCAGCACCGCCCACACCGTCGGCGACATCGACGACATGCTCTCGGCGGTGCGCGAGGAACTGCGGCGGGGGTGAAGCGCCGCGCGCGACTACCAGTGCGAGGTACCCGGCTCACCCTTGAACGGACCGACAATGTCGCGCGTGATCCAGCCGCCGTAGAAGCCGCCGGGCTGCGGCCGGACCCGCTCGCCGTCGACGTGACAGTCGACGCGCGCGGGGTAGAAACCGACATGATCCCGGACAGCGACAAAACCCGCCGCCGGGTCTGCGTAAGTCCACGCAACCGGCCCGGCCCCGGGTGATGCCGCGAGCAGCCAGTAGCTCGCGACGCCCTTCCACTCGCAGTACGAGCGGCCGGGCGCGGGGACGAGCAGGCGCATGTCGACATCGGCCGGCGGCAGGTAGAAGGTCGGCGGGCTCGCGGTCTCCAGCACGCGCAGCGCGCGCCGGGTCGACGCGATGGGCACGCCGCCGACGCTGACCGTGACATGCCTGCCGTCGGGCACGACGCGCGGCGGCCGCGGATAGTCCCACACCGATTCCTGGCCCGGGCCGGGTTCCACGGCAAACGGCGGGCGCCGGGCGCCGTCGAAGACCCACATCGTCGCGCGGCCTTACTTCACCAGCGTGACGGGCACGTGCGCGAAATGCACGACACGCGTCGACACCGAGCCCATCAGCAGGTTGCCGATGGCGCCCATGCCACGGGTGCCCATGATGATCATGTCGCACTGCCGGTCGTCCGCGCATTTCGCGATCGCCGCGCCGACGTGGCCGACGAGCACCTCGGTGGTGTGGGCAACGCCGGCCTCCTTCAGCGCCGCGGCGCCGTTCGCGAGCACGCCCTCGCTGTGCTCGCGTTGCAGCTCGGCCATCTTTTCGTGCGAGACGTAAATGGCCACCGCCCCTTCCAGGTCGGGCGCTTCGTGGGCGTTCACCAGGTGGATGGAGGCATCGTGCATCGATTTCACGAGGTTGATCGCGTAGCGCAGGCCGCGCAGCGCCGTTTCCGATCCGTCGAAAGCAACCAGTAGTCTGGGCATCACTGCATCTCCTGTTGGCGTCGAGCGGCGATTGTCGCCAATTGCGCGCGCGAACCCACCCGGCTGGATCAAGAAAGCGACGCGTTCAGGCCCCCGTCTTGCGCAGCGCGAGCGCGTTCATGCAGTAACGCAGGAAGCTCGGCGCGGGACCGTCCGGGAAGATGTGGCCCAGGTGCGCCTTGCACGCGTTGCAGACCGTCTCGATGCGTTTCATGCCATGGCTGTCGTCCATGATGTAGGCGATTGCGTTGTCGGCCGCCGGCTGGCTGAACGACGGCCAGCCCGTGCCGGATTCGAACTTGTGCGCGCCGTCGAACAGCGGCTCGCCGCAGCAGGCGCAGGCGTAGCTCCCCGGCTCGAACTTGCTGCACATCTCCGAGCTGAACGGCCGTTCGGTTGCGGCCTGGCGCGTGACTTCGTACTGCGCCGGCGTCAGCAGCGCGCGCCACTCGGCATCCGTCTTCACGACTTCCCGCGCCGGCGCCGGGTTGCCGTGGTTGGCCCTGCGTATGACTTCAGTCCAGTCGATCATCGTCGGCTCCTCGTGGCTCGTTTGCGTTGCCCCCATCCTAAGGAATCCGCGCGGCGCTTCGTAGCCCGGAGCCACCGCATGCCTGGACGGGGTTGAATGACTTGCGCGCGCCCTTGTTAACGCGCCGCGAAGCGTGATGCACTCTCGGGACGAGCGCCCTGGAGACCCGACATGACCGCACGCACGCCCCGGCGCACCGCCGCCATCACCTGTTGTGGGTGCACCCAGCAGTGCGGCCTGCTGGCCGAGGTCGAGGACGGGCGGGTGGTCGACCTGCGCGGCGACCGTGCGCACCCCCTGAGCACCGGCTACATCTGCCCCAAGGGCAAGGATGCGACGGAACTGGCCTATCACCCGGACCGCATACTGCAGCCGCTGCGGCGGGTCGGCGCACGCGGCGACGGACTCTGGGAAACGGTGGGCTGGGACGACGCGCTGGACGACATCGCGGCACGGATCACCGACATCACGCGCCGCGACGGGGCGCGCGCGCTGGCCTACAGCTACGGCACTTTCCGGGGCGGCGACTGGGGCATCGGCGAGCGTTTCCTGAACCGCTACGGCAGTCCGAACAGTTGTGGGCAGGACAAGATCTGCTACGGCCCGCTGGCGCTTGCGGAAGCGCTCACTTACGGCACAGGGCCCACTGTGTTTACCGCCCCCGTCGCAGGCACGACCCGCTGCGTGGTTCTGTGGGGCATGCGGCCCGCAGCGTCGGCGCCCCTGCTGTGGCGGGCGATCGGCGCGGCGCAGAAAGCCGGCGCGACGCTGATCGTGATCGACCCCGAGCGCACGCGGGAAGCTTCGCACGCCGATCTCTGGCTGCAGCCGCGACCCGGACGCGACGCTGAACTCGCGCTGGCCCTCGTCAAGCTCGTGATCGAGCGCGACCTGTTCGATGCCGCGTTCGTGCGCGAGCACACCACCGGCTTCGAGGCCCTGCGCGCCCACGTCGCGACGGAGGACCTCGACGCACTGGCCACCGCCTGCGGCGTCAGCCTGGGCCAGCTCGCGCTCGCCGCCTCGCTGCTGGGCGGCCAGCGACCCACGGTCATCAATGCCGGCAACGGCCTGTGCCAGACCGGCGCGCCGGTGCTGCAGATCGGGCGGGCCATTGCCTGCCTCGTCGCGCTGACCGGCAACCTCGGGGTGACCGGGGGCCACGCCGTGCTCGGCCCGCCGCGCGACCTGCGCGCGAACGGCGACATGCTCGACGCCGGCCTGCTGCCGGAGGCCGTGCGCGCAAGCAAGCTCGGTGGCGAGCGCTACCCCTTCCTTGGCGCCGGCTACCCGGCAATCGACGCGGCCCTCGCCGCCGCCTGGCACGGCCACCACCACCAGCTCAGCTGGACCGCGACGGCGCACGAACCGGGCCTCTGGCGCGCGATCACCGAGGGAGTGCCCTATCCCGTCCGCGCGCTGCTCATCCAGCACCACAACCCGCTCGGCGCGAACCCGAACGCGCCGGCGGTGGCGCGCGCACTGGCCAGCCCGAACCTCGAGCTCAGCGTCGTGCACGACCTCTTCATGACCCCGACGGCGCACCTCGCGGACTACGTGCTGCCCGCGGCGCACTGGCTGGAGAAGCCGTATTTTTCCTTCGGCATCGCGTTCATGGGCGCGTTCGGGGATTTCGTCGGCGCAAACGACGCCGCCGTGGCCCCGCCGCCCGGCGTGCGCTCGGACTACGAACTGTGGCGGGACCTGGGACGACGGCTGGGGCAGGCGGATGCCTGGCCCGAGCTGGCCGAGGATTTCTATGCCCGGTGCCTGGCGCCGGCCGGTCTCGATTTCGCGCGCGTGGCGGCGGCAGCCGGGCCGCTGTTCGGCGCGGCCGCGCGGCACCCGGACCACGCCGCCGAGACGCCGGCGTCGCGCTATGGCACCCCGAGCGGCAAGGTGGAACTCGAATCCAGCCTCCTCGCCGACTGGGGCCTGCCGGCCCTGCCGACGGCGACCGTGCCGGCGATCGCCGCCCGCCAGGCCGACTACCCGCTGACGCTGACCACCGGCGGCCGCAGCATCGAGGGCTTCCACGAGAACGCGCAGCACTCGGCGCGGTATCGCCGGAAGCGCCCCGACCCGCTCGCCTTCCTGCATCCCGCAACGGCCGCGCGCGCCGGCATTGCGGACGGCGACTGGTTCACCATCGAGACGCCGCTCGGCGCGGTACGCCACCGCGCGCGGCTCTCCGAGACGCTGGCCGAGGAGGTGGTCCGCGCGGACCGCTGGTGGTACCCCGAGGGCACCGGCAGCGATGCCGACCCCTACGGCCTGTGGGCGACGAACATCAACGTCTGCACGAGCGACGCCCAGGCCGACAACGATCCCGTGATGGGCGCGTGGCTGCTGCGGGGCCTGCCGTGCCGGGTGACAGTCTTCGCCTCTCCCGCCCCGGGCTCTGTTTTCGACACAGTTGGATGCGGGCTCCGGGGTCCAGGCCCTGATGGGCCACCGAGAGCGCCGGGAACACCTGAATTTTTCGAGTCGGGCTGAGCCAGCTGCCGAAGGCATGGCCAGTGCCCGGGCCACGGGCGAAAAAAGCGCCGCTGCCGCGGCAATGCCGACGGAGGGGATAAAAGGTGTCAGATTTCAAATCTGACACCTTTTATCCACGCGGGCTCCTCGACGATTCAGGCATGCGCCATCACCGCAGCGGCTTCACCGGCGGCTCCACGGCGGTCGAAGTCCGCAAGCACGCGCGGCTCCCAGGCGTCGGGGCTGCCCAGCAGCGGATTGCGCGTGCGCAGGCTCACGCGACTGACGCGCCTGCCGCGGTCGCGCGACAGCTTGCCGGCCAGCGCCGGCGCGATGTCCCGGCACACGACGATTGAACCGACCGCCCCGTGCGCCAACGCCGCGTCGCGCAGCGCCACTGAAAGCTGATTGACGAGCCCCACGGCGACCGGCCTGGTTTCCGCGAGCAGGTCGGCGGCCTGGTCCGCCGCGGCCGGTGCCGCGGCGAGGCACGCGGCCAACGCGGGCAGCATGGATCAACGCATCCCGTTTCTCCTGCAGGCCCCGCAGCAGACGACCGGTAGGCATGCCGGGCAAAGACCCTTCCCGTATTGCCCACCGGCGCTTGCCGCGTGCCGGGAGGCGAGCCGGCCCGCGCGATCACTCGCCGATGATTTTCACCAGCACGCGCTTGCGCCGCCGGCCGTCGAACTCGCCGTAGAAGATCTGCTCCCACGGCCCGAAGTCGAGCTTGCCGTCGGTGAGCGCGACGACCACTTCCCGGCCCATGATCTGCCGCTTCAGGTGCGCATCGCCATTGTCTTCGCCGGTGTCGTTGTGGCGATACTGCGCGACCGGCTCGTGCGGCGCGAGCCCTTCCAGCCAGCGCCTGAAATCGGCATGCAGACCGCGCTCGTCATCGTTGATGAAGACCGACGCCGTGATGTGCATCGCGTTGACCAGCACGAGGCCTTCGCGCACGCCGCTGTCGGCGATGCAGTCCTCGATCGCGGGCGTGATGTTCTGGAAGCCCACCCGGGCAGGGATCTCGAACCAGAGCTCCCGGCGAAAGCTCTTCATCGCCTCACGCCCCGCGCAGCAGCGACAGCACCTCGGCACTGCCCTCGATCGTCTCGCGCAGCCCGAGGTAATTCGACGCGCGCCGGACGGCCGCGAGATTGCAGCTGACGCCCCTGAAACCGAGATCCAGCACCGCCCGCAGTTGCGCTGCGCACTGCGCCGGCGTGCCGGCGACCGCGAAGGCCCGCGCGAGATCGGCATCGACGAGTTCCAGCAGTTCGGGCGGGTCGTAGCGGGCTAGATCAAAATACCAGCCGCGCGCGCGAGTGAGCGCGCCGGCGATGGCCGCACGCCGCGCGTCCGGCACTGCCGGACCCTTGTCGCCGAGGATGCCGAGATAGTGCGCGGCGAAGCGCTTCACGCTGTCGAGCGCCAGCCCCTCGTCCTGCGACACGCAGAGCGTCACGCGCGGCATGATTTCGATCGCGTCGACCGGACGCCCGGCGCGCGCCGCGCCCTCGGCGAGCCACGTCTTGTAGTTCGCGACGATAGCCGGCGTCAGGTGTCGCGCCCCGACGAGCGCGATGTCCGCGAGTTCGCCGGCCAGCCGCATCACGCGCGGACTCCGCGTGCCGATCGCGATCGGCACGCGCGTCGCCGGCGGGCGCAGCAGCGCCGCGTCGCGGAGCGTGAGGATCGCGCTGTCGTGCGTGACGGTCTCGCCGCGCAACAGCCGCTCGATTGCGATGACGGTTTCCCGCAGCGTGCGGGCCGGCTGCGGGGTGTCCATGCCCAGCGCCTCGAGGCCCGCGCCGACGCCGAGGCCGCAGAACGCGCGCCCGTCGGACACGTCCTGCAGCGTCGCCAGCGCCGCGGCGTGGACCGCCGCGTGGCGCGTGTAGGGATTCGTCACCATCGAGCCGATGCGGATGCGCGAGGTCGCGGCCGCGACCAGCGCCTGCAGCTGGTAGGTGTCGGGCCACAGCGCGACGCAGGAAATGCCGAGCCGGTCGAATCCCGCCTGTTCGGCGAGCCGACCGAGTTCCACGACCTCGCGCACGGCCATGCCGGGCGAGATCTCCGCTTCGAAAACGAGTGCCATGCGGCGGATTGTGGGACAAACGCGGGCCGTGCGTCACGGACCGGAACGGGCGCGGATCTTCGCCTTTCCCGCCCCGGGAGAGGCCGGCCGCCAAGCCGGGTGAGGGTCGTCTCCGCCTGGCGCAGCGCCGGCGCAGGCCACCCTCACCCGCCGCCTGCGGCGTCGACCTCTCCCGGAGCGGGAGAGGTGAAGAGCAGGCCGGGTGAGGGTCGTCTCAGGCTGGCGCCGCGCTAACGCATGGGCCCCTCAACCGCCGGCGGGAGAGGCGAAGCGTCGTTCGTGCCCCCCAGCGCCGCGGCCCAGGCGGAGAGCTTCCGCTCGTAGTTGATCGAGGCGTTCGCCGGACTCGTCGACGGCAGCCGCAACGTGTGTAGTCCGGGCGCTGTCAACGCGGGCAATACATGGCGGCGCCAACTGGCCTCGGCCGTCCCACCGTTGAAGCACACGGTGTGGAGGCGCGGATGCCGGGCCAGAAATGCCGCGAAGTCGTTGGCGACGATACTCGTCGGATCGATCCGCGCGTCGAGGCTGCCGCTGCGGCGGCAGCGCCCGATCACGTCCCACAGGGCAATGCCCGCGCGCTTCAGCGCGGCGATGCGCTGCGCGTAATCGCTGCCAGGGTCAAAGCCGAGGATCGCGCCGAGCAGGGGCCAGAACAGGTTGCGCGGATGCGCGTAGTACTGCCCTGCAGCGAGCGAGGCCGCGCCCGGCATGCTGCCGAGGATCAGCACGCGGGCGCGAGGGTTTTCGACCGGCGGCAGGCCCGTGAGGCGTGGCGCGCCCGGCGCAGTGTCCCGTCTCACGCGGGCGGGGCGCAGCCCGTCGACCTCGACACGCGGCGCGTGGACGCCGGCGCGGCCGCCAGCTTCTCGCTGGGCCGGCGCGGCCGCGGCAGCAGTTCACCGCCGCAATTGGGGCAACGGCCGCCGAGCACCGTGTCCGCGCAGCGCGCGCAGAACGTGCATTCGAAGGAACAGATGCGCGCATCGGCCGCAGTCGGCGGCAGATCACGATCGCAGCATTCACAGTTCGGGCGCAGTTCGAGCATGACGGCTCCTTGCGGGTCGATGGCGGTGTCGATGGTGCCTGCCGACCGAGTCTAGTGGATGCGCGACGGGTGATGCCATCGGGCTGCCAGTACTGGTGCAGCAGTCGTGTCCAGGACGATGCGTGCGATCGGAAGCGGGGCGTACACCTGTCATGCGAGACGCCGCATGCCCGGCGGGTCGCTTCGGATCGACGTTGCATTTCAGCGCACCAGCACCGCTGGCGCACGGAGACCGGGCACGCGGTTCGGTCACGCGCCGTCTCCCGGCAACGCAAGCCCCTGAATTGCTTCACCGCAGCAAACTGGCGGATTTCTTGCTCTCCCACAAGCGAGCCGTCGCGACGCGACGGCGGTTTCTAGGCATCGAGGTTCGAGGCGCACACGCGGCGCAATGCGGAGATTTGGCGCATCCACAAGCCGCGGCACGCGCCAAAGGAGGGTTTGATGAATTCCGAGGTTCGACCAGACACCATCACACGAGCGGCACGCGGCGTCGGGCACCGCTGGCGGATCGTCGCGCTCAGCGTTGCGCTGGCCTGCGCGCCGGCGGCGCGCGCGCTCGACATCGTCGACATCACGATTTCAGACATCGAGGCGGGGCTCGCGGCCAACTCGTTCTCCGTCGTGGACCTGTACAACGCGCACATGGCGCGCATCAACGCCTACGAGGCGAACTACAACGCGTTCACGTTCTTCAACCCGAACGCGGCCGCCGAAGCGGCGGCGCTGGACGCCGAATACGCGCTGACCGGGCCGCGCTCGCCGCTGCACGGCGTGCCGATCGTGATCAAGGAGGCGATGGACGTCGCGGGACTGCCTTCGACCGCCGGCTACGACCGCTTCTACAGCGGCACTGGCGGCGTGGACCTGATCCCCGAGACCGATGCCCCGCTCGTGCGGCGCCTGCGCGAGGCGGGCGCGGTGATCATCGGCAAGACGAACATCCCCGAGTTCAGCCGCAGCGGCAACAATGCGAACACGAGCTGGGACGGTCCGACCTACAACGCGTACGACCGCACGCTGCAGCCGGGCGGCAGCAGCTCGGGCACGGCGATGGCGGTCGCGGGCAGCTTCGCGGTGATTGGCACCGCCGAGGAAACCGGCGGCTCGATCCAGAACCCGGCGGCGGCGCACAGCCTCGTCGGCGTGAAGACGACTTTCGGCCTCGTGCCGAATGCGGGCATCGCGCCGTTGCGCGGTGCGGACCGCGACGTCGCCGGCCCGCACGCGCGCACGGTGTACGACGCGGCGGTGATGCTCGACGTCATGGCCGGCTACACGCTGGAAGACGAAAAGACGCTGGCTTCAGTGGGGAACATGCCGGAGGGCGGCTACACCAGCCTGCTGTCGGACACGGCACTGCAGGGCAAGCGCTTTGGCCTGCTGGGCACCGGCTGGCGCAGCGGCATCACGCTGGATCCGTTGACGCAGGGCCTCTACGCGCGCGCGATCGACGAGATGGCGACGCAGGGCGCCGTCTTCGTCGACGACCCCTTCGCCAGCACGAACTTCAGCGCGCTGCGCGCGGCCGCGCCCAGCGCGGCGGCGTCGGATCCGTACTACTTTGAAAAGTGGCTCGAGCGCATGGGGCCGAGCATGGTCGCGAACGAGCTTGCGGCGGAGAACGGCATCAGCTCGATTGCGGCGCTCGGTCTCCTCGGCGTGTCGCCCTTCGATCCGGGTGAGTCCTTCGCGACGACGCCGACGCGTTTCCCGCTCGAGTTCGCCGATCCCGACACGCCGCCGAACATCGACGCGGTCTTCCTGCACAAGGGCCAGCTGCTTTCGCTGTTCAACAGCGTGCTGGATGCGAATGACCTCGACGGCCTGTTCTTCCCGCAGGCGATCAGGCCCGTGCCCGATCTCCCCGAAGGCGCGACGGGCGGGACGAGCATCGGCGCCACCACGGTGTCGGAGATCAACATCCTGGGCGTGCCCGGCGTGACGGTGTCCGGTGGCTACTATGACGACGGCTCGCCCTTCAGCCTGATCTTCGTCGGGAAGCAGTGGTCCGAAGCGGCGTTGCTCGCCTACGCGTTCGACTATGAACAGGCCACGCAATATCGCCTGACGCCGGCCCTGATCGCACCGGCCCCGGTGCCCGTGCCCGCCGCACTGCCGCTGCTGGCGAGCGCCATCGTGCCGCTGGCGTGGCGACGGCGGCGCCGGCCGGCGCCCGCCCTCGCGTGCGCGGCCTGAGCGCGATCTCGCGCGCGGGTTGCCCGCCACTCGCGGAGGGTGCCCGGCACCGGGCACCCTTCCATTGGCTGCGAATGGCGATCGCCGCCGGTGCGCTCGGCATCGGCGGCCCGTCGGCGGCTGTCGACTGCGTGCCCGACGGGACCACGATCGATCGCAACCTCTGCGCGACCCTCGATGCCGAACGCGCGGAGCGCGAACTCGCCGCGGCCGAACAGGCGGCGCGTGCGCGCAGCGCATCCGATCCGAACGCGCTCGCGGCGCTCGAGCGGGCACGCGCCGCGTGGCTCGGCTTTCGCGACGCGGCGCTCGCCGCCGCGTTTCCCTGCCACCATGACGATCCGAGCGTCTGTTTCGGCGAGACGACCGCGCGTTGCCATGCAGCCTTCGGCGCGCGCCTCGCGCGCGAACGCGCGGCGCATCTTGCGGAACGTCCGCTGCCCGGGCCGGACGGCATTCGCTGCGACTGATGGCCGGCGCGTCGTGCTGGGGGCGGGCCTGTACAGCGCGCACGGTATCGGTGAGCATCGGGCACTTTTCAAATGTCCGGATCCACCGCCATGAGCAAGATCGATTCCCTGTGCAGCGCCAGCCACCTCGCGAAGACCGCGCTGTTCGCGCAGTGGGCGCCAGAGGCCCTCAAAGGCTTCCAGGCGCTGGCCGGTGGCGCCTTCGCCCCCGGCGCGCTGACGGTGCAGGAAAAGGAGGTCATTGCCTTTGGCTGCGCCCACGTCCTGCGCTGCCCCTATTGCATCGATTATCACCACGGCCTCGCGACGCAGGCCGGCGCAACGCGCGCCGCGTTGACGGAGGCCGTGTGGGTCGCGATCGCGGTGGCCGCGCAGGCGCCGCTCGCGCACGCGGCCATCGCACTGCGCCTGCTCGACGGTGAAAGCGTCGACGGGTTCTACACGCCGGGCAGCGCATCACCGCTCGAGCGGCTCGGCGCAGGCGCCCCGGCCGCGATGCGCGGCTACGGCGCGTTGCAGGAAGCGGCCTTCGCGCCCGGCGAACTCGACACCCGGCTGAAGACGCTGGTCGCCGTGGCCTGCGCGCACAACCTGCGCTGCCCGTACACGATCGAGCGCACGGTCCAGCAGGCGCTCGCCGGCGGCTCGTCGAAGGAAGCCATCGCGGAAGCCATTTTCGTCGCCATCGAAATGGCGGCGGGCGCCTGCCTCGGGCATGCAGGACTCGCGGCGGCGCTGATGGCGTAGCGTCCGGCGCCTATGCCGCAGCGCACATGCCACCGCACCTGAGGCAGATCAAGAAACCCGGCGGCGAAGTCGTGCGATGTTCAGGCAAGAGCCGCCGCGTCCCGAGGGCCGCAGTCCCGCGGGCGCGTTGAGGCACAGCGGATCGCCCGCCTCGCCACGGGCGGTTCAGTCGACCTACGAATCACCGGCCGGATGCGCCACGGTGCGCCCGGCCCAGCACCCAGGGGAGAGAGTTGCCATGCGCGTAGGCGCCACCATCTTCAACCAGAACTACACCGACTGGGATCGTTACGAGGCCGAGGAGCGCGGCGATCAGGTCGCGGCGCATCCGCCGCGCGCCGATCGCGACGTCTTCCGCGAGGAAATCGACATCGCGCGCATCGCCGACGACACCGGCTTCGACGCAGTGTGGACCATCGAGCATCACTTCACGCCCTACACGATGGTCACGAACCCGCTGCAGTACCTGACCTACATCGCCGGGATCACCAAGCGCGTGGACCTCGGCACGATGGTGACCGTGCTGCCGTGGCACAACCCGGTGCGCGTGGCCGAAGACGTGAACATGCTCGACACCTTCCTCGGGCCGAACCGCGAGATCATCTGCGGCGTAGGCCGCGGGCTCGGCCGCCGCGAGTACGAGGGCCTGGGGATCGACCAGACCGAGGCGCGCGAGCGCTTCGACGAGTCGCTGCAGGTGCTGCGCATGCTGCTCGAAACCGGCAAGTGCGACTTCGAGGGCAAGCATTACCGGATCAAGGGCCTGAAACTGCGCCCGCAGCCGGACCGGGATCTCAGCGCCAACCTGTGGTGCGCCGGCGGCACCAACGACACGGTAGACCTCATTGCGAGGCACAACGTGCGCCCGCTCGTGATCCCGACCACGACGCTCGAACTCGGCCTCGAAACCGCGCGCCGCTACGCACAGATGCACCAGGCCGCCGGCTACGCGCCGAGCAAGACCAAGCTCGCGTTGTGGACTTATGTCGCGGAAACCGAGGAAGCGGCGCGCCGCGGCGCCGAGCAGTACATGGTCGAATACGCGGACTCGGCGCTGCGCCACTACGAGCTGCGTGGCAGCCACCTCGGCGGCATCAAGGGCTACGAGTCCTACGGCATCATGCAGAAGGCGCTCAGCGCCGATCCAACGCCCTTCCTGCGCGGCTTCTTCAATTCGCACCCGTGGGGCACGCCGGACCAGGTGATCCGCCGCGCGAGCGAGCTCGCCGAGATGTTCGGCACGGACGAGATCATGTTCATCTTCAAGTACGGCAGCATGCCGATGGCGGCCGCCGAGAAGAGCATGACCCTGTTCGCGAAGGAGGTGATGCCCGCGCTGCAGGCGCTGAACCCGCGTCCGCTGGACGTGCGCGTGGCCGCCTGACCGAGAATCCACGCCCGCCGGCGCGGCCGACCATGGCCACGCCGGCCCGTTCCCGGGGACGGCGCGCGTCGTCCCGCCAGCAGTCCGATTACAGCCGGCCGGCGTACTGGGCGCGAGGCCTGTCCCTGGCGCGCGCGACTGTTGCCTTGCACCCCGATTACAACGACTAGGAGTTCCCCCATGTCACGCCTGCTGCACATCTCGGCGTCGCCCCGCGGCGACCGTTCCGGCTCGCTTGCGGTCGCCACCGCCTTCATCGACGCCTGGCGCGCCGCCAACCCGGGCGCGACTGTCGAGACCCTGGACGTCTGGCAGGCGCGTCTGCCCGCCTTCAACGGCACGCTGCTCGATGCGAAGTACGCCGTGCTCCACGGTGTGGCACAGGACGACGCCCAGGTCGCCGCGTGGCGGCAGGTGGTCGAGATTGCGGACCATTTCAAATCCTTCGACCGCTATGTCATCAGCACGCCGATGTGGAATTTCGGCATTCCCTACGCGCTGAAGCACTACATCGACGTGCTGTCCCAGCCCGGCCAGACCTTTGGCTGGACGCCGGAGCAGGGCTACTTCGGGCTCGTGAACGGCAAGCGCGCGCTGCTCGTGCATTCGAGTGCCGGCGCCTACGGGGCGGGCTCGGGCGCGGAGGCGATCGACTTCCAGAAGCCCTATCTGGAATGGATCCTGAAATTCGTCGGCATCACGGAGCAGCACGCGATTGCCTGTGCACCGACGGCGGCGGCGCCGGACGAGGCCGCGCAGACGCTCGCCGCGGCGAAGTCCGCCGCGGTTGAGCTGGCCGGGCGTTTCTGACACGGTAGGCGGATGCCCCGCATCCGCCTGTTCCAGCGCTGGCCTTTCCTCCTGCTCCTGTGCGCCGCCTGCGTCGGCGCCCGTGCCGAGTTCGAGGAGGATTCTCAACTGTGGCTCGCGTTCACGACGATCGGCCGTTGGCCCGCCGGCGCGACGGAACAGCCCTCGCGGATGCGCTACTGGCTCGAGGGGCAGATACGTTTCGATGACGACGCGTCGCGTCACCAGCAGCATATCCTGCGACCTGGCCTCGGCTACGACCTGACGCCGCGGCTCGCGCTGTGGGCGGGTTACGCGTGGATCGACACCGACCCCATCCGGGGCCGCAGCACCGGCGAACACCGGCCCTGGCAGCAGCTGACCTGGTCCGCCGCGCAGCCGCTGGCGGGTTTCGCCTTCAGCACGCGCAGCCGGCTGGAACAGCGTCTCGTCGAGGACAGCAGCGACGCCGGCTGGCGACTGCGCCAGCTCTTGCGCGGCCAGCACCCGCTCCGCGGGCCCTGGTCACTGGTGCTGCAGGACGAGGTCTTCGTGAACTTCAACGACACTGGCGCCGGCGCCGCGAGCGGCTTCGACCAGAACCGTCTGTTTGCCGGCTTCGCATACCAGCTCGCGCCGACCGCGCGCGCGGAGATCGGCTACCTCAACCAGTTCACCGGCCGCCCGGAACGGGACGACCGGATGAACCATATTCTTTCGCTGGGGATCGTGCTCACGCCCTGATACGGTCGAGGCCCCCCTCACCCGCGCGCGCTGTCTCCTGGTCATATTCGGACTCTGGTGCCTGCGGCTTGCGTGCTGATGGGCCACCGAGCAACTGTGTCCCGCGCTGCGTTCAGACGGCCTCTGCAGGGTCCAGAGCCGAGAAAAGGTGTCAGATTTCAAATCTGACACCTTTTCTTTCTGAGGCACGCGGGCGCGGGTCTTCGCCTCTCCCGCCCCGGGCTGTGTCTTGGTCACATTTGGACGCGGGTACCGGGGTGCAGACCTTGATGGGCCACCGAGAACGCCGAGAACACCGAGATTTTTCGAGTGAGGCTCAGCCAACGGTCGAAGGCATGAACTTTGCCCCGGACCACGCTCGAAAAATGCGTCTTCTCCGTGTCCTCCGTGCGCTCCGTGGTCAAAATTCGGCGTCTGTTGCCGCGGCAACGCCGGGTTTCACCACGGAGTGCACGGAGGACACGGAGAAGAACAGTGAATTGATGGATGCGCCTCCGCTGCGGCAATGCGTTCCGGGCGTCATCTGTCTACGCCATTCCCCCTCGGTGTTCTCGGCGTTCGGTGGCTATACCCCAGCACTACGGACGATGCACACTGCCCGTGGCTAGGTGAAGCGCGGCATCACGCGCGTCGCGAACAGATGGAGAAAAGGTGTCAGATTTGAAATCTGACACCTTTCCCCCCTCAGGCCTGAGGGGGCGGGGCCAAGCTCCCCGACAGGCGCGGGTGATGCACGCGCGTCATGACCGTTGCTGTGAAACTGCTTGCCCGCTGCCAAATCGAGGCGAGGAAAGGAGAAAAGGTGTCAGATTTTAAATCTGACACCTTTTCTCCGCCCAGACCCTCTGAGCGCAGCGCGGGACACCGTTGCCCGGTGGCTATTCCGAAAGCCTGCCGTCACGACGGCCATTCATCACAGGGCAAGCGACGGCTTCATGTGAAACGGCTGGAAAAAATGTGACCAGCAGGCAGCCCGCATGCGGGAGAGGCGAAGCTCACTGCCGCTCGATGAACCACTGGATCACGAATTTCGCGATGAAGCCCACCATGCCGAAGGCAAGGCCGAGGAAGAGCACGAAGGTGCCGAAGCGACCGGCCTTCGACTCCCACGCCAGCTGCCCGATGATGAACAGCATGTAGAGCATGAAGGCGCCGAGGCCGAAGGTGAGGCCGAAGCGCGCGATTTCCTCCTCGGTGAAGCCGAGGATCGTGCCGGGCATCACGCGCCCCCGTTGTCACGCATCGGCAGCGCGGAGGCATCCACCGTGTCGCGATAGGCATGCCAGCTCGCGTGGCCGAGCAGGGGCACGACGACGACAAGCCCGAGCAGCAGCGGCATGAGGCCGAGCGTCGTCAGGGCCATGATGAGTCCCGCCCACACCGCGAGCGGCAGCGGGTTCTCCAGCACCGCGCGCCAGCTCGTCAGCACCGCGTCGAGCACGCCGATGCGCCGGTCCAGCAGCAGCGGCAGGGTGATCACGCTGGACGCGAACACCGGCGCGGCGAGCACGCCCCCGAGCGCGAGCCAGGCTTCGAACAGGTAGTGATCGCGCCCGAGCACGACGTGGTGCAGGAAGTCGAGCGGGCTCGCAATCGGCGCCGGCGCGAACAGCGTGATCAGCGACGCCGAGGTCATCACCCAGCCCGTGCCGGCGAGCGCGAGCAGCAGACCGAATCGCACCAGCCGCCAGTCGTGGCGCTCGCGCCCCCGCCAGCTGAGCCAGGTGCGCAGCACGAGCGCGAAGCTGACCGGCTCGCCGCGCTCCAGTGCGCGGCTCACCGCATACAGGCCCACGGCGAGCACCGGCGCGACGAGCAGGAAGCCGGAGAAGGCGCCGGCCAGCAGCCAGAAGCGATTGCCGGCAACGAGCAGCAACAGCAGGCCGAAGGTGGCGAGCAGCACGCCGTGCGCTGCGCCGATGAGTGAACTGCGCCGGAAGTCGCGCCATGCACGCGCCAGCCACTGCAGGGCCTGGCCGGTCGCGAGGTCGCGGATGATGGCCTGGGGCGGCGCGGGTCTGTCCATTGGCTCCGAGTCTAGGTCGCAGGTATCAGTCACGCCAGCCTCGGCACGCCCAGCGACGCGCGCGGCGGCCACGGCTTCAGCGCAGGAGCTTCTCCAGCGCCTGGCGCTGGACCTTGCCCGAGGTGCTGCTCGGGAAGTCGTCGGGGGAGGCGACGAAGCGGATTTCCTTCGGCTGCTTGTAGCGCGCGAGGCCCGCCGCACAGACCGCGAACAGTTCGTCCGCGCCCGGCGGCGGGTGCTGGCAGCACACGAAGGCCACCGGGACCTCGCCCCAGCGCGCATCGGCGCGCCGCACGACCACCGCCTCCATCACCCGGGGATCGGCCATCAGCGCGCGCTCGATTTCGGCCGGATAGACATTCTCGGCGCCGGTCTTGATGAGGTATTTCGCGCGATCGACGTAGTCGTAGCGGCCATCTTCGCGCTCGACGAACACATCGCCCATGTGAAACCAGCCGCTGCGGAATTCCTGCGCGTTGGCGGCCCCGGCATTCCAGTAACCGCTGAATATCGTCGGCCCGCGCACCGCGACCTCGCCCGGCTGGCCGCGCGCCACTTCCCGATCCTCGTCGTCGACGAGCTTGAACAGGTGGTTCGAGTTCATGGCCTTGGCGAGCGTTGCAGGGCGCTCGCCGGGGCCGAAGCACGTGCCGGCGAAGGGCAGCATGCCGGTTTCCGTCGAGCCGAAGGTGTTCCAGTACGGCGCCCGGAACAGGCGCGAGGTGGCGGCAACGAGATCGGGGCTGACGAGGTCGGCCAGCGCGCCGACGATTTTAAGCGGCGCCGGCGGCTTGCCACGGCTGGCCATCGCGTCGACGACACGGTCGATCATGCCGGGCAGCAGCACCAGCCACCACTGCGGCACAGCGATCGCAAGGTCGACGATGCGGTCGATGTCGGCGCCGTCGACGACGTGGACCGTGCCCCCGAGCGCGAGCACGTGCAGCGCGTGCTCCAGCGCCACCATGTGGAACAGCGGCGCCCACGCGACGAAGTTGTCACCCGGCGCGAGCATCGAGTCGATGCGGCCGAGCATGAGCCGCGCGGCCTCGGCGCGATGGTTGATCAGCGCCGCCTTCGACATGCCGGTCGTGCCGCTCGTGTACAGGATGATGTAACCGTCCTCGGCGTCGAGGGCGCAGGCGAGCCGCGCGGGTCCCCTGGCGAGTTCGGGTGCGAGCAGCGCGTCGTATTCGTCGTCGAGCAGGACCACGCGGATATCGTCGATGGCCGCCTCGCGCAGCAGCGGCAGGAAGCGTTGCGAGACGAACACGACGGCGGGCGCGGTCAGCCGCACGCAGTGCGCGATTTCCGGCGCCGAGAAGCGCCAGTTCAGCGCGGCGAGGATGCTGCCCGTGCGTGCGGCCGCCAGCGCGAGTTCGAGGTACTCGATGCGGTTCTCCGCGAGCACGGCGACGCGATCGCCGGAGGCGATGCCGAGCGCGCGCAGCGCGGCGGCCGCCGCCCACGCGCGGCGATCGAATTCGGCGTAGTCCAGCGCGCGCGTGCCGTCGTCCACCGCAACGTGCCCGCCCCGGCGCGCGGCGGTCGCGCCGATGCACTGCGCGATGTCGGTGAAGCCGGCGAGCCTCGTCGCGGGGAGGGCATCGGCCTGCGGGCCCCGGTTCATTGCGGCCGCCCCGGTGGGCCGCTCATTCGACGAAGGCATCGAGGCACTGCGTGATGCGCATCTGGGGCGGCACGCGGTGCACGCCGATGCGCCGGTCCACTTCCTCGTGCCAGTGGTAGATGCGCCGCTCCTGGTAGCTGAGCGGGACACCGGTGAAGCCCGGCGACTCGATCGTGTGCTGCATCGGCTCGGCGAACTGGATGTCCTCGTCGACGATGCGATCGAAATTCGCGATGCGCGTCTCCCACAGCGGATCGCGCGGCCCGCCGCCCCAGTCCGGCGCGAACCACAGCACCTCGAGCACCGAGGTGCGCGCGGTCCGCGGCCAGAGCGCGACGCAGGGCATGCCGCTCGGGGCGATCGGCAGGATGAGGTTGGGGAACAGGCTGTAGCTCGGGTTGTGGTGGCGTTCGATCGCGGTGACGTGCGCCATCTCCGGCATGCCGACGGTACCGGGATCCACCCAGTCGTCGCGGCGATTCGGCGACAGCATCATCGAGTGCCCGTTGCGCCACAGGTGCACGCTGGTGCCCTGGTTGTCGAAGATGCGATCGGAAGTCTTCGGGTGCAGCAGATTGAAGTGATAGGCCTCGAGGAAGTTGTCGACGAGCACCTTCACGTTGCAGCGGACTTCGACTTCACGCCGGTTCACGAGGCGAAGGCTGTCCAGCGGCAGGTGGCGCATGTAACGCGCGACCGGCTCGAGGAAGTCGGCGAGGGGTTCCGCGTTCTGGTCCTCGTTGACGAAGAGCCAGTTCGCGAACCGCTCGCAGCGCACGGCAACGAGGTTGCGGCAGCCGGTGTCGAGGCCCGCCCAGTCGCGACGCTCGGTCACGCCGCGCAGCTGACCCTGACGGTCGTAGGTCCAGCCGTGGTAGCCGCACACCAGCGCGCCGCCCGCCTGTCCCGCGTCCTCGCGCAGCACCGGCGCGCCGCGATGGCGGCAGGTGTTGTAGAACGCGCGGACGATGCCGTCGTCACCGCGAATGACGACGATGGGGGCGCTGCCGTGCCGCCACAGGAAATAGCTGCCCTTGTCGGGCAGCTGATCGACATGGCCGGCGTAGAGCCAGGTCCGCTGCCACATCACGCGGCGCTCGACCGCGAACCACTCGGCGTCCGTGTAGCGTCCCGGTGGAATGTCGGGCAAGGCGGGAAAGTCGTCGGGCGGCGCGCTGCGCGCACGTTCATGCGCGATGCGCGCGAGCCACTCGGCGACCGTCGCTGCGTCCAGCGCGGACCCGGTCATGGCGCCAGCAGCGCGGCGCGCGGTGCGCGCGTCAAGGGCGTGAAGTCCTGCGACGCGAAATGGGTCGGGCGCGTCGGCTTGCGAATCGCGTTGCTGACCGGGTTGTAACTCAGGTAGATGAGGTTGCGCGGATACGGCGACAGGTTCTGGCCCGAGGCGTGGGCCATGCAGCTGTCGAAGATCGTCACCGACCCTTGCGGTCCTTTCGGCGCGACGAGTCCACCGCGTGCCGCGAGTTTCGCGACCGTCGCATCCGGCAGGCTCGGAATGGGGGTCGTACCGGGCACAGGGATGACTTCGTATTCGATCAGGCCGTCGGCGTGGGAACCGGGGATGTAGACGATCGGCCCGTTGAACTCGGTCACCTCGTCGAGATAGATGCCGATGCTGATCGCCTTCGGCGCCGGCATGCCGTCGTGGTGCAGCCACGGCCCGTAGTCCTGGTGCCAGGGCAGCGACAGTTTGCCGAAGGGCTGCTTGAGGATGATCTTGTACTGGTGGCAGTAGAGCTCGGGGCCGAGCAGCTGTTCGGCGATGCCGAGCAGGCGCTCGTCGCGCAGCAGGCGCGCGTACAGCGGGCTGACCCGATCCATCGCTGTCGTGCCGAGGAACTCGCCGCTCGCGGCGCGCAGGTGGGCGTCGAGATCGAGCGCGAGGATGCGCGCCTGCTCCGCTTTCAGGGCGGCGATCTCCGCCGCATCGAACAGGCCGGTGAAGTGGAAGAGTCCGTCACGCGCGTACTGCGCGACCTGCTCGACGCCGAGTTGCATGTGTCCTCCGCTGCGCGCTTCGACCGCCCAGGGCGAGCAGTCACTTCTAGCAGGAAATTCAGCGTCTGTCCCGACCTCCGATGGGGGAGGCCAGGCCCGGTGTGGCGGGCTTTCGTCTTTGCGTTGCAACAATCGCGGCAGCGGCCCGGGGCGACCTCACTTCAACGCACGCGTCGTTCGCGCGCGCCGGCGGCGAGCGCCTTCAGCAGTGTCTTCGTAGCGTCCCAGCCGATGCACGCATCCGTGATGCTCTGGCCGTAGGCCAGCGTGCAGCCCGGCTTCGCATCCTGGCGGCCTTCCTGGATGAAGCTCTCGATCATCACGCCGGTGATGCGTTTGTCGCCGGCGGCGAGCTGGTCGGCGACAGCCTGGCCGACGTCGAGCTGCCTTGCGAACTGCTTGCTGCTGTTGCCGTGACTGAGGTCGATGATGAGGCGCGGTGGAAGTCCCGCTTTCACCATGCGCGACGCGGCGTCCTCGATCGCTGCCGCGTCGTAGTTCGGCTGGCGACCGCCGCGCAGGATGATGTGGCAGTCCGGATTGCCGGCGGTCGCGATCACGGCGACGCCGCCGGCCTTGGTCACGCCGAGGAAATGGTGGGGATGGCTCGCGGCGAGCACTGCGTCGACCGCGACCTGCACGCTGCCGTCGGTGCCGTTCTTGAAACCGATCGGGCACGACAGTCCGCTCGCGAGTTCGCGATGCACCTGGCTCTCGGTCGTGCGCGCGCCAATCGCGCCCCAGCTGACGAGGTCCGCGATGTACTGGGGGCTTATCGGGTCGAGGAATTCGGTGCCGACCGGCATCCCCATCTCGTTGAGCTGGAGCAGCAGGCGGCGCGCGATGTGCAGGCCGTCGTTGATGCGGAAACTGCCGTCGATGCCGGGATCATTGACGAGCCCCTTCCAGCCGACGGTCGTGCGCGGCTTCTCGAAATAGGTCCGCATCACGATGTAGAGGTCGTCGGCGATCCCGGGCGCGAAGTCGCGCAGGCGTCGTGCATAGTCGAGTGCCGCCTCGGGGTCGTGCACCGAGCAGGGACCGACCACGACCAGCAGCCGCGGATCCTCTCCGGCGAGGATGCGACGCACGGTGGCGCGCCCGGTATTGACGGTGTCGGCGGCGGCGTCGGTGATCGGCAGCGCGAAGCTGAGGGACGACGGCGCGATGACCTCGGTGGTCCCTATGACGCGCAGGTCGTCGGTGGGGCTTCTGTGCATGTTGCAGGACCTCGGTAGACCAGGCTGCCGCCCGGATTCAGGATTTCGATGACTTCGAACCACTGCGCACCGACCTGGTCGGGCACGGCGGGCGCCGTCACGTGGCACGGGTGCCGGGCATGAACGCGGGCGTCATGATGTCGCGGACGAGGAGGCGCGCATCCTTGCCGCGCTGCGCTCCTCGGGCGCCCCGGCACCCGAGAGTATAGAGGCAGCGTGCGCCGTGCGGCCAAGACGCGGCGGCAGCGCCTGGCCGGGACCCGGCGCCGCGTCACGCCAGCGCCCGCTACACGCGCGCGGCGATCACGAAATTCGTCGGTGAGCTCGCGACCACGCGCACGTCGCCGAAACCGCCGCCCCTGATCACCTCGACGGTCTTCGCCGGACCGGCCTGCGCGCCGAGGCCGGCGCGGCCCGGCTGGCTCAGGGACACCGGCACGCAGACCATCGTCGAGAACGCGTAGAAGGCGCGCGCGATCGGGTTGATGTTGTCCGCGACGGAGTCGCCTGCGGCGGGTTCGACGACCATCCAGGTGCCGCCCGGCGCGAGACGCTGCCCGACATGGCGCGCGATCGCGGTGGGGTCGCCCATGTCGTGCAGGCTGTCGAAGAAGGTGATCAGGTCATAGGTGCCGGTGAAGTCGCCCGCACCGCCCGTGCGGAAGTGGATGTTCGACAGGCCCCAGCTCGCCGCGAGTTCGGTGGCGTGGGCAATGGACGGCGGGTGGTAATCGATGCCGTCGAATTCGGCGTTCGGGAACGCGCGCGCCATCAACCGCGTCGACAGGGCATGGCCGCAGCCGACATCGGCCACGCGCGCGCCGCGGCGCAGTTTGTCGACGACCCCGTCGAGCTGCGGCAGCCAGTGCTCGACGAGATTGGCCTTGTAGCCCGGACCGAAGAACTTCTCGGCGGCGCAGAACAGGCAGCTGTGATGCTCGCCCCAGGCGATGCCCTTGCCGCTCCTGAATGCCTCTTCGACCTTCGGCTCGTCGTGGTAGAGCGCCATGATCCCGTAATAGCCGCCAGCGATCGCGACCGGGCTGTCGGGGTCGGCGAGGCAGGCTGCCTGCTCGGGACTCATCGAATAGCGGTCGCTCGCCCGCTCGTACTGCACGTACTCGGCGGCCACGAGGGTGTTGAGCCATTCGCGCAGGTAGCGCTCGTGGCAGCCCGTCTTCGCCGCGAGTTCCTGCGAGCTCAGGGGGCCGTGGGCCGCCAGCGCGCGAAAGAGACCCAGGCGCTCACCGAGCACGACGAGCGGCCCCGTCGCGGCGGCGGCGACGTCGGCGATCATGCGCGACAGGGTGGCGTTCAGCTGGTCGGGATCGATTGCCATCTGCGGCTCCTTGCGTGGCAGGCGGGTGACTCGGCGCGAGCATCACGGGCCCGCGCCGCGCCGTCAATCAGGCGATGCGACGGCCCTGCGGTCACCAGCCACCGTGCGCATGCCGGGACGAGGACCCGGGGATTCCGGTCCGGCCGCGCGCCCCGTGCTCAGGCGACCTTTTCCCAGATCAGCTGCTGCACGAGTTTCACGCCGTCACGGCCGCGAATCGGCGGCGTCTTCAGCGTGAGGCGTGAGCCCGCGAGTTCGTAGTAGCGCACCTGGTCGCCACCGGGCCAACTCGGCGCGGAAGCGCCGGTGACGTGATGGGTCACGGTGCCGGCGACGGGATCGAGGGTGTAGGCGCCCCAGTAACTGGTGAAGCTGAGGAAGGCCTGCTTCACCTCTTCGCACGGCGTGTCGTCCATGCTGCGCGAGGAGAACAGGGGGCGTCCCTCGCTCATCAGCTGCGCGGACATGTTGCCCGCGCTGTCGTACATGATCTGCCCGAGGACCTTCTCGCCCAGCGGCGACGGCAGGCGCTTGCCGTCGGGCGTCAGCGCAAACGCGTCGACCAGGTGCCAGGTGCCGGCAAAGGATGGGGTGCTCATCGTGGAAACTCCTCAGATGTCGAAACGCAGCGCGCTCGGCCGGCCGGCCTGCACGTTCGCGAGATGTTCGGCGGCGTTGACCATGTCGCCCAGCGCCTCGCCCGCGCGCAGCCGCGCGATCAGCGCCGTTTCGCGCGCGGCGATCGCCTCGGCCTGCGGCAGCGCGGCCAGGACTTCGGCGGGCGTGGCGACGAGGATGCCGTCGTCATCGCCGAACAGCAGTTCGCCCGGCGTGACGATCACGCCGCCGCAGGGCACCGGCACCTGGGTCGCGAACCAGCGGTTGATCGTGCCGGCCTGCGGGCAGGTGCCACGCGCGTAGACCGGCAGATCGAGTTCGCGAATGGTGCTGGTGTCGCGCACGAGGCCGTCGACGACGATGCCGGCCAGCCCCTTGCGCGCCGCTTCCAGCGAGAAGAGTTCGCCGAGCACCGCGCGGCGACTGCCCTGCGTGTCGATGACGAGGACATCGCCTGCTTCGGCGGCGGCAAGGCCCGCGATGACGGTCAGGAAGTCCTCGCAGCAGCGCACGGTGTGCGCGCGGCCGATGAGCTTCAGGCCCGTGCGCACGGGGCGCATGCCCGCATCCATCGCGCGGATGGCCTTGTTCGCGTCGGCGAGATGGGTGGTGTCGATGCGTGCGAGGCGCGCGCGGATTTCGGCTGGGTCGTTCATGATTCCATCATGCCGGGTGGCGGCTTCTTTTTGTACCCCGCGCTGCGGTGCCGACGACACCGCCGGCGCCGCTCAAGTCCCGGCCAGCCAGTCACGCGGCCTGATGTAGCGCTCATAGAGGCGCGCCTCGGGCGTGCCGGGCTCGGGCTGCCAGTTGTAGCGCCAGCGCACGTTGGGTGGCAGTGACATCAGGATCGACTCCGTGCGGCCGCCCGTCTGCAGGCCGAACAGGGTGCCGCGGTCGTAGACCAGGTTGAACTCGACGTAGCGTCCGCGCCGGTAGAGCTGGAAGTCACGCTCGCGTTCGCCGTAAGCCTGGAAACGGCGCCGTTCGATGATGGGCAGGATGGCCGGCAGATAGTGGTCGCCGACGCTCTGCATGAAGGCGAAGCTGCGCTCGAAGCCCCATTCGTTGAGATCGTCGAAGAAAAGTCCACCGACGCCGCGCTGCTCCTGGCGATGCTTGAGGAAGAAGTAGTCGTCGCACCACTGTTTGTAGCGCGGGTAGACGTCGTCGCCGAAGGGCGCGCAGGCGACATGCGCGGTGCGGTGCCAGTGCACCGCGTCCTCGTCGTGGCCATAGTAGGGCGTCAGGTCGAAACCGCCGCCGAACCACCACACGGGTTCCGCATCCGGCTTCGTCGCGATGAAGAAGCGCACGTTCGCATGCGAGGTGGGCACATAGGGGTTCTGCGGGTGCACGACCAGCGACACGCCCATCGCGTGGAAGGCGCGACCTTCGAGTTCGGGCCGTTTCGCGGTCGCCGCCGGCGGCAGGCGCTTGCCCTGCACGTCCGAGAAATTGACCCCGGCCTGTTCGAACACCGCGCCGCCGGCGAGCACCCGCGAGCGGCCCCCGCCGCCTTCTTCGCGGGTCCAGCTGTCTTCGCGGAATGCCTGCCCATCCACCGCGGCGAAGGCGGCGCAGATCCGGTCCTGCAGGCCGAGCAGGTAGGTTTTGACGGGTTCGAGCATCGCTTGCGGGTTCGACATCTGCAGCATGGTTCCGGGTTGGCGTGGGCGTCCCGGCCAAGGTTATCACCATCGCGGCGTGCGTCGCCGGCGCCGCGGCGATACGTACAATGTCCTTCATCTCAACGCCGTTGAATCGGCAAGGAGGATTTCGCGATGCCCCTGACCATCCTGCTGCTGGGCTGGGTACTCCTGTGTGCTGGCGCGCTCGGCGCGGGACCGGCCTACGGCGCCGACGCGGCCGGCAGCGTCGGCTTCCTGCAGGGCAGTGCAAGCCGACAGCTGCCGGATGGTCGCGTCGAGCCGCTGGCGAAGGGTTCTCCCGTGTTCAACGGCGACACGGTGATGACCGGCACGCGCTCACTGATCTCGATCGAGTTCGTCGACCGCACGCGCTTCGTCCTCGGCGCCGTGTCCTCGCTGAAAATCGACCGCGTCGACACCGGCGACGCCGCGACCTTCAGCGCCGAAGTGCTGCGCGGCGCCTTCCGTTTCGTCACCGGGCTCATCGCGAAGCGCGGCCCGGGCGCGATGCGGGTGCGCGCCGGCGTGGTGGCGACGATAGGCATCCGTGGCACGACGGTGGGGGGCGAGGTGGAGGGCGAAGCGGCAACGATTGTCCTGCTCGAACCCGAGGGCGAGGCGCACGCGTCCGTCGTCGAGGTCGCCAACGGCTACGGCAGCGTGCTGCTGACCGAAACCGGCACCGGCACCCGCATCCCCGACGCACACAGCCCGCCGAGTCCCCCGGCCCGCATGCGCCTGCGCGCGGTCGACAACCTGATGCGCAATCTCGGCAACCTGCAGCGCATGACGATGCCGCGCCCGCGCATGCCGTGAGAGACCATGGCCGGCTGGATCCCGGCTCGCGCGAAATCTAAACTTGATTCTCAAGTGACTCGCGCAAAGTGAGGATTTGCAGGCATGAAAACATCGTTCCCCCTGCGCCGGTGGCTGGTCGCGCCGCTGGGCCTGCTCGCCACCGGCGTTGCTGCGACGCCATCGATCGAGCCCCGGCCCGAGTGCAGCCCACAGAATTTCGAGGTGTGCCTCAACGGCGTGTCGAGCCCGGTGACCAACGGGCCGATGATGCGCGAATCGCTGAATTCGCACGGCGAAACCGCGCGGGGCCGGAGCGGGACGCAGCGGGCCGGTGCCACGGCCTGGCGCGCCGGCCGCGAGGCCTGGTTTGCCGCCGGCGACCCGCAGGCCGCGAACGTCGGCGCATGGGCCAGCTACAACTACATTGACGCCAGCAGCGATTTCGCGACCGCAGGCGCCACCCTCGGCTTCGAATCCGACGCGCACAACGCCCTCGCGGGCGCCGATCGCCTGTTCTTCGGCGACCGCCTGCTGCTCGGGTTGTCGGGCGGCTACACCGCGCTCTCGGCGGACACGACCCACAACGGCGGTGGCGAGGAAAACGACGGCTACAGCGTCGTCCCCTACGCGGCGCTGCTGCTGACGGACATCTTCAGCATCGATGCCAGCGGCGGCTACACCGCGCTCGACTATGACCAGAACCGCGTGTCACCGACCGATGGCACGCTGACCACCTCGACCTTCGACGCCGACCGCTGGTTCATCGCGGGCAACGTCAACGCCACCCTGGCGCGCGGCGGCTGGGTCGGCAACCTGCGGCTCGGCGCCGCGCATGCGAACGAGCGTCAGGACGCCTACACCGAGATCGGCAGCGCCGCGAGCGCGCTGGGCGGCACGCTACGCACCGTGCAGGAACGTGAAATCCACCTGACCCAGCTGGTGGTCGGGGGTGAAATCGCCTACAGCGGGCCGACGGTCGAGCCCTACGTCATGGTCGCGTACCACAACGATCTCGACCGCGAGGACGACCCGGGGGCGGGGGGGATGCCGGGCACTTTCACGGTGGTGCAACCGTCGGACGACGACGAAGTGCAAATCGGACTCGGGCTGCGCTGCTACGCCGAGCGCGGCATCACCGCCACCCTCGAGTACCTGCGCGTGGAGGGACGCGAGGACTTCGACCTCGACAGCCTGATGGCGACCTTGCGGCTCGCGCTCTAAGGTTCACCACCGCCGGTGGCCGCGTCCAGCAGGGCCGGCCATCGCGCCACCCAGCAGCACCGGTGGTCGAAGCCCGGCACGATCTCCCAGTCGGCCGCGGCCCAGCGCGCGCGCAGCGCGCCGAGCAGTGACGGCGGCACGTTGGTGTCGCGCTCGCCGAGGTAGTGCGTCTGCGCGATACGGGCGGGGAGCGGCGGCCGGACGGCCGGGTCGAGCGATGCGGTCAGCGGCGGGTATGCGTGATGCGCGGTCCAGGCCGCCGTATCGAGGTTGGCAGCGACGGTGACCACGCGGGATACCTGCGGCAGTTCGGGCGCCAGCAGCATCGCGAGCGCGCCCCCGCCGCTGAAGCCGATCAGCGTCACCCGGCGCGCGCCACGCGCCGCGATTTCCGTGCCGACGACCGCCGCGAGGCTGGCGACGACTTCCGGCGCGTAGCGCCGGTCCGTCCACCACTGCGGGGCGCATGCCGGATCGGGGCGTTCGAGGTGGTAGCAGGGCCGGCCGACGAGCAGCGCCGGCCGCGGATCGCGGGCCATCATCGCGAGCGCGACCGGCGCGCGCGGCGTCGGGTCGGCCGCGCGGCGCCCGGGGCTGTCCCACGGCGTGCCGTCGCCCTCGAGATAGACGTGCAGCGTCGGCCCGGCCGCGGCGGGTTCGCGCTCGAAGATCACGTGGCGGAAGGGGCTGCCCTGGCGCTCGCCGCGGGTGAATCCCTGCGCGCCGGCCAGCGCGTCGTAACGCGCGGCCGGCCGCGCGCAGGCGCTGAGCAGGAGCAACGCGAGCAGGACGGCGGGCCTGCGCAAGGTCGGCCTGCTCATCGACGGCTGCGAGCCGGCTGCTGGTCCATGGTATCTTGTGCCGCCATCACGAAAGCGCGGCGCAGCCGCCCCGGAAGCCATGAAAGAGCGCAGTGCGCGCATAGAGCGTAACACCAGGGAAACGCAGATCACCGTGGCCGTCAACCTTGACGGCAGCGGCGCGGGCAGTTTCAAGACCGGCCTGCCCTTCCTCGATCACATGCTCGACCAGGTCTGCCGCCACGGCCTCATCGACATCACGGTCGAGGCCAACGGCGACCTCGAAATCGACGCCCACCACACGGTCGAGGACATCGGCATCACGCTCGGCCAGGCGCTCAACGCGGCCTGGGGCGACAAGCGCGGCCTGCGCCGTTACGGCCATGCCTATGTGCCGCTCGACGAGGCGCTGTCGCGCGTGGTCGTCGATCTCTCCGGCCGGCCGGGGCTCGAGTACCACGTCGAGTTCCCGCGCGCGCGCGTGGGCGACTTCGACGTCGACCTCTTCTTCGAATTCTTCCAGGGCCTGATCAACCACGCCCAGATGACGCTGCACATCGACAACCTGCGCGGGCGCAACGCGCACCACATCGTCGAAACCGTGTTCAAGGCCTTCGGTCGCGCGCTGCGCATGGCCGTCGAGCGCGACCCGCGGATGGGCGACGTGATGCCGTCGACCAAAGGCACGCTGTAGTTCCCGCCGGAGTTCCCTCATGCAACGCGTAGCCGTGGTCGATTACGGTGGGAGCAACCTGCGCTCGGTGGTGAAGGCCATCGAGCATGTCGCGGGCCCCGATTTCGAAGTGCAGGTCGCCGCGCGGCCCGAGCAGTTGCTCGCCGCCGAGCGCGTGGTGTTTCCGGGGCAAGGCGCCATCGGCGACTGCATGAAGCACCTGGTCGAACGCGATCTCGTCGGCGCGCTGCGCGAATGCGTGCGCACGCGGCCGTTCTTCGGGATTTGCCTCGGCCTGCAGTCACTGATGGCGACCAGCGACGAGGACGGCGGCACCGCCTGCCTCGACATCTTCCCCGGCGGCGTGCGCCGCTTTCCGGCCGACGCCGGCCCGGCACCCGACGGCAGTCCGCGCAAGATTCCGCACATGGGCTGGAACGAGGTGCGCTGGACGCGACCGCACCCGGTCTGCGCCGGCGTGCCCTCCGGCACGCGCTTCTACTTCGTGCACAGCTACTACGTTGCGCCGGCCGACGCATCCGTCGTCCTCGGCGAAACCGACTACATCACGCCCTTCTGCTCCGCGCTCGCGAGCGGTCATGCCTTCGCGACCCAGTTCCACCCCGAGAAGAGCGCGGACGCGGGCCTCAGGCTCCTGTCCAATTTCCTGGGCTGGGACGGCGCCTGACGGCGCCGTCGGGGGCTCTCCTGCACGGCGCCGGCCCGGCGCCAGGGTGGCCTCAGCTGGGAAAGCGCGCGGCGTCCGCGAGGAATATGAATTCCGGCGGTGCCAGCGTGCCGCTCGCGGCCATCGAGGCCTTCACGTCCGGATCGGCGCGAAAGGCCTCGAAGTCGGCCTGCGACGTCCAGTCGAACAGGATGTAGACCTGCGACGGATCGCCGTCGACCGTCAGCACCCGGCTGCCGTGGCAGCCGTGCCGCGCGCGCAGGCGCGCGCCGCGGGTGGCAAACATGCCGAGGAATTTCTGCAGGTCTTCGATTTTCACCTTGGCGAGGATCTGGATCATGGGCTTCGACTCCGGGCTTCGTGTACTGGACGCGGCCGCGTCATGGGGCGGGCGGGCCCTTGAGTTCCACCGTATTGCCCTCCGGATCCGGCAGGTACAGCGAAGGCCCATAGCCGTCGGCCCCGTAGCGCGTCTCGATCTTCCCCACCGGCACGCCGTGCGCGACGAGATGAGCCTCGATGGCAGCCGCATCGAAAGGCTCGATGCGCAGGCAGAAGTGATCGACGTTGCGCGCCGTCGCGCCGGGCGCCGCGCCGCCGGCACGGCCGAGCGGACCGTCTACCCGCACGAAATCGATCAGCGAGCGCCCGGCGCGCAGCTGCACCAGGCCGAGTTCCGCCAGGCGTCTTTCCTCGTGGCAGCCGAGCACGCGGGTGTAGAAATCGAGCATGCGCGCCTCGTCGCGGATGCGCAGCACGAGATGGTCGATACCCAGCGCTTCGAACGGTGGCAGGCTCATGGATGAAGCTTATGCCCGTGGGTGGCCCACGGCCAGACGCCGCATCGCCCATGCGTGCAGGCCGCGCGCGTCGCTGCGTGATCAGGCGCTCGCCCGCCGGTCTGCGCACGGCGCGGGCGGCCCGCGCGGGAAGTCAGTTCAGCACGCGCACATGGTTGGGTGCGGTCCACAATGCGTAGCAGTCGAGCAGGGCGTCGGTCATGCCATCGTCCGCGGCGAGGGCGGCGCGGGTCTCCAGCAGATGGCGCAGGAAGCGCGCGACGGCCGCGCGCTGGGCGAAGCTGCAGGCATCGAAGAAACCATTGCCGCGGCGGGCCGGAGACAGGTGGAAGAGCAACTGCGTGCCGTACCAGCCGTGTTCTGCGCTGGGCGGCGACAGCGCGAGGCGGGCAAGCGCGGGGAAGAAATAGGTGAAGCTGGCGGGGACGGCGACACAGAAGGGATCGTAGGCCGCGTAGCCGACATCCTCGAGGTCCAGGCTTGCCGGCTCGCAGGCCTGCAGGCGCTCGTCGTGCCCGGCGCATTCCGCGCAATGCGCGAAGTCGGTAAAGTGCGTCGGCCTCGGCTGCTCGCCGAACTGGCGCTCGAGCCATGACAGCAGCGCGTCATCGCTGTCAGCGGGGCGACTCATGCGCGATCGCCACCCGCGGCCCTGCGGGGTTCACGCAGGGCTTGCGTCACGGTCGAGGGATGGACGGTAGCGCGCATGCATTCATGCTCCCCGAGGCCGTGCGCCGGGGCGAACCCAAATGGGTGATGTCCCGCGACCCGCCGGCGACCGGACCATCACCCACGTATCCGGAGGATTTTCACCCTGAGACTCAAGAAAAAAGCGCTGCTGCTGCTGGCAGTCGTGGCGCTGATCGTCGCATTCCACGGGCTCGGCCTCGGGCGCTACCTGGACCTGGAGACCCTGAAGTCGCAGCAGGACGCGCTCGCCGCGTTCCATGCGGCACGACCGGGGCTCGCGCTGGGCGCCTACTTCCTCCTCTACGTGGCGGTCACCGCGCTCTCGCTGCCGGGGGCGGTGATCATGACCCTCGCGGGCGGCGCGCTGTTCGGGCTGTGGACGGGGCTCGTGGTGGTGTCATTCGCGTCATCGATCGGGGCGACGCTCGCGATGCTCGCCGCACGCTTCGTGCTCCGCGACTGGGTGCGCGCGAAGCTTGGCGACAGGCTCGCGACCGTCGATGCCGGGATTGCGAAGGACGGCGCCCTCTACCTGTTCGCACTGCGCCTCGTGCCGCTGTTCCCATTCTTCGTGATCAACCTGGCGATGGGCCTGACCCGGCTGCCCGCACGCCGCTTCTACTGGGTCAGCCAGCTCGGCATGCTGCCGGGCACCTTCGTGTTCGTGAACGTCGGCACCCAGCTCGCCCGGGTCGACTCCCTGCGCGGCGTGCTGTCGCCGGCGCTGCTCGGCTCGTTCATCCTGCTCGGCCTGTTCCCGCTGCTGGCCCGGCGCGTCGTCGACGCGCTGAAGGCGCGCAAGGTCTATGCGCGCTGGACGCGTCCCGCGCGCTTCGACTACAACCTCGCCGTGATCGGCGCCGGGAGCGGGGGGCTCGTCGCCGCGTACATCGCGGCGGCAACCCGGGCGCGGGTCGTGCTGATCGAGGCGGAGCGCATGGGCGGTGACTGCCTGAACACCGGCTGCGTGCCGAGCAAGGCGCTGATCCGGTCGGGCCGCTTCGTCGCGCAGCTGAAGCGGGGTGACGAATTCGGCGTGCGCAACGTGCAGGGCGAGTGCGATTTCGCGGCCGTGATGGCGCGGGTCGCGGCGACCGTGCGCGCGATCGAACCGCACGACTCCGTCGCCCGCTATACCGGGCTCGGCGTTGACTGCGTGAGCGGCAGGGCCCGCTTCGTCTCGCCCTGGCAGCTGGAGATCAGCACGCCGGCGGGGCCGCGCACGGTGACCGCACGGGACATCGTCATCGCGACCGGCGGCCGCCCCTTCATTCCGCCGCTGCCCGGCCTCGCCGAGGCGGGCTTCCTGACGTCGGACACCGTGTGGGCGCTTCGCGCGCTGCCGCGTCGCCTGCTCGTGCTCGGCGGCGGGCCGATCGGCTGCGAACTCGCGCAGGCCTTCGCACAACTGGGCGCCGAAGTGACCCAGGTCGAGCAGCTGCCGCGCCTGCTCGCGCGCGAGGACCCCGAGGTCTCGACGCTGGTCGGCGCGCGCTTCGCGGCCGAGGGCATCCGGGTGCTGACGGATTGCGCGGCGCGGCGCATCGAAATTCGCGACGACGGGAAGGTCCTGCACGCACGGCGCGGCGGCGAGGATCTCGAGATCGCGTTCGATGAAGTGCTGGTCGCGGTGGGGCGGGTGGCGAACGTCGCGGGCCTCGGCCTCGAGGAGCTCGGCCTCGAGGTGAATCCGGGCAGGCCGCTTCCGGTCGACGACTACCTGCAGACCCTCTATCCGAACATCCACGCCTGCGGCGATGTCGTCGGCCCCTTCCAGTTCACGCACGTGTCCGCGCACCAGGCGTGGTATGCGTCGGTCAACGCGCTGTTCGGCCGCTTCAAACGGTTCAAGGTCGATTACCGCGTGATTCCGCGCGCCACCTTCACGGCGCCCGAAATCGCCCGCGTGGGCCTCAACGAGCAGGAAGCACGTGAGCGCTCGCTTGCTTTCGAGATCACGACCTACGGGATTGACGATCTCGATCGCGCGATTGCCGACGGCGAGGCGCACGGTTTCGTGAAGGTCCTGACCCCGCCCGGTTCGGACCGCATCCTCGGCGTGACCATCGTCGGCGAGCACGCCGCGGAGCTCCTGGCCGAGTTCGTGCTCGCGATGAAGCATGGGCTGGGACTGAACAGGATCCTCGGCACCATCCACGTCTATCCGACCTTCGCCGAGGCCAACAAGTACGCCGCCGGCGCGTGGAAGCGGCGCCAGGTCACCCACGGCCAGCTGCGCTTTCTCACCGCCTTTCATGCCTGGCAGCGTGGCGCAGGCGGCCTGACCGGCGTCCTCGGCAGCCTGGGCGCGCTGTGGCGCGATCGGCGACGAGCACACGCTGACGAACCGTAACCGGCGCCCGCTCTGGAAGGGACACCCAACAGGCATGAAGCAAGCACGTCGCCCCTCATCATGGTGAAACACGTTCGCCTCTCCCGCCCCGGGAGAGGCCGGCCGCCAGGCCGGGTGAGGGTCGTCTCCGCTGGTCGCAGCGCCGGTGCATGCCTCCCGCACCCGCCGCCTTCGGCGTCGACCTCTCCCGGGGCGAGAGAGGTGCAGAGGCCGACCGCTCGATCAGGCCTCTCTTGCGCGTGACAAGGGACACCCACTCTTCGAGCGATAACCGGCCCGGAACCAGCGGTGACGCGCCGTCGCCGGCCCTGGTCGCCGTGGCGGGCGCGCTCATCCTCATGACGGTGATGGGCATCGGGCGCTTCGCCTACACGCCCCTGCTGCCTCGCCTGCGGGACGCGCTGGGCCTCGGGATCGCGGCCGCCGGCGACATCGCGACCGCGAATTTCGTCGGCTACCTGCTGGGCGCGCTGGTGTCCGGGCCAATTGCCGCGCGTGCCGGACGGGCACGCTGGCTGTATGTCGCGCTGCTGCTCAGCACCCTTACCACCGCCGCCGGCTGTGTCCCCTGGTCGTGGCCGCTGTGGCTCGCGCTGCGCTTCGTCGCCGGCGTCGCCAGCGCGCTGGGCGTGGTGCTCGGCACCGCGCTGGTCCTCGACCACCTCGCCACGGTGGGCCGGCCGCGCCTCGTCGCCCTGCACTTTCCCGGCGTCGGTGTCGGGATCGTGCTGTCGGTGCTGCTGATCGAAGCGGCGCGGCTCGGCGAGCTGTCGGTGTTCGGACAGTGGGGCATTCTCGGTATCGCCGCTGGCCTCGCAAGCGCCGTGGCGATCGCGGTGCTGCGGCGGCTGCCGAATGCCGATCCACCGGCGCGCAGCCCCGACACCGCCAGCGCGCCGATGCAGGTCAACGGAGAGTTGAAGCGGGTCGTTGCGGCCTATGGCCTGCTCGGCTTCGGTTACGTGATCACCGCGACCTTCCTCGTCGCGATGGCGCGCGAACTCGACAACGCGGTGTGGCTGGAACCCTTGTCGTGGCTGGTCGTCGGCGCGACGGCCGCGCCCTCGGTGCCACTGGCGCAGAAACTCGCCGCACGCTTCGGCATGTTCCCGGTGATGCGCGCGGCGTTCTGCGTGGAAGCTGCCGGCGTGTTGCTGGCGGGTTATGGCGAGGGGACGGCGGCGGTGCTGATCGGTGCGGCCTGCGTCGGTGGGACCTTTCTGTCCATCACCGCGCTGGTCCTCGGTGCGGCGCGCGCGCTCGGCGGCGCCCACGCCGACGGCCTGCTCGGCTGGATGACGGCCGCTTTCGGCTGCGGTCAGCTGCTCGGACCCGCGCTCGCGGGACGGCTGGCGGAAGTCGCGAGCGGTTTCGGTCCGCCGTCTCTGCTCGCCGCGCTCGCGCTGGCCACGGCGGCGTTGCTACTGCCCGGCCGCAACGCGGCCACGGGGCGCTGAAGCGGGCTGCCACACGACGGCTGCGCCTTCGCCACGCGGATCGGACGCCGCGCTGATCTCACCGCGCACGAGATCCCACGCCACGGCGTGCATGTTGCCGTAGTCGCGGTTCGACAGGCGCAGCGTATGGCCGCGCGCTTCTAGCGCGCCGCGCGCCCTGGCATCGAAGGCTTTGGGCTCGTACAGCACCTCGTCCGGCAGGTACTGGTGGTGATAGCGCGGCGTCGCGACCCACTCCGCGGGCACCTCGCCCGCCGCATAGGACAGCGCACCGAGCAGCACCATCGAGATGATCCGGCTGCCACCGGGCGTGCCGAGGATGCCCACGCGTGCCGGTGTTTCGAGGAAGGTCGGCGTCATCGACGACAGAGGCCGCTTGTAGGGCGCGATCGCGTTGGCCTCGACCCCGACCAGGCCATAGCCGTTGGGGCTCAGGGCCTTCGACGAGAAATCGTCCATTTCGTTGTTGAGCAGCACGCCGGTGCCCGGCGGGGTGAACGCGCAGCCGAACGGGAAGTTCACGCTGAGCGTGGCCGCGACGCGGTTGCCGGCGCTGTCGATCAGTGAGAAGTGCGTGGTGTGGTCGCCCTGCGGCGGCGGCGCGATCGGCTTCAGCGTGCTGCTGGGCGTGGCCCGCTCGGTCGAAATGTCAGCGGCAACCGCACGCGCGTGCGCCTTCGACGTCAGGCGCGCGACCGGCATCGGCGTGAAATCGGGATCGCCGAGGTACTCGGCGCGATCGCGATATGCCCGACGCATCGCCTCGATCGTCAGGTGCGTGCGCGCGAGCGGGGCCAGCGTCGCGAGATCGTAGCCTTCGAGAATGTTCAGGGCCTCGATCAGGACCGTGCCACCCGACGACGGCGGCGGTGCGGACACGATGCGGATGTCGCGGTACTGGCCGACGACCGGCGCGCGCTCGACGACCGCGTAGCGCGCGAGATCGTCCGTGGTCCACAGGCCACCACCGGCGCGCACGCCCTCGACGAGACGCCCGGCGAGCGCGCCGGCGTAGAAACCGCCGTTGCCGTGCGCGCCGAGACGGGCGAGCGTGGCGGCGAGATCGGGCTGCTTCAGCACGTGGCCGAGCGGAGGCGGCGCGCCGTCGTGCAGGAAGATGCGCGCGGTTTCGGGATTCGCGTTCATCGCGTCGACCCGGAACCCGGCCATCACGCGGTAATGTTCAGTCACCTCGAAACCGTCGCGAGCGAGTTCGATCGCCGGCGCGAGCGATACCCACAAGGGCAGTTCGCCGTAGCGTTCGGCCAGGTGCACGAGGCCCGCCGGCAAACCGGGAACAGCGGCCGCGAGCGCGCCGTTCATCGAGCGCCCGGGCACGATCTCGCCGCGCGCGTCGACGTACATGTCGCGGTGCGCGGCGCCGGGCGCGAACTCGCGTGCATCGATCATGGTCTGGAAACCATCGCTCGCCCGGTGCAGCAGGAAGAAGCCGCCGCCACCGATGCCGGAGGAATAGGGCTCGACGACCGCGAGCGCCGCGGCGACCGCGATGGCGGCGTCGAAGGCGTTGCCGCCGGCGTCGAGCACCTCGCGCCCGGCCGCGGTCGCGAGCGGATGCGCGGAAGCGACCGCCGCGGCGGGCGGCACCGGTGGCTGCGTGCGCGCGCCAGCCCCGGGCATGCAGAAGACGAGCAGCAGCCCGCACAGGATCCGCGTCGTCATGCCGCTGGCCGCGCGCGCGGCGCGATCAGGCTTCACGCGCGGGTTCCGCGACGAGCCGGTGATATTTCGCCCACAGCGTGGCTTCGTCCTCGGCATGGTCGGGGTCCTTCGGGATGCAGTCCACCGGGCAGACCACCACGCACTGCGGCTCGTCGAAATGACCGACACATTCAGTGCAGCGCGCGGGATCGATCTCGTAGTGCTCGGGCCCTTCGAAGATGGCGTGGTTCGGGCACGCCGGCTCGCACACATCGCAATTGATGCACATCTCGGTAATGCGCAGCGCCATCGCCGGCCTACTTCTTGGCGCGGTTGCCCAGGCGCTCGGCCAGCGCATCGCGGACGATGGGATGCACGAAGGCGCTGACGTCGCCGCCAAGCGAGGAGATCTCGCGGATCAGCGAGGAGGAGATATACGAGTAGTTTTCGCGGGTCGGCATGAAGATCGTGTCCGCCTCGGGCACGAGGTGCTTGTTCATGCCGGCAAGCTGGAATTCGTATTCGAAGTCGGACACCGCGCGCAGGCCGCGCAGCACGGCGTTCGCGCCCCAGTGGCGCACGAAGTTCGCGAGCAGGCCCTCGAAGCGGCGGACCTGGACGTTCTTGTATTCCGCGAGACAGTCGCTGGCGAGCTGCACGCGCTCGTCGGTCGAGAAGGCGGTGTTCTTGGCGGTGCTGGCGGCCACCGCGACGATGACCTCGTCGAAGATGTTCGCGGCACGGGCGACGATATCGATGTGGCCGTTGGTGATCGGGTCGAAAGTCCCCGGGTAGATCGCCCTGTTGCTCAATGCTGCTACTCCACTCAATCGTTTACGTTGTCCGCCGCCGCGGGCGCGACCAGGCTGAACACGACCTGCCGGGTGTGGCCCTGGCGCAGGACCGTCCAGCCCGCCGGCAGCGCGGGCGCGGCCGGCGCTTCGACGTATACCACGCCGTCCCCCGCGACCCAACCGCGTGCGAGCAGCGCGAGCACCTTGCCGGCGACCCCTGCCTCGAACGGCGGGTCGACGAAAACGATGTCGTAGGGCGAAACCGGCGCAGCCGCCAGCCACGCCACGGCATCATAGCGAAGGATCTCCGCGCCTTCAGCCGCGAGTCGCGTGCGCGTTTCCTGCAACTGGGTGATGACCGCCGGATCGTTGTCGATCAGCAGCGCTTCGCGCGCACCCCTCGACAGCGCCTCGAAGCCGAGCACGCCGGTGCCGGCAAAGAGATCGAGGCAGCGCGCATCGCGCAGTCGCGGCTGGAGCCAGTTGAACAGGGTTTCGCGCACGCGGTCGGCGCTGGGCCGCACGCCGTGCGCCGGCACGGGCAGGCGGCGACCCCGCCACTCGCCGCCGATGATCCGCACGGCGCCGGGCGGCGGCGCGCCAGCACCCCGCTTCACCTCGCCGCCGCCTGCGTGGCGGCGCGCTGGCCGACCGTGATCTGCACGAGGCCTGCGGGATCGATCCGTCGGCGCATGGCTTCGGCGGCCTGTTCCAGCGTCACCGCCTCGACCTTGCGGGTGTAGGTCGCGAGGTAATCGAGCGGCAGACGATAGAAGCCGATCACGGCCAGGTTCTCGACCAGCTTTGAATTGTTGTCGATGCGCAGGGGGAAACCGCCGACGAGGTTGCGTTGCGCGGCGTCGAAGGCGGCCTGTGCCGGCCCCTGTTCGATGTAGCGCTGGAGGGTCTTGCGCAGCACCGCGAGCGCCTCGTCGAGCTGTTCGCCACTGGTCTGCAGGCTGGCGACGAAGGGACCGTTCAGCGCCATCGGCTCGAAGTGGCTTTCGACGCTGTACGACAGGCCGCGCTTTTCCCGCACCTCGTCGAACAGCAGTGACACCACGCCGTTGCCGCCGAGCACGTGGTTGGCGACGAGCAACGGGAAATAGTCGGGGTCCTCGCGCGCAAGGCCGCGCTGGCCGACAAACACGTGGCTCTGCGCGGAGTTGAACTCGATGTGCTCGGTGACCGGCACATAGGCTGGCAGCGGCGGCAGTGCGGGCGCCGGCTCGCCGACGGGCAGGGCTGCGGACAGCGATTCGGCGAGCGCCGCCGCCTCGTCGCGGCTCAGCGCACCGACGATGGCGAGCGTCAGGTTCCGCGCCACGTAGTGGCGGGCGTGGAAGTCCCGCAGGTCGGCAAGTGTCAGGCGCGCGAGGCTTTCGGCGGTGCCCTCGGGCGGGGAAGCGTAGGGATGGTCGCCATAGAGTGCGCGGAAGAAGGCACGACTGCCGAGCGTGCCCGGCGACTCCAGCGCGCGCTTGAGGCCGGCCAGCGCCTGGGCGCGCAGGCGCGCGAAGTTCGCGTCGTCGAAGCGCGGCGCCCGCAGGAGTTCGGCAAGCAGGCGGAGAGACGTCGCGCGTTCCGGCGCCCGGGTCAGCGTGCGCAGCGACAGCCAGGCCATGTCGCGCAGCGAACCGCTGCCGAGAATCGCGCCGGTGGCGTCGAGCCGGGCGTGGAATTCGTCGGGCGAGCGCGTCGCCGTGCCCTCGGTCAGCATGTCGTTGGTCAGCGCGGCGACCCCGGGCTGCGCGCCGTCGCGCGCGCTGCCGGCGGCGAACACGAGGCGCACGTCGAGCATCGGGATTTCGGGCGCGGCGACGAAGTAGACCGCCGCGCCGCGTTCGGTGGTCCAGTGCTCGATCGCGGGGCTGGCCGCGACGCTGCCCGCCGCGGACGAGGCGAGCACCAGGGCCAGGGCCCAGCGCGCAAGTGTGCGCAGGCCACGCATCACAGGGCCTCCGCCGGGAGCAGGGTCGCAACGGTCGCCCGTTCGCGCACGAGGTAGCGGCGGGCGACGGCCTGAACCTGCTCGGCCGTGACTGCATGGATGCCCGCGTCGTACCGGTCCTTGAGGCGCCAGCTCAGGCCCACCGATTCGAGGGTGCCGATCAGCATCGCCTGGTAGAACATCGAGTCCTGCTGGAAGACGGTGTCGGCAACGACCTGGGTCTTCACGCGCGCGAGTTCGTCCGCCGTCGGCGGGTTCGTTTTCAGCGCCTCCAGTTCGGCGATGACCGCCGCTTCGAGCACCTCCAGGGTCCGGCCATCGCGCGGCGTCGCGTCGATGCTGAAGAGATCCTGCAGACGTGACATTGACTGATAGTAGGTGCTCACCTGACTCGCAAGCTCCTTGCCGCGGACCAGGCGCGTCGAGAAGCGTGCGCTGTCGCCACCGTCGAGGATCGCGGCGAGTACGTCGAGGGCGTAGATTTCCCAGGCCTCGACCGGCTTGCCGTCGGGCCCGGCCTGACCGACCTGCGTCATCGTCGGCGTCTTGAACGCGAGCATCAGGTGCGGCAACTGGACTTTGTCGTTGTGCACGACGACGCGCTTCTCACCTGACTGCCGGACCTCCGGGCGGGCCTTCGGCGGCTCGATGGCGCGCTTCGGAAGCGTGCCGAAGTGACGCTCGGCGAGCGCGCGCACGGCCGCAGGGTCGACGTCGCCCACCACGACCAGCGTCGCGTTGGATGGCGTGTACCAACGCTGGTACCAGGCGCGCAGGTCTTCGAGCCGCATCGATTCGATGTCGGCGGCCCAGCCGATGACGGGCTGCCGATAGGGGCTGGTCTGCCAGGCGACCGCCTGCGCGACCTCGGCGGCGTGGGCCTGCGGGTCGTCGTCGGTGCGCAGCCGGCGTTCCTCGAGGATCACCTTCATTTCGGTCGTGAATTCCCGCTCGTCGAGCAGCAGGTTCTGCATGCGCTCGGCTTCGAGCTCGAAACTGAGTTCGACGTCGTCCTTCGACCACTGCTGGAAGTAGGCGGTGTAGTCGAGGCTCGTGAAGGCGTTCTCGCGTCCGCCGCGATCGGCGACCACGCGCGAGAACTCGCCGGTGGCAAGCTTGCGCGTGCGCTTGAACATCATGTGCTCGAGGGCATGCGAGACACCGGTGATGCCATCCTGCTCGTAGCTGGCGCCGACCTTGTACCAGATCTGGATGACCGCCACCGGGGCGCGGTGGTCTTCCTGGACGACGAGCTTCAAGCCGTTGTCGAGGACGAACTCGTGGGTGCGCGATGTGGCAGCGACGGCGCCGGCCCACAGCAGGAGGACGAGGGCGGGCAGAAGACGGCGGTTTCGCAACGTGAAGTTTCCGTTCGGGGCGAGGGCGGCGCCCACGGGTTTCCGTGCGGCGACGGTGCTAGCATAGCCGAACTGCCGACTGCCCGCGGCCAGGTTCGCGGGCGGACTTTCAATCTCTGCGAATCTCATCTGACCCCCATGTTCAAACGTTTGCGAGAGGGCATCGCCCGTACCCGCGATGGCCTGATGAACCGACTGGGCCGGCTCCTGCGCCGGCGCGAGCCCATCGATGCCTCGTCGCTCGAGGCCCTGGAAAACGCACTGCTGATGGCCGATACCGGCGTCGCGGTCACCGAGCGCCTCATGGCGGCGGTCGAGAAGCGCGCCGGCAAGGAGGGCGCGCCGCTGATCGACGTGCTGCGCGAGGAGATGGTGCGCATCCTGAAGACCGTGGAGGCCCCGCTCGAGATTCCCGCAGGCCGCAGCTCCCCCTTCGTGATCCTGGTCGTCGGCGTCAACGGCGTCGGCAAGACGACGACGATCGCCAAGATGGGCAAACACCTGCAGGCCGCCGGCCACAAGATCATGTTCGCAGCCGGCGATACGTTCCGCGCGGCGGCGGTAGATCAGCTGCGGACCTGGGGCGACCGCCTGGGCATCCCGGTGATCGCGCAGGGGCCGGGGGCGGATCCGGCCTCCGTCATCTTCGATGCCTACGCCGCGGCGGCAGCACGGGGTTGCGACGTGCTGATTGCCGACACTGCCGGCCGTCTGCACACGCAGGGCGCCCTGATGGGCGAGTTGTCGAAAATCCGCCGCGTGCTTGGCAAGCACCATCCCGAGGCCCCGCACGAGACCCTGCTCGTGCTCGATTCCACGATGGGACAGAATGCCGTCCAGCAGGCCCGCCTTTTCAACGAAGCGGCGCCCCTGAGCTCCATCGTGCTCACCAAGCTCGACGGCACGGCCAAGGGCGGCGTGATCTTCGCGATCGCGGACGCCTTCGGGCTGCCGCTGCGCTTCATCGGCGTCGGCGAGCAGCAGGACGACCTGCAGGTCTTCGAGGCCGGCAGCTTCGTCGAGGCACTGCTGGGCGACGAGGACGGCAGCGCCGCTTGAGGGGTCGCGCACGGAACCTGCGGGGGACTTAGCACTCCAACGAAGCGAGTGCTAAAATCACCCCAGTTAGAATCGTGTGGAGGGTCCCGGATGACCAATACGCTCAAGTTGCCGCTGCCGACGGGTTCGCTGGAGTCCTACATCAGCGCCGTGCACCGCATTCCGATGCTGTCGGAAGAGGACGAGCGCGACCTGGCGCTGCGTTTCCGCAATGAAGAGGACCTCGAGGCCGCCCGTCAGCTGGTCATGGCCCACCTGCGCTTCGTGGTGCGGGTGGCCCGTGGATATCTCGGCTACGGCCTGCCGCACGGCGACCTGATCCAGGAAGGCAACATCGGCCTGATGAAGGCCGTTAAGCGCTTCGACCCCGCCGTCGGCGTGCGCCTGGTGTCCTTCGCGGTGCACTGGATCCGCGCGGAGATTCACGAATTCATCCTGCGCAACTGGCGTATCGTCAAGGTCGCGACGACCAAGGCGCAGCGCAAGCTGTTCTTCAACCTCCGCAGCGCCAAGCAGCGCCTCGGCTGGATGAACTCGCAGGAAGTGGAATCCGTCGCGAAGGATCTGGGTGTCGATGCGAAGACCGTGCTGCTGATGGAAGAGCGCATGAATGCGCATGATCAGGCCTTCGATGTGTCGCTCGAGGATGGCGAGGAAGACCTCGCGCCGGCGAGCTACCTGGCGGACATGCGCTTCGAACCGACCGTGCAGCTGGAAGCGGACGAGGAAACGGCGGATGGCGTCGAACAGCTCGCGCAGGCCATGGCTGGGCTCGATGCACGCAGCCGCGACATCGTGGCAAGCCGCTGGCTGACCGAACCGAAGCAGACCTTGCACGAGCTCGCCGGGAAATACGGCGTGTCCGCCGAGCGCATCCGGCAGATCGAGAACAATGCGTTCAACACCATGAAGCGGGCGCTGAACGGCAACCTGCCGCAACTCGCGGGCGCCCGCTGAGCGCGGATTTCAGGGCTGCGGCAAGCCGTGCCGCAGCCGCTGGCGCACCGCCAGCAGGTAAATCAGCAGGAACAGCGCGAAGTAGTACTCCTGCGGTTCACTCCAGCGGATTTCGAAGGGCAGACTCTCGATCCCCATCAGTTTCTTGTAGCGTTCCGGCAGCTTGATCGCAATCGCGAGCACGGCCGTCGGCAGGCACTCGACCCCCGGCCAGAACCAGTCCCTGAAGCTGCCCGCCACCCGGGCCCGCGCCGTGCCGGCGAGTGCGCGCAGCGGCAGCACGATGCCGCCGATCAGCACCCACAGTTCGAGCAACAGGCGCGGCTTCTGGTCGAGCCAGCTGCTCATGTTGTGCAGGTTGGTTTCGTTCTGGTCGTTGATCGCGGCGATGTGCTCCGGTGTCTGCCACTGGAAGAGTTGCTGTCCCCAGGACAGTTCTTCGCCCGCGAAGTAGAGGCAGCCCAGCGTCGTCACCAGCAGCCAGCCGGTGAACAGCGGTGGCACTCGGCCGCGCGACATCCGCACCGTCTGCACGCCGACACCGACGCCGATCAGCGCGACGAGCGGCGTCGCGAGTTCGGTCAGGCCGAGTTCACCCTCGATGAAGGTGGCATAGTGCCCGGGCGCCAGCAGCTTGACCCCGAAGACGATCAACGCGAGCAGCGGCGGGAACCACAGCCAGAGGACGGGATGCAGGCGGCCTGGCCCGGTCATCGCGGGCATTGCCTAGGCCAGCACGGCGCGCGCAAGGGGCCAGTAGTGGTCGGCGAACAGCGCGACGAACAGCAGCGTCAGGTAGACGATCGAGTACTTGAAGGTCTTCCAGGCCAGTTCGTCGCTGTGGTCGAACTGCATGCGGACCGCGTAGTACAGGAAGATCAGGTTCAGCACGCTGGCGCCGGCGAGGTAGATCAACCCGCTCATGTAGGTCGCGTAGGGCAGGAGCGTCGTGACGACCATCAGGATCGTATAGAACAGCACGTGCAGGCGGGTGAACGCCGTGCCGTGCGTGATCGGCAACATCGGAATGTTGGCCTTCGCGTACTCGTTGCGCCGGTAGATTGCGAGCGCCCAGAAATGCGGCGGCGTCCACGCGAAGATGATGAGGAACAGCAGCAGCGCATGCGGGTCCAGCGTGCCGGTCACGGCCGTCCAGCCCAGCACCGGTGGCGCCGCGCCCGCGGCACCGCCGATGACGATGTTCTGGGGCGTCGCGTGCTTCAGGAACATGGTGTAGACGACCGCATAGCCGATGAGCGAGAGGAAGGTCAGCACGGCGGTCAGCGGGTTGATGAATGCAACCAGGATGTACATCGACAGGAAGCCGAGCACGAGCGCGAAGCCCAGGGCCTGTGCAACGCCCAGTTCGCCCTGTGGCAGCGGACGGTTCTGCGTGCGAGCCATCAGCGCATCGATGCGGTGTTCCGCGACGTGATTGATCGCGGCGGCCGACGCGGCGGCGAGCGCGATGCCGAGGTTGCCCAGCACCAGCGTGTCCAGCGGGACCAGGCCAGGCGTCGACATCAGCATCCCGATCAGTGACGTGAAGACGATCAGCGAAATGACGCGCGGCTTGCACAGCGCAAGGTAGTCTCGCCACGAGAAAAGCGAGGAGGACGCGGCGTCAGCGGGCGGGTTTTTCATCGTTATCGGCCTGCGGCGCCCGCCGGGCGGGTCGCAAAGAACAACAGGGACACCAGGCTCGCCATGAGGATCGCGGCAAAACCGTTGTGCATGACGGCCACCGGCAGCGGCAGACCGTGCATCACGTTGGTGATGCCCAGCGTGATCTGCATCGCGAGGGCGGCCAGTATACACCAGCCGAGCAGGCGACCACGCGCGCCACCGGAGCGCCGGGCCGCGCGGACGGCCAGCAGGATCATGACCGCCGTCACCACCGCCCAGAGCCGATGGGAGAAATGGATCGCCGTGCGAGCCGGCGTCTCCAGCACGCCGAATTCGTAATTGACGCCGAGCCCCCGCCACAGCACGAAGGCTTCGTCGAAGGCCATGTCCGGCCACCACGCGCCGTGGCAGGTCGGGAAGTCGGTGCAGGCCAGCGCCGCGTAGTTCGCGCTGGTCCACCCGCCGAGGAACACCTGGCCCGCCAGCGCAATCAGGGCGAGCACGGCGGCGCTGGAAATGGCTGTGCCCGCCGCGAGGCGGCTGGCGGCGCAGGCTCGCGTGGCCAGCAGGTTCCAGGTCAGCAGCGCCAGCACCGAGAAACCGCCGAGCAGGTGGCCCGTGACGACCAGCGGCTTCAGCAGCAGGGTCACGGTCCACATGCCGAGCATGCCCTGGAACATGACCAGTGGCACCAGCAGCAGGGGCACCAGGACGGGCTGCAGGGGGTCGGCGCGATTGCGCCAGGCAAGGACCGCCAGCAGCAGGATGCCGAAACCGAGGCCGGACGCCAGGTAACGATGGATCATTTCACGCCAGGCCTTGCCCGCCTCGAGCGGGCGCGCCTCGAGATGGGCCGGGTCCGCCTGCTCGGGGGAAGCAGGCACCAGCAGTTGGCCATAGCAGCCGGGCCAGTCGGGGCAGCCCAGGCCCGCGTCGGTGAGGCGGACATACGCCCCTTTGACGATCACGATGAACGCCAGGACGGGCAGCAGCCAGGAGAGGGTTCGATAGAGTCGGGTCATGTTGCCTATTTAATCGCGGAGGCGCTCAGCAGGCGCTTCAGGTCGCTCTTGATGTCTTGCGGCGGTGCCTCGGGCGGGAAATGCATCATCAACTGGCCACGCCAGTCGACGAATCCCACGAGCGGCAGCTTGGGCTGACCCGCTTGCGCCGCCAGGCCGGCCCGGATGCCGGCGACCAGCACGGGGTCGACCAGCTGCCGCTCGCCGGTCTTGGGCTGCGCCGAATCGAACACGCCGAACACCGATACGCGCGTGCCGTTCTTCCCGATGACGAGGCGGATCGCGCTGAGTTCCGCGAGGACTGCGCGGCAGGTGTTGTCGCAGGGGCCGTCGCTGACGAAGACCACGGCCCAGTCGGCCGGCGGCAATTCGCGCAAGGGCGCCGAGGCCGGGCCCGACTCGAGGCGGTGAAGGTCGATGGGTGGCTCGAACAGCGCGCCATGGTTGAGCAGGCCCTGCGGGCGCCAGTCGAACACACCGGCGGCGAGCAGCCAGGCGATGATGATGGGCAGGACGAAAGTGCCTGCGATCATCAGGAGCACCAGGCGATTGCTCGCCCGTGTCGAGGATGCGTTCTTGTCGTTCACGGTTACTCGGGGATTCGGCCGGCGTTCGCGCGGCGACGCAGGGACAGCAAGAAGATGATGACGATGGCGCCCGCCATCGAGAACCACTGCACGGCATAGGCCGTGTGTTTTCCGTCGTCAGGAGCGGGAAGCACCCAGGCGCGATCGTAACCGCCCGGCTCGTCCGCATCCAGATAAACGAGCGCCGGCAGATAGTCAGTGCCGAAGCGGGCGCCCAGCTCGGCGAAGTCGACACGCTGGATACGCCAGAGCCCGGGTCCGACCTCTTCCGGTGGCAAGGGGGTACCGAGCGCGATACCTGTGGAGGGCGCCGGGGCAAGGCGTCCTCGCAGCGCCTGCGCTTGAGACGGCATGTCCAGGGAGGGCAAATCGCGCCGGGTCGCGCCGGCGGGTACCCAGCCGCGGTCGACCAGGATGCGCTGGCCATCGGCGATCGTGAAGGTGCCCAGGACTTCGTAGCCTACGCGGCCGCCGCGAATGCGATTGTCGAGCAGGAAGGTCGGGGGACCGTAGGTGCCGTAGGCGCGGGTGGCGCGCCAGGCCTCGCCGGCCAGGGGCACGGCGCCATGAAGCGAGAGGTCGAGGGGGGGTTGCTCGAGGCGCTGGGTGAAAAGCGCGTGGAGGTCACGCTTCTGCCGCGCGCGGTCTAGCTGCCAGAAACCCAGGCTGCCGAGAATCGCGATGGCGACCAGGGCCGCAAGCGCGCGGAACCAGACCGAGGAGGCGCTGCCCACGGGTTCAAGCCCCTTTTACAGGTCGAGCGTCAAGGATAAAGTGCTCGCCCCTTCTTTCGGCGCGCGAACGCGCGCAGGCAAACCGCATGGAAGACCAGCCGCTCATTCGCTTCATCGTCATTCTCATGCTGATCATGATAGTGGGGTCGTTGGGCTCCGCCTTCGTCAGCCTGTTCCGCGGCAAGGGCGAGGGCAACAAAACCGTGAAAGCCCTCACTGTGCGCGTCGGCCTGTCGATTGCCCTGTTCGCGTTGCTGATGATCCTCGCTTCCCTCGGCATCATCAAACCGCACTGATTGGTACGACCGGCCGAGTCGGCCGGACTTTCGGTCTGCGCAGGCGCTGCACGTCCATCGGTAACGGCCGCAAATGAAAAGGGCGCTCCCAGGAGCGCCCTTCATGGCTGATGTGCGGGTCGTCTAGAGCCAGTAGACGAAGATGAACAGGCCGATCCAGACCACGTCGACGAAGTGCCAGTACCACGCGACCGCCTCGAAGGCGAAGTGGTTTTCCGGCTTGAAGTGGCCCTTGATGCAGCGGAGCAGGATGATGAACAGCATCAGGGTGCCCATCGAGACGTGGAATCCGTGGAAGCCCGTCAGGAGGAAGAAAGTCGCGCCGTAGATGCCCGAGTTCAGCGTGAGGCCGAGTTCGTGATAGGCGTGGCCGTACTCTTCCGCCTGGTAGTACACGAAAATCGCGCCGAGCAGCACGGTCAGGGCCAAACCGGTAATCAGGTGGCCGCGCTTGTTCGCCTTCAGGCCCCAGTGCGCCCACGTCACCGTCGCGCCCGAGGTCAGCAGGATGGCGGTGTTCAGTGCCGGGACACCCCAGGCCGGGATGACATCCTTCGCTTCGCCGAAGCCGTAGGTCGTCGGCAGCTTGAGCAGAGGCCAATCGGAGAGGAAGGCCGGCCACAGGAATTCATGCGTGGCGGCCTCGCTGCCGGCGCCGCCGAGCCACGGCACGGAGAACATGCGGACGTAGAAAAGCGCGCCGAAGAACGCGGCGAAGAACATGACCTCGGAGAAGATGAACCACATCATTCCCATGCGGAAGCTGACATCTTCCCAGTGGCCGTAGCGTCCGCCTTCGCTCTCGCGAATGACATCGCCGAACCAGCCAAACAGGGTGATGAACAGGAGCAGGAAACCTGCGCCGAGGACCATCGGTCCCGATGACGCGTGATTCAACGTGAGCGCGCCGCCGACGAAGCAGACGAAGATCGCAATCGTTGTCAGGATCGGCCAACGGCTGGAATCGGGAACGTAGTAATGGGCGTGTGCCTCTGCCATAGCGGTACTCTCTTGGTCAGTTGATTTTTCGCGTGTTCACCGGCCCGCTAGGAGCGCGGCGAACTCCCCCTGGTTTCATTGGTATTCGCTGCACCCGGCACGGCTTCGAAGAAGGTATAGCCGAGGGTCACTGTCTGCACGTCGGCCGGCAGCTTCGGGTCGACGACGAAACGCACCGGCATCCTCTTGGTGACGCCGGCCTCCAACGCCTGGTTGGTGAAACAGAAACATTCCGTCTTGCTGAAATAGCGTGCGGCTGTCGAGGGCGCGACGCTGGGCGTCGCCTGCCCGATCATGTCCCGACCCCCGTTGTTGAGGATCTCGAACTCCACGGCGGTGATGACACCGGGATGGACGACGACCTTCTTCGCAGGCCCGCTGAACTGCCAGGGCAGGCCAGCGCTCACGCTAGTGACGAATTCGACCGTCACCTCACGGGAGAGATCGGGTTGCATGGCGGCGGCCTCGGCCGCCGAGAGCTCGCCCGTCTTGCCGTTGATGCCGGTGACTTCGCAGAACACGTTGTACAGCGGGACCAGTGCATAGCCGAAACCGAACATCAGGCCGGTGACGGCCAGAAGTTTCAGTGCCAGGCGGCGGTTGGCCCCATTGCGGCTCTGCTCGATCATCGGCAGCTGCCTACAGCCTCGTAATCACGAACGCCACGTAACAGCCCAGCGCGAACAGCGCGAGGCCAATCGCCGTGCGGATGGCCGCACGGCGCTGGGTCTGCTGCATGTCATGCTGGCTCATGATCACCCGGCACCTGCGCTCAGCGCATGCCACCTTCGATGGTCGCCGGGGCGGGCGGGGTGGAGAAGCTGTGGTACGGCGGCGGCGAGGACAGGGTCCATTCGAGGCCGTGGGCACCTTCCCAGACCTTGTCGGTGGCCTGCTGGCCACCGCGCACGCACTTCACGATGCCGATGACGAACAGGATCTGCGACAGGCCGAACACGAAGCCACCAATGCTCGACACCATGTTCCAGTCCGCGAACTGCACCGCGTAGTCCGGGATGCGGCGGGGCATGCCGGCGAGGCCCAGGAAGTGCTGCGGGAAGAACAGGACGTTGACCGAAATCGTGGACATCCAGAAGTGCAGCTTGCCGAGCTTCTCGTCGTACATGTGGCCGGTCCACTTCGGAAGCCAGAAGTAGGTGCCGGCCATCAGCGCAAAGACGGCGCCGGTCACCAGTACGTAGTGGAAGTGGGCGACGACGAAGTAGGTATCGTGGTACTGGAAGTCGACCGGCGTGATGCCGAGCATGAGGCCCGAGAAACCGCCGATGGTGAACAGCACGACGAAACCGATCGCGAAGAGCATCGGTGTTTCGAAAGTCATCGAGCTCTGCCACATCGTGGCGACCCAATTGAAAACCTTCACGCCCGTCGGGACCGCGATCAGGATGGTCGCGTACATGAAGAACAGCTCACCCGCGAGCGGCATGCCGACCGTGAACATGTGGTGCGCCCACACGATGAACGACAGGAAGGCGATTGACGCCGACGCGTACACCATCGAGCTGTAGCCAAACAGGGGCTTGCGCGCGAAGGTCGGGATGATGGCCGAGGCGATACCGAAGGCGGGCAGGATCAGGATGTAGACCTCGGGATGCCCGAAGAACCAGAAGATGTGCTGGAACATCACGGGATCGCCGCCGCCAGCCGCGCTGAAGAACGAGGTGCCGAAGAACTTGTCCGTCAGCAGCATCGTGACGGCGCCGGCGAGCACCGGGATCGAGGCGATCAGCAGGAAGGCCGTGATGATCCAGGTCCACACGAACAGCGGCAGCTTCATCAGGGTCATGCCCGGCGCACGCATGTTGAAGACCGTCGCGACGATGTTGATCGCACCCGCAATCGACGACGCACCCATGAAGTGCACGGCGAAGATCAGGAACGGAAAGGCCGCACCGGTCTGCAGGACCAGCGGCGGATACATCGTCCAGCCACCGGCCGGGGCGCCACCCGGCATGAAGAGGGTCGCCAGCAGCAGCGTGAACGCGAAGGGCAGGATCCAGAAGCTCCAGTTGTTGAGTCGGGGAAGCGCCATGTCGGGCGCGCCGATCATCATCGGAATCATCCAGTTCGCGAAGCCGGTCCACGCCGGCATGACGGCGCCGAAGATCATGACCAGAGCGTGCATCGTGGTCATCGAGTTGAAGAATTGCGGGTCGACGAACTGCAGGCCCGGCTGGAACAACTCGAGGCGGATGATCATGGCCATCGCGCCGCCAATGAAGAACATGATCAGCGAGAACACGAGGTACATCGTGCCGATGTCCTTGTGGTTCGTCGTCGTCAGCCAGCGGGTGATACCCGTCGGGTGACCGTGGTGCGCGTCGTGATGGGCTGCTGCCTCGCTCATGAGCTTTCCCTCTATATATCGAAGCTGTAGGAGTCGTTACGGGTACGGAGCGATTAGCGGCTTGCCGCGACTGCGGCACCCGTCCCGTCGTTCATGGCCGTGGCTGGCGCCTGTGCGGCCTTCATCTTGTCGAGCCAGGCCTTGTATTCCGCCTCGGGCAGGGCGCGCACGACCACCGGCATGAAGCCGTGATCCTTCCCGCACAGCTCGGTGCACTGGCCGCGGTAGACGCCCGGCTCCTTGATCAACGCCCACGATTCGTTGATGTAGCCGGGAATCGCATCGCGCTTCCAGCCCAGATCCGGCACCCACCACGAGTGGATGACATCGGCGGCGGTGGTCAGGAAGCGGATTTTCTGTCCCGCGGGAACGACCAGCTCGTTGTCGACTTCGAGGAGGTAGTTCTCGACGGATGCGGGATCGATGCCGGAGTCCAGCTGGCGGGCGGTGTCGCTGGTCTTGGCGAGCGCGCTGTAGAAGCCGACGCCCTCGTTGACGTAGTCATAGCGCCAGCGCCACTGGTAGCCGGTGACCTTGATGGTCATCGCGGAGTTCGAGACGTCTTCCATCATGATGAGCGCCTTGGTGGCGGGCACGGCCATGGCGACCAGGATGATCACCGGCACCGCCGTCCACAGGAACTCCACCAGCGTGCTCTCGTGCCACTGGGCCGCCACGGCGCCCTTGGATTTACGGAACTTCAGGATGGAATAGAAGATGGCGCCGAACACACCGACGCCTATCGCCACGCAGATCCACATGATGGTCATGTGCAGGTCGTAGACGGTTTCGCTGTAGGGCGTGACGCCCTTGGGCAGGTTGAGTTCATCCCACGCGGCCTGCGCCAGCAGAGGCAGCAACAGCAGCGAGGCACCCGACCCTAGGCGGGTGAGCTTGGATATGGAGGTCGTCATTAAAAGGCTCCCACAGCTCAAAACAAAGCTAGTCTCGTTATCGACGAAGCGGCCAGGTTGGCACGTGGCCCGGTTGCCGCTCCCACCGCGGCCGCCGGCCTGTTGGCCTGTCGGATTCAATGGTCGGTCTATATTGCCGCATTCTAACGACTTTTATCGAGTGCGTTAATCAGGGACAACGCCAGGGTGCGGCGCTCCCCATCGGTCAGAAAGGATCCGACCGCCGAGACCTTGCCGTGCGAGGTGACGGAGAGTCGGCTCGGATGCCAGCCGCGGTTCTCATCGAGGTCGACGCGAACCCAGGCGCGGTCGTATTCGAAGCGTTCGCTGGGACCCCGCCGCCCACGCTCGATGATGAGCCGCTCGGGGGTCAGGCGGATGACTTCGCGCAGCTCGCCGGTCCACGCGACATAGTAGAAAGCGCCCCACAGCAGTGCGATTTCCAGCCCCGCGAAGGGCAGGACGAGCGGAATGCCGAACCACAGGAAGAGCAGGCCACTGGACAGCGGGATGAAGGAAATCACGCACAACCAGCGCTTGGCCTCGGGCCAGGTCAGGGAACGGGTCGGGCGCACCACCCAGATGGTGTCTCCCGGCTGCGGGCTGTCCAGTTGTTCGACCATCGTCTCCGTCGCTCCGGGCTCGATCCGCGTTCAGGCCCCGGCGAGAAGGTCCACCGCGGGGCCGATGTGGCCAGCGAGTGCCGCAGGATCCATCGACGCCTGCCAGGGCAGGCAGCCGAGACAGGGCGCGGGGATCAGCTCCCGCAGGCAGTCGAAGGTGTCCCGGCCATAGGGGTAAACGGGATCGACGATGTTGCCGATCCAGCCCGCCAGCACCAGGCCGTCGGCGGCAATGGCCCGGGCGCTGAGCAATGCGTGGTTGAGCGCGCCGAGGCGCAGGCCGACGACCAGCAGCACCGGCAGTTCGAGCCGCCTGACGAGGTCGCTCAGCATCTCACCCGCCGTCAGCGGCAGGGCCCAGCCCCCTATACCCTCGACCAGTACGACATCCGCCCGGCGGCGGATTTCCGCGTAGGCGTCGACAATCCGCTCGAGTTCGATCGTGCGGCCTTCGATCCGGGCTGCGATGTGGGGGGCGGTCGGTGCTTCGTAGATGCACGGGCAGACGAGGTCTCGCGGCAGCGCGACCGTGGCGTAACGTCGCAGCAGCTCGGCGTCCTCGTTGACGAGGCTGTGGCCGTCACGGGTCGCACCGGCCGCCACCGGCTTCATCGCCGCGGTGCGCAGGCCGCGGGCGGCGAGCGCGCGCAACAGGGCGGTACTGACGAAGGTCTTGCCGATGCCGGTATCGGTGCCGGTGATGAAACAGTTCATGTCAGCGTCGTTTGAGTCCACTCAAGGGGAAGGTCGCGACCGTGGAGCCGTCCTGCGGGCGTGTTTCCCGGCTCGGCGCCCATGCATGTCCGTAGACGGTTTCGTAGGTCGCGGGCAGCACGCCGTCGCGGCGGTAGTTTTCATAGGCGGCCTTGAGCCGCGCAAGGCGTTGCCTTCCATACAGCGCCCGGGCGCGCTGCAGATGGTTGTTCTGGGCACCGATGCCTTTCAGGTCCCGCATCAGCGTCATGACATCATCATAGGTGACGGTCAGGTCTTCGCGCTCCATGACCGGGCTGCTGAAGCCGCTGTGGATCAGCGCGTCACCCACGACGTGCATGTCATGGAAGCGGTTCACGTGCGGCGCTTCGTCCACCGCGGCCCACGCAGCGCGCAGTTCGTGCAGGGTGTCCGGCCCGAGCGTCGAGAACAGGAGCAGTCCGCCCGGGCGCAGGACGCGCGCGCATTCCGCGAACACGGCACCGAGGTCTTCGCACCATTGCAGGGTCAGCGACGACACGACCAGGTCAATGCTCGCGCTGGCCAGCGGTAGCGCGCTGGCATCGCCGCAGACGTAGCTGCGACGCGAGAAGAAGCGCCGCGCGCCGGCGCGGGCCGTTGCGAGCATCGCTGCTGCGACGTCCGCGAGGATGATTCGCGCCTTCGGATAGCGGCGTTCGATCAGGCCCGTGCAGTAACCGGTGCCGGCGCCCAGGTCCAGCACGGTGGCCGGCGCGACGGTCGTGAATTCGAGGCGGCCAAGCAGGCGATCGGCCACTTCGCGCTGCAACGCGGCATGCGCGTCGTAATGACGCGCCGCGTCGTCGAAGGCGCGGCGCACCGCTCGTGGATCCAGGTCGTGTGAGGAATTCATGCGCCGAGTGCCTGCTGCAGGGCACCGACCAGCCCGTCGATCTGCGCTTCGGTGTGCGCGGCCGACACGCAGATGCGCAGGCGCGACGTGCCTTCCGGCACGGTCGGCGGTCGGATTGCGCGCACGTAGTAGCCTCGGTCGCGCAGGGACTGCGCGGCGGCCAGTGTGCGGGCGTCGTCACCCAGCACGATGGGCTGGATCGGGGTGCGCGATGCCGGTACAGGTAGCCCCGCGCGGCGCAAACCGGCGTGGAAGTGCGCGATATTCGCAGCCAGGCGGGTGACCAGCGATGCGTCCTGGCGCAACAGGCCGAGGCCAGCGCTGCTTGCAGCGGCCACCGCCGGCGGCATGGCGGTGTCATAGATGAACGTGCGCGCGTTCTGCTGCAGGCATTCGATCAGGTCCGCGCGGCCGACGACCGCCGCGCCGGCGGTGCCCAGGGACTTGCCGAAGGTCACCACCATCAGCGGGACGTCCTGTTGGGTGAGACCGAGTTCGGCGGGCAGGCCGCGACCGTCTCCGAGGACGCCGAAGCCGTGCGCATCGTCACAGACCAGCAGGGCTTCGTGCGCACGGGCGAGGCGCGCGATGTCACCCAGCGGCGCGCAGTCCCCATCCATGCTGAAAACGCCGTCGGTGACGACGATGCGGCGCGCGCCTTGCGCTGCCGCGAGGCGGCGCTCGAGGTCGCCCGCGTCCACGTGCCGGTAGCGCGTGGAGCGTGCACCGCTCAGCTTCACGCCGTCAATCAGCGACGCGTGGTTGAGGCGGTCGTGGAATATCTCGTCGTGACGCCCGGCGATTGCGGACAGCGCGCCGAGGTTCGCAAGATAGCCGGACGAAAACAGCAGCGCGCGGTCGCGTTGCAGGTAATCGGCGATGTCGAGCGCGAGTTCATGGTGCGCCACGGTCCATCCCGACAGCAGCGCGGCAGCGCCGGCGCCGACCCCGTAGCGTTCGATGGCGGCGATGGCCGCGTTGCGCAGGACCGGCGAGCCGGCAAGGCCGAGATAATCGTTGCTGCAGAAATTGACGAGCGGGCTGCCGGCGATCGCCATCGCCGGACCAACGACCGCGTCGCGCACTTCCAGCGTGCGCGTGCGCAGCCGCGGCGTCCCGGCCAGCACGGCGCCGCCGTCCATCTGCTGCATCAGCCGTGCTGGGCGATTGTCGGCCTGATGCCCAGCCTGTCGAACAGGCGACGGTCCTCGTCTGCCTCGGGGTTCGGCGTGGTCAGCAGCTGTTCGCCATAGAAGATCGAGTTCGCGCCGGCGAAAAAGGCCAGGGCCTGTCCGGCTTCGCCGAGTTCCTTGCGCCCCGCGGACAGTCGAACGTAGGCCTTCGGCATCATCACGCGCGCCGCGGCCACCATGCGCACGACGTCGAAGCAATCGATAGGGGCCTGGTCCGCCAGCGGAGTTCCCTCCACGCGGACCAGCTGGTTGATTGGCACGGACTCCGGGTGTTCCGGCAGGTTTGCCAGCGTGCAGAGCAGTCCGGCACGGTCGTGGACGCCTTCGCCCATGCCGACGATGCCCCCGCAGCAGACGTTGATGCCCGCATTGCGCACCGCACCGAGGGTGTCGAGACGGTCCTGGTAGGTGCGCGTGGTGATCACTTCGCCATAGAACTCGGGGGAGGTGTCCAGATTGTGGTTGTAGTAATCGAGGCCGGCGGCTTTGAGCTGATCCGCCTGCTGCGGCTTCAGCATGCCGAGCGTCACGCAGGTTTCGAGGCCCAAGCCTTTCACCGCCTCGACGAGCTTGGCCACGCGTTCGACATCACGGTCCTTCGGCGCGCGCCACGCCGCGCCCATGCAGAAGCGTGAGGCGCCCGCGGCCTTGGCATTGCGTGCCGCGGCGAGCACGTCTTCCACATTCAGCAGGGCCTCCGCCTTGACGCCGGTGTCGTAGCGGGCGCTCTGCGGGCAGTAGCCGCAATCTTCCGGACAGCCGCCCGACTTGATATTCAGCAGGGTCGAGAGCTGGACGCTGTTCGGGTCGAAGTTCGCGCGATGCACCTGATGGGCCCGGAACAGCAGGTCGTTGAACGGCAGGTTCAGCAAGGCCTCGGCCTCCGCGACCGTCCAGTCGTGGCGCGCGGACGGAATTGAAACTGCGTCATGGGAACGGCGCTGGGCGGTCTGCATCGGAACCTCGGGATTGAAGATGGCGGAGCGGGTTTGCATGGCAACAGGAAATGCCTCGTGGTCAAAGTTAATCGAAGCGCTCAAACGAAACAACTGGTCAAGAATTAGACAAATCCAGACGCTGTTGCCGGCCCGCTGCAGCCTGTGCGCCGTGCCGGTTGGGGCCAGCCTGCTTTGTGCGGGTTGTAGTGTCGATTTGCCGTGGCGGACGCATACGGCCTTGCGCATGGCGGGGCCGCTGCAGTGCCACGCGAGCTTTCGCTATGAATTCCCGGTCGTCGAATTCATCGGGCGGGGCAAGCTGGCCGGTGACGCGGGGCTCATGACGCTGATCGGCCAGTTGATGGCATCCCGTCCACCGCCTGGCGTCGGCGAGATGGACGCCCTCTGCGCGATTCCGCTGCCTTACTGGCGGGCGGTGCGGCGCGGCTACAACCAGGCACTCGAAATCGGGCGGCCAATCGCCAGGGCGCTGGATCTGCCGGTGCTGGACGTCCTCCGGCGGCGTGATGGCTCGCCCACGCAGCGGGGGCTGCCGCGCGGGGCGCGGCTGCGCAATCTGGCTGGGGCTTTCGTCGCGGATCCACGCATCGCAGGGCGGCGGGTCCTGTTGATCGACGACGTCGCGACGACCGGCACGACGATGCGGCGCGCGGCGGGTGCCCTGCGCGCCGCCGGGGCTACCGCCGTCATGGGCTGGGCGGCGGCGGCTGTCGACTAGCGGGCGGGGTGTCAGGTATCCAGGTTGGTGACGCTGAGGGCATGCCGCTCGATGAATTCCCGGCGCGGCTCGACCTGATCACCCATGAGCGTGGAGAAAATCTCGTCTGCAGCCACGGCGTCCTCGATCTTGACCTGCATGAGGTTGCGGGTCTCGATATCCATCGTCGTCTCCCACAACTGCTCGGGGTTCATTTCGCCGAGGCCCTTGTAGCGCTGGGTCGACACGCCGCGTTTGGCATCTTCGAGCAGCCAGTCAAGCGCCAGCCGGAGATTCGCTGTGTCGTGCTCGGTGCTTTCCCGTTTCACGCGGCAGGTGGCGCGCGGGATATCGAGGTTGCTGCCAAGCTGCACCAGCTGTCGATACTCGCCCGAATAGAAGAAGTCGCGATCGAAGCGGGCCTCGTTCTCGATGCCGCCTTTGAGCATCGACAGGCGCACGGTCCAGTGCAGCGGGTCGATGTAATCGAGCGTCGCGCGCTGGCGGCTGGCCCCCTCGATGCCCTGCAGCGCGGTCTGCAGTTCCATGACCCACTGGTCCAGATAATCCTTTTCCGCGATGTCGGGATGGGCATATGCCGCATTCGACCGGATGACCTGCAGGATCGCGGGGTCGTATCGACGCGCGAGTCTTGAAGTAAGTCTTTGAATAGTAAGATAATCTTTTCCGATTGCGGCCAGGGTGTCGCCGCTCAGCTCGCGCTCGCCAAGATCGATCAGCGCATCCTGCAGGGCCAGCTCGAGCAGATAGGCGTCCATCGCCTGGTCATCCTTGAGATAGCGCTCCTGCTTGCCCTTCTTGACCTTGTACAGGGGCGGCTGCGCAATATAAATGTGTCCGCGCTTGATCAGCTCCAGCATCTGGCGATAGAAGAAGGTCAGCAGCAGGGTGCGGATATGCGCCCCGTCCACGTCCGCGTCGGTCATGATGATGATGCGGTGGTAGCGGAGTTTGTCCGGATCGTACTCATCGGCACCGATGCCGCAGCCAAGGGCCGTAATGAGGGTGGCGACTTCCGTACTGGACAGCAGCTTGTCGAAGCGAGCCTTCTCCACGTTCAGAATCTTGCCGCGCAGGGGCAGGATGGCCTGGTAACGCCGGTCCCTGCCCTGCTTGGCGGAACCGCCCGCCGAATCGCCCTCGACCAGAAAGAGTTCCGACTTGGCAGGATCCCGTTCCTGGCAGTCAGCGAGCTTCCCGGGCAGGCCGGCAACGTCGAGCGCCGTCTTGCGGCGAGTCAGTTCACGGGCTTTGCGGGCGGCCTCGCGGGCCCGGGCCGCGTCGACGATCTTGGCCGCGATCGCCTTGGCCTCGTTGGGTCGCTCGAGCAGGAAATCGCCGAACTTGTCCGAAAAGACCGATTCGACGACCGCCTTGACCTCACTGGAGACGAGTTTTTCCTTGGTCTGCGATGAGAATTTGGGGTCCGGTACCTTGACCGAAACCACCGCCGTAAGGCCTTCTCGAGCATCCTCGCCCGAAATCACGACCTTCTGCTTGGCGGCAATGCCTTCCTTTTCAAAGTACTGGTTCAGTGTGCGCGTGAGCCCCCCCCGGAAACCTGCGAGATGGGTACCGCCGTCACGCTGCGGGATGTTGTTCGTGAAACAGAAAATGTTTTCCTGGTAGGTCTCATTCCACTGCAGCGCAATCTCGACCTGCACCCCCTCCTTCGCCGCATTGATGTGCACGATGGTCTCGTGCAGGGGTTGGCGGAGTTTGTGGAGGTGCTGGATGAACGCCGAAATGCCGCCTTCATACTGGAAGGTATCGTGTCGGGCGGTGCGTTCATCAAAAAGATGAATGACCAGCCCGCCATTCAGGAACGAGAGTTCGCGCAGGCGGGCGGCCAGCACGTCGTAATGGAAATCGATGTTCTTGAAGACCTTGTCGCTGGGCTTGAAGGTGATCTGCGTGCCGGTCTGGTTCGAGTCTCCCACCGGCTTGAGCGGGGCGACCGGATTTCCCTCCTGGTACAGCTGGTGCCAGACATGCCCGTCACGATGGATGGTGAGGTTCAGCGTCTCGGACAGCGCATTCACGACCGACACGCCGACGCCGTGCAGTCCACCTGAGACCTTGTAAGAGTTTTCGTCGAACTTACCGCCGGCATGCAATACGGTCATGATGACTTCGGCCGCCGAAACCCCCTCCTCGGCATGGATGTCGACCGGTATGCCGCGGCCATTGTCGCTGACGGTAATCGAAGAATCCGGGTGAATCCTGACCGACACCTCGGTGCAATAGCCGGCCAGGGCCTCGTCGATACAGTTGTCGACCACCTCGAACACCATGTGATGCAGGCCCGAGCCATCGTCGGTATCGCCGATGTACATGCCGGGCCGTTTACGAACGGCATCGAGTCCTTTAAGGACCTTGATGTTGGAGGAATCGTAGGTCGCCATCGTAAATCCTCTTTTGGCCGGTCAGGCCGGCACAAGCTCTCCGCGTTCCACGTGGAACCATGCTTGGTGGGTGGTCGGCAAACTCTGCAGCAAGGGCGCGGCTTCGATTGTCGTGACGAATGCCTGGCCATTGCCGGAAAGCAGCAATGATAGGGCAGCTTTGCAGGAATCCCTATCGAGTTCGGAGCTTATGTCGTCAATCAGCAACGCCGGTTGGCGTCCGGTACCGTCGGCGATGAAGGAGGCCTGGGCCGCAATCAGCGCGCACACCAGGAGCTTGCCCTGCCCCCTGGACACCACGTTTGCTGCGGGCCGCCCATCCAGCAGAATCTTGAGCTCCGCGCGGTGCGGACCATGGGTGGTGGTGCGCGCGTCGATATCACGCAGCCAGGAGTCGGCCAGCAACTCGGCCAGATCCCTGTCGCTGCGCCAGCCCGCACGGTAATCGAAGGACAGCTGTCCCCACCGGGAGGCGTATGGGGCCTGCTGGACCCAGGCGTTGAAACGTTCGACGCAGGATTTCCGCGCGGCATCCAGCGCCTGCGCATGTTGGGCGAGTTGCTGGTTCCAGTATTCGCCCTGTTCCGCCGACGCCCGCTGCTTCAGCAGTTCATTGCGATGTTTCAAGGCGCGGTGGAAACGTTTGTAGATCTCGAGGTAATTCTGTTCCACGTGGAACAAGGCTCTGTCGATGAGGGCGCGACGAATCGTGGGTCCGTCGTCAAGGATCCGGAATGCCTGCGCATCCAGAGCCACCACTGAGAAGTGACGAGCCAGTTCCGACGCCGCATGGACCGTCTGACCATCGATACGGCAGAGCGTGTCGTGGGCAGACTTCTCGATTCCCAGCACGCTGCTGTGTGCCTGCCCTTCCGTGCGAACGGTACCGGTGACCAGTGTCCGCGTGTCCTGCTCCCCGATGTAATCCGCCGGCCGGGCGGTCCGGAACGACTTGCCGGTTCCAAGCAGATAGATCGCCTCCAGCAAACTCGTCTTTCCGCTTCCGTTGGAGCCCTCGATGACGTTCAGACCGCCGGCAAACGACAGGTCCAGGCTTTTCAGGATTCGAAAATTCGTCGCTGTCAGTCGCTCTAGAACCGGCATTCCCGGGCGTGCGGCTCAGAGCCGCATCGGCATCACGACGTAACGGGCGCGCATGTCCTCCGGGGCATAGAGGACGCAACTGCTGTTCGAATCGCTCAGTTCCATCCGTACGCTCTGGGACTTGAGCACGCCCAACACGTCGAGCAGGTAGGAAACGTTGAAGCCGATCTCGAGATCATCGTGCGAGTAGTCGACCTCGATGTCCTCTTCCGCCTCTTCCTGTTCAGGATTATGGGCAGCGGCTTTCAACAGCCCCTTCGTCAGCGTGATTCGAACGCCGCGAAACTTTTCGTTGGACAGGATTGAGGTGCGGCTGAAAGCGGCTTTCAGCGCTTCGCGGTCCGCGGTGACCAGTTTCTCGCCTTCCTTCGGAATCACGCGCTCGTAGTCGGGGAACTTGCCGTCTATGAGCTTGGTCGTGATCGACTGCCCGGCGGTGGACACGCGCATGTGGTTCTGCCCCACCCCGACGCTCACCTCACCGTCGAGGTGGGCAAGCATGCGCACGAGTTCCGTCACGCCCTTGCGCGGCACAATGATTTGCTGCTGCACAGCAACACCCGTATTCAACTCCCTGTCGCAAACCGCGAGGCGATGCCCATCCGTGGCGACTGCACGCACGGCGTTGGGGGACAGTTCGAGCAGCAGGCCGTTGAGGTAATAGCGGACATCCTGGTGAGCCATTGCGAACTGCGTGTTGCCAATCAGATCGCGCAAATCGGCCACGCCCATCGTGAATTCCGTCGCGGTATCGAGGCTGCCCACGCTCGGGAACTCGGACGGCGGGAGCGTGGCGAGCATGAAACGACTGCGACCCGACTGAATCTTGACCTTCGCCGCACCTGTCTCGAGCTGGATCGCCGCTTCAGGCGGCAAGCTGCGGCAGATGTCGAGCAGCTTGCGGGCAGGCACCGTGGTGGTTCCTTCCTTGCCGATGCTGGCCTCGCAGTTCACCGTCACTTCGACTTCCATGTCCGTGCCCAGCAGATTCAGACGACCGTCTTCCGCGGTCATCAGAACATTGCTCAGGATTGGCAGGGTCTGACGCCGTTCGACGACGTTCGTGACGGCCTGGAGAGCGGGTAACAACGTTTCGCGGGTTAATTTTATTTGCATGAATATATATCCCAGTAATGGTTGTTACGGCCCCTCAGGCCTGTGGACTCTTTTATAAAGTCTTTTTTAATCAATTGCTTGAATCAAAACAAAGCCTGTGCGGAACTGTCCGCAACCGGCCTGCAATCCACCGCGAACCGGTGGATAAAAACGCCCGTCGGAATTGCCTGCCAAGTTATCCACAGGAATGGCATCAACTCGTCAAGATCCTTTCAAGATTAACGTAATCCTCGTTAATCCGATCTTCTTCACGCCTCAGCTCAGCGATTTTGCGGCAGGCATGGATGACCGTCGTATGGTCACGGCCACCGAAAGCTTCCCCGATTTCAGGCAGGCTGTGGCTCGTGAGTTCCTTCGACAGCGCCATCGCCACTTGCCTCGGACGCGCCACCGAGCGATTCCGCCGCTTCGAGAGCAGGTCCGACACCCGCATCTTGTAGTACTCGGCGACGGTCTTCTGGATGTTCTCGATGCTGACCATCTTGTCCTGCAAGGCCAGCAGGTCCTTGAGCGCTTCCCGTGCAAAATCAAGGGTAATGTCGCGCTGCGCAGCGAAGTTCGACTTTGCGACCACCCGGTGCAGCGCCCCCTCCAGCTCGCGCACGTTCGACTTGAAACGCTTCGCAATGAAGAAGGCAACTTCATCGGGCAGGTTGATCGGGGACCCGGTCGCCTTCGTTTTGAGAATCGCGACGCGCGTTTCAAGCTCCGGCGGTTCGATGGCCACCGTCAGTCCCCAGCTGAAACGCGACTTCAGCCGCTCCTCCACCCCCGACACTTCCTTCGGGTAACGGTCGCAGGTCAGTACGATTTGTTGCTGACTCTCAAGCAATGCGTTGAAAGTATGAAACAATTCTTCCTGTGAACGTTCTTTTCCAGCGAAAAACTGGATGTCGTCGATCAGCAGCGCGTCAACTGAGCGATAGAATTTCTTGAACTCATTGATCGTGTTGTGCTGCAGGGCTTTCACCATGTCCGCCACGAAACGCTCCGAGTGCAGATACACGACCCGGGCGCCAGGCCGCTGCGTGATCAGGTGATTGCCGATCGCATGCATGAGATGCGTCTTGCCGAGTCCGACCCCCCCGCAGATGAAGAGCGGGTTGTAGGACTTGCCAGAATTTTCAGCAACTTGAATCGAGGCCGCCCGCGCGAGCTGGTTGGATTTGCCCTGCACGAAGTTCTCGAACGTGAAGTCCGCGCGCACGGTGCGCGTGAACTTTCCCTTCGGCATGTAGGTATTCCGCTCTTCCGGTTGCTCCCTGGGCTGCGGCTCGCTGCGCGCGACAGGATCTGGCGGCGCGACCGAGGCCGCGCCCACCACAAGCAACACTTCCGTCAGCCGCCCTTCCGACAGTTCACTGACCAGCCCGTTGATCCGTTCGCCGTACTTGTCGCGAATCCAGTCGAGCACGAACCGGTTGGGCGCGCGGATCTCGAGTGCTTCACCGGCCTCGCAGGCCGTCAGCGGTCGAATCCAGGTGTTGAATTGCTGCGGGGTGAGCTCCTGCTCGAGGCGCTCCCGGCAGCGTCGCCAGAAATCGGTCATGGTCGTTTTTTTATGTCGGAAGCGGTGGGCGCCGCGATCAAGGCGTCGAAGTGTATACCCCGACCTGCGACTTATCCACAGCACGAAAGCGCGAAAGAAGACAGGACCATCATATTGTTTTGATTGACAGATTTTCTGCTCTGCCCGTACTATGTCGCGCCTGCTGCGGGTCGGCCTTCCGACCGCCGCGATTTGAACCACCGCCCGTTCAGAAAAACGAGTAGAGCCAACATGAAACGTACCTATCAGCCCAGCCGCCTCAAGCGCGCACGTACCCACGGTTTTCGCGCCCGTATCAAGACCCGCGGCGGCCGCCTCGTCCTGAAAGCCCGGCGGGCCAAGGGGCGCAAGCGCCTCACCCAGGTCTGAGCAGACTGTACCCGTTCGAGCGCGAGCACCGGCTCCGCTCGGCGGCCGATTTCGACGGCGTCTTCAAAGCCGGCACGCGCGCATCAGATCAGTACTTCACCGTCATCGCGCGCCCGAACGTGCTGGGTTTTGCCCGGCTGGGCATCGCCGTGAGCAAGCGCAACGCGAAGCTCGCGGTCGAGCGGAACCGGTTGAAACGACTGCTCCGTGAAAGCTTTCGCCAGTCACCGATCCGCGAACTGCCCATCGATCTCGTGATACTCGCGAAAGCCGCGGCCACCACCGCAAGCGACGACAAGCTTCGTCAAGTGCTCGCGCGTCGCTGGCCCACCCTGAGCGTATTCATCGAGCGCAATGCCGCCACTCCACAGGGCTGAAGCAAAGAACGCACAATGGAAAACATCCGCCTCGTCCTCGTCATCCTGTTGAGTTTCATTGCGCTGCTGCTGTGGGAAGAATGGCAGCGTGATTACGCCACCCCGGCGCCCGCCACCACGGCCGCCACCGCGGAAACGGGCCCCAGCGATATCCCGGCACCCACCGCTGCAAAGCCCGATCTGCCAACGGCGGGCGCCGCGCCCGTGCCTGCCCAGGCCTCGGCCGCGCCAGCGCCCAGCGAACCGATCATCGTCGAGACGGATCTCTTCCACGTCGAAATCAATCCGACCGGCGCCGTGCTCGAGCGGCTCGAACTGAAACATTATCCGCTGAGCCTCGACAAGGACTCGGCCCTTTTCACCCTGCTGGCGAACGACGAGCAGCGCGTGATGCTCGGACAGAGCGGCTTGAAAGCGGCCAGCGCGAGTCCCGATCACTACGCGCAATACAGCGCCAGTGCCCAGCGCTACGAGCTGCTCGATGGCCAGGACCAGCTCGACGTCGCCCTCACCTGGCGTTCACCGGACGGTGTGGAAGTCACCCGCCGTTTCACTTTCAAGCGTGGAAGTTACGAAATCGGCCAGGCGTTCGAAATACGCAATGCCTCGAGCGCCGAGTGGAAGGCACATCCGTACGACCAGCTGCAGCGCCTGCAACCGCAGACCAAGCGCTCGATGACCACGCCCACCTTCACCGGCGCGGCCTTTTCGAGCCCGGAGAAGAAGTACGAGAAATTCACCTTCGACGATCTCGCCGAGGAACCGATCGCGCGTGACGCGATCGGCGGCTGGACCGCGCTGGTGGAGCACTATTTCGTTGCCGCCATCATTCCGGCGGCGGACGTCAGCCAGCACTATTATTCGACAGCGGTTGGCGAAGGTCGCTTCGTCGTCGGTTACTACGGCCCCGAAGTCGCGGTGCCGGCGGGTGAAACGCGCACCATCGCCTCGCGCCTGTATGCCGGTCCCAAAATCCAGGACGTGCTGCCGGGCGTTGCACCTGGCCTGGAACTCACGGTTGACTACGGGGTGCTCTGGTTCATCGCCAAGGGCCTTTTCTGGCTGCTCGAAAAAATCCATGCCCTGTTCGGCAACTGGGGCATCGCGATCATCCTGCTCACGCTGTCGGTCAAGCTGATGTTCTTCCCGCTGTCCGCGGCCGGCTACCGTTCCATGGCACGGATGCGCAAGGTGCAGCCGAGGCTCGTCGCCCTGAAGGAACGTTTCGGCGACGACCGGGCGAAGATGAACCAGGCGATGATGGACCTCTACAAGCAGGAGAAGATCAATCCGCTCGGTGGCTGCCTCCCCATTCTCGTCCAGATCCCGGTGTTCATTGCGCTGTACTGGGTGCTGCTCGAAAGCGTCGAGCTGCGCCAGGCGCCGTTCATGCTGTGGATCAAGGATCTGTCGATCAAGGATCCGTACTTCATGCTGCCTGTCCTGATGACGGCGAGCATGTGGGCGCAGACCAGGATGAATCCCGCGCCCCTCGACCCGATCCAGGCCAAGGTCATGCAGATCATGCCGCTCGCCTTCGGCGTGTTCTTCGCATTCTTCCCGGCGGGCCTCGTGCTCTACTGGTTCGTGAACAACGTGCTGTCGATGGCGCAGCAGTGGTACGTCACGAAGCAAATCGAAGCCGCCGCGTGAGCCCGCGCTGCGCCACGACGTGGGCCACGATCGCGACACGATAGCGGCCATCTCCTCCGCGCCGGGCCGCGGCGCGATCGGCATCGTGCGTGTCTCCGGCCCGGCGGCGCGCGATCTTGCGCTCGAACTCACCGGTGCCAGCCCCGCGCCGCGCCACGCCACCTACACCGCTTTTCGCGACTTGCATGGCGCCGTGATCGACCGCGGCCTCTGCCTCTTTTTTCCGGGGCCCGCGTCCTACACCGGCGAGGATCTCGTCGAGTTCCAGTTGCATGGCAGCCTGCCGCTGCTGCGCGAGCTGCTCGGGACGCTCTACCGGCGCGGCGCGCGCGCCGCACGCCCCGGCGAATTCACCGAGCGTGCCTTCCTCAATGGGCGCATGGATCTGGTGCAGGCCGAAGCGGTCGCGTCCATCATCGACAGCGCATCGGCCCAGGCGGCCCGCGCCGCGGTCAATGCCTGTGCGGGAATCTTCTCCACTCACATCGAACAACTGGCCGACGCGCTGCGTGCGCTGCGCGTGCAGTTCGAGGCCGTGATCGATTTCGGCGACGACGTGCCGAGCACCGAAACAGAGGCCCATAGCGCCGCCCAGCTGGCCGCGCTGCGCGAACACCTCGCCGACACGCTCCGCGACGCCCGCCGCGGCGCGCGCCTCGCACAGGGGCTGGACGTCGCCATCGTCGGCCGCCCCAACTGCGGCAAGTCGACCTTGCTGAACCGCCTGTGCGGCGAAGACCGCGCAATCGTCACCTCGATCCCGGGGACCACGCGGGATGTCCTGAGCGTCGACCTCGACATCGCCGGTCTTGCGGTGCGCCTGCATGACACCGCCGGCCTGCGCGACACCGACGACCCCGTCGAGCGCGAAGGCGTCGAGCGCGCGTGGCGTCGTCTCGCGCAGTGCGATCTCGCCCTGCACCTGCGCGCACCGGATGTCGCGGACGAAGGCCTCGCCGAAGAACTGCGGCGCGTGACCGGCAGTGCAGTGCCCGTGCTGACGGTCCTGAACAAGTGCGACCTGATGAAGACGCCTGCGGGCGCGCAGTCACCCGACACCATCGCTATCTGCGCGCGCAGCGGCGAGGGCCTCGAAGACCTGCGCGCCGCCATCCTCGAACTGAGCGGTGCCACCGAAGCGATGGAAGCGCCCTACATTGCCCGCGCGCGCCACGTCCACGCGCTGGAAAGCGCCGCAGCGGCAGTCGACGCGGCCGGGGAGGAGTTGAACTCGGGCATGCTCGAACTCGCCGCCGAACAGCTCGCCATCGCGCAGCGTGAGCTCGAGGAATTGACGGGCGTGTATACGACTGAAGATCTGCTGGGCGATATATTTTCGAAGTTCTGCATCGGCAAATAGGTCAGGTTCCGCGAACGTCCGGTAGCTGCCGGCAGTCAGCATAAAATCCCACTTTTCCCCGCATTTTCGTTCCATTCAGTACCGCGAGCGACCGACAGCAGCCAGACCGATTCGTGTACACACGTGTGTACACATGACTGCTAACATGGGGAGAAATCTCCATGTGTACACAAAGGTCCGCCGATGCCGCTCACCGACACCGCCATCCGCGCGCTGAAACCGAAGGCCACGAGATACAGCAAGGCCGATGATCGCGGGCTCGTGCTCGAGATCTTTCCCACCGGCGGCATGCTCTGGCATTACCGCTACCGCCTGAACGGCAAGGCCGAGCGCGTGACGCTCGGCCGCTACCCGGCGTTGTCGTTGAAGCAGGCGCGCATCGAGCGCGACAAGCGCGAGACCATGGTCGCCCTCGGCCAGTCACCGGCTACACAGAAGCGCCTGGCCAAAATCGCGGCGAGCAGCGAAACCACCGTCGAGCAATTTGCCGAGCGTTTCTTCCGCGAGGTGGCCGACAAGGAAAGGAAGAACACGACCGACCTCCACCGCTACTTCGAGAAGTCGATCCGCCCGGCCATCGGGAACAAGCGCGTGCGCGACGTCACCACCGACGACGTGCGCACCATCATCTGGCGCAAGAAGAACGAAGGCTTCGACGCCGCCGCCGGTGTCATTCGCGGCCTGCTCAAACGGATGTTCGACTACGCAGTCACCACAGGCCTCGCCCCCATGAACCCCGTGCTCGCGCTCCCGATGCGCCACGTGCACAAGGCCCGCTCGCGGGACCGCGCCCTGTCACCGGACGAAATCTGCGTGTTCCTGGACGCCGCGCTGAAGTCCAACATCCGCCGCCAATTCAAGGTCGCGCTGCACTGAACCGCCCCGTGTTTTGAGGAGGCTCCAACACCTGAGAAGATGGAGCCATGAATAAACTGAACAAGTATTCGCCTGAAGTCCGTGAACGCGCCGTGCGCCTGGTGCAGGAGCATCGCGGAGAATATCTCTCATTGTGGGCAGCGGT
>CALRPY020000011.1:0-94826 GCA_943370145.1 Hydrogenophaga intermedia | reverse complement strand
CGACCGCGGCTTGCGGGTGCACCTGCGCAACGCGCCGTCGAATGCCTTCGTCGACGGGGTCATGATCCGGGGCGTCCAGCAGCAACTTTTCGCGGTGCTGCGGGACATCATCTACACGGGCGGGGAACTGGCGCAGCGCGAGCGCTTCGATCTCGGCACCCCGGCGGGGATCACCGACGCCGTCTTCCACATCCTGCGCCACGCGGGCCTGATGCGTCCCGGGACCCAGCGGGGGGTTGCGGTGTGCTGGGGCGGCCACTCGATTGGCCGGGTCGAATACGAGTACTGCAAGGATGTCGGTTACCAGATGGGCCTGCGCGGCATGGACATCTGCACGGGCTGCGGCCCGGGCGCCATGAAGGGGCCGATGAAGGGGGCGACGATCGCCCACGCCAAGCAGCGCATCTACGACGGGCGCTATATCGGCATCACCGAGCCGGGCATCATCGCGGCCGAGGCGCCGAACCCGATCGTCAATGACCTGGTCATCATGCCGGACATCGAAAAGCGCCTCGAGGCCTTCGTCCGGCTTGGCCACGGCATCGTGGTCTTTCCCGGCGGCGTCGGCACTGCCGAGGAAATCCTCTACCTGCTGGGCGTGCTCGCCCATCCCGACAACCAGGAAATGGAGCTGCCCGTGGTGCTGACCGGGCCGGCGGGCAGTGCCGCCTATTTCGCGCTGCTCGACGGTTTCATCCGGCGCGTGCTGGGGGACGCGTTCGCGAAGCGCTACGAGATCATCATCGACGACCCGGCGCGGGTCGCCGCGCGCATGCGGCGGGGCGTGGATCGCGCGCTCCAGTTCCGCGACGACAACGACGACGCGGCCTACTTCAACTGGCTGCTGCACATCGACTCGCCGTTCCAGCAGCCTTTCGTCGCGACCCACGAAGCCATGGCCGCGCTGCATCTGAGCCGCGATTTGCCGACCCACGAGCTCGCCTGCAACCTGCGGCGGGCCTTCTCCGGTCTCGTCAGCGGCAACGTGAAGGAGGATGGCATCCGCGCCGTCGAGCGTCGCGGGCCGTTCGAACTGAGCGGCGAGCAGTCGATCATCGGCGCGCTCGACGAACTGCTGCGCCAGTTCGTCGCCCAGGGTCGCATGCGACTGTCCGGGCGGCCGTATACGCCCTGTTACCGGCTCGCGGGATAGGGGCGGGTTGTTTCTGCCGGCGCTGCGCCGGGTTCAAGCGACCCTCACCCGCCGCCTTCGTCGACCTCTCCCGGAGCGGGAGAGGTGAAACAGCGCCTCGTGAGTGAGCGGCAGCGCCGAGACACGACTCTTCGCCGCTCCCGCTCCGGGGCGGAGAAAAGGTGTCAGATTTAAAATCTGACACCTTTTCTGCTTTCCTCGCCTCGATTTGGCAGCGGGCAAGCAGTTTCACAGCAACGGTCATGACGCGCGTGCATCCCCCGCGCCTGTCGGGGAGCTGGGCCCCGCCCCCTCAGGCCTGAGGTGGGAAAGGTGTCAGACTTCAAATCTGACACCTTTTCTCCTTTCCTCGCCTCGATTTGGCAGCGGGCAAGCAGTTTCACAGCAACGGTCATAACGCGCATGCATCCCCCGCGCCTGTCGGAGAGCTGGGCCCCGCCCCCTCAAGCCTGAGGGGGCAAAGGTGTCAGATTTCAAATCTGACACCTTTCCCCCACGCCCTGAACGCCGCACGGTGCTGGCGCTTTTTGCCACCGAACGCCGAGAACACCGCGGTGGAATGGCGTAGACAGGTGACGCCTGGAAGGCACTGCCGCAGCGGAGGCGCATCCGTCAATTCACGGTTCTTCTCCGTGTCCTCCGTACTCCGTGGTGAAAATTCGCCTTCTCGTGCCGCGGAAACGGCCAGTTTCACTATGGTGGACACGCATGTGACCAGGTGGGTAGGTTGGGCTGACGCAGGAAGCCCAACGCTTGAGCACAAATGTGACCAGTAGACAGCCCGCTCCGGGAGAGGCCGGCCGCGCAGCGGGCGGGTGAGGTCGTATCCGCTGGCGCTGCGCCTACATCCGGCTGGCATTTTTGCGTTCCCCCCCCCCCGGCCGGGCGTCTAGCCCGCGCCCTCGTAGCCCGTCATTTCCAGGTAACCGAGGCCCGCGATCGTCTTGCCGCCGTCGCGCCCGCGCACCTCTACCTGTCCTTCCCAGTAGCGCAGTTCGTCCGTCCACTCCTGCGCGTCGATTCGCGCGCGCAGCTCGAGTGCCAGGCCGGCCGACGGTACGCGCACCCGCCAGTCGACCGGATATTCGACACCCGTGCGCGGGCTGCGCCACCAGCGTTGCGGCTCCAGCGTCACCGCGTCCGCGCGCAATGCGCTTGCTGCGCCATGAGCATCGATGAGGAGGCCACGGCTGTGCGGATCGGTGCGGCCGGCGAGGTCGCGCAGCCGGTAGAAGGTGAGTTCCCGGCCGTCAGCCAACTGCAGCGCGAACCAGTCCCAGCCACGCTGCGTCGCGCCCAGCGCGCTCGTGCCCCACTCGCGGTCCAGCCAAGCCTGCCCGTTCACTGGCAGGGTATTCCGGCCCACGCGCGCCGTCCCCGCCACGGCAAGCCGCGGCAGGGAGTAGTAGTGCGACGCATTGCCCGCTGCATCGCTCTTCTGCGAGTAACCGCCTTCGCCCTGCAGCACCACCGGCTTCATGGCGGTGAGCGCGAGATCGAGCGCGTGATTGCGCGCGTTCGCCCGCAGCAGCCAGCGTTGGCCGTCCTGTTCATCGAGGGCCAGCATCCAGTCGCGTATCCACACGCGGGGCGCGTGTTCGTCCGCGCCCGCGAGATCCAGCGCGGCGCGCGCGCGTCGCGTTGCGTGGTGAAAGCGCCGGTTCGTCGTGTCGGTCAGCGCGAAGTGCGCGAGCACGAGTTCGCGGCTGCGCCAGCGTGACGGTGATGTCGGCGCCTGCGGCGTCAGCGCGTAGCGGAAGAAGGTCAGCTGGAAACCGTATTCGCGACGCGCGTCGTCGGCGAGATGCCCTGTCACGTACCACCATTCGTGGCGAAAGCCGGGATGCGCCGCGTGATCGCGGGGAAACTCGAAGGGCCGTGGCCCGAGCACCCGTTCGAAGCCTGCGTTGTGTTCGCCGTCGCGGAGTATCGCCGTCACCGCGCCGGGCGGATCCGCCTGCCGTGTACGCCACCAAAAGGCGGCGCCGCCGGCCGTCAGGGTGCCCAGCGCAAGCGCGAGCATGCGGCGCCGATCAGTCATTGCGGAGCACGCTCGCGGGTGTCTGCCGGGTCGCCATCCAGGCGGGCCCCGGTGCGGCGAGGCAGGCCGCGAGCACCGCCGAGCCCCAGGCCCCCGCCAGCAGCGCCCACGGCAGGTGCAGATCCATGGTCCAGCCGAAGGAACGAACGTTGATCACGTCGATCAGCAGCACGGCGAGCACGAGCCCCACCGGTATCGCGACCGTCGCCGCGACCAGGCCTGCGGCCAGCGTCTGCAACAGGACGGTCCGCCCGATTTCCAGGCGGCTGAGCCCAAGCGCGCGCATCAGCGCATAGTCGTTCATCCGCTCCATCTGCTGGGCGAGCAGGGCGGACACGATGCCGACGAAGGCGACGCCGAGCGCCAGCACGCGCAGCAGGTCGGTGACGCGGAAGGTCTGGTCGAAGACTGCGAGCGACAGTTCGCGAATGCTGGCGTTGGACTGCAGTTTCACCGCGGGATTTCCGCCCAGCGCGTGACGCAGCGCCCGTTCGAGCGCGGCGGCCGACACCCCGGGCGCCGCGTAGACGCCGAGACCGTCGTCGTCCCGCGCGGCGAAGTGACGCAGGAAGGTCTTGCGGCTCATCGCGACGCTGCCGCGCTCGCTCGCGTAGTCCCGATAGACGCCGGCCACGCGGAACCCCTTGTCGCCCTGGCGGGTATCGATGCGCAGGATATCGCCCGGCACGAGACCGCGACGCCACGCGAAGGCTTCGGTGAGGATGACACTGTCGTTGCGGTCCCATTCGTCCCACACCGCATCCGGATTGCCGGCCAGGAAGCTGAAGCCGCGACGCGCCGCTGCGGGCAAATCGTAGGCGAGGGCGTCGATCGGGCCGGCGTGGGTGTGCACGCGCGTGCGCAGGACGGCGCTGGTCGTCGCGACCTCGGGCAGTGTGGCGATGCGTTGCCGCAATGTCGCCAGCGTGTCTGCATCCGAGCGGCCGGTGCTGTCGAGGCTGACATAGACGTCCGCCCGCAGCAGCGCCGCGAGCCAGTCGGTGACCGAGACCCGGAAGCTCGCGACCATCACGGTGATAGCGATCCCGGTCGCGCAGGCGGCCATCAGGGCCGCGGCGGCGAGGCCGGTGCGATGGCCGTAGGCGCCGAGCATCCGCAGGCCGAGCAGCGACGGCACCGACAGGCGACCCCGCGCGACGCGCGCGGTGAGCGCGGCGAGCAGCCAGGGCACCAGCAACGCGGCACCGAGCAGGAACGCGAACAGCGCCCCGAAGCCCGGCAGCAGCGCGCGCGACGGCCACAGCAGCAGCAATGCGCCGAGGCCCCAGCAGGCGCCGGCGAGCAGTGGCAGTGCGCCGGCCGGGGCGCTGGAACCAGCCGGCAGGCGGGCGGCGTCGATAACGTCGGCCCGGGCCACGGCCAGGATGGGCGGCAGGGCGGCGAGCAGGGTTGCCGCGATTCCCACCCCGCCGATCGCGGCGAGCAGCCACGGCGCGCTTGCGACCTCGGTGATCGCAACCCGGTAGTAGAGATCGTTGACGGTGCGCGCGACCTCCGCGAGCAGGGCGCTCGCGATGCCGCGGCCGAACGCGAGGCCGGCCAGCGCGCCGACCACGCCGAGGAGAGCCGCCTCGGCGAGGAGCGTCACGAGCAGTTCCCGACGCGTCACGCCCAGCGCACGCAGGCGCGCGAACAGGGCCTGTCGCTGCAGCACGAGGAAGCTCGCGGTGTTGTAGATGAGGAACATGCCGACCAGCAGCGCGAGCAGGCTGAGCGCGGTCAGGTTGACGTCGAACGCGCGCGTCATTTCGCGCGTGGCTGCGAATCGCCTACGGCTTGCCTCCAGGCGCCAGCCGGCAGGCAGGCTCGCGCGCAGTTCGGCGGCCTGCGATCGCCCGCCGGTCGCAGGCAGCGCGACCTCGATGGCCGACAGCTGCCCGGCTGTGCCGAGCACTTCCTGCGCGCTCGCGATGTCCATCACGAGCATGTCGTCGGCGGGGCCGCCGTCCCGTGCGGCGGGGGCGACGCCGGCGACTGTCAGGGAGGAGATACGCTCGCCAACGCGCACCTCGAGCCGGTCGCCGGGCGCGAGGCCCAGGCGCCGCGCCGTCGTCGCGTTGAGCCAGCTCGCGCCCGGTTCGCCGAGAAACCTGACGAGATCGAGGCCCGGACCGAGCCGCTGCCTGGCGCCGCCCACCGTGAGCTCCGCCAGCGGATCGATGCCGACGACCTGCAGCGCCTGCCCAGGGTTCCCGCCGCGCATGACCTCGCCGGTGACGACGGGCGCGATCGGCAGCGCGGGCCAGCGCCGGGCGAGCGTGACGAATGCCGCTTCGGACAGCGTGCCGTCCGCCGCCTCGATGCGATGGGTCGCAGGGCCGAGCAGGGAGCGCTGCGCGTACTGCAGGGCCTGCCGCGCGCTCGCCTGGGTCAGCTGCACCGCGCAGACCACCGCAACACCGAGCGCGATGCCGAGCAGCGCGAGGCCGAGCTGCCAGGGGTGATGCAGCAGGTGGCGCGCAGTCGCGCGCAGCAGGAGACTGTTCACGTCGCGTCGATCAGGTGTCCGTGGTCCAGTTTGAGCACGCGATCCGCATAGACCCTGGGCTCGGCGCTGTGTGTTGCCATGATCAGCGTGCCGTGGCGCTCGCGCACCAGGCGCGCGAACAGCGCGAGAACGTCCCGCGCCGACTCTTCGTCGAGATTGCCGGTGGGTTCGTCCGCGAGCACCAGCAGCGGGTCGTGGATCAGGGCGCGCGCCACCGCCACGCGCTGCTGCTCGCCGCCGGACAGCTGATCGGGGCGGCGGTCGGCCTTGCCGGCGAGACCGAGTTCGTCGAGCAGGCGGGCGCTGCGGCCCGCGTCCGGGATGCCGTTCAGGCGCAGCGGCAGTTGCAGGTTCTCCCGCACGCTGAGCGTCGGCAGCAGGTTGTAGGCCTGGAACACGAAGCCGATGCGGCTGCGGCGGAAACGGGCGCGCGCTTCCTCGCCAAGGCTCGCCAATTCGGTGTCGCCGACGCGCAGGCTGCCACCGGTCGGGCGATCCATGGCGCCGAGCAGGTGGAGCAGCGTCGATTTGCCCGATCCACTGCGGCCCAGGACCACGACGAACTGACCGGCAGCCACGTCGATGTCGAGTTCGACGAGCACGCGGCTGCGCAACTCCCCGCTGCCGTAATCCATGCACAGTCGGCGTGCTTCGACGAGAGGGATTTGTCGCATCGCGGCAGCCTACGCAGCGGCCTGGCATGGAGCAATGGGGGTGCAAGCTGATGAAAGAATTTCGCCTTTTCCGCGCGCGGCAAAGATGCGGTCTTCGCCTCTCCCGCCTTGGGGGCCGTCCGCGCAGCGGCGGGTCGTTTCAGACTGGTGCCGCGCCGACGGACGCGCCCCTCACCCGCCGCCTTCGGCGTCGACCTCTCCCGGACTGGGAGAGGTGAAGTGAGGTCGATTCCGACCGGCCCTGCGCATTTTTGGTGCGCGTCGTGGTGCATTGCGCAGTTGCGGTGCGTAGCGGCTGCTCGAAGCCTGGTCAGCTGCAGGTTTTCCCGCAGTGCGCAGGTGGCACGCTTCTCGCACTCATGGTTTCGAAGGACCCGGCGGTGAAGGCTGAGCGCCGCGGGACACGAATCAATAGGTGGCTAGGGTTCCGGCCTGCTGACGCGGGCGACTGGTCCGAGAGCTGCCGACCTCTCCTCGGAGGTTACACGGCGGGACAAAAGCCCGGGAGGTCAGCGCCAGGTCCTCCTGTGGTTTTTTGTCGGCCGTTCAACTTTCTCGAGGAGACACGCCATGTCGTTTTCCCTTTCCCGCTTCACCCGCCGCGGCGCGATGCTCGCGCTGTGCTCGGCGCTGTTCGCAATGCTCGCCAGCGCGCCGGTGGCCGCCGCCGAGGCCAAGCAGAAATTCAGGATCGCCTGGACCATCTATGTCGGCTGGGTGCCGTGGGACTACGGCGAACAGTCGGGGATCATCAAGAAGTGGGCTGACAAGTACGGCATCGAGATCGAGGTCGTGCAGGTCAACGACTACGTCGAATCGATCAACCAGTACACCGCTGGCGCCTTCGACGGTTGCGTCATGACGAACATGGACGCGCTGACGATTCCGGCCGCCGGTGGCGTGGATTCGACGGCGCTGATCGTCGGCTCTTTCTCGAACGGCAACGACGGCATCATCATGAAGGGGGCTCCGGACCTCAACGCAATCAAGGGCAAGCAGATCAACCTCGTCGAGCTGTCGGTGTCGCACTACCTGCTGGCCCGCGCGCTCGAGACCATTGGCGCGAGCGAGAAGGACGTCACCGTCGTCAACACCTCGGATGCCGACATCGTCTCCGCCGCGGCCTCCGACGACGTCACCGCGCTCGTCACCTGGAACCCGCAGCTGTCCGAAATCCTGAAGATGCCGGGCACGCACAACGTCTACGACTCGAGCAAGACTCCCGGTGAAATCATCGACCTGATGGTCGTCAACACCGAAACACTCGCCGCGAACCCCGCGTTCGGCAAGGCGATGGCCGGTGCGTGGTACGAGATCATGTCCCTGATGACGAAGGACGACGATGCCGGCATCGCCGCGCGCACCGCGCTCGCCAAGGTGTCGGGTACCGACCTCGCCGGTTACGACGCGCAGTTGAAGACGACCCGCCTGTTCTCGAGCCCGGCCGACGCCGTGGCGTTCACGCAGAGCCCGGACGTGCAGAAGACGATGGTCAACGTCGCGAAGTTCTCGTTCGACCACGGCCTGCTCGGCGAGGGGGCGGACAGCGCCGACTTCATCGGGATCGGCTATCCCGGCGGCGCGGTCACCGGCAGCACGGACAACGTGAAGCTCCGCTTCGACGACACCTACATGAAGATGGCGGCGGAACAGAAGCTTTGAGCACAGGGCAGGGCGCCAGCACATGAAACGTCTGATCAATCTGCAGCCTCCACGGATCTCGGCGGTCCTGCTGGCGCTGCTGCCTTTCCTGCTGGTGTTCTTCGCGTACGTCTCGTACTCGAATGAACGCCTGGCGGCCAATCCCAACGACAAGCTGCTGCCGGCCATCTCCAGTTTCGGCGCAGCCATCGAGCGCATGGCGCTCGAGCCGAGCAAGCGCAGCGGCGAGCTGCTGTGGTGGGTGGACACGGCGTCCAGCCTGCGTCGGCTCACCATCGGCGTCGGCATCAGCGCCGTCATCGGCCTCGTGATCGGGATCGGGCTCGGGGCCCTGCCGCTGCTGAGCGTGAGCCTGTCGCCATTCGTCGCGAGCGTGTCGCTCATTCCACCGATGGCGGTGTTGCCGATTCTCTTCATCTGCTTCGGGCTCGGCGAACTGTCGAAGGTGGTGCTGATTGTCTTCGGCATCGCGCCGGTCATCGCGCGCGACATCCAGGGGCGGGTGCGGGAAATCCCGCGCGAACTGATCGTGAAGGCACAGACCCTGGGCGCCTCGACCTGGCTCGTGATCCTGCGCGTGGTCCTGCCGCTCGCGCTGCCGCGCCTGATCGACGCGGTGCGGCTGTCGCTGGGCGCGGCCTGGCTGTTCCTCATCGCCGCCGAGGCGATTGCGGCGACCGACGGCCTCGGTTACCGCATCTTCCTCGTGCGTCGCTATCTCGCAATGGACGTGATCCTGCCCTACGTCGCGTGGATTACCGTCCTCGCCTACGTGATGGATCGCGGCCTGCTGTGGCTAGGCCGGCGCGCCTTCCCGTGGCACAACGCAGGAGCCACGACATGAGCACACCGCTGATCGAGGCGCGCAACGTCTGGAAGCGCTATGGCGACCACGTGGTGCTCGAGCGACTGAACCTTAAAATCGAGGAAGGCGAGTTCTGCGCGGTGGTCGGCGCGTCCGGCTGCGGCAAGACGACCTTCCTGCGCATGCTGCTCGGCGAAGAGCCGCCGGACCGTGGCGAGATCCTGCTCGGCGGCCAGCCGCTGCGGATGGAACCGGACGCCGAGCGGGGCATCGTGTTCCAGCGCTACTCGGTGTTCCCGCACCTGACGGTGCTTGGCAACGTGATGCTCGGCCTGGAACTGAAGTCGGCGCGGTTCAGCGGCCGCCTGTTCGGGGCCCGTCGGCGGCATGCGCGCAAGCTTGCCCTCGACCTGCTGGACCAGGTGGGGCTGGGCAACGCGCAGGCCCGCTACCCGAGCGAACTGTCGGGCGGCATGCAGCAGCGCCTCGCGCTCGCGCAGTCGCTGATTGCGCAGCCCCGCATCCTGCTGCTGGACGAGCCCTTTGGCGCGTTGGACCCGGGTATCCGGAACGACATGCACAAGCTCGTCACGGCGCTGTGGCGGGAGCACAAGCTGACGGTGCTGATGATCACGCACGACATCAAGGAGGGCTTCGCGCTCGGCACACGCCTGTTCGTGTTCGACAAGGTGCGTGTCGATCCGCACGCGCCGGACGCTTACGGCGCGCAGGTCACCTATGACCTGCCGCTCAACAAGGACAACCGGACACTGCCGGCCGTCATGGCGACGGCCGCTTTCGCGGGGTAAGACCATGCAGCACATCACTCCAGAAAAGGGCACCGTGGTGCGAACCGAGATCATTCCCGGCGCCTGCCATTGGTCGGTGGAACTGCGTCGCGGCCATGCGCTGCGACTGACCGACCTCGAAGGGGGCGCGAACTGCGCGGCGCTCTTCTACAACGCGTCGAATTTCCTCGAGCGCTACAACATGGCGGACACGCTGAAGTGCCAGCACACCGCCCTGTTGACGGCCGGCCACTGCCTGTATTCGGACATGGGCCGCATCCTGGTGTCGATCACGGCAGACACCTGCGGCTGGCACGACGCGTTCTGCGGCGTTAGCAACGCCGAACTGGTAGCCGCGAAGCATGGCGTCGCGCGCTACCAGGAACATCGCAACAACTGCCATCGCAACGGCCGCGACTCCCTGCTGGTGGAACTCGGCAAATGGGGCATGGGCCTCCCGGATCTCGTCGCGAACGTCAATTTCTTCAGCAAGGCGGCGGTCGACGACGACGGCGGCATACGCTTCGTGCAGGGGCATTCGCCGGCCGGCAGCCACGTCGAACTGCGGGCCGAGATGGATACGCTCGTGGTGCTCGACACCTGCCCGCATCCGCTCGACCCGGCGACGATTTGGGCGCCTAAGCCCATGCGCTGCGAAATTCTCTACGTGGGGCCGGCCGCCGACGACGATCCCTGCCGCCTGTCGCGGCCCGAGAACGCGCGCGGCTACGCGAACAACGCGCGTTACCACTGCCAGCATGCGTCCTGCGCGCTCTGATCGGTCGGCAGTCACGCAACCGGAGAAGCACCGATGACGATACTCGCAAGCAAGCTCGACCCGGCGCATGCCGTGTTCACCTGTGACGTGCCCGCCGGCGAGCCCTGGCTCCACGGGCTGCGCGCCGGGCAGACCCTGCGCATCCTCGACCTCGAGGGCAACCAGGCGGTGGACACCCTGTTCTTCAATGCCGACAACCCGACCGAGCGATACAGCGCCACCGACACCATTCGGGCCCAGGGCAATCTGTACCTGACGGCGGGCACGCGGCTGATGTCGAACGAGGGCAGGGTGATGTTGACGATCACGGCCGACACCTGCGGGCGCCACGACACCCTTGGCGGGGCCTGCGCGGCGGAGAGCAACCAGGTGCGCTATGCGCTCGACAAGTGGCCGATGCACAGTTGCCGCGACAGTTTCCTGCTGGCCTGCGCGAGGTCGCGCGGGCTGCTGACCAAGCGCGACCTGCCCGCCAACATCAACTTCTTCATGAACGTGCCGGTGACGAAGGAGGGGCGGCTGACGTTCGAGGACGGCATTTCCGACGCCGGCAAGTACGTCGAGATGAAGGCCGAAATGCCGGTGCTGGTGCTCGTGTCGAACTGCCCGCAACTGAACAATCCGTGCAACGCGTACAACCCCACCCCGGTGCGGATGATCGTCTGGGATTGACTTCGGGCCGGTGGCGGGACGGCCCGCCGCCCAGCGCAAACCGCGGGACGACCCGCGCACTACAGGGTTCAAAGCCGTGTTCAAGAAAGTCCTGATTGCAAACCGCGGCGCGATCGCGTGCCGCATCGCCCGCACGTTGCGGCGGCTGGACGTCGGCGTCGTCGCCGTCTATACGAAGGCGGACGCGGACTCCCGCCATGTCGAGGCGGCGGACGAAGCCGTCTGCATCGGCGAGGCGCTCGCAGCCGAGAGTTACCTCGACACCGGGAAGATCATCGAGGCCGCGCTCGCGACCGGCGCCGAGGCCATCCACCCGGGATACGGCTTCCTGTCGGAGAACGCGAATTTCGCCGAAGCCTGCGCGCGCGCCGGGCTGGTCTTCATCGGGCCGACGCCCGCCCAGCTGCGTGACTTCGGCCTCAAGCACACCGCGCGCGCACTCGCCCGGCAGAGCGGCCTGCCGCTGTTGCCGGGCACGGGCCTGCTGCCCGATGCCCAGGCGGCGGTCGAGGCGGCGGCGGAGATCGGTTATCCGGTGATGCTGAAAAGCACGGCCGGTGGCGGCGGCATCGGGATGCAGCTCTGCCGCGGCGAGAGCGAACTCGCCGCGGCGTTCGACAGCGTGCAGCGGCTCTCGCGCAGCAACTTCGCCGACAGTGGACTGTATCTGGAGAAGTTCGTCGAGCGCGCGCGCCATCTCGAAGTCCAGCTCTTCGGCGACGGACACGGCGCGGTGCTGGCGCTCGGGGAGCGCGACTGCTCGCTGCAGCGGCGCAACCAGAAGGTCGTCGAGGAAACACCGGCGCCGGGGCTCAGCGACGATACCCGCGCCGCACTCGCCGCGCAGGCGGTCGCGCTTGGTGCATCGGTGTCCTACCAGTCCGCCGGCACCGTCGAATTCGTCTACGACGTGGACACCGATCACTTCTATTTCCTCGAGGTCAACACGCGCCTGCAGGTGGAGCACGGCGTGACGGAGGAGGTCACCGGCGTCGACATCGTCGAGTGGATGGTGAAGCTCGCGGCGGGCGATCTCCCGCCGCTCGAGTCCCTGCGGCCGGCATCGCGCGGGCACTCGATCCAGGCGCGGGTCTACGCGGAGGATCCGCTGAAGAATTTCCAGCCCGCGGCGGGACTCCTGACCGAGGTCGTGCTGCCGGCCGATGCGCGTTGCGATACCTGGGTGGCGGCCGGCGTCGAGGTCTCGCCGTTCTACGACCCGATGCTGGCGAAGATCATCGTCCGCGCGCCGACGCGCGAGGCCGCGCTCGACAAGCTCGCCGCCGCGCTCGAGGCAACCCGCATCAGCGGCCTCGAGACCAACCTCGACTACCTGCGCTCGGTGGTCGCGAGCCCGGTGTTGCGCGAAGGACGCCAGATCACCGCCACGCTCGCGAGCCACGCCTGGTCGGCGTCGACCATCGACGTGCTGGCGCCGGGCACGGACACCACCGTGCAGGATTACCCGGGCCGGCTTGGCCACTGGGACGTCGGGGTACCTCCGTCCGGCCCGATGGACGATTACGCGTTCCGTCTTGGCAACCGGCTCGTCGGCAACGCCGACGGGGCGGCGGGGCTGGAGATCACGGTGACCGGCCCGACGCTGCGCTTCAATACGGCGGTCACGATCGCCCTGACCGGCGCGCGCCTGCCCGCCGAGGTCGACGGTCGCGAGATCGCCTGGTGGTCGCCGGTCGGGATCCCGGCCGGGGGCGTGCTGAAGCTCGGGGCGGTTAACGGCGGTGGCGTGCGGGCCTATCTTGCGGTGCGCGGCGGCATCGACGTGCCGCGCTACATGGACAGCCGCGCGACCTTCACCCTGGGACGCTTCGGTGGCCACGGCGGCCGGGCGCTGCGTCTTGCCGACGTGCTGCACGTGGGCACGGACATCGCCGGACCACCGGCGCGCGCGTCGATCGCGGCGCAGGCCCCGGTGTACGGCCAGGAATGGACGCTGCGCGTGATCTACGGGCCGCACGGCGCGCCTGATTTCTTCCTGCCGGAAGACATCGAGATGCTGTTCGCGACGCCGTGGGAGGTGCATTACAACTCGAGCCGCACCGGCGTGCGGCTGATCGGCCCGAAGCCGCGCTGGGCGCGGGTCGACGGCGGCGAGGCGGGCCTGCATCCGTCGAACCTCCACGACAACGCGTATGCGATCGGTGCGGTCGACTTCACCGGCGACATGCCGGTGATCCTCGGGCCGGATGGCCCGAGCCTGGGCGGCTTCGTGTGCCCGGTGACGGTCATCGCCGCCGACCGCTGGTGCCTGGGCCAGTTGCGGCCGGGCGATCGCGTCCGCTTCGCCGCGGTGAGCCAGGAAACGGCGCGGGCCCTCGCGGACGACATCGCCGAGGCTATCCGATCGCTGGCCCCGGCGCAGTCGTCGTTCCGGGCGGAGATGCCCGCCGAGGCCCCGATCGCGCGCTACGGGGCGGCGGGTGATTTCGACGCCATCGTCGTGCGGCCAGCGGGCGACGAATACCTGCTCGTCGAGTTCGGGCCGCAGGTGCTCGACATCACGCTTCGCTTCCGCGCCCAGGCGCTGTGGCAGCGACTGCGCGAGGCCGCGTTGCCCGGCATCGTCGACCTCACGCCGGGCATCCGCTCGCTGCAGATCCATTTCGACCCGCGACGCATCACCCAGGCCGCGCTGCTGCGCGAGGTGGATGCGCTGGTTGGCGATCTGGCACGCTCGACGCTCGACGAGGTGCCCTCGCGCATCGTCCACCTGCCCCTCGCCTGGGACGATCCGTCGACGAAGCTCGCGATCGAGAAGTACATGCAGTCGGTGCGGCCGGATGCGCCCTGGTGCCCGAGCAACATCGAATTCATACGCCGTATCAATGGGCTCGCCGACGAGGACGCGGTGCGCGAGATCGTCTACGGCGCATCCTATCTCGTGATGGGCCTCGGTGACGTCTACCTCGGCGCGCCGGTCGCGACGCCGCTGGATCCGCGCCACCGGCTGGTCACGACCAAGTACAACCCGGCGCGCACCTGGACGCCGGAGAACGCGGTCGGCATCGGCGGCTCCTACCTCTGCATCTACGGCATGGAGGGCCCCGGCGGCTACCAGTTCGTCGGTCGCACGCTGCAGATGTGGAACCGCTATCGCCGGACGCAGGAATTCACGCAGCCCTGGCTGCTGCGCTTCTTCGACCAGATCCGCTTCTTCCCGGTCAGCGCCGCGGAACTCGTGAAGATCCGCGAGGATTTCCCACGCGGGCGCTATCGCCTGCGCATCGAGGAGACCACGTTCAGCCTGTCGCGTTACCGGACCTTCCTTGCCGACAACGCGCCGTCGATTGCGACCTTCAAGTCGCGACAGCAGGCGGCCTTCGAAGACGAACGCGCGCGCTGGGCGGCGGCTGGCCAGGATCTGGTCGTCGACGACGGGCTCGCGCTGGCGAGCGACGCCGACGAAGCGGCGCTTGCCGACGGTGAGCGCGGCGCCAGCGCGCACGTGCACGGCAGTGTCTGGCAGGTCATGGTCGAGCCCGGCCAGCAGGTGGCCGCCGGCGACACGCTGCTCGTCGTCGAGTCGATGAAGATGGAGATAGCCGTCGTCGCCGAGCACGCCGGCACGGTGGCGCGCGTGCTCTGCAAGCCGGGATCGCACGTGGCGCCGGGACAGACCCTGCTCGTGCTGGGGGAGTGAGCGAGGCCATGGGAGAACGCCCGATGGAGGATCTTTCGATTGCCGGCCTGCGCGCGGCCTACCGGTCCGGCGCGCTGACGCCGCGGGCCCTCGTGAAATCATTGCTGGCCCGCGTGGCGGAGACGCGCGAATACAACGCCTGGATCCACGTGCTGGACGAGGCCGCACTCGAGCCCTGGCTGGCGGCGCTCGAAGGGGGCACGCCGGATACGTTGCCGCTGTACGGCATTCCGTTCGCGATCAAGGACAACATCGATCTTGCCGGCGTGCCGACGACCGCCGCCTGTCCCGCGTTCGCCTACACGCCTGGGCGTTCGGCGCATGTCGTCGAACGGCTGCTTGCCGCCGGCGCCCTGCCGATAGGCAAGACCAACCTAGACCAGTTCGCGACCGGCCTCGTCGGCACGCGCACGCCCTATGGCATCACGCGCAACGCCTTCGACCCGGCCTACCTGTCGGGAGGGTCCAGTGCCGGCTCGGCGGTGGCGGTGGCGCTCGGGCTCGTCAGCTTCGCGCTCGGTACGGATACCGCAGGTTCGGGTCGCGTGCCGGCCGCCTTCAACAACCTGCTGGGCGTGAAGCCGACGCGCGGCCTGCTGAGCGCGCGCGGCGTCGTGCCGGCCTGCCAGAGCCTCGACTGCGTGTCGGTGTTCGCGCTCGATGCGGCGGACGCCGGCAGCGTGATGGAAATCGCCGCGCACCATGACGCGGAGGACCCTTATGCCCGGCCGGCGCCGCCGGCCGCGGCACCGGTGGAGGGCTTCGTCGTGGGCATTCCGCGCGATCTGGAAACTGCCGGCGACCCGGAAACCGAGGCGGCCTTCGCGCGCGCCGTCGGCGCGCTGGCGGCGGTCGGCGCCGTCGTGCGCGAGGTGGACCTCACGCCGATGCTGGCGGCGGCGCGCCTGCTGTACGAGGGGCCGTGGGTTGCCGAGCGCTACGCGGCGATAGGGGACTTCATCGCGGCGCAGCCTGAAGCCCTCCATCCGGTCACGCGCGCAATCATCGAACCGGCCGCGCGGCGCACGGCGGTCGAATGCTTCGTGGCCCAGCATCGCCTGCAGGCACTGAAGCGCGAGGCGGACGCGGTGCTGGCCGCGGTCGACTGCATCATGACGCCGACCGCGCCGACGATTTTCCGCATCGACGACGAGCAGCGCGAGCCGCTCGCCCTGAATTCGAAGCTTGGCCACTACACCAATTTCATGAACCTGCTGGACTACGCGGCGATCGCCGTGCCGGCGGGCTTCGGCGCCAACGGGCTGCCCTACGGCGTCACGCTGTTCGGCCCGGCGTTCAGCGATGCGGCGCTGCTGTCCTGGGCCGATCGCCTGCATCGCCAGCAGGCGATTCCGGTTGGCAGGACGGGCCGGTTGCCGGCGCCCCTGCCCGCGCCGGCGGCCGCGGCGGAGATCGAGATCTGCGTCTGTGGCGCGCATATGTCCGGCCTGCCGCTGAACGGCGAACTCACCGCGCGCGGGGCCAGGCTGGTGGCGGCGACCAGGACCGCACCGGTCTATCGTTTCTATGCGCTGCCGGGCGGGCCGCCCTACCGGCCGGGCCTGGTGCGCGTCGCGAGCGGCGGTGCGGCGATCGACGTCGAGGTCTGGCGCCTGCCCTCTGCCGCCGTCGGTGACTTCCTTGCCGGTATCCCGTCGCCCCTCGCGATCGGCAGCGTCGAACTCGCCAGCGGCGCGCGCGTGAAGGGTTTCCTGTGTGAAGCGGTGGCCGTCGAGGCCGCGGAGGACGTCACGCACTTCGGCGGCTGGCGTGCGGTGCTCGCGGCGAAGGGCAGCGGGACGCCCCGGGCTGTGTCGCCGGATTAGCCACAGACAACACAGAGGAGGGACGGGGGGCGCGCATTGGGCACTTGCCCTGTCATCGTCCTTGGCCCGGACGCCTGTTTCTCCGTGCTCTTCGTGTCCTTGGTGAAACTGCCGCGTCGCGTCTTGCGGAGGAGCCCGTTTCTACCACGGAGGACACGGCGAGCACCGTGGAAAAGGTGTCAGATTTCAAATCTGACACGCTCAGGCCTGAACGGAGAAAAGGTGTCAGATTTCAAATCTGACACCTTTCCTCCGATTGTCGGAACCGGCAGGCCCTGGACCCTGCAGACCGTCTGAGCGCAGCGCGGGACACAGTTGCTCCGTGGTGAAAGCGCGGCTGCCGGGCGCTCGACACCATCCGGTACAAGCACGGCATCCGCGCCACGCCGGCTGGTCAGCGGCCGCCCGCGTCCTCGTCCTCGACCGGCGCGCCGTCGCGGAACATCAGCAATTGCCCCGGTGCAATCGGGGTCCAGGTCTCGTTGTCGGTCAGCGGGACCGTCGCGATGATTGCGACACGGTCGTCGGCCGTCGTCAGTTCATTGAAATCCACCGCATAGTCTTCGTCCACGAGGTGGGCGGTCGCGAACGGTGCCTGGCGCACGATGTAACTCAGGCGCGTGGCGCAGTGGGCGAACAGCACTGCGCCGTTCGACAGCAGGAAATTGAAGCTGCCGCCGGCACCGAGTTCGGCCGCGATGCCGGCGACGACCTCGCGCAGGGACCGGTCGTCCGGGGGGCCGCCCGGGAAACGCCGATGCAGGGCTTCGAGCAGGCTGCAGAACGCGCGTTCGCTGTCGGTGCTGCCCACCGGCCGGTAGCGCGCATCGGCCGGGAGCGGCGCCGGGAACGTGGCGAGGGTGCCGTTGTGCGCAAAGCACCAGTAGCGGCCCCACAGCTCGCGCATGAACGGGTGGGTGTTCTCGAGCGCGACGCCGCCGACCGTGGCCTTGCGGATGTGCGCGATGACGTTCAGCGAACGGATCGGGTATTGCCGGACCAGCGTGGCGACGGGCGACTCCGCCGCCGGCGTGGTGTCGAGATAGACCCGGCAGCCCGGGCCTTCGTAGAAGGCGATGCCCCAGCCGTCGCGATGTTCATCCGTGCGCCCGCCGCGATGGTGGAAACCGGCGAACGAGAAACAGATGTCCGTGGGGACGTTGCAGTTCATACCGAGCAGCTGGCACATGGGCCGATTCTAGCCGCGCCGGCGCCGCGCCGGGGACCTGGGGCGCGGCCGCGGGGGCAGACCGTCGCGCGGGAATTCCGCCCGTCCGCGGAGCATTGCCAGCGCAGTCGCCGCACGCTGGCGAGCGTAATGGTCCAAAAAGGTGCGGCCTGGTGACGAGCGCACCATGGATGCGCGGGAATGCCGGCGCCGTGCGTCCGCATGTCGCCGTCCAGGTCGCTGAACAGGCAGCAAGTCCATGTATAAGCGCTCAATTTTTCGCGTGGCACGCTTGCTGCTTTGCCACAGGGCAGCGACGCCCCGGACTCAGCCGATGATTCCGGACTGTAGCGAAAGAACGACAAGGGGTCTGAACGGACCGCCGAATCGAAGCAAACCCGCGCTTACCTAGACTGAAGGAGACGGCGAATGATCTGGAAACCGCTGACAGCCGGCGCCGGTACCGCGTACCGGAGCGATCGGCACAACTGGGGACTCACGCTGTTCGGCGTGATGCTCGCACTGACGTCAACGCTGGCCTTTGGCCAGGACGCCGCGCCGCCGACGCCCGACAAGGGCGATACCGCCTGGTTGCTCACCTCCACGGTGCTGGTGACGATGATGGCGGTGCCCGCACTGGGCCTGTTCTACGGCGGCATGGTGCGCGCGAAGAACGTGCTGTCGGTCTGCATGCAGATCTTCATCACCTTCTCGTTGCTGACCCTGCTCTGGGTGATTTACGGCTACAGCCTGGCCTTCACCGGCGGCGGCGCGTTCATTGGCGGACTGGATCGGCTGTTCCTGAGCGGCGTGACCACGTCTTCCGTCGTCGCGACCTGGAGCAAGGGCGTCTACATCCCCGAGTATCTCTATATCGCCTTCCAGGGCACGTTCGCCGCGATCACCCCCTGCCTCATCGTCGGCGCCTTCGCCGAGCGCATGAAGTTCAGCGCGGTGCTGCTGTTCATGGTGCTGTGGTTCACGTTCTCCTATCTGCCGGTCGCGCACATGGTGTGGTTCTGGGCCGGTCCGGATGCGTACACGGATGCCGAGGCCGGCGCCGCTGCCGCCGCCACCGCGGGCTTCCTGTTCCAGAAGGGCGCCCTCGACTTCGCCGGCGGCACCGTGGTGCACATCAACGCCGGTATCGCGGGCATCGTCGGCGCCCTGATGCTGGGCAAGCGCATCGGCTTCGGCACGACGGCGATGCCGCCCCACAATGTCCCGATGATCATGATCGGCGCGTCCCTGCTGTGGGTGGGCTGGTACGGCTTCAACGTCGGCTCCAACCTCGAGTCGACGGGCCTTGCGGCGATGGTCTTCCTCAACACCTTCGTCGCGACCGCCGCTGCGGCCTGCGCCTGGACCTTCTGCGAGTGGATCACGAAGGGTAGTCCCACGATGCTCGGCGGCGCGTCCGGCGCCATCGCGGGTCTCGTCGCGATCACCCCGGCCTGCGGTTTCGTCGGCCCGATGGGGGCCATCGCCATCGGCGTCCTCGCCGGCCTGGTCTGCCTGTGGGCGGTGGTCTGGCTGAAGCACGCGTTGGGCTACGACGACTCGCTGGACGTCTTCGGCGTCCACTGCGTGGGCGGCATCCTCGGCGCGCTGCTGACCGGCATCTTCGCCTCGCCGTCGCTCGGCGGGCAGAGCTGGTATGACTACGTGGCGAACGCCGCCGGCGAGTTCGACATGGGCGGCCAGATGCTGGCGCAGGTGTGGGGCGTCGGGCTGACCGTGGTGTGGTCCGCGGTGGTCTCGGTGATTGCCTACAAGGTGGTGGACATGGTCGTCGGCCTGCGGGTCAGCGAAGACCAGGAGCGCGAAGGTCTCGATACCGCCGAGCACCACGAGCGCGCCTACACCGCGTAAAACGCACACTTCCTCCTCTGTCCTCGACGGGCGCCTCAGGGCGCCCGTTTTTTTGTCGATACAGGTTCCAGAGCCCCGGTCGCGCATCCCGCGGCACCGGCCGGGAAATATCCGAATTGAACAGGCGCGCGCCCTTGCGCTAGCGTCGGGGCAGCCGATCCGCGGCGCGCCCACCAACAGAGAGTCCCCGGCATGAAGCTGTCCGTCGTCATTCCCGCCTACAACGAACGCCAGACCATTGCGGCCTGCCTCTGTCGTGTGGCCGCCGCACTGCCGGAAGTGCCGAAGGAAATCATCATCGTCGACGACTGCTCGCGCGACGGCACCCGTGACTGGCTGGAGCGCAACGTGCTCGACCTGCAGGCCCAGGACTGTGCGCTGGGGGTGGACACCGAGGGCAACCTGGAGGTGCTGCCCGGCGCGGCGACCTCCGTGCACGTCCGCGCACTCTTCCACCAGCAGAACAAGGGCAAGGGCGGGGCGCTGCAGACCGGCCTGCGCGCAGTGAGCGGCGACATCGTCGTGATCCAGGATGCCGACCTCGAATACGACCCCGAGGACTGGCGCGAGATGTATGGGCTGATCGCGCACCGGCGGGTGGCGGACGTCGTGTTCGGCTCCCGCTTCTACGGTCGCCCGCACCGCGCGCTGTATTTCCACCATTACATGGCGAACCGGCTGATTTCCTTCCTCTTCAACGCGATGTACGACCAGACCCTGACCGACATCGAGGTCTGCTACAAGATGTTCACGCGCGAGGTCCTGGACACCCTGCGCATCACCGCCAACGACTTCGGTTTCGAAGTGCAGTTCAGCGCGCAGGTCGCCCGTGCCCGACGCTGGCGCATCTATGAAATGGGCATCAGCTACTACGGGCGGACCTATCTCGAGGGCAAGAAAATCAACTGGAAGGATGGCGTGAAAGCGCTGTGGTACCTGTTCAAGTACCGCGTCGAATGAGGGGCCGCCGATGACAGGCCGTCCCGGCCTCCGGCAGCTGGCGACCGGCACGGCGGGGCTTGCGATGGGCTGCGCCTTCCTGTGGCTCGCGCTGCGGAAGATCGACGTCGGCCTGATGCGCGAGGCCTTGCGTGCGCTCGACCTGCGCTTCGTCGCGCTGTCCTGCGGGCTTTACTGGCTGGGCCTCGCATGCCGGGTCGAGCGCTGGCACGGCCTGCTCAACCAGCTGGCCCCGTTGCGCCGGCGCGCGGTCGGCGAGACGCTGCTCGTCGGTTACGCGGTCAACAACCTGCTCCCCGCGCGTCTTGGCGAGCTGTTCCGGGCAGACTACGCCAAACGTCGCTTCCAGCTGTCCCGCAGCGCCGTGCTCGGTTCCATCGTCATCGAGCGGCTTGCCGACCTCGTGGCGATCCTGGCCTGCCTGGGCCTAGGACTCCTGACCGTGCGCCTGCCAGCCGTCGACGGCGCGCTCGATTTTTCGAGGCTGCTCCGCTACTCATTGCCCGTGATCCTGCTCGCGGTCCTGGCGATAGCCTTGGGCAGGCGCGCCGAGGGCTGGCGAATCCCGCGCCTGCCGGCGACGATTACGCGTCGGGCGCTGGAACTCACGCAGGGCCTGCGTTCCCTGAACCGGGCCACGTTCTGGCGCAGCTGCCTGCTGACGGCACTGATCTGGAGCGCCGAGAGTGCCGCGCTGTGGGGGATGCTGTCCGCGCTGCAGCTCAGTTTGTCGCCGGGGCAGGCGCTGCTGGTGATGAGCGCGGCCTCCCTCAGCACCCTGGTGCCGACCGCGCCCGGTTATCTGGGCACCTACCAGCTCGTGTTCGCGTCGGCGCTGCCGGTCTTCGGGCTGTCGGCAACGCTCGGCGTGCTCGGCTCGGTGCTGATCCAGGTGTTTCTGTTCGGCTCCGTGACGCTGGCCGGACTCGTGCTGTATCTCGCACGGTCGATGCATAATGTCGGCCTGCTCCGTCACGAGGCGCCGCTCCATGGCTCCGAATATCGCTCCCGCTGATTCAGAACTGGGTTTACGTTTCCTCGGTGTCGGCAATGCCCGGGCGTCCGCGCTGGGCAGCGCGTCGGCCGTGCTGGAGCGGGGGTCCGAACCCCTGCTGCTGATCGATTGCGGACCACGCACGCTCGACGACTACGCGCAGCACTACGCCGGCCAGTTGCCGACCGCGGTATTCATCACCCATCTGCACATGGACCACATCGGCGGTGTCGAGCAGCTGTTCTACCGCACCTATTTCGAGCAGCGCGGCCGCGTCCAACTGTTCGTGCCCTGCGAACTGCTGCCAGCGATGCACTACAAGCTCGCGAATTCACCGTTCGTGCTGAGCGAGGGCGGCGCGAACTTCTGGGATGCGTTCAGGCTGGTCCCGGTCGGCGACAGCTTCTGGCTCGGTGACCTGCTGTTCAGCGCTTTCCCGGTGCGCCACAGCGGCTATCGGGCGGCCTTCGGGCTCGCGCTGCGCGGGGCTTTTCTCTACAGCGGGGATACCCGGCCGATTCCGGAGGTGTTGACCCACTTCGCGACGGCCGGCGAACCGCTGTTCCACGACTGCGGCCTGCACGGCTCCCCGGCGCATGCGGGCCTCGACGATCTGCAGCGCGAGTACCCGCCCGAGTTGCTGCGGCGGGTGGTCGCCTATCACTACGAGTCGGCAGAGGCCGGTCGCCAGATCGAAGCCGCAGGACTCGCCATCGCCCGCCCGGGCCAGCGCCATGCGCTGCCGCGCGCACTACCGGCGGAGGCCTGAACCCTTTCACCGGTCGCTTTCAGCTTTCGTCGCGTGTCAGCCGGTTGACGCTGGTGCAGGCCTGGGTTGAGGGCCGCGCGCAAACCGTCGACGGTCCAACCGGGTGGGAGCGCGGCATCACGGCGGCGAAACCCGCCGCCAGCAAAGCGCAATGGCGACGAAGCCTTGCACTGACGCGCCCGCGCGCCGCACGTCGGCTCAGAAGCGCACGCTCACGCGCTGGAGCGCCGCGCGCAGGGCGGGAAAGCTCTGCACCGCGCCTTGCAGGTCATCGGCGTAATTGGCCGACACGAAATAACCACCGAGCAGCCCGCACGCGGTCACACCCGTGATCGGCCGCGAGCCCCGGCGCGACAGCCAGCGTCGTTCCAGCATTGCGAACTGGCCCGTCTCGATCTGCCGCGTCGTGTTGTCGACGCGCAGCGCCGCGTCGCGGCTGCGCAGTTCCGCGAGGAAAGCGCCAAGGCACTGTGCCGGCAGTTCGGCTGCTGCGCCTTCGATCTGCGTCGGCACGGCGACCACGGTCAACTGCAGTTCGCTGGCCGCGTGCGGTGCCTGCCCGGTGTAGGCGTAGGTGACGCCGAAGGCGGAGCGTGACACCGTCGGGCCCGACAGGAATGCCGGCGCCTCGAATCCCGTCAGCTCCGCGGCATGGCCAGCCGGCAACAGGGAGAGCAGCAGAGCGGTACAGAGGACTGAACGCATGCGCTGTGTTCGAATTCAACAGGTCTGGATTATCGGCCATCGAACGCCAGCTGCAACAGCGAAGCCGGCGTGGCGACGGACAGTGGCGCAGCCGCTGCGGGGACGCTCTGCTAGACTCGCCCCACCAAATTCCGCCCCCGGAGGGCAAGTCGGGAATGTGCCGCCTGCTGTTCGTCCTGTTGCTCTTCGTGATGGTCCTGCCGGCCGCCGCCGCACCGACGCTGGAGGAAATCGACGCCAGGCTTGCCGAGGTCGAACGTCGCCCGGCGACGGACCCTGCGCGCGACCAGTTGCTGCAACTGCTGCAGCAGGTCCGCAACCTGGTCCAGGCCCACGACGACAACGTCGCCGAAACCGCGAAGTACGCGAAGACCCTGGCGAGCGGCCCCTCGACCCTCAAGCAGCTCGAAAGCGAGCTGCGTCGCACGAATGCCGCTGCCGAAGCGCCGGCCGTGACCGGGCAGGAAATGCAGCTGTCGCTGGCCGAGTTGCAGCAGGTCCTGGAGGCGGCCGTGACGGAGCGGACCGCCATCGAAAGCAAATTGAGTGGCTATGAGCTGCGCGATCGCGCGTTGCAGGGCCGCCCGGCGGAAATCGTCCAGGACAAGAACCGCATTTCGGCGCGCATCGGCGAGCTGGAGCTGGGATTGTCGAGTCCCGATGTGGACGCGGTCAGCGAACTGTCGCGGGCCAAGGATGTCCTGACCGAAGCCGAGATCGCCGCGCGCCGGGCCGAGCTCGACATGCTGAACCAGGAGCAGCTGAGTCACGGCATCCGTCTCGAAATCAACGCGGCGCGCCGCCGCCTCGCCGAGGCGAACCTGGCCCGCGCCACTGCGCGGGTGGGTGCGCTCGAGCAGCTCCTGCTCGACAAGCGGCAGGCGGAGCTGCAGCGGATTCTCGACGATGCGACCCAGGCGCAGCGCGATGCCGCGCATGCCCACCCGCTGATCCGCCAGCTCGCCAAGGACAACGCAAGGCTCAGTCGTGGCCTGTCCGAAGTGCTCGACGAGCAGGCGACCGCGGTGCGCGAACGCGCGCAATACAGCGAACGGCGACAGCGACTGAACGCGGATTTCGACCGCGCCCGCCAGCGTGCACAGATCGCCGGGGCCTCCTCGAGCCTGGGCCGGATCCTGGTCGACCAGCGCCGGCAGCTGCCGGAGCTGCGTACCCTGCGACGACTGAACAAGCTCAACGAAACCAAGGTCTCGCGGGTCGGGCTCGCCCGCATCGAGATCGACGAAAAGCTGCGCGCGACGGCCGACACGGGCGAGGACCTGCAGACCCTCGTGGCCAGGCTCGATCCGCCGGCCGCGCCGCTGTCGACCGGGGAGATGACGCAGGCCAGGGCCTTGTTCGTCGACCAGAAGAAACTGCTGAACACGCTGGACGAGAACCTGTCGAGCTACCTGCGCATGCTGGACGCGGCCGACTTCGAGCTGCAGCAGCTCACGACGACGGTTGCGAATTACGCCGCCTTCCTCGACGAGCGGCTGCTGTGGATGCCGAACGCGCCGCCGCTCTCGCTCGCATCGATTGGCGATGTGGTGACCGCCACGCAGTGGTTCCTGAGTCCGTCCAACTGGTCACAGACCATCTCGGACGTGAGGAATGGCGCCCGGCGCGCATGGCCGCGCCTGCTCCTCATCGTGGCGGCCATCGCGGCGCTGGTGCGGGCCCGGACCCGACTGCGCAGCTACCTTGCGCAGCTCGGCGAGCCCGTGGGCGCGCCGACCGGGGATCGCTTGCGCAACACGCTCACCGCGCTGCTGGTCACGACGCTGATCGCGTTGCCGCTGCCGCTCGCGCTGTGGCTGGTTTCCGACCTGCTGACCGCGGGCTATGCGGGCGCGGAGTTCTCGATCGCGCTGGGCCAGCTCAGTTCGAAGGCGGCGCAACTGCTGTTCGCGCTGCTGTGGGTGCGCGTGTTCCTCGGCCGCAACGGCGTGGCCTTGAAGCATTTCCTGTGGCCGCAGGACGCGGTGGAGCGGGTGCGCCGCCGCTGGCTCAGCCTCGGCCAGGTCTTCGTCCCGGCCTATGCCGTGGCCACCGCATTCGAGTGGGGGTCCAATCCCGCTTTCCAGTACAGCCTGCGGCGACTGCTGTTTCTGCTGGCGATGGGCGTCGCCGTATGGTTCACCGCCTGGCTGACCAAGCGCGCCGGCGTTCTGCACCACCAGATGGCCCTGCACTACCCCTCGAGCTGGGTCACGCGCGGCCGCCCGGCCTGGGCCCTGATCGCGAACGGGGCGCCCTTGGTCCTGATGGTGCTGTCGGGACTCGGCTATCACTACACGGCGCTGCAACTCAGCGAGTACTACCTGGATACCGTGATGCTCGCGCTGGGCGTCGTGATCATGCATCACCTGGCGCTGCGCTGGCTGCGCGTCGCCCAGCAGCGGATCGCGGCGACGGTCGCGGCGCCGGCCGTCGTGGGCGAAGGCGCCGAGGAGGCGGTGGAAGAACACGAACCCGCACCGGATCTGGCGCTGATGAACCAGCAGGCACGCCTCATCATCCGCAACGTCGCCGGCTGGACGGCTGCGTTCGCGCTGTACTGGGTCTGGCACGACGTACTCCCGGCGCTGACGGTGTTCGACAAGGTCACGCTGTGGCAGATCGAGGTCAAGGATGCGCAGGGCGCCGCCCAGCTCGCCCCGATCACGATCGCGAACGCGGGTGTCGCGGTGGTGATGATTGCGATCACGATGCTGGCCGCGCGCAACATTCCGGGTGTCCTGGAGATTGCGCTGCTGCAGCGGCTCGGCATCCATCGCGGCAGCCGCTACGCCATCACGACGCTCGTGCAGTACTTCATCGTCGCGCTGGGTGTCACGCTCGCCCTGGGCACGCTGGGCTTGCGCTGGTCCCAGGTGCAGTGGCTCATCGCCGCGCTCGGTGTCGGTCTCGGTTTCGGTCTGCAGGAGATCTTCGCGAATTTCATTTCAGGCCTGATCCTGCTGTTCGAGCGCCCGATCCGGGTCGGCGACGTGGTGACGATCGGGGACCTCTCGGGACGCGTCAGCAAGATCCAGATCCGCGCGACGACCATCATGGATGCGGACAACAAGGAGCTGATCGTCCCGAACAAGAACTTCATCACCGAGCGTTTCGTCAACTGGACGCTGACCGACCAGGTGACGCGCGTGGTGATCGACATCGGCGTCGGCTACGACTCCGACATCGACCAGGTCAGCGCGCTGCTGATGCAGATTGCCCAGTCCCACCCCAAGGTGCTGAAGGAGCCCGCCCCGGCCGTGCTGTTCAACGGTTTCGGCGAAAGCGCGCTCAATTTCCAGTTGATGGTGCACGCGCGTGAACTGGGCGATCGCCTGGATATCCGTCACGAACTGAACTCCAGGATTTTCCGCGCATTCAAGGAACACGGCATCGAGATCCCGTTCCCCCAGCGCGACGTCCATGTGCGCAGCCTGCCAGTGACCGGTGCCACGAACGGGCTTGCCCCGGGGTGAAGTCAGCCCGGGCCGACGGTCCCTGACCGTACGGGCCAAGGCCGCCGGGGAGGTGAGCGCCCGGCACTCCGGACGGGGTTGATCCACGTCAAGGTCGCGTGGGCGCCGAGGGGTGACCCTTGCCACAGTTTCGCGGCCGAGGTCGACGTCCCATGAGCATGAGTTTTTCGCCCGAATTGATCCGCAAATACGACGTTGCAGGCCCGCGCTACACGTCCTATCCGACAGCGGTGCAGTTCACGCCCGCCTTCGGCGCGAAAGAGCTTGCCGCCCAGCCATCCGTGATAGCGGGGCGCAGCAGCGGCGGCCCGCTGTCGCTCTATGTGCACATACCATTCTGCGCCAAGGTCTGCTTCTACTGTGCCTGCACGAAGGTCGTCACGAAGAATCGCGCACGCGGTGCCGAATATCTCGAACGTCTGCTGAAGGAGATCCCGCGCCGTGCCGACCTCCACGGCGGGCAGCGCGAGGTGCACCAGCTGCACCTCGGCGGTGGCACCCCCACTTTTCTCGACGTCGAACAGCTCGCGCGGCTTCTGGACGCTTTGCGCAGCGCCTTTCGCGTCGCGCCGGACTGCGAGATCTCCATTGAAGTCGACCCGCGCACGGTGGCGCCGGCGACGGTCAGGTCACTGCGCGTGCTGGGTTTCAACCGACTGAGCCTCGGGATCCAGGATTTCGATCCGCGCGTGCAGCTCGCGGTCAATCGCGTGCAGAGCGAGTCGGCGACCGTCGCCGTGGTGGCCGCCGCGCGTGAGGCGGGCTTCGAGTCCCTGAGTTTCGATCTCATCTATGGCCTGCCGCAGCAGACCCTCGCGAGCTTCGGCCGCACGGTGGCGAAGACGATCGCGCTGCGGCCGGACCGGTTGTCCCTGTTCAACTATGCGCACCTGCCGCACATGTTCAAGACCCAGCGCCAGATCGACGCAAGCCAGCTGCCGGGCGCCGACCAGAAGCTCGCGCTGCTGGGGGCCGCCATCGGCATGCTGGGCGATGCCGGTTACGACGCGATCGGCATGGACCACTTCGCGCTGCCAGACGATGAACTCGCGCGCGCCCGCCGCGCCGGCACCCTGCAGCGGAACTTCCAGGGCTACTCGACCCGCGCCGGCTGCGATCTCATTGGCTTCGGCATGAGCGCGATCAGTTCCTTCGACGACTGCTTCGCGCAGAACGCCAAGACGCTGGACGACTACCAGGCCCGGATTGACGAGGGTGGCATCCCGGTGGTGCGCGGCTACGCGCTGTCCGACGACGACCGGCTGCGGCGCGCGGTTATCATGGGGCTCGCCTGCCAGGGCGAGATTGACATCCCCGCGCTCGAGGCGCGCTGGTCAATCGACTTCGCCAGTGCGTTCGCCGCCGAGTTGGCCGCTCTCGCAGGCATGGTCGACGATGGTCTGGTGGCGCTGGACCCCACGCGTATCCGCGTGCTGCCCCCGGGCATGTTGCTGTTGCGAAACATCTGCATGTGCTTCGACCGCTACCTGCGCCAGGCTGGGACGGGTCAGCGCTTTTCCCGCGCCATCTGAGGCCGCGCACCGGCAGGGCGCGATTGCGCTACGCTTGACTACACGCTGCCGGGCGCCGGCGGCCTTTCCGGAATTCCCATTGCATGAACGAAGCCCGCACGCCGGACCGGGGGAACGCCACCATGAGCATTCCCCTGCAGCCGGCTTCCCTCGACATCTGGTCCCGCAAGTACCAGCTTCGCGGCGCCGATGGCGCCGTCATCGATAATGCCCCCGCGGACAGCCTGCTGCGCGTCGCGCGCACCCTCGCCGCGCAGGAACACACCGCCGAGCTTCAGCAGGCCTGGCTGCCGCGCTTCCTGTGGGCCCTGCAGAACGGGGCGATCCCGGCCGGTCGCATCCTGGCGAATGCGGGCGCTGGCGACTGGCGCGGCGCGGTGTCGACGATCAACTGCACGGTGTCCGGCACCATTCGCGACTCGATGGACGACATCCTTGGCAAGCTGCACGAGGCGGGGCTGACGCTGAAGTCGGGCGCAGGGATTGGCTATGAATTCTCGACGCTGCGGCCCCGGGACGCGTGGGTGGCGGGTGCCGGTTCGCGCACGTCGGGACCACTGTCGTTCATGGACATCTTCGACCGCATGTGCATGACGATCTCGTCCGCGGGTGGACGGCGTGGCGCGCAGATGGCGACCTTCGATATCAGCCATCCCGACGTGCGGGCCTTCATCGATGCGAAGCGGGAGGACGGGCGCCTGCGGCAGTTCAACCTGTCGCTGCTCGTCCCCGACGATTTCATGCGCGCGGTGGAGGGCGGCGGTGACTGGCCACTGGCGTTTCCGGCGAGCGCGCGCGAGCTGCAGGTGGCGGGCATCGACCCGCGCGATCCCACCCACGTGCTGTGGCGCGCGGGGCCGGCCGACGACGAGTACCTCGTCAACGGGGACGGCCTGGTGGCCCATCGCATCCACGCCCGGGTCGACGCGCGCGAGCTGTGGGACCACGTGATGCGCTCGACCTACGACTATGCCGAGCCGGGCATCATCCTCATCGACCGCTACAACGAGTTCAACAACAACTGGTTCTGCGAGAACATCCGCGCGACGAACCCCTGCGGCGAGCAGGGCCTGCCGCCGTATGGGGCCTGCCTGCTCGGCTCGATCGACCTGACGCGCTTCGTCGAGCGGCCGTTCGCCGAGGACGCGAGCTTCGACTGGGCGCGTTACCGCGAAGTCGTCGCCGTCTTCACGCGCATGCTCGACAACGTGGTCGAGATCAACCACCTGCCGCTGGTGGCGCAGCGCGAGGAGCTGCGTCTCAAGCGGCGGCACGGCATGGGGTTCCTGGGTCTTGGCTCGATGCTCGCGCTGCTGCGGATCCCCTACGGCAGCACGGCGGCGGTCGAGATGACCGGTCGGCTGGCGCGCGAACTGTCGCTCGTCGGTTGGCGGGTCGCCCTGGAACTCGCGCGCGAGAAGGGGCCGGCGCCGGTCCTGGACCAGGACTTCACCGTCACCCGCGAAATGCTCGCGCAGCGCCCGGAGATGGTGGCGGACGGCTGGCGGGCGGGGGACAGCATCAAGGGCAGGGTGCTGCACGCGAAGTACAGCCGCTACATGCAGCGCATCGCCGGCGAGGACCCGGCCCTGGTCGAGGCCCTGGCGGAGATCGGCGCGCGCTTCACGCATCACTCGTCCATCGCCCCGACCGGGACCATCGCCCTGTCGTTCGCGAACAACGCCAGCAACGGCATCGAACCGAGCTTTTCGCACCGCTACATCCGCAACGTGATCCGCGAGGGCCGCAATACACGGGAACCGATGGAGGTCCTCTCGTTCGAGTACCTTGCCTATAGCACGCTGGTCGACGCGGGCACCGACGCCGCTGCGCTGCCCGACTATTTTGTCGCCGCTGACGAACTCGCGCCGGCCCGGCACCTCGCGATGCAGGCCGCGGCCCAGGCCTGGATCGATTCGTCGATCTCGAAGACCGTCAACGTGTCGACCGACATCGCGTTCGAGGCCTTCAAGGACATCTACCTGGAAGCGTGGAAACTGGGCCTGAAGGGCTGTACGACCTTTCGCTTCAACCCCGGCGCCTTCCAGGGCGTGCTGGTGCGGCCGGCGGAACTCGCGAGCACCCGTTACCGCTTCACGCTGGACGACGGCACGACGCTGGAGTTCGCGGGCGGCGATGAAATCGAGTACGAGGGACAGGTGCACACCGCGGCGAACCTGTTCGACGCGCTCAAGGAAGGCTACTACGGGGCATATTGAGAAACGACATGGTTGCGCGCATCGACAGGAAAATCGTGAAGGTCGAACTGGTGGAGCAGGGCAGCTCGCCCGGTGTCGCTGCCGCCGGTGCTCACTCGGTGATGGAGGAAATGCACGAGCGTGTCGCGCGCCCGGAGCTGCTCATGGGGTCCACGTACAAGATCAAGACGCCGCTGTCGCCGCACGCGCTGTACGTGACGATCAACGATATCGTGCTCAATCCCGGCACGTCGCACGAACTGCGACGGCCCTTCGAGATCTTCATCAACTCGAAGAGCATGGAACACTTCCAGTGGATCGTCGCGCTGACGCGCATCATCTCGGCGGTGTTCCGCAAGGGCGGCGACGTGACCTTCCTGGCCGACGAGCTGCGCAGCGTGTTCGACCCGAAAGGGGGCTATTTCAAGAAAGGCGGCAAGTACATGCCGTCGCTGGTGGCGGAGATCGGCGACGTCATCGAAACCCACCTGCGGCAGATCGGCATGCTGCCGCCGCTCAGCGCCCCCGCTCCATACGCGAAAGCCGGGACATCAGCCGAGGACGGGATCCCCGCCTCGGCAAGCTTCTGCAATGTCTGCCACGCGAAGGCCGTGGTCAGCATGGACAACTGCCTGACCTGCCTGAACTGTGGGGATTCGAAGTGCGGTTGAGCCGGCGCGGTGCCGACGACCGGCGGCGCGTCGGGAATTGGCGTTCGCCGTCAGCGGCGCACTGATTGCGCGATGGGCGTGTGGTGTTGCCCCAGGGGCGAATCACGATGAGTCATGAACTGCGGGCCGCCGGGCCCTGCATCGGGCCTTGGCTGGCCCGGGATGCGCTGCCTGCGCAGCGTTGAGCGCCGGACGGTAAATCGACGCTTGGGAATAATGGCTCCCCGGGACGGACTCGAACCGCCGACCCAGTGATTAACAGTCACTTGCTCTACCGACTGAGCTACCGGGGAGTGGATGGGCGGCGTATGGTACTGAGCCAGTGGCGGGCGGTCAATTGCATATTGGTCGAGACGTCTGCCGTGCGGGAAAATGAGCGCATTTGCCCAGTTCGGACGTAGCCCGTGAGCGCGCGGCATGCCATGCGCCCAGTTCGACAATTGCGTTATCGTGCACGGCTAACCCCGGCCCGGACCAGGTGATGGAATCCAGACTCAGACTCAACTCCGCATTCAAGCCGGCCGGCGGCCAGCCGCAGGCGATTGAAGCGCTGGTCCGCGGCCTCAACGATGGTCTCGCCCACCAGACCCTGCTGGGCGTCACGGGTTCGGGCAAGACGTTCACGATCGCGAACGTCGTCGAAGTGGTCCAGCGTCCGGCCATCGTGCTGGCCCCGAACAAGACCCTCGCGGCGCAGCTTTACGGCGAAATGCGCGAATTCTTTCCCGACAATGCCGTCGAGTACTTCGTCTCCTACTACGACTACTACCAGCCCGAGGCCTACGTGCCGTCCTCGGACACGTATATCGAGAAGGACGCCTCGATCAACGATCACATCGAGCAGATGCGACTGTCCGCCACCAAGGCACTGCTGGAACGGCCGGACACCATCATCGTCGCGACGGTGTCCTCGATATACGGTCTTGGCGATCCCGGCGAGTACCACTCGATGGTGCTGCACCTCAAGCGGGGCGACCGGATGGATCAGCGGCAGATTCTGCGACGGCTGACCGAACTCCAGTACGTGCGCAACGACGTCGAGCTGGCCCGGGGCACCTATCGCGCGCGCGGTGACGTGATCGACATCTTCCCGGCCGAGTCCGAGCGCGACGCCGTCCGGGTGCAGCTGTTCGACGACGAGATCGAGGCCTTGTCCTGGTTCGATCCACTGACCGGCGAGGTGCTGCGCCAGGCCCCGCGGCTGACGATCTATCCGAAGTCCCACTACGTGACGACGCGCGAGACCGTGCTGGCCGCCATCGAGGCGATCAAGATCGAACTCAAGGAGCGCCTGACCGAACTGCGCAACGCGAACAAGCTCGTCGAGGCGCAGCGGCTCGAGGAGCGGACCCGCTTCGACATCGAGATGATGAATGAGATCGGGTACTGCAACGGCATCGAGAACTACTCCCGCCACCTGTCGGGCCGCAAGCCGGGAGAACCGCCGCCGACGCTGTTCGACTACCTGCCCCCGGATGCGCTGCTGATCGTCGACGAGAGCCACGTGACCATTCCGCAGCTGGGGGGCATGTATCGCGGTGACCGGGCGCGCAAGGAAAACCTCGTCGAATACGGATTCCGGCTGCCGTGCGCGCTCGACAACCGGCCCCTGCGCTTCGACGAGTGGGAACGGATCGCGCCGCAGACGATATTCGTGTCCGCGACACCCGGACCGTACGAGAACGAGCACGCGGGCCAGGTCGTCGAACTCGTGGTGCGACCGACCGGCCTCATCGATCCCGAGGTCGAGATCCGGCCCGCCGCGACGCAGGTCGACGACCTCCTGTCCGAGATCAACACGACCGTCGCCCGCGGCGAGCGGGTGCTGGTCACCACGCTCACCAAGCGGATGGCGGAAGACCTCACCGATTACCTCAGCGAGCACGGTGTGCGCGTGCGCTACCTGCACTCGGACATCGACACCGTCGAGCGCGTGGAAATCATTCGGGACCTGCGGCTGGGCGTTTTCGACGTGCTGGTGGGCATCAACCTGCTGCGCGAGGGCCTCGATATCCCCGAGGTCTCCCTGGTTGCCGTGCTCGACGCGGACAAGGAGGGCTTCCTGCGCTCGGACCGGTCGCTGATCCAGACCGTGGGCCGCGCCGCCCGCAACATCGCCGGGCGCGCCATCCTCTACGCGGACGAGATGACCGGCTCGATGCGCCGCGCGCTGGACGAAATGGAGCGTCGCCGCGAAGTGCAGATTGCCTACAACCTGGAGCACGGCATCGTGCCGCGCGGCATCACGAAGTCGGTCGCCGACGTCATGGAGGGCGCCTACGCGATCCCGGGCAGCGGCCGGGTCCGCACCCAGCGCAAGGCGGCGGAGGCGCGCGCCGATTACGCCGGGCTGTCGCCCGACCAGCTCAGCGGCAGGATTCGCAAGCTCGAACAGGAAATGTACGCGAAGGCGCGCGACCTGGAATTCGAGGAAGCGGCGCGCATCCGGGACGAGATTTCGGTGCTCCGGGCGCGCTGCCTCGAGCTCGGCATCGCCTGAAAGAACGGATGTCGGAAGGGGGGTAGTCGAACGCGTGTGATTCGGCTAATCTTTGCGGCCTTCGGGGACCCTAGGCGCGTAGCTCAGTTGGTTAGAGCACCACCTTGACATGGTGGGGGTCGTTGGTTCGAGTCCAATCGCGCCTACCAACGAAAATAAGACTTAAGCTGAGGATTTTTAAATAAATTCTCAGCGGTGATCAGACCCCTGATCTACCATTTGGGACGAATTTGGGACGAATAGCTTTCCCGAATCCCCCATCGCCGCCTCCAGCATCGCTTTCGCATTGCCGTTGTCGCCTCCCGGAATCCACCTCGCGTATTTCTCCAGCAGCATCTTCACCGAGTTGCCTATCTGGTTCGAAATGTACGCTGGTGGCACCCCCGCCATCAGAGCTACCGTCGCAAACGTGTGCCTTGTGTTGTAGGCCCGTCGCCAACGGATCCCTAGACGTTTGAGGGTCGGTCTCCAGTAGGTGTCGCGCTGGCTCCGCTCGTCGTGCCAGGGAAGCCCCGTGAGAGGGTTCTGGAACACATCGGCGCTGTTGTCCTCCTCCCGCTTTCTCTCCTGCTTGCCCATCCGCGTGTACGGCTTCATGACCGTGAGGGCCTCCAGCGCCTTCGGCACCAGATCTACGTCACGAACGGTATGGGTCTTGGTGCCTTCCCGCTCGCTACCCTTGAAGGTCCGGACCCGCTGCACCCTCGCGACATGGCGGCGAAGGTCGATGTCCGACCAACGCAGGGCGATGGCCTCCTCCGGACGCATGCCCGTATAGAACATCCACTGGAAATAGGCGACGACCCGCTCGTCGTAGTGCCTGCGCATGTCTGCCAGGATCATCTCCCGTTCCTCGACGGACAGCGGGTCGGGCAGCCGTTTGACCAGGACCATGTTCTCTATCCCGATCATGGGATTGAAAATCGCCGAGGCCCCACGGAATTCCATGCCAAAGATGCCCCGCAGGGCGATCAGGTAGTTGTTGTGGGTCTTTGCGCTTGGCCAGGGATAGCTCCCAATCTTGCTGACCAGCAGCTTGTGGCTGATGTCCGGGACCCGGGTGTTTTCCTTGAGCATTCGCTTCCAGAATCGCACGGCGGTGCTGTACTGGTCGCGGGTTGCGCCTGCTAGGCGGCCCTTGGATTGCAGCCACAGGTCCGCCAGTTTGCCGAACGTCGACACTTCGGCCGGCAGCAGCAATTTGGAGTCCGGAAAGAACTCGCCCAGTTCGAAGGTCCCTTTGGCTATCCGCCGCCGGATCTCGGCAGCAACCCGCTGGGCGTATTTGAGATTCGCCGGCGTCGGTGCAACGGGTTGGCCGTTGACCGTCAGTCGCTCGCGAATGGTGATCCCCCTGTGACAAATCTTGATTCGGATGCACGATTTGCGCACCTCGACGCCGCTTCCTGTTCGTGACATTGCTCAACGGCTCCTCCTCAGCGCAACGCTTTGTAGGAGGCTCCTGGGCGATGCCGCCGAGCCTTGCTCCACGATCCCGTGGCGTCGGCCCTGGCTGAGCCAGATTGCCTGGTTGAGGGGGCTCCACTGAGCGAACTTCCGCATCGCTCGAGTCTTGGCCCCCTGGGGGCCTCGATGTGACGAGGGCGGATTGGGGTGTGTAAGTGGCATAAAATTCATGTGGTTTTCCTCCGACTATTGCCATATGACTGAATGACCTCTTGGGGTTTTTGCTCGATTGCCCGGCACAAGGCTAAGCCGCAGACGCGGTCGTCGATATGCCCGTGGCTCGAGCGACGCAGTGCAAACGGAAGCCGAAGCGAGTGGCATCGCAGGCAGGCTGCAAGGCAATTTCGCCATGGCGATTTCCCGCTGAATTGCGTGACTTGGATTGTTCGCGCTGTCGGCTGAAGCAGGGCGAACGGCAGCGACCGTAGGCACGTGCCAGACGGTCGAATAGCGCGGGGTTCAGGTAGCAGGGCCGGACGGCATCTCGTGATGCGCAGGCCTGCCTGACAACGGTTATTGCAGGGTAGAGACAGCCCCCTGCAACTGCGGACCCGTATCATAAGCCTGATGCATCCCGGAGCGTATGCCGTCAGAGCCAAGTCCTTGGCTGCGGAATTCGTCATCGCCGTGCCCCTGTTGGTCAGCCCGTAATTCAGGCTTCCAAAGTGCCGACTGATCCCGGCCGTTGGGAGACGGGTTACGCGTTCAAATGCCCGGGGCGGAAATTTTCCTGATTGGGATGAGCCCAACGGCTTGGGCATTACGCGTATCTGAGCAGGTATTCAAGACCGTTCGGGGAGAGGGCGCGGCCTGCCGCCCCCGAAGTTACTGCTCCGGGTTTTGGGTCGAGCAGCAGTACGAACTCAAAAACATGACAGCGGACTCGGCCTCGGCCAGCAGGACTGGCGGAGGCAGGTCGCCGTCCTTTGCGCAGCGAATGAAGGCGCACAACACCTGCAGTGCGTGCTCGAGCAGGGGCTTGAACTGATCAGAGTCAACGTTCATTGGCACCTCACGAAAAATGAACCTCTTCAAGCGTTCATGCTTGGCTTGACCTCCGGCCCTTGACCATTCGAGAGTCATTGTCGGGCGTTCGCTAGGGAAGTTCTCCTTTTTCGACCCAGTTTCTGTAGCCTCCGATGGAAATGAAGATTCCTCCATCGGGTGCTCGTCGATATTCCCGATCCTGAATCCATTTGCCTTCCTCGATTTTTCGGCGGATGGCCTTTTCCGACAGTCCTGTAATCGCCGCTGCCAGATTGATCGTGACGTAAGGGGCGGGGGCTACCTGCACAGGTGGTTCGCTCATGCTTGCCTCGCATTCTCCGAAATTGCTGGGTCTTGCTTGCGTTCTACGGTCACGTCGCGGGGAAAAATGGCCCGCTATAACACCCATAACGGAATTCAACGAAAAACTGTTAAGGACTGCAGGTGCGCCCCATGAACGCGCTGAACTCCGGTGTGCCTCAGGCGCCTGAAGCTGCAATGTGCAGTTGGAGGAATTCATCGGCTGGTAGCCATAAGCGGGCCGGCCACTCAGTCATTCTGCAAATTCGCCCGCGCCTGAATCGACTCCTGCCTCCAATTATTCGTTCTGATATCGATCCGACAGACCTATGGCCGACGGCGCAGCTTCGCTGGCCGCGTGATGGACTAGTGCTCTTCCTTTTTGCTCCGAGATGAAGTTGAAGCGGTTGCCGGAATCTGCGTCGTAGGCCGCGAGGCGCAGTTTGATCCCGCGATCCGCGCAAGGCTGTCTGGGGGAATTTCCCCGAGAGAGAACCTGGATGGCTTCAGCTTCAGAAAGGGCGTGCGCGGCTTGATGAATTGGCTTGAGATGCGGGCCGTTCGTAATCAAGGAGGATACGGCCATGGACTCGAGGTGCGAGGTTCTACTGGAAAAGAAGGAAATGTCCGTCGCGGTGCGGTTGGTCGCCAGATATCGAAAAAGGTACCTGTCATTGAGACGGTTCGAATTCGATGACTTGCTTCAGGAATGTCTGACGCACTGGATCTACATACGAAAGAAACGTGTGAGCGATTCGTGGGCTCACCCGTCAGATCCGCTGATTGCTCAGGTGTTGATGAACAAGCTCACGGACTTTGTCAGAGCTGCTCTTTCGGCAAGACGCGCAGGGGATCTGCGTACGTTCTCAGTGGATAGGTCGGAAGGAAATTCCGATGGAATTGAAACGCATGAGGAGGTCCCCGAATGGATTCGGGGCGGATCACTGGAGGGACCGATCGTGCGGGCAGAACTTGCTATCGATCTCGAAACTGCTTGCGCAAGGCTCACGCCCCGGCAGCAGTCCATTTGCCAGTTGATATGGCGGGACGGCGCCGGCGTTACTGCTGTATCCAGAGAGCTCCAAATAAGCCGCGTAACTGTCCATTCCGAGTTGGCTCGCATCCGCACGATTTTCGACTCATTGGGGCTGAGCAGCTATTTGGGGGGCTGACTTTACACTTTGGCTCGCGATTCCGTGAAAGGGGGTTAGGACTCCAAGAAAATCGAGGAATCGATGTTCATTCTGACCATTGTCAGCACTAAGGGCGGCGTGGGTAAAACCACGCTCGCCGCAAACCTCGGGGCGCTTCTGGCCGAATTGGGACAGCGGGTTTTGCTCGTTGATGCAGATGTTCAGCCCTCGCTCTCGAAGTACTTCCCACTGTGCGAGCCGGGCTCGGCCCTAGGGCTCACCGAGGTCATCGTCCGAGGGCAGGTTACCGCCGCCACTGTGGTGCGGACTGACGTTCACAATCTGCATCTGGTGGCGTCCGACGACCCGGAAGGGCGCTTGCCGGCCTGGCTGTTAAGCCGCATCGACAGAGGCTATCGGCTGCGGGTGGCCTTGCGGTGCGGATTCGTGGGCGATTCGTTCGACTTCGTCCTGGTCGATACGCAGGGTGCCCTAGGACCTTTGCAGGATGCCGCGGTCATGGCGGCAGACTGTCTTCTCTCGCCGGTGACACCTGAAATGCTGTCGGCGCGAGAATTTCACGACGGCACGCTCCAACTCCTCGAGCGTCTGGGGCCGGGCAGCGTGCTGGGTGAGGGCGCTGCTCCGCTGAAGGTTCTCATCTATCGCCAGGACCGGACGCTCGATGCCCGTCTCATTGCGGACAGTCTCGCGCTCGAGTTTTCGGACGACGCTGGCCGGATTTCCTTGCTCGGCACGGTGGTGCCACATGCCAAGGCCTATAAGGAGGCTGCCACGCTGCGCATGCCGGTTCACCGGCTGGAAAGGCGACGGCGCGGGGCGATGCCAAGCGCCTGGGATGTCATGCATCGACTGGTCTGGGAACTGTTCCCGGAGCTTGACGGCCGCGAGGCTGACCTCTCGCCGACGCGAGGTGGCGCCCGATGAGCACCCGGAATTCGATGGATGATCGCCAGCGCAGAGTCGCGGATGCCCTCAAGGTCGGCAATCCGGGTGCTCCCGGGGGCAATTTGCTACCCCTTGAGGATGATGACGGGCTCGAACGCCAGCTTGAACTCTCAATCGATGCCGTACGGGATTACGAGCACAACCCCCGCCGTTCCCGCAATGCGAAGTTCGAGGACATCAAGGAATCCATTCGCACCAGTGGTCTCCGCAGCCCGCTGGCGGTGACGCGTCGGCCGGGCGAGGCCGGGTTCATCGTGGAAGCGGGCGGCAATTCCCGGCTCAGGGCGCTCCGCGAGCTCTGGGCAGAGACCCGCGATCCGCGCTTCAGCAAGGTCGTGGTGCTGTTCCGACCCTGGTGCTCCGAGAGCCATGTGCTTACGGCACACCTCATCGAGAACGAACTGCGCGGCGAAATGAGCTTCTGGGATCGCGCCAGCGGCATTGTCGCGCTCAAGCAGCGGCTGGAAGTCGAGCAGGGCAGGCGCCACAGCCTCCGCACGCTCGAGGATTCGCTGCACGGGGTGGGGTTGTCGGTGAACACGGCCACGCTCGCGCTGTACCTGTACGCACACGAACGGCTTCGAACACTTGGCGATGCGGTCGAGAGCCTTTCAGGCCTCGACGTGAAGACTCTGCAACCCAGGCTGAATGCCCTGCGCCGGGTCGCGCTGGCCCACAGCGGCATCGACGAGGAAAAGCTCTTTTCCAGCGTCTTCGAGCCCGTATTCAAGGCTGTCGCGGAAGCGCACGTGCGGGGGGCGGCATTCTCGGTTTCCGACACGGTCCTGCGCTGTGAGTTGGCCCTTTCTGGCGCGATTGGCATTCCTGTCGACGCGCTCAGGATTTCGTCCGGGCAGACCCCGAGGCAGGCTCGAGCTGGTGTGAACGACCCAGGCAGTTGCGAGTCGTCAGTTCCTGTACGCGATGCGGCACCAACCGAGCGACCCGAAACGGAGGCTCTGGTCGAGCAGATGTTCAGTTTCGCGGAACTGGCGGGCATCCGTCCGCTGGTGGTGGCCGATCCGACAGCCGTCGCCGGCTGCCGCCTGGAGGGCCTCCCAGAGGGCGCACAACAGGATCCCGCAGCGTGGCGGGCATGGACGCTGCTGTCCGTCGTCACAGGGGCACAAGCGCCCAATGCGTGCGCCAGCGCGACGCCAGAGGCCGACTTTGTCCGCTGGCTGATGGATTCCTCGGATCCGTCAGCAGAAGCCTTCTGGCGGCTGCTGGAGGGGCTGCGCAGGTCTGGCGGTTCGTCGCCTTCAGCCTGCCTCGCCGGAGGGCTCCGATGCTGAGCGTGCATGACCCCCAGATTCGACTGGTGCTGCTGAATCACCTGACGACGCAACTCACCGACAGGCAGACCGAAGAACTCGCGGCTGCGGGAATCGGCGGCGCGCTGCTGACACACCTCCGGAAATTGACGACGCCGGATCTGGGCCGCCTGGCCTCAATGCGAAGTCTCGGCATCAGCGTTGCTGTTGATTGTGAGGCCCTCAAGGCCGGGGTTCGTGCCGTGGTGCGGATGCATGAAGCCCAGGCGCTTGAAACCTACTTCGTCCGGCATGGCGCCTCGACATCCCTGATGAGCGCTCTGTTCAAGATGCGATGCAAGAGGACACTTCAGCGGCGCCGGGAACTGGGCGTCCAGCGCGCGCCCGGGCGCGTGTCCCTGCCGGACTACTGCATGCGTGAACGGATCTACCTGGCGTGGCGGGCGAATACCGACCCCAGCCCCCGGGATCGCTACTTCCGGCTTCACCAGGAGTTTCCGGACCTGCCGATTGCGGTCCTGGAAGTGATCGTCCGTGATTTCGAGGCGGACATATGACCGCCCTCACTGACGGTACCCGAATCACTCCGGAGCTCCTGCTGGACGTGTTCGATGCGCCGGTGAGCTTCCACCGATGTCTCGTACCGATCACAGGCGGCGTCACGTCCGCCTTGATGCTGTCGCAGGCGATCTGGACCACCCAATCGCTCGAGCCCGCTGACCAAGGCTGGTTCAGCCGCTCGCAGGAGCAATGGAGGCAGGAGACCGGGCTCACCCGGTGTGAGCAGGAGACAGCCCGGCGGACGCTACGTCGTGCCGGCCTCATCGAGGAGCGTCGGTTCGGGATGCCGGCCAAGCTCTGGTTCCGTGTTCGCACTGATGCGGTGTGGCGCGCGCTGCAACTCCAGGCAGCGGGTGGACTGTCGGAGCCGACGGGGTCATTCCAGTGATTCGGCGCCTGGAGGCCGGGCACCACGGTCAAGCGAGCGTGGCGCCAACACGGGATGCGGAGTCAGCGAGGGATCTGTCCTTCATCTGGCCGCTGCTGGGGCGGCATATCGCGTTCCATCGACGCCTCGTCGATCTCACCGATAGCGTGAAGGCGGCATTGCTTCTGTCGCAGTCGCTGTACTGGACTCGCCATGGGCGACACGTTCAGCGGGATGGCGGCTGGTTCTACAAGACCGCCGAGCAGTGGACCCTTGAAACGGGACTCTCGTTGAAGGAGCAGAGCACTGCGAGAACGGTGTTGCGGGAGCTTGCAGTTCTGACCGAGGAACGTCGAGGGCTGCCGGCTCGCCTCTACTTTCGCGTCGAACTCGACGAGCTGGCGAGACGGCTTGTGGGCGTCGGCGAGAAGTCGGGTGACGGACGAGACCACCCTGATAGCCGCTTCGTTACCGAACTGCTGGGAGCGCCGGTCGCCTTCCACCGGGCACTCGCCACGGTCGCCGGCAGTGTCCATGCGGGGCTGCTGCTCTCCAGAGCCCTGCACGCGATGCGATACCAACTCCGCCGCGACCAAACCGCCTGGGTGGAGGGCGCCATGGCTCGCTGGCAGTCGGATCTGGGGTTGTCGCGCCGGGAGCAGGAGGCGGCCCGGCGCGACCTGATCGCGCTGGAACTCTGGGAAGAGCGGCTGGCCGGGATCCCGCCCAGCCTGCTCGTGCGGGTGCGACTGGGGCGCTTGCTGTCGCTCCTGTCCGCCAAGGCCGACTCGGCCCAGAGTCCAGCCTCAAATCAACGCATCCCAGCCTGCGGCATTTCCACAGCCTTCATTGACTCAACGAGCCAAACAAGATTGCGGCAACCCCGCAGTCTTGGATCGCCAAATCCGCCTGCGCTGATTGCACCAAAGCGCCGCGAGGGATCTACCGAAACCGCCGGTTCTTTAGAAGAAAGAACTACAGATAGATCACTACAACCACCACTACAACCAACGAACGCCCATACGTCAGACCGTCGCTTGACCGTCGGTGTGGTGGGTCCAGATCTCCTGTTCCCTGGCGGCTTGCTGCCGGCCGAGCGGGACGCCATGACACGGTTGCTGGTTCAAGTGCCAGACGCTGCGCAGGCCTTGCTGGACGAGTTGGCCGGCCGCCTGCGTACCCGAGGCGTCCGCAATGCCGTGGCCTACCTGCGGGCGCTGGTCCGACAGGCGAACGCCGGCCAGTTCGTCCCCGAGCTTGCACCTCGCGTGGCGGCTGAACGCGAGAGAAGACAGCGCGAGGCGGAGGCACAACGCCTGAGGGCGCTGGAGGAAGCCTCCAGTGCCGCGGATCCCCCAACCCCATCGATGCCCACACAGGCGCAACGCGCGCAGCTGCGGACGCTGCTGGCGGATCTGAGGCGCCAACTCTCAACCGTCCCCTGAGGAGCACCAAGGCCATGACCACACCCGACGAACATGAATCGACACCAGAGGAGCGAACAATGACTGACCCGACATCGACCGTCGCGCCGTCCCGCATGAGCATCGGACGGCTCATCGAGGAGACCCCGGATCTGATGGTCCTGCATACCCGGGAGGCCTGGCAGATGTTTGCCGGGCGAGCGGCCGATGCGGCCGGTAGCGCGCCGGCGATCCCGGGGGGACGGCGCTTCGCGTCCATCCTGCGCTCGATCTGGAGTTTGTCGGCGAACGACAATCCCTATGCTGACTGGATTTTAATCCGCGTTTACCAGCGGCTCACCGATATCCGCGCCCAGATGGCCCGGACCATCGAGGCCCGGGAGGCGGAATTCGAACGCCTTCGTCGCAAGGGCCTCAGCCTCTCGGTGTTGGCGTCCTCCAACCCGGTCACGGTCGAACTCGGGTTTCGGAGCCCCTACGGCTACGCCACGGCCGAGGCGATCGTCGAATTCGACTACCACGTCCGCATGGTCCAGACGCTGATGCAAAAGGACCGCCTGAGCGACGAGGCTGGCCGGGCCGCCATCCGGGAAATCGGCCGCGGACTTCGTGCGCTGTTCCTCGAACCGATCCGATGGGAGCGGGGCCTGCTGCGCGAGGAGATGCTGCCGCTCACCCGGCGCGATTTTCTGCCGGGGGCCGACGAACTTGGCAGGCTGCGCGTCCAAGCGGCGGTCGCGCTGTTCGGCGAGGTCCCGATGGCGGTCTTCACCGGCGAGGAAGCTCCCCGGCACACGCAACGACGAGTCACGCCGACGCCGGCCGAGCTCCGGTTGATGCGGGAGGCCTCGCTGGGCGCGTTGCGCGATCTGCCGGCGCCGGCCGAGGTCCAGCTACTGTGACGGGTCAACCGTCCGACTGCGGGCGCCAGCCATCGGCCGAGGAGTGGCGGATGCTGCGAGCAATCATCCGGGATGAGGTGTCAGCCGCCCGTACGCAGGGGCAAGGGACCATCAAATTCCGGGGCTTCCGCTTGGTCGCTCGCAGGATGCCGGGACGCGGCCACGATCGTTTGGACTTCGTCGTCTGCTGCGAGGACGGGGACGTGGCCCGCCTTCCCAGTGCAGTTGCACGTGATTCTGGCCTCCGATCACCATGGCCCGATGCGGAGCCCACAGTGCGTTTCCTCGCCTGCTGCCGCTGCGATTTTCTCGCTGGCTGTGTCAGCCCGATTGATGCGCGTAACGCATCGCCCGGATCCGGCCAGATCTCCTGAAAGCCGGGAGCCGCAAGGCTCGGAGATGTTGTCGTTCCTTCAACCCAGTCGGGGAGCATCGTCCCCGTCAGGGGATGGTCTCCTCTTTTTCCGTGATTCAAGTCAACCGGAGGCCATCATGTCCGAGCAAAGGCAAGCCAACAGCCAGTCGTCGTTTTTCAATCTGCATGTGGAAGGCGTCGGTTATCTCAACCGGGTCCGCAGGATCAAGCCGCGAAAAGGTCAGGAGTTCATCGCATGCACCGTTGCGGCCCTGCGTGGTAACGAGAGCGACGTCAGCTACACGAAGTTCGATTGCCGCGTCAGCGGCGCTGACGCCCAGAGTGTCGTGACCAGACTCGAGGCCGACGTGGCCGCCGAAAAGGCGGTCATCATCGGTTTCAGGATCGCCGACATCTACCCCGAGATGTTCACCTTCGAAAAGGGTGAGCGGAAGGGGCAGCCGGGCGTCTCCATCAAGGGACGGTTGCTGCGTATCAAGTTCGCGAAGGTGAATGGAAAAGCAGTCGATGTGCCGCAGCCCGTCAAGGCGATGGAACCCGACGACGTCCCATTCTGATCGGTAGCTGAAGTTCGTCAATCCACCCCCTGGGGAGTCTCCTCCCCTCGGGGCGGAGCTCTCCAGGCAGTTCCTCGAGGAGAGTTCCATGCGTTCCAACATCGAATCGCTGTCCGACACCGAGCTGCTCGGCGTCCTGGTCGGCGTCCGCACCGCCACGCATCTGCTGCGGGATGCGAGCGGCAGCCTGTCCCAGTTGCTGCACACCTCGGCAACTGTCACCTACGTCCAACCTCAGGCTTCCTCGAAGCTGCAGGCGGCAAAGGAGCTGGTCCGGAGATCGCTCGCTGAGGCGATGCAGCAGCGCGATTTCCTGAGTTCGCCACAGGCGGTCCGGGACTATCTGCGCGTCACCCTGGCGGGTCATCAGCGCGAGGTGTTCATGGCCTTGTTCCTGGACACCCGGCACCGGGTGATCACGTCGGAGGAACTGTTCCGGGGAACCCTGGATCAGACCAGCGTGTACCCCCGGGAAGTCGTCAAGCGCACGCTCGAGCACAACGCGGCTGCAGTGATTTTCGCGCATAACCACCCCTCGGGTGTCGCCGAGCCCAGCCGGGCCGACGAGATGCTGACGAAAACGCTGCGGGACGCGCTGGCAATCCTCGAAGTGCGTGTCCTGGATCACTTTGTGGTCGCCGGCAACGAGGTCGTGTCGTTCGCCGAGCGAGGTCTCATCTAGCGTCGGTTCCTTGCGCGACTTGCTTCGCGCTCCATTCCGGACCGGGTCTCCCGGTCCGCTTTTTTAAAACCCCAGCGGGGAAAGTCATCCCCGCTGGTCGGGGACGTCCTCGCACTTGTACAGGAGTCCTTTCATGAAAGTTGGTCGTTCTCTTGTTGACCTGGCGCGCGAACTCGAGCGCCAGATTGAATCGAAGCGCGATCTGGTCGTGCCTTCTTCGCTGCTTCATTGCCGCACCGACGAGGTCGGTGAATTGAAGATGTCTGTCGATGTCCGCAGTGCTGACAGCACCGTGGCCAGCGAATACGGCGTGACGGACCTGGCGCGGCGGCAACTCGCCGATAAGCTGAAGATCCCGTTCGCCTACTTCGAGCGCATGCGCGGTGAGCAGCCCGCGCTGCTGGACAGCAACGTCAACACCTGGCTGCAGTCGGACGGCGACCGCCGGATGATCCGTACTCTGGACGGGCAGGTGAGGGCGGTGTTGTCCGACCGCTACCGGCGGCTGGACAACTTCGACCTCGCAGAGAACGTGTTGCCTATCTTGCAGCGCCTCGAAGGTGCGCGCTTCGAGTCGGTGGAACTCACCGATACGAAGATGTACCTGAAGGTCGTCGCACCTCGCGTGGGGTTCGAGGTCTCTCCCGGAGACATGGTCCAGGCCGGCATCGTCATCTCCAACTCGGAAGTGGGCTGCGGCACCTTGTCTGTGCAGCCGCTCATCTTCCGGCTGGTATGTCGAAACGGCCTGATTGCCGCGGACCATACCCTCCGGAAGACCCACGTCGGCCGCACGCTGGCGGCGGAAGTCGAGTCGTCCAACTTCTATCGCGACGACACGCTCGCCGCCGACGACCGGGCCTTCTTCTTGAAGATCCGAGACGTGGTGGAGGCGGCCGTCTCGGAGACGACCTTCCGACAGATTGCGCTGAAGATGCGGAAGACACGCGAGATCCCGTTGACCGGTGACCCAGTCAGGGCCGTCGAGGTGCTGGCCAACCGCTACACGCTTAACGACACCGAGCGGGCAGGGGTGCTGAGGCATCTGATCGTCGAAGGAGACCTCACCGCTTATGGCTTGGTCAACGCCGTCACCCACTATTCGCAGGAGGTTGCGGACTACGACCGGGCCACCGACTTCGAGGCGCTGGGTGGCAAGCTAATCGATCTGCCGCCCGGTGGCTGGAGGGAGGTTGTAACGGCGGGGTGAGCGAGACCCCCGACGGGCTGGCAGATGGGTGAACTTGCCGAGTGCCTTCTTTTGGTGGTCTTAACGCTCGGTGTAACCTTCGGGTTCGCCGAGCGAGTTCTTTTCCATTGGACCTGCAGGCCGGTTGCGGTCACGCGCAGCCGCACTGGAATGACTGCTTGAACGCAGCGAATTCGGCCGCAAGGCTTCACGCGGCTCGTGCTCCTCAAATTCCTCAGCCGTGAGTACATGCTACCGGGGCCGAGGCCGGGCGTAATCATCACGCCCCCCAGGGCTACGGCGAGGGAGAAGGCTACGCGGTAACGCACTCGTGGAGTATCATTGTCTGGTAGACAACAGTGAAATAGTGGCATGCGGCTTGTCTCGTTCAGCGTCAAAAACTTCCGCTCGATCAACGACAGCGGGCCGATCGATGTGTCTCAGATTACCGCGATCCTCGGGCGCAACGAGAGTGGAAAGTCGAACCTGCTCCGTGCGCTGCACAGCCTCAATCCGGCAGAAGGGTTCCAGGGGCTGAACAAGATCAAGGACTTTCCTCGCCATCGACGGTTGGAGGAATGCACAGACGACACCGAAGTCTTGAGTTCCCGCTGGGCTCTCGATGACCAAGAGCGGGCCGAGCTAGTCAATATACTTCCGCTCGCCAAGGACGTGCGGCACGTAGAGGTGTCGCGGTGTTATCGCGGAAAGGATCGGCATGTCGAATTCGAAGGTTTGGCAACACAAGCATTCGATGAGGCTGACGTAAAGGCTAAGCTGCGAAGGATAGCGCCTGCAGTGCAGGCGGCTGCTGACAAAGCTGCGGAAGGTTATCGGGCTGCGCTCCAAGCTGCGGCGGAGGCCTTTGACGACGGAATGACTCTGCTTCCCGACCGGACGCAGTGGGCAACGAACGCGACGCAGGCGCTGAAGATCTTGCGCAAGGAGTTGGCTGCGGCAGATGTCGACCTAACGGACAAGCAGAACCAGCTTGTTTCAGAACTTGAAGATCTCGCGGAGGCGATTGCTGGCGACAAGGACGCCCAAGAGGTGGCACGGACCTGGGTGGTCAAGAACTTGCCGAAATTCATCTACGTCGATGAGTACTCGGAGCTGCAAGGTCACCAAAACATCGCGGAATACCTCGAACGAAAGTCTCAAGGGGCGCCGCACATCAAGGAGTCGGATCGCCAGTTCGAGAAGCTGTGCAAGGTGGCGGGACTGGATCCCGAGCACTTGCAGAAACTTTTAAGCCAGAACGAGCAAGAGACGCGGAACCAGCTTGCGAACCGTTCTGGCGCTGTGGTCACTTCGGAGATTCGGCGGCTGTGGAAGGACCGCGCGCTCAAGGTCCGGTTTGGGCTCGACGCGCATCACCTCGATACGCTGGTGTCTGATCCCAACGCAGCTTATGACGTGGAAGTGAACCTCGACGACCGGAGCCGAGGCTTCCAGTGGTTTTTCTCCTTCTACATCACTTTCTTCGCCGACACGAAGGGCGGAGATGCGGAGAACGCAATCTTGCTGCTCGATGAGCCAGGGCTGTATCTGCACGCCCGATCGCAGGGCGATCTGCTGATGCACTTCGAAAACGACTTTAAGAATCAGATAATCTACACAACGCACTCGCCCTTCATGGTGCCGACGCATCGATTGGACTCGGTGCGAACTGTGAGCATCGAAGAAGCGGCTGGCACAACTGTGACGAACGACCCAACCGGGGACTCGCGAACGCTATTTCCGCTACAGGCAGCGCTCGGCTACAACATTTCGCAGAGCCTATTCGTTGGTTCTAAGAACCTTGTGGTGGAGGGTGTCACTGACTACTGGTTCCTGTCTTCGGTCTCGGCACACCTCGCCGACTCGGGTGGTGTTGCGCTCGACTCGGAACTGACATTGACGCCGGCTGGCGGCGCGCAGAAGGTTTCCTACATGGTCGCGCTGCTGACATCGGAGGAACAGAGCGTTTTGGTGCTTCTTGACCAAGAGAGAGACACGAAGGCGACCAAAGATGAGCTGGTAAGAAACAAGTTGATTGCCGAACAGAACGTCGTCTTCGTTTCCGAGGGCTTTCCCTCACCGGCGCCTACAGAAGCAGATGTTGAAGACTTACTCGATTCGACGGTATTCGATCAGCTTGTGCGCGAGTGCTATGCAGCCGAGCTCGTCGGAAAGTCGCTGGCGCTGAACCCCATGATCCCTCGCATAGCCAAGCGATATGAGGCAGCCTTCGACGCCTTGGGCGTGAAGTTCAACAAGACCCGGCCTGCCCGCCTGTTCTTGAAGAAGATGGCTGACGATCCGGCAGGCGTGCTCCCCTTGGCGAGCGTCGCGCGCTTTGAGGCACTGTTCAAGACAATCAACGAGCGTCTCGCTAGGCATGCCGCTCGTGGCGCTGCCCCGTTCCGGTAGCAGGGTCAGATATCATTGAGTCAATCGCGCGCTGCTCCGACGCCTTTGCTGCGACGAGTTCAGGGTTTCGTGTGTCGCGGATGGGTCGATTGCAGTCACCTTCCCAAGTAAACGGCCGTCACCTGCTCCCTCTCATGCCCCAGCTCCGCGCTGATCGTGAGCCGCGCCTCCCGATCAATCGCCTTCTGCTCGGCCGTCAGATCCCGCGACTGCGGCCCACCAGCTGCAGGTGCCGCCCGGCCCGTCAATTCACGATATCGCACCTGCGCATACTGGTGCCGGAACCCGTGCACACGGTGGATGCCGGCGGCGGCGCACTGGTGCTGGAAGCGGCGTAGTTGCTCTGAGTAGGACTTGTCGGCCGGGATGAGGCTGCCCCTGCCGGCCAGGGCCTTCGCCTCTTCGAGCAACTGCCGCTGCTTCACATTGCGCACAGGCACCTCGCGTGCTCGACCGCCCTTCGTCCAAGTGTCCTTCAGGGCGAGTACGTTGCCCCGGTCCGCCCACTCCGGCTGGATCTTGATGGACTCCTCCCGTCGCAGCCCGAAGCTGGCCTGTAGCCGCAGCGACATAGCGGTGTACGGGTCGGTCACCCGGCCAAGAGCGTTGCCCTGGAGTTCCCGCGCCTTGCTGACGTTGGTGACGTGTTGCCGGTTGCCGATGCCGTAGTGGTGGTTATCTCGGGCGATGACGTTGCTCTTGCCGATCTTCTCGGCCCACCAGCGGAGCTCTGCCATGCGGTTCTTGATCGTGCCGATGGCCAGGCCCTCGGCCTGCCAGCGGGCCACCAAGCTTTCCGCGTGCTTGGGCTTGAGGCTCGTGGCGCCCAAATGCCGGAAGCCCGCCTCCTGGAGCTGGTTGGCGACGAGGTCGAGCACACGCTCACGGTCGCGCTGCGTGGCGAAGCTACCATCGCGATTGCGGCGGCAGAGCTGTTTGAGCTGGTAGTTCAGATCGCGCATCCGGTTGCTGCTGGTGTTCTCCGTCATCGAGTCGGTCGGTTGCCCCTGGGGGCGGTCGGGTTCGTTGTCGCTGGTGTGAAGTCGGTCTGGTAAGTGTTTCTGTCCGTCCCGAACGCCTGAGCGCAACGGGAACCACAAGGGACACGGGACACCACTCCCGTCTTGTGCCGAGGTCTTTCTGCTGGCCGCCGCGGCACGCGGACTTGGCCCCGACGGCGCTTGCTGCTGCAAGTCGGTTCGTCGGTTCGAGCCCACGCCCAGGGCTCAGGGGATGCACCGCAGGGGGGCGCAGGTCGACGGTGCCTGCTGGCGCAGGCGGTCTAACGGTCTTCAGCGACCGTCAACGACGTCCAGGTAGCCGCTTTCGCGGCCCGGGGGAGGCGTGGCGGAGCACGTCACGGGGGTCCGTCACTTGCGACAGCCCCGTGGTCGCCCGGGCGTGCTGGGGCTGCGTGCGCGTCGTCACTACCGGCTCGCGACGCGTAGTGACGACGCTGTTGGTTGGCGCAGCAGGTTGCAGCAGGGCGCCGCTATGTTGCAGCAGGCTTGATGCGGGCCGTGGCCCGCGCCTCGCCGCCGCGTTGGGGCAGGGAACGCGCGTTTGCCGGTCGGCCAGGCTGGGCAGGGCATATCGGCAGGACCGACCTCGGACGGGTATCTCCAGACCTTCTGGTCGCCGGGTTGCAGGAGATCAGGCCGGCTGGGGCGCCCGCCAAAGCGGGCAGGGCGATGCGGTGACGGGCATCAAGCGGGCTGACTCAGCCAGCGGTTTATGGGCGGGATGCTGCGCTAGGTGTGTTTGGGACGCAACCGCAGTGGTGGCAGTGGGCCTGCAACAGGGGCATTCGTATCCGTCACCAGTGCTGACATCCCCGGTGACCGGGGCAAGGGCAAGTGGGTTACGCACCTCTGCGAGAGCCTTGTGTTGGTTGCGCTGACCGCGCGGGCGTGGGTGAGCATGTTTCCCCACGGCAGGCGTAATGGCCGCCGCGGTCGGATTGGAACAACACGCCCTAGGGTCCTCGAGAGCGCTGCCAGGCGTTGAGGAAGGCCTGTTCGACCAGCGTATCCGACATGCGGTCGCTGAGGCTGTAGCCCAGCACCTGCCGTGTTTGGATGCCTAACACGACAGCCAGATACAGCCAACCCTCGCGCGTGGCGATGTAGGTGATATCACTGACCCACGCCGGCGAGGTGCTGGTCACGTCGAACTGCCTGTCGAGCAGGTCCCCGGCGACCGGCCGTGCGTGGCCGCTGTCCGTGGTGCGTGATCTGACACGGCCTTTGGATTTGCCCCACAGGCCTTATTGGCGCATCAGCCGGGTTACCCGTTCAGGTCCGACGGCTGGCCCAACTCGCGCAGGTCGGCCACCAGGCGGGACCGGCCGTAGGTGCCGCGGCTTTCGGCATGGCATCGCCTGAGGTCGCGAAGTACGGTCGCCTCCTTGTTGGGACCCGGCAGCGCCTGACGGCCAAGGTAATCATGGAAGCCCAAGCGGGAGACGCCGAGCAGCCGGCACAAGACAGCCAGCGGAAACAAAGCCCATTCACGTGCGACGAAGGCGTAGCTCGGCCGGGCCGATGGACTCGGCTACGGCGACGGCCTGTGCCTTGAAGTTGCCGGTGAATTGACGAGGGGGTTTTAGTTGTATTTGAACCTCCAGGAAGCGATGAACTTATCGCTTCCTGGCGTTCGTATAAGCGGAGCTGGTTCAGTGGGCAGGGTGTCGAAGGTTCGGGCCCGGTCGTCCGAATTAGGGCTGGAAAGCGGGCCCCAAGGCGTGTCCCCTTAAGGGTCAGCAAGTATTTTCTTTCAGCTTGGTCGCAGCCGTTCGGTCTCGCCGTTAAATTGTTGAGCGGGGGAATGATATCGGACAAAATGGCTGGAAAATTTCCCAGCGAGATTCAGGGCATGTCCGAGACAGAAGCGCTTACCCTCCTTCGACAGGCTCGAGAGCAGCTGACCCAGCAGGCGCTCGCCGACCGCCTCGGCACGACTCCCAAGACTATCGCCAGGTGGGAGCGTGGCCTGACCCGCTGCCCTTCGATGGCCGTCCCCGCGCTCAGAGAAATCCTTAGGATGAACAAGCCATATGATGCCCCAGGCAAGGAGTTCACCTTTATCGACCTTTTCGCAGGCATCGGCGGTATCCGGCTCGGATTCGAGCGCGCTGGGGGGCGCTGCGTCTTCACCAGCGAATGGAACGAGTGGTCGAGGAAGACCTATCAGGCCAACTTCGGCCACGACCACCCGTTTGTCGGAGACATCACGCAGGTCGATTCGCATGAGGTGCCTGATCACGATGTGTTGCTGGCAGGTTTCCCATGCCAGCCATTCTCTATCGCTGGTGTCAGCAAGAAAAACGCGCTCGGGCGTCCGCACGGATTTGAGTGCACCACGCAGGGCACACTGTTTTTCGACATCGAGCGCATTATTGCCGCCAAGCGCCCGAAGGCTTTCCTGCTCGAGAACGTGAAAAACCTAGTTAGCCATGACAAGGGCAACACGTTCCGCGTCATTAAGGACGTGCTGGAATCAAAGCTCGGCTATCGGGTTCACCATAAGGTGGTCGACGGGAAACATTTCGTTCCTCAACATCGGGAACGGATTCTCATCGTCGGTTTCCGCGAAGACTGCGATTTCACATGGGATGACCTTCGATTGCCGAAACAGGGGCCGGATATTGCGAGCATTCTGCATCCAGAGGATGGCAGTGAGACGCCTGAGAAGCACTACACCATGGAACCATTGGCGAAGGTCAACCCCAAGTACGTGCTGACCCCTAGACTTTGGACCTACCTGCAGAACTATGCGGCTAAACACCAAGCGGCAGGTAACGGCTTTGGCTTCGGGCTGGTGCGCCCCGGAGTGGACCGGTATACGCGAACCTTATCGGCCCGTTATTACAAGGACGGGAGCGAGATTCTGATTCACTGCGGCACGGACGAGCGCCCGCGGCGCCTGACGCCACGCGAGTGCGCTCGTTTGATGGGATTCCCCGACAACTTCGAGATAGTCGTTAGCGACACCCAGGCGTACAAGCAATTCGGCAACAGCGTGGTCGTGGACGTGATGGAGGCAGTCGCTCGAATCATGGCCCCGCGCATCGCTGACCTGAAAGCTCGAGAGGGTGGTGGATTAATCCAGCCTCGGCTAAAGATAGTAGCTGCGTAAGCAGTCATGGTTGACGTGGTTTCGCCTGAAGTTCGGAGCCGGATGATGTCCGGCATACGATCAAAGGATACGAAACCGGAAATCCTAGTCCGTCGGGCACTTCACTCCCTCGGTTTCCGTTATCGCCTGCACGACAGAAAGTTGGCTGGACACCCTGACATCGTGCTCCCGCGGTACCGGGCGGTGGTATTTATCCATGGCTGTTTCTGGCACGGGCACGATTGCCGATTGTTTAAGGAACCCCAAACGCGCCCGGAGTTCTGGCTTGCTAAGATTCGGCGAAACCGGGCAAACGACGTGAAACACACAGCCGCACTAGCCGGGGAAGGATGGCGGGTCGCCACCGTGTGGGAGTGCGCGCTGCGCGGAAAGCAGCCCAGCGTTGACGCCGTTGCCGAACGGTTGGCAGATTGGCTTTTAGGCGCTTCGGCCAGTGTCGAGATCACGGAATGAAACGCGGCTATTTATCGGAGTATTTCGAAGGCGTCGCTATCAAGCGGCTTTCGGCCGTGGAGGCCGATGAAACGCGCTCGAACCAGCACGAATACAACGCTACAAAGTCCATGCTGGCTTTTATGGGCCGACCGACGGAGGCCACCCGGCTGGAAACGCGCTTCATATATCTCAATGACGAGGACGATGAGCCAGTCGTGGAGCACGCATTCCTCACACTTTATGACAGTCGCGAAAATCAGCCGCATCGCTCAGCCGAATACCGGTTCTATTTTCCGACCACTCAAGTATCCCAACTGGCGGGAGAGAACGATCTCTTGCTTATCGCCAAGCGGCGTGACGGGGGGCTGCTAGTCATAATTGCGGAGAACGGATCCAGTGCAGCCAGCCAGATTGAATGGTTGTTTGGCTTCTCGGACGATGACTACCCACAGTTTTCCGTCCGGGCCGGCCTGGAGAACGAGCAGGACCGGGTCGGATTCGCGGCAACATTTATTCTAGAAAGTATTGGCATTGTTGTTGAGCCGCGGGCGGACACATACCTGGATGTTATGCTCTCTCGTTTCAACGGAAGCTTCCCAAAGACAGCTGCGTTTTCGGCATTCGCCCGAGAGACGCTGGACGACGTAGATCCGCGCGTGGATCCCGATGCCGCACTTATGGCATGGATGGAGCGCGAAGAGACCCTGTTCAGGACACTAGAGCGATACCTAATTAGTGAGCGACTATCCGAAGGCTTCTCTGCTGAGAATGTTGACGACTTTCTATTGTTCTCGCTGTCCGTTCAGAACCGCCGCAAGAGTCGGGTAGGTCTGGCGCTCGAGAACCACATCGCGATGGTCTTCGACTTACTGGCTATCCGCTACAAGCGCGCTGCCATCACAGAAAACAAATCAAAACCTGACTTCCTACTACCGGGACAGCGGGAATACCACGACACTGGTTTCAATCCGATGCAACTGACGATGCTGGCTGTCAAAAGCACCTGCAAGGAGCGGTGGCGTCAGGTTTTAGCAGAAGCAGATCGGATCCAGGAGAAGCATCTGCTCACGATGGAGACAGCTATTAGCACCAACCAGACGACCGAGATGCAGTCCAAGCGATTGCAGCTGGTCGTGCCCCGCGCATTGCATGAAACTTACAGCGAAGCGCAGCGCGGTTGGCTACTCGATGTGCGCGCCTTTTCCCAGCTGGCCTTGCAGAGGCAGAGTCAACTGGCCCCTTATTCCCTGACGATGCAATTAGCGCAGTAACGGTCGCTTAGGGCAATGAAGGGAGTTCGGGCATCTGTCACATTCACACAAATTTCTTTTGCATAACGAATTACGGGGCTGCAGTTGTCCGCATAGGCGGGCTTGTCGCGGCAGGGCGGGCAACCTAAGCGGTAGCTGAGTTCGCTGCCCCGGACACGCTCAATCAGCGCTTTTTTGGACAGGCTCGACGCTGCTGGCGCGGAGGCCGCATCGCACTAGCTCGCGCTGCCAAGACTTTCGACGGCAGCGTCAACGAAGCCATGTTCTTGGCAAGCGGGACGGCCGTTCTCCTCACTGTGATCGACTGGCCCACTGCCCGAATCCGCCCCCCTTCTCGTGCGCATCGACGCGATTACCCCGGGACGCTGTAGCGGTACTCCGTCGCCGTGAGTCTCTCCGGCTCGGGCGACCAAGGGCGAAGATGCTTGGCGACCCGGCCGCTCACGCCGCACCAGAGGCCGCTGACCTGCTCAAGAACGATACCCGTCACGACGACGAGGGCCGTCTTCTCACCGTGTGACTTCGCGTGCTCAACCTCCCCGCGCGTCAGGACAACGGTTTCGCCGGGACCGGTAGTCCCTTTGACCTCAACGAACCATCGTTCATCGCCACGCGTCGCGAGGAGGTCGAACGGGTTGTTGCTCGACGTGTCCTCCGTCGTCCACCCCTCTCGAGCATATAGCTCAGCAGCCACCGCCATCGCGCGCAGTTCAACTGCCCGCCGCTGTTCCACCGTGAGCCCAAAGCCCTGTCCGCCGGGCCGGGCGGGCGGCGGGCTATCCGCAGGCCCCTCGGGCATACGGCCGCCCAAGACTTCCGCCAGCGGTTCAGGGTCGAGTTCAATCATGGAGAGTTGCGACTTCTCACCGTTGCCGCCGACGCAGCAGGCCTTCACCCGCTGTACAGACGGGGGAATCGCGAGGCCCTGGAAGCTGCCGATCGAGGCGACGTAGGACCGAACCGCCGTCCGAGTCTCCTTCGGCTCTGGAAACTCGGCAGCGCACTTGCCGCACTTCCACTTTGGAGTCAGCGTCGCCCGCTCTCGCACGTCGGTGCTGCTGCACTTCGGACATCGCCGGTGCGTCTTGATCGAATCGCTGGCCGTGATGGAGTTGATGAATCCCGTGCCCACGATCTCGTTTTCCTTGCGGATGATGACGCCGTCGCCTTTCTGCAGGTTTTTGTGGTTGGGCACCATGCTGTCGTAGCGGTAGATCCGCCCAGTCTCATCCTGGTAGGCATCGATCCCCTTAGAGATTCGCGTCTCATCTGACTTCTCAAACAGTAACCACCATCTTGATGCCATCGAATACCTCCATTCCGGGGTTCCTGGATGTACAACTTTAAACTCGCCAACTTGCATATGCAGTGCGCCGGCTGGCGCTCCATGACCCACCCCGAGCCGTCTTGCTGACCGGGTAGAACTGTCGGTGACAGGCACCCCGCCGTGCAAAGCAGCGGCGCGCAATCCCTGCGGTGCAGAACTGATCTGGCACGCGGAATTCGGGAGGCCCTCGGTAATCGGGCAATTTGGGGAAGTGCAATTGCATGTTGCCAGGTAACCAAGCCCTACCAAAGTTCGAGGACCTCAAGCTCAAGTGGGGACATCCCGCTTGCTTCAGGTCCACCAGCAGGTGGAGAGCAATACCACTGATCCCATGCGAGAACGGTACTCATGCCGACACCGTGGGACATCACACTTAACACGACCGAACCACTCTCAGGCCTAGAAGTTCGCGAAGAAACTCACTTCCACCGCGTTTTCCCAGTAATTGCCATTTCGACTCATGCTCTGCACGACGCACGAATGAGATTATCGTGCAACGCCAGCCAGAGCTGGCGCACTGGCTGCCTTGATTCGAGTGGTATACCACATCGCTCCCAGCAGGCTAGGGATACCTCAAATGGAGGAAGGCATGCGCGACCTGGTCGTCTGGACTCGGCAAGGAGGACCGCCTAGGATTTCGAATCGTCAATGAATTCACGTCGCGAATTACGTTGCATCAGGACCTCGAAGAGTCCATAGAAAAATGTCGCTTCTTCACGTTCTTTTTAGCAAGGCATGTTCAGATATTGCGAGCCCGCTCCTTCGCGCTGTGCTGCCCAGCCTCGGCCGGGTGATTCCAGGGGTGATAGCCCTTCACATGTGCCTGGCAATCATTGGCGCCGAGCGTGCGAACGTACCCGTCGCAGGCGAGAGGAAGGCGAGGCAGACCTATCGCAGGAGCGTTGAGTGATCGAGACGCTAGAGGTAATTCCTGACCCGGTATCACTTATCGAGTCCATGCGTGCGGTGGGCTATTCTGCCGAGGCAGCCGTTGCCGACATCATTGATAACAGCCTGTCTGCCGGGGCCACAGCCATTCACGTCAAGTACGATGCTTCGGAGACACCATTCGTGGCAATTCTGGATGACGGCCACGGGATGAGCCCCAGCGAGCTGACGGATGCCATGCGGCACGGCAGCGGAAATCCCTCTGATCATCGGGAATCTACGGACCTTGGGCGCTTCGGACTCGGACTAAAGACCGCATCGCTGTCCCAGTGCCGACAGCTGACGGTGGTCAGCAACAAGGACGGAATCATCGGCGCACGACGCTGGGATCTGGATGTGGTTCAGGCCGCCTGCAAGTGGGTAGTCGTTGTTCCTTCTGGCGCAGACCTCACCAGACTCCCTCTTTACGACCGGCTGGCATCGCAGGTCTCGGGCACCCTAGTCATCTGGCAGGTGCTCGACCGCCTCACTGCGGGAGCCCGGGACCCCCAGCGCGAGATGACCACCAAGATGGCACCCCTGCTAGAGCATCTGGCGCTGGTTTTCCACCGATTTACTCAGAGCGAAGGGAAGCATCCAGCGGTCTTGATCACTGTAAACAGCCGGCCGTTACCGCCACGTGATCCGTTCCTCGGTGGTAGAAAACTACGGCAGGAACTGGAGGGGCAGACAATCAAGCATGAGCGAGGCAATGTGTGCGTCCGGCCATTTGTCCTGCCTCCCGTGAGCAACCTTACGGCCGAAGAGATCGAGACTGCCGGAGGGCGGGAAGGACTTCGAGGAACCCAGGGATTTTATGTCTACCGCGGCCGTCGTCTCGTCATCTGGGGAACATGGTTCGGCTTGGTTCCGAAGGAAGAGTTCTTCAAGCTGACCAGGGTCCAGGTGGACATACCCAACACCTTCGATGACCTCTGGGCACTGGACATCAAGAAGTCCGCGGCCCATCCACCGGACCCGATCCGCAGTCGACTGAAGGAGCTGATCCCGCACTTTGCCAATAGCAGCAGGCGCACGGTGACCTATGGCGGACGGATCACAAATTCCGCAAGGGACTATGTTCCGGTGTGGCTCCGAATCGAACTGGGGCCGGGAGCCGTCCGCTACCAGGTCAACAGAGACCACCCTTTGATCCTGAAGTTGTCCGAGTCCTTCGGGGATGATGAGCAACGTCATCTTCAAATGATCTTGGACGTCCTAAGCTCTGCCATTCCGTACCAAGGGATATATGCCGACATGTGCGCCGACTGTCCGGCTAATACTGGGGACGAGTTACTCAAGGAGTTGGTAGAACTGACGGATAGCCTGATAAAGGCAACAGGTCTAGGAATTGGTCGGATACTAGAAATCGACCCTATGTGCAGGCACCCAGAGCTACACCATCTTATTAAGGAGGAAGTGGAACGGTGAGCGATCCCTTTCTGATTGCGGTTGGCCTTGTGGGCAACCGCACCCTTACCGACGAAGTTCTTGACGAAGTCATGGCGACGCTCGCGGTACTGCCACAGACACGGGAAGCAAACTTCGACTCCATCCGCAAGCAACTAGAGTCCTCCATTGGCATCGTTGTGGACGCCGGGGAAGGTCTGACCGACGGCGAGAGCGTACCTTGGGTCGAAGACATCAAGGCTTCTACGAACTGGACATACTGGGACTCCTACGTCCAGCAACTCAGGTCGGACAACTTTCCTGCACCAGTAATCCGCACCCTGGATGAGGACACAGACAATATCTTGACCGAGTGTGGCAACCCCTCATCACCGAACCGCTGGCGGATCCACGGACTGGTCATGGGCGATGTCCAGTCCGGCAAAACGGCCAGTTACTGCGGCCTCATCTGCAAGGCTGGCGATTCTGGATACAGGTTTATCGTGCTACTGACGGGGACCATCGAAGACCTGCGATCCCAGACGCAGGAGCGCCTGGATGAAGGATTCGTCGGAGCGGACAGCCGAGACCTTTTGAACCGGAACACCGGCGGACAGCGGTTCGGCGCGGGCCGGTTTCGGACCAAGATCCCAAACGTGCTCACTTCAACCGAGTCGGACTTCCTGACCACCAACCGCGCAGCCCTCGGAGGCATTCCCCTCGAGAACATCAACGAGCCGGTTCTTCTGGTGATGAAGAAAAACAAATCCGCACTGGACAACCTCATCTCCTACCTGAAGTCGCAGACCCCTTCAGGGGCCGATCGACTCAGGATTCCGTTGCTGCTGGTGGATGACGAGGCAGACAACGCCTCGGTCAATGCGCGGCGAGACGATAATCCTGCGACTATCAACCGGCTGATCCGTGAGGTGCTGGACAGGTTTCATCAGGCTTCATACGTAGCCTATACGGCAACACCCTTCGCCAACGTCTTCATCAATCCAGAGGCGCAGGACCTGTTCCCGAAGAATTTCGTGTATAGCCTCAATGCTCCGACGAGCTACATCGGTGCGACATCCATCTTTCTCGAAGGTGGCGGCCACGACAGGCAGCTTGTGGACATCGACGATGCAGCCGCAATTTTTCCAGAGAAGCACAAAAAGGAACTGGAAATCCATGAGTTGCCGGAGTCACTCAGGGACGCGATAGGGATTTTCCTGCTCTCCTGCACGATCCGTGACCTGCGCGGCGAGCCCCTCAGACACCGGTCGATGCTCGTAAACGTGTCCCGGTTCACGGACGTGCAGCAGCGAATTTCGGATGTCGTGAAGAACTTCCGGTATGAGCTGATAGAAGATATCAAGCAGTATGCGGCGGACGATGACCTGTGGAACCGCCGGCCCAGCCTCGTGTGGCTCCATGAGCTATTCGAAGAGCACTACACGGATTGCGGGTCAGGCTGGAACGACGTGCGCAAGGCGTTGTACGACTCCACGGCGTCAGTAAAGGTACTGACGATCAACCAGCGAGCGGGTCAGGACGAGCGACTAAACTACCGAACCTACAGGAACAACGACAAGGGACGCCGTGTTATTGCGATTGGAGGGCAGACACTGTCGCGGGGCATGACCCTCGAAGGACTCTGTGTCAGCTACTTCCACCGGAACTCGAAGGCCTACGACACGCTGCTGCAGATGGGCCGCTGGTTTGGATACCGGCCACGGTACGCGGACCTCTGCCGAATCTGGATGACGCCGGACGCCCAGGATTGGTTTGCGCACATCGCGGAGGTGGTTACTGAGCTGCGGGTCGATATCAGGCGCATGCACGCAAACAAGTTGAAGCCCAGTCAGTTCGGCATGCGGGTCAAGTCGCATCCGGGCGCATTGCTCGTCACGGCCGCGAACAAGATGCGAAACTCATCAGAGGTCGATATGAGTCTGTCCTTCAGCCTGCGCGCCACGGAAACCCCCTTCCTGCCGAAGTCGAGGGACGCCAACCTGGCAAATGCAGCGGTTGCGTCAGCCTTCCTGTCTTCGCTGGGTAACGCGGAGCGGCTCAGTGGACGTGGAGAGGATGGCGGCCGGTATTTCTGGCGGAACGTACCCGCCACCAAGGTGGCTGATTTCCTCGGGCAGATGCAGATCCCGCCCCTGAATGGGGTCTTCATCCCTGACCAGAAAACCGGCGAGCGGCCAATCATTTCTTTCATACGCGACAACAATTTGGAGAAGCTCAGCCACTGGGACGTGTGCCTTCCCCAGGGAAAAGGCGATCAGTCGCTAGAGATTGAATTTTCCGGACCGGACGGCAAGGTTGCTCATATCAGGAGACGCAGGCGGCGGTTCGAGAAGCCGTCAAGTTCGTCGGCGTCATACCTGAAAGTCAACAAGCAGCGCGTCGGCGAGATTGCCGACGAGAAAGTTGGCCTGACGGACGAGCAGATTGCCCAGGCAGAGAGTGAGTGGCGCGGGGAGAACAGCGACAAGGAGACGGTACCGGGCAGCGCCTACCGGGGCTTCAGGGCCCGGCCCCTGCTCACCATCCACGCAATCCAGCCGGCCGGGGCGAAGGCTGACTCGAAGGCAGAGAAGCGGATGTTGGATGTGGCATCAATCGAGCCGGACCTGCTGGTAGCCGTCAGCCTTGTCTTCCCCGAGTATGCTGAGACGGAATCTACGTCCGTTCCCTACAGGCTGAACAAGGTCTACATGCAGCAACTGGGGCTCTTCGAAGAAGAGGACGATGACGATGACGATGATTGAGGAGATCTGGGAAAAAATTCTTGAAGATGCCCGCTCCGAACCTATTGCCGAAGGCCGCCATAAGCTCCGGCGGGTGGATCCGGACTTCCATTTCAATGTCTTTGCCGGCGTCGACAGTTCCGGGTATGTGATGCTTGCAATCGGCGTCGGCAGACAGCCGCCGGCTCTGAAGCTCGACTCCGTCTCGCTTGATTACTTCAGGCTGCCGCGCAGTGACGGCTCATGGCTGATGGCCCTGCGGTTGCGGCAACTGGGTCTCAGAGGTGTCTTCGGCCGGCTTTGCCAAGACCTGGTCGATGCCTTGGGTACTGTCTCCGATGAAGCAGCTCTGATAGCCCTTTTTCGCGACCGGCTCACCTTATGGAAGAAACTCTTCGACCATGGATCAGGTGGCTTTCTGGAGTCGTGGCAGGTCAAGGGGATGTTGGCGGAGCTTCTGGTGCTGGAGAAAGTCCTGCTTGGCGGAAGGCGCTCCCCGATTGAGGCGGTGACAGGATGGGTAGGGCAGGTGGGCGCTGATCAGGATTTTCAGTTCTCGGATGAGGCCATCGAGGTGAAAGCCGTCGGGCCGGGTGCGGAGAGCATCTCCATAAGTTCCCTTCAACAACTCGACTCGCTCGTCCCGGTCCGCATCAGTGTCCATACGATGAGGCCGGCCTCGCCAGGCGAGACTGGCGCCATTGGTCTCAACAGCCTCATACCGAGAGTGGAAGGACTTCTTGCTGTATCGCCCGACGCCCTGTCAGTCTTCAGGGGACGGGTGCTGGAAGGAGGCTACGTCGAAGGCCCCCATTACGACGTGATCCTGTTCCAGCCCCTGTCCAGTGAGGAATTTTATGTCACGGCGGGCTTTCCGAGACTGACCGTTGCGTCAGTGCCGATGGGCGTAATGTCGGCCACTTACACCCTCTCGCTGGACTTCCTGCGCAAAACAGCTCGAGGCATTGAGGATGAAAGAGAACGAGTTCCTTGACGAACTGCGCCAGATGGTTGTCCGGCGGGCCTCAACTGAACACCTGGTTGATACCTTGGCTTTCGTCTCCGAGGTGGCAGCCAGGCTGGAGGAAGATCCAGTCTTCGGCGAGTTCACTCTCGCTGAGCATATTTCCCAGGATTCCCGCGGCCGGCAGCTTAGGCTCCATGGATTTACGGAACTGGACGAGTCCGATGGAACTATCTCGCTAGTGATTGGCCGGTGGGTGGAAGACGCGGAGCCGGGCCCGCTGTTGACTACGGATGTTGACCAACTGCGGAGCTGGCTCGAGAACTTTGCGTCAACCGCGCTGGCAGGAAAGCCGATGGCGCAAATGCACGAATCTGCATCAGCATATGCGCTGGTTGATACCTTGCGGCGCCGGAAATCCGACATTTCCTGCATTCGGCTTCACATCTTCTCCAATCAAACCCTGACTCAGCGCTTCAAGAAGGAACTCCGCTCGCAGATCGGGGATATTCCGGCTGAGACGCATATCTGGGATCTGCGGCGCCTGATGGCGATGTACGCGTCGGACCGGGAGCGGGAGTTGGTCGAGATTGACCTGTCGGAATTCCAGTCAGCTGGTATCCCCTGCATAGAAGCATCGAAGGCCGATGGCCTTAAGTCCTACCTCTGCGTCATTGACGGGAACCTCCTTGCTGACCTGTTCGACCGCTATGGTAGCCGGCTGCTTGAGGGCAACGTGCGTTCGTTTCTCGGCATGAAGGGGAACGTCAACAAGGGCATCCGAAGGACAATCCAGGACGCAAGGCACCTCTTCTTCGCCTACAACAACGGCATCGCCGCCACGGCGATGGACATCACGGTAGATGGCGGGGGCGGCATGAGCCGTATCACCGACATTTCTGACCTTCAGATCGTCAACGGAGGTCAGACCACCGCCAGCATTCTGCGTGCCCGCAAACAGGACAGGCTAACGCTGGATGGGGTCGCGGTCCCCATGAAGCTGACCGTGGTGAACCGTGAGCGGGCACACGACCTGATTCCAAGGATCGCGGAGTACGCGAATACCCAGAACAAGGTGGCGATCGCTGACTTCTTTGCGAACCATCCCTTCCACCGGAAGATGGAGGAAATATCCCGCCGGCTCCTCGTACCGGCAAGGGCCGGGCAGCGCGTCCAAAGCAAGTGGTTCTACGAGAGGTCGCGCGGACAGTATCAGAATGAGCGACTCTATCTTTCCAAGGCTCGGAAGGATGCCTTTGATCTGGAGTTCCCTTCAAGGCAGGTCATCAACAAGACGGAGCTTGCCAAGTACGACAGCACTCTCGAAGAGAAGCCTCACTGGGTGGCGCTAGGCGTTCAGAAGAACTTTATCAAGTTCGCGGGCACGTTCTCTCCGAAGGACGACCGGACCGAGGCGGAACATTGGCAGGAACTCAGCCCGGATTTTGGCGAGGTTTATTACCAGCGGATCGTGGCAGCGGCCATTCTCTGGAAGGCGGGCGAAGCAATTGTCTCCGAGGGCAAGGGGAGCTGGTACAAGGGCGACTATCGGCCACAGATCGTTGCCTACGCATGGGCGCTCGTATTCCATGCGATTCGAGCCAAAGGCAGAGAGCCGGACCTCGCGCGAGTCTGGGAGAAACAGTCCACTGACGAGAGCCTTGACGAATGCTACAGACGGGCCGCGATCCTGGTACAGGATGCGCTTCTCGAGACGCCGGCCGGCTCCTCGAACATCGGCGAGTGGGCCAAGAAGGAAAGCTGCTGGCAAAGAGTTTCAGGCCTGAACTTTGATCTTGGTGCCGCCATGACGAACTGGTCAGTCGACAAGGCCGAGCACAGGGTGCGCGGCCGTGAGGCCCGCCGCCAGGGCACCCAGGATGATGGCATCGCACGGCAGACCGAGGTTGTTGAGCTGGCGCGCAACGGCTATTGGCGGTCCCTGAACGGATGGGACCAGGTCGCCCAGCATGTGTTCGGCCCTGAGAGAACGCTGCTTCAGAGAGCTGCCACCCCGGAAGGGGCGACCAAGCTCGCGATGGGCAAGGACTGGAAGAAGCTCCTCGAAATCAAGCAACGATGTGAGGACGAGGGGTTCCGCGGGCCAGCAACCTGACTTCTGATAGCCGGCTTCGAAGCAGATCATGTAGTTGATGCGTGCGCGGAATCGATTCGACGGGGGGCGCGGGTGTTTTCCCGATGCGCGCCGATGAAGCACGGTCCCCTATGCGGGAGGCCAGCCGCTAGCAACCCACACCATCATCGATCGGTCAACTTTTAGGGGGGGCGATGCGGGTCTTCGTGTAGGCCTGCTCAAGCTGGCCATCGATGACACCGGCGGCGATGGTGGGGTCCAGCGTGGGGTTCATCTGCAGGGCGAGCGTGGCGCGGGCCCGGGCGATCTCGGCGGGCAGTCGCCCGTTCAGGCGGGCGTAGATCGCCGGACAGGTGTCCACCTGAACCGGGTTGCCCCAAGTGGAGAAGCGTCCGGGATTGGGCGTGCCCATCTGCGCCCAGATGTAGGTGCTCTGGGTGAATGCCGCCGGGCTTATGGTGCCGTCCTGCAGGTCGTAGACGGTGCAGTTGTGCACGAAGGCAATCGTGTTGGCGCGCAACTGCGGGTCGGCCACTTTGGCGGCGCGGCTGGCCTGAATCAGGCGCTTGCCGAACATCACGCCGTTCCTCTGGTAGACCAGCAGGAAGCCCATCAGCCAGCCCCAGCCATGGAATCGGCCCGGGGAGAAGAGGCCGGCTGCCGCGGCCAGCAACACGCCGGTGACGGCTACGGTCTTGATCAGGCTGAGATACCCGGTGCTGCCCATGATGGCGGCGTGTGTCGTATGGATTAGGCGGGAGGAAGCAAGCCGGTCGCCATTCAGGAACAGCTCGCTGGCCGTGGTCGGAACCAGATTCCGTAGGCGGGCTCCTAAGACGGTTCGGCTGGCGACGCGAGTAGCGGATTCCGGGCCGCGCAGAGCACTTGGCACCGCTCCTTTGCGTACTCCCAGGCGCTGAAGCTGGCTTCGGGCGCGTCGACGCTGACGATGAACGGGTCGTTCCCGAAGGACATGTAGCTTTTCCAAAGTTCGGTCGCGGGCATGCCGGGCTTGCGGGCCGACTCGAGGTAATCGTCCCCGATCCTGCAGCACCGTTCGATTGCCAACCCTGCATCAGTGAACTCGCCAGATTCATATTGCTCGTCCGGGTCCATGTAATGGAAGTTGTCGTTAACAATCACAACGTAGGGCATAGCGCGCTCCTTAATTCGTTCCGTATCTCAATCAGCCGCGACGAAGTGTTGCGCGTTCAATTCTCGTTCGCCGTCCCAGCGGTAAGCCACCAGCGGGCCGTCCTTCGCCGCCGAGTAGTCCAGGCAGGCCACCTTGGGGGACTGCAGCTCGGGGCGGCCCGTCATCCAATAGTGGCCGATGAAGACCGGGGCTCCTGCGACCGGTGCGCCGGCGTAGTTGTTTGGGAGGGGGCGGTCGGGTACCCGATGGTTCTGCCCGTCGCCAACAATCGCAACGTCGCGATAAGTGCGCGGGTCTTCGTGCCACCACTTGGTCCGCACCTTGCGACGCTCGACGCCGCCATGATCAACGAACGAGTAGCCGGCGGGGAGGCCGATCTCCAGGCCTTTGGTCAGGCCCTCCATCGCCTGCCATTCAGACGAACCCTCGATGTAGGCTTCCTGCACGAAGTCGTCGTCCATCCCGTGACGCAAGGACAGCCGTGACGCGACCACATCAATGTGGGGTTGGTGCCACCAGGCGTGCACGACCCGGATGCCCCCGAGGTCCAACATTGGTGGCAGAGATTTGAACCAGTCGACCAATTCGTGGTGCCGGGTGGAGCCTTGGCCGACCTGCCGAAGAAATTCGGTGTGCTGCGACAGATTCTTCGGACTGTGCTGCCGTAGGAACTCGCCGGGCAAGTCGCGGCGGGGGGTTGCGTAGCCGATCGCGTTGAACTCGTGGTTGCCCATCACCGAACGGGCGTGGCCCGCGTCGATCATCGAACGCACGATGTTAACCACCTTGACCTGCTCTGGGCCGCGGTCGATCAGATCTCCTAGGAAGACCGCCTGCCGGTCTTGCGGCGGCACCCAGCCCGAGGTTCTTTGGACGTATCCCAGCTTCCGGAAGAGCGCTTCGAGCTTGTCGGCTTGGCCGTGAATGTCGCCGATGACGTCGTAACCCAAGATTGCCTCTCGCTAACTCTTAGTGGCAATATGCCACTAAGAAAGTATCCCACGCTTAGTGGGTTAATGCAACTAAGTATGTCGGTGAAGACCGAATTGGCCAACCCGGAATCCAAGCGGTACCCGATGCCGTTCACGCGGCTCGAGATCGCGGTGATGGGCCTTGTCGACGGTGAACTGCAGGTTCTTCTTGCGCGACGCGCAGAAGCTCCGTACGCCGGCAAGTGGGCCCTGCCCGGGGGCGTGCTCCGCATCGACCTGGACGCGTCGCTGGATGCGGCGGCCCAGCGGGTAATGCGTGAGCGTCTTGGATTGGATCTACCGTTCCTGCGGCAGATCTGCGCTGCCGGGGGGGCGACCCGCGATCCGCGTGCACCTTGGGCGCTCAGCATCGTGTATCGCGCGCTGGTGCCGGCCGAGTACGTCAGTCCTTTGGCGGGCAAGCGTGTCGAGGCGCTCGCTTGGCGGCGCGTCTACGATGCGATCGCCGACAAGAGCCTGGCATTCGACCACGCGATGTTGGTGTCCCAGGCGGTCGAAAGCACGCGCGCGGAAGTCGAACGGCTGGAACTGCCTGTCGGATTCGTGCCCGAGCAGTTCACATTAGGGGAACTGCAGGCGTGCTGTGAGCAGCTCCTGGGGCGGCGTCTGGACAAGTCGTCGTTCCGCCGGAAGCTTGCGGACCGACAGCTCGTCGAGCCTGTGGAGGGCGCGGTACGGACCGGCGCTAACCGGCCAGCCCAGATCTACCGGCTGCGGGCGGTTTGAACGTATCCTGCGGCGATGTTTGGAACCGGGACGGAAACATGGCCGTCGATGGCAAGTCTTTTTGCGCGGCGATCGCCGAATGGCTCGGAAGTTTAGGCTTCGCACTGCGCACCGCGATGTCTACTCCACTGGAGTCGGGCGCCGCAGATCCCAGTCAGGGTGCGGTTGACTCCAACGCGGAATCCCAACGCTGGTACCATCACAGCTCACCCGGATACCTCACCCGCAATGGCCTCGGCAGCTTAGAGATCGGCGCGGCAGACGACTGAGATCTGCGTGTGTCTACTTGGCACGAGTAGGCCCCACGCGATTGGAGGCATTACCGCCTGCTTCGCTTCGTGACTGCCCGTCTTGCTTCACCCCTGCCGATTCGCGCTCAAGCTGCGGACCGGCTATGGGAATTCCGCGTTGGTCGAAGTGCCACTCGACGGTTTCTCGACTTTCGGCTGTGTACCGAGGTCGGGTTGACTCGGGTTAGGTCCTACCGTGTCCCACACGGCCTGATTCCCGCCGTGGTTGGAACTGACCTTTCCGATTTGCACCGTGCTCTTGTAGCCCTCGCTCAAAGTGACGGCGTCCTGCGAAACGCGTGTGCGCCCGCTGTCAATCTTGGCTTTCGTCTCGGCTTCGACTGCGCTGAGGCGACTGGCCAGGTCATTGCCCACCGATTCCCCGGGAACTGCTCCCTGCCGACTATGACGCGCACGGATCTCGGCATCGTTGATCGCGGATTGCTGGCTGAGTGCACCGCCGTCCTCGGCTCCGGCGGTGGCGTCGTACTGTTCCCGCAGCGATGAATTTGACCACCCCATTCTCTCGGGCAACGGCGTGGATGGACCGAACGGATTGTCGATGGGTACGTGGCCAGATGCCGAGCTCCACCCGCGGGCGTACGAGTGGGCGATTTCGGTCACTGCGCGCTGCAGCCTCATCGGGTCGTCCTCCCGCAGGAGGCCGCGCTCGGAGAGATGCTGCGCCGCGTAGTTGGTGAAGTCGGTCTGAGTGCCACTGCTCCACTCCCGCATGAAATGCGCAGTACGGGCGAGCTCTCGTGCTCGGCCGAAGGCAATGTCGCTCGAGGTTTGGTGCTCCATCGCCTCGCGAGCGGAAGTATCGTAGCCGGCAGTCGCCGTTGTGCGACTGCTGCGGCCCCACTGGTAGGCCTCGGAGGACTTGAAATCGCTGACCAGAGAACTCGCTTCGCTGAGTTGTGAGCTTTCCACCGCTCGTCGTGCATAGTCGTACGCGCTCTGCAGTCGCTGCTGGTCTACATTGCGTCCTTCGAACGAGAGCTGGCCGCCGATCGCGGTCAATGGGATTTTTGCGCCGGCGGATGCTGCAGCGGCAATGCTGCGTCCGACTGTGGAATCCTCGCTCAGTCCCAGCTTGCGGTTTACGTCCTTCGCTACCGAACTCAGTGTCTGCAGCTGGGTCGATGTGGAGCCGCCTTCGGATGCGGCCGTTGACCCCGTTCTCTGCTGTGAGCGCTCGTAACCCTCCTGAATGGCAAGCGCCCGAGTCAGGGCCGTGGCCTGACTGCGCTGCATGGCTTCGCGCTCGCTGGTGGCGAAGGTTTCGGCCTGTCTGGCGCTCTCACCGATGGCGGTGGCCTGCCGTTCGCTGATCGTGAAGGTACTGGCTAGTCGGCTCATGGTGGCCTGGTAGCGGAAGACGCCGGCCTCGGGGCCGATGCCCTGGATGGTTGTGCCGTGGGCCTCGGTGGTGGTGCCCATGAAGGCCGAGGTGCGGGTAGGGCCGAGCTGTTGCTGGTCGAGGCTGACGCTGTTCTGGCTGATGAGTCCCTTGCTCGCTGATGCAGCTTCGCTGGACGCTGCCGACTGGATCGCGCTGCTGGCGGTGACGGCCTGGAAGGCGACTTCGCCGCCCTTGATGATGGCGGTGGCGATGATGGGGATCGCTACCACCAGGTAGCCCGCGATGGCCTGGTCGGATATGGCGCCCTGGTAGATGGCGGCGGCGGTGTCCAGGGTCAGGCCGCGGTTGCCTTGGGTGAGGTTTGCGGCGGCGGCGAGGTTCTTGGCGCTGGCCAAGGTGCCCACGTAGTTGAGGATGGCGTAGAGCGGTGGCCAGAGCTGGATCCACACCAGGCTCATCACGAAGCTCTTGATTGCGAGCGCGAGACCTTTGCCCTGCGCTAGCAGGAATAACAGCAGCACGAAGGGGAAGACCGCGTAGATCACTGCCTCGATCACGTTGCGGATCATCGGCAGGGCTTGGGCGGCGATCCGGCCCATGGTGATGAAGGACGCGTTCGTGGAGGCCGTGGCATTCGCGCGGGCGGTGGCCAGCATGGTGGCGGCGGGATCGTTCAGGCGCAGGCCGGCGAGGGTGTTGGTGTCCTGCACGAGGTTGATCAGGATGTTCTGGCGCAGAAGGTCGGCGGCGCCCTGGGCGGCGGTGGCGATGCGGGTCTTGGTGTAGGCCTGCTCGAGCTGGCCGTCGATGACGCCGGCGGCGATGGTGGGGTCGAGCGTTGGGTTCACCTGCAGGGCTAGAGTGGCTCGGGCCCGGGCGATCTCCGTGGGCAGGCGGCTGTTCAGCCGGGTGTAGATGGCCGGGCAGGTATCCACCTGCACCTGGTTGCCCCAGGTCGAGAAGCGCCCCGGGTTGGGCGTGCCCATCAGCGCCCAGATGTCCGTGCTCTGGGCGAAGGACGCCGGGTCGATGGTGCCGTCCTGCAGGTCGTAGACGGTGCAGTTGTGAACGAAGGCGATCATGTCGGCGCGCAGCTGCGGGTCGGCCACGTTCGCGGCGCGGCTCGCCTGGATCAGGCGGTTGCCGAACATCACGCCGTTCTTCTGGTAGGCCAGGGCCTCGGGCAGTTGGGCGTTGGTGTCCGGGATCACCTGGAAAGCGGTCTCGAAGAAGCGCGTCATCACGTCGCCCACTAGGCTCGTCGCGTGGCCGAAGAATGCGACGCCGATGGGGACGTTGCCGATGACTGTTGGTGGCTGGCTGCCGAGCTTGTCGATGATGGCGACATCCGCCTTGGGCAGGAACATCGCGTGGTAGACCAGCAGGAAGCCCATCAGCCAGCCCCAGCCGTGGAAGCGGCCTGGGGTGAAGAGGCCGGCGGCAGCGGCTACCAGCACGCCGGTGACGGCCACCGTCTTGATGAGGCTGAGATACCCCGCGCCGCCCATGATGGCGGCGATTGCGTTGAAGACCCCGGTCAGGGTGTCGACATTCCCGTAGGCGTAGATCTCGAACATGGCGTTTTGGTGGGCGTCAGGAGCCGCGCTGGCCGGCGTTGGCGCTGAAATCGAGCATCGCTTTCACGGACTGGGGCATCGAACTCCAGAGCTGGCGCTCGAGCGTCTGCAGATCCTGGGTCATCGAGGAGACCGAACGCACCTTGGCGTAGGCCGTCTGCTTCTCGGCGAGGATCTGCTGCTGGGCTTCGCGGGCTCGGGTTTGCAGTTCTTCGAGGTATTTTTGTTCGACCCCGCTGCGGCGCAGGGCTTGGGCGAGGGCACTGCTTGCCTGCGTGAGCGCCCGGCCGAGGAAGGTCGCGGCGTAGTCGAGGGCGATGATGTCCTTGTAGGTCTCGATCAGGGTTTCGGCGGTGCCGGAGCCCGGGACCGCGTTCGCTACCGCCAGCATCTTGTAGACCGGCTCTGTCGTGTTGTTGATGAAGCCGATGTCGGCCGGGCTCTGGGGGCTTCGGGTCGCTATGTTCTCCGAGAGCTTGCGCAGACGCTCCGCGACCAGGCGAGTGAAGGGTTTGACCGAAACGGTCGCCCGGATCGGGTTCAGGCACTCGGCCGTCTCGTCGCAGGTGTAGACGTCGACCTCGACGTTGCCGGCGGTCGAGGCCTCGGCCTTGCCGAGCATCAGGTCCCGGAGCCCGGTAATCGTCGGCGGGAGATGGCGCGGACTCGCGCCGCTGCCGTCGTCCGCCGGCGGAGTCAGGATCACGGTGCCGATCAGGCTCATCAGCAACTCCTTCTCCTGACGGCTGATGCTGCCCCCGACCCGGTTCAGCGCCATCCAGGTGACGTTGCCCTTGCTGAACGTCAGGTTGCGCACGGTCGGATCTGCGCTGGCGGCGGCATTCCTGACGACCGAGGGCGCGTTGGTGGCGCAGGTCAGCCGGGCCTCCGCGCGATCGCTGACCGAGCCGAGGTACTGGACGATGTTCGCGCAGCCGCTCTGCACCGAGCTGTCGTACTCGCCGACGAGACCGTTGACCAGCGACTGCGCGGCCTCGCAGGAGTTGATGTTCATCGCGTTGATCTTGTTGATCTGGTCCTGCAACTCGGTCAGCAGCTTGTCGATGTCCGGCGAAATCGACTGGAGCGCCAGCTTGAACGCGTAGCCGACGGCGTTCGAGCCGATGTTCTGCAGGAGCGACACGAACTGCTGCTTGTTGATGAAGGAGAAGGCGCCGCCGTACAGATCGATGCCGCCGCAGCCGGCCTTCAGGCTCGGGAGCTGTGCCTGGAGGAGCGGATAGTTGCGGCCCGGCGCACGCATCATGAGGCTGCCGCCGGTGTAGAGGTTCATCGCCTGGCCGCGGAAGGCGCCGGGCGTGGTCACGTTCCCCAGCGCGCCGAGGTCGTTGAACATCGCCTGCATCTCGGTGTTGAGATCGGCGGCGGGGGCGCTGATCGCAAGCGTCGATGCCAGCAACAGCGTACCCAGGCGCAGGCTCGGGCGGGTGCTGGTCCGGATCATGAATCGTTCCTCGAGACGCGGTTTGTCCGTTCGAGCGGATCACGCGCGAGGGTTGCGATCCGCTCGAGAAGCTCGGCGTCGGACATGAGGCCGAAGCCCACGGGGAAGAAGGAGCGGCTCCTCGGCTCGGTCAGATAGAGGGCAGGCACCGTATGCGTGTCGAGCCGCGCCGCGAGGCCGTTGTCGGGACGCGCGTCCGGAAACTCCGGCAGCGTGCCGCCGTCGAGGCTGACTGGCAGCACCGTCAAGCCGTGTTCCTGCGCAAATCGTCTCAGGATCGGCGCGAAGCGATGACAGAACGGACAGTCGCCACGGAAGACGAACACGAGGCCATGGGTGGCGGCCAGTGCGCGCACCGCAAGCCGGCCATCGTCTTGCTGCCGCTTGTCGAAGGCGTTGATCGCGAGCGCGTTGGTGGGGCGGCCGCGCAGACTGTAGTCGAGTTCCGGTAGCTGCCAGAGCAGACGCTGCCAGCGCTCTGCGAAGTGCTGGGAGCGATCCATGACCATGCGCTGGAAGCGCATGTAGGCCTGGAGGTTCTCGTCGCTGGGATTCATCACGGCGACGCGCTTCAAGTTTTCGAGCTTGCGCTGCATGGCCTCGAAGGCCGCGAGCTCTTGCGGCGCGGTCGTCGGGGCGCGGCGTGATTTGCGGGAGGCGGGCGGCTCCCGATACCAGAACCAGCCTTCGCGGTGCTCTTGCCAGTAAGTGCGGGTCGCGGGACTTTCAGCCTGAGCGGTGTCGTCGCGGCTCACGTCGGTTTGGCTGTCGAGTTGTGCGGCCTGCGACGTGAAGCCGAACGCGAGAGCAACGATGACCAAGGTAGGCCGGAGTCTCTGCTTCGAGGACGTGTCTGCCATCTACCGATCCTCCGGAAAGCGTCCGTCGGCGCAGTAGCTGATTTCGTAGACGAGCTCCTGATCGCGGCGCTTGCCGTCCTCGAGGACGCCGCGTTGGCGCGTCACTACCTGGAGTCGCCCGCAGCCCGCTTTAGGGAGTCGCTTGATGCGACGGACGTCGAGTTCGATCGGGGTGTCCGCATCGAATCTGCGGGCCATGGCCTCGGCACCCGGTCCGACCAGCAGCCCATGGGCCTTGCCTGTCGCCAGCGCCTCGAGCATGAGCGGGCGGAGCTCGGTGACGCCCCGTCGCTCGACGGCCTGGCTCACGGAGACGAGGCTGCAGGCGAGTATTCCGACCAGCGGTATGAGGGCCGAGGATCGGAGTGCCGTCCTTGGCTTTCGGGCTTCGGTTGCGGTCGTCTGGATCATGGGGCGAAGTAGTCCTGCACGCGCTCGTTCGCGCGCTGCACTAGACGGCTCGCGTCGGGCAGCGTGGGGGCGATCTCGGCGTAGAACTCGGTGAGGTTCATCCGCGCGAAGTCGAGTGACTGCAAATGCTCGAGACTGAAGCCCGTACAATCGGGCCGCTTCGCGCTGCCCCAGGCGCGGGCAAGCTGACTGCGGCCCTGTTCGTTCAGCAGACGGGCGAGGCGCGAGTTGAAGCAGCAGTAGCTCTGTGTCGTCTCGAGGCAGATCCCGAGGAGCGGCACCTTGACCGAGCAGTAGCTGCCGACTCGATGGCAGAGTCGGTTGTCCTTCTTCATCGCGAAGACCTGCTCGTCCTCGTCGCAGGTCAACAAGCCCGACAGTTGGATGGCGAGCATGGCGATCGTCCACGGCCCCGGCACGAGCGATCCGACGAAGGAGCCGACCGACAGATCGCCTGCTATGAGGCCAGCCAGCGCGGAGCTGCCGCCGCCGGCGCCGAACAACGCCTCGAAGCCGGCAATCACGATGTCGGGTGCTTCGCTCGCGAAGAGCGCGTCGTAGGTGTAGCTCGATCCGAGGGCACCGACCGCCTTGCCACCGGCGCCGGCGACGAGGCTCATCGTCGAGAACAGGGAGCCGCTGGTCCCGCCACCCTTGCAGCAGTTCACGAGGCCGAAGAGCTTTTTGCGGCAACGGTTGTCGTAGCCCCGGAAGACCTCGAGCGTGTCCTTGTCGAGGTAGTGACCGGCCTGCCGCTGGATCTCGAGGCCGGTCACCGCGCGGGCGAAGTCCGGATCCGGGGCGTAGCTTGCATCGAAGCAGTGGCCTTCGACGCAGAAACGCCGGTCGCCGCAGTTGGCGACGCTGCCGGTGCCTCCCGTCGCGAGACGGCACTGCCAGGTCTGCTCGAAGAGCATGCACTGGCCGCTTGCGTTCGTGTCGACACAGACCGAGTCCACCTGGCTGCAGCCCCGATCCCGCAGGGGCTGGCAATCGTTCTCGGTCCGGCTGGACACGCAGTTGAAGCTCGCCCGCTTGCGCCAGCAGTCGCGATACACGCTCTGCCCGCCAATCTGGCGGGTGGCGGGCCCTTCGATGCAGCGCTCGCTGTCCTTGACGCAGTCGGCGGCCGGCGCTGGCGAGGCGAGGAATGCCCAGCACATCGCGAGCAGGGTTATCCACCAATGCCTGCGATCGACCCTCATCGGGCTCGCGCCTCGAGTGCCGCGCACTGGTTGTCCCAGGCGTTGGTGAAGCTCACCCGGGTCGGCATCGTGAAGGTGCTGAGCCCCTGAAAGCTCGTGCGCTGGCAGGGATTCGCGAACCACGCCCCGATGCTGCAGCTCGTGCCCGAGCAGGACTGACTGTAGTAGGTCTGGTAGCAATAGAAGCCGTCGATGCGGGTGGGGCCCGGGCTCTTCGGGATCTGCGTGTTCAGGGTGCCGGGGACGATCTGGCTGCCGAGATCGTGGTACACGCGCCCGTTGTGGCGGTTGATCGAGAATGCGTGCATCCGGTAGCTGTCGATCCCGCACGTGAAATCGAAGGCGATGTAGTCGACGCAATCCGGACAGGGATCGGCGGTGACACGGGTCAGGAACTGGCCCTCGCTGCAGCCCGGTGTCTGCACGGCGGTGACCGTCAGGACCTTGTCGCAGTGGAGGACTTCGGTCGTGCGGTATTCGTGGCACTGGGCTGTCTCGAACACATCAGGCCCGCGCGTCGCTTCCACGCTGCAGCCGCTGTAGGTGCCGGCGAGTTGCCCGGCTAGGTTCTCGGGCTGCCCGCTTATCGCGTGGGCGCGGGTGAGCAGCGGATCCGTGGGCGCAATGCTGAAGCGCGGTCGGCGGCTCGGATTCGCCTGCGAGAACTGAATGGCGTTGCAGGCCTGGCTGTCGAATGAGGTTCCATCGCGCTGCTTGGCACACGCGTTCGCGGCTGCCGCGGCGGGCGTCCCGATGCCGGCGGTTCCAAAGTGCGCGGACTGCGGCGGCTTGGCGCTGAAGTTCGGGACCAGAGACTGGGCGGCACCGTTGGCGATCTGGCCGAAGGCGGCGCCATTGCCGGTGCGGCCGAGGGTCGAGCCTTGCGTGAAGGCGTTCTCCAGCGACTGCGCCGCGGCGCCGCCCATGTAGAGCGTGAGCAGGCTCGCGAAGATTTGGAGTGTGGGTTGCCTGTTCATGAGCCGCGCAGTCTCCGGAGGTAGCTGCGGGATTGCTCGGCGGCCTGGGGACTTCGGCGCGCCATGAACTCGAGCGCGTAGTCGAGGCTGACGTCGCCGGCGACGCGCACGAAGTGGGCTGGTTCGCGACAGATTGCGGTTTCGCACTGCTCGCCGTTGTCGGTGGACAGTTTGGCTTGCATGGAGGCGCTGTCCGCCGCCGGTGTCAGTACGAAGCTCGGTGCGACTTGTATCCGGTAGTGCTCGAAGGCCTCCGGATCGATAAGCCACTGGACTCGCCGTGTGCCGATGAGCGCGTTGACGGCGGCGAGGGTCTCGCGCATCGATTGCCGGTGCAGCCCGCGCAGCACTAGTACTGCGCCGGCGTGCTCGGCCTGCTCGACCAGACGCTCGAGGCTTCCCGCCGGCATCGTGAGCGTGACGAAGATCCGAAGCGTGGCACCGGTGGTCGGCGTTGCCTGGTTGTCTCGTTCTGTCGCCACGGCACTGCCTCGTGCGGCGAGTGCTTCGAGGTCGATGCCTGCGCCGTGTGTAGGCACGGCGACTCGAGGTAGTGGCGGTGACGGTGCGTCGATGTCTGTGAGGGGCGGCAGCGGGCGCGCCTCGCGGGCGTGCGAGATCTCCGCGGCGGTCGGCCAGCGCGGCGACGTAGTGGGCTCGGCCTGCGCCGAGCAGGCGGCGAGAGCGCTGAGGAGTAGGGTCTTTATTTCTAACCTACCAGGCGCCGGCACAGCAGTTCCTCTTGCGGAAGATCTGGTAGCTGAAGTCCTCGCCCTTGACCGGGAACGACTTGCCGGCACCCCAGCGCAGCGTGGTGCGTCCGTAGGGCTGGCAGCACTGGCCATCGAGCTTGGCGGTCGCCGGCACCGGGTAGACCATCTGCAGCTTGTAGTGCGCCTTGTCCATCAGGGGCTGCGGGTAGTAGCCGCAGAGGCCGCGCTCGCCGGCCGCGGCGAAGGTGCTCAGCTGGCGATGCATCTTCGCGGTGATCCGCTGGGTCAGCAGCGCCGAGGCCTGCACGCCGCCGATGTGCGTCGTGACGTGGCCGGTCATCGGGTAGATGGAGCCCTGGCAGCCGGCGCACCAGAAGAGACTCGAGATGGGCAGTCCCGCGCTTGCCGCCACGCAATCGGCAACGCAGGCGGCTTTGGCCACCGGATTCGCGAAGAGCACCGCCTCCGGGTTCAGGATGGCCGAGAGCTCGCTGTCGACCCACAAGGGATCGATCTCGGTCAGGTAGAGCAGATCGAGCGAGCCCGGCTCGAGACACGGGAAGTCGAGCAGCACCTCGAGCCACGAGAGGATCGGGTTCGCGTACCAGTGCACCTGGTAGAAGCTCGTGCGGGTCTTGGCGTCGTTGCCGACCTGTGCGCCGCGCGGCGCGCTGACACCGGGGTCGAGCGAGAGCCCGCCGAGCCCGACCATGCAGAACGGCGATCTGGTGACGTCCACCAGGCGCACCGGCTCCCAGAATCCGATCGAGACGCCGACGCGGGGCGGGTTGTTGCAGTAGCAGACGGGCGACGACGGATTGCTGAGATCCGGTTGCCCGTCGGAGAGGATCCCGACGTTGCCGATGCTCAGTGGAAACAGGCAGCTCCAGCAGATGTCGGTCAGCGGGTTCATGAACTTGCCGTGACACTGCGAGTTCGCGGCTGCGTCGCCGCCAGCCATGAACGCCGCACAGGCGACGAGCAGCAGCAGGAGCGCGGCCGGTCGCGCCGGTCCTGCGATCCGGATCCGGGATTGGTCACGGCAGTTCATCGATCCGCAGCCTCGCGCCATCCTGTGTGACCCGCGCCGGGACCTGCCGGATCCCCAGCCGCGTCGTCAGCAGGCCCTGCTGATCGAAGAAGACGGGCTCGCGCCAGCGCCGCATCAGATCGAGGTAGGAGCCGCCGGTCAGGATCAGCCTGACGCGTCCCTTGCGCTCGTCGAACTCCTGCCGGGCCCGGACGACCTGCTCCTCGTCGCGGGCATCGAAGAAGAAGAGCGGTCGCGACAGCGACACCACCTCGAGCGGGTTCACGCGAGTTCCCGGTGCGGCAATCAGCCGGCCGTCGGTGTCCGAGATCGGATAGGGCACCTCGATGCTCGGATCGAAGTGGAAGCTGCGGGGGCGCGCGGTGCGCGTGAGGCCAGCCACGGGGGCCGGGTCTTCGATCTGGCGGCGCAGGCGCTCGCGCGCAGCTGTCTGGAGACGGTCGAGACCGCCGCTCGCGACGAGCTCCCGCAGTCGGGATTGGATGAAGTCGAGCAGGCTGGGCTCCGAGATCGGATGCACGGGTCCGATCACCCCGAGATCCTCGGCGCTGGCAGTCGCGCATATCACGAGTGTCAGGGAGAGGAGAAGTGCAGGCCCGCTCGCTTGCAGCTTGTGTGCGTGCCCCTTGTTCTCAGAACACCGCATGCGCCCGTCCGATGATCTGGGTCGCGTCGATCCAGCCCGTCAGTGCGTAGCGGGAATCGAGGCTGTCGGGGTGGGACGCCGCCACGTAATACCGACGCTCGGGCAATACACCGGTCGGCCCCGGCGCGAGCAGTTCGCCCTCGCGGCTGACAGGCTTGGCCGTCCCCACCGGCCTGCCGTTCACCAGATACTCGCTGCCTTGGCGGCTGACGACGTCGCCCGGCACGCCGGCCAGCGTCTTGATGAATACCGTCCCTGCCGAATAGGGACCGCCACCTTGCCAGCGGAACGCCACGTACTCGCCTCTGCTCGGGAACTGTCCGCGTTCGATGAGGAACAGCTCGTCGGGCAGGCTGCGGGTCGCGTTGAGCCCGAGCTGGTAGTGCGCGTCGAACCACAGGTAAGCGGGCGGCACGAGGAGGTAGGCGACGAGCCAGCGTCGCAGGTGACGCCGGAGACGATCGTGAAAGAGTCTGGCGTCGAATCCGGCTGCGGCGCTTCCGGCGATGCCTGTGGTTAGCGCTTTGAGGCTGTGCATCATTCGGTTTCAAGTCCGAGCTGCTCGCGGAGGCGAGCGGTCAGATCGGGCACGGCCTGCGTGCTGGCGATGAGCGCACCGCGGCTCAGGATCAGACAGCGGCACTCTGCGGGCAGGCGGCCGATCAGTGCGATCAGCTCCTCGCCGAAGCCTGACGCCTCCCGGAGTGCGGCTTCGCGTCCGGCGTCGGTGGTCTCAGGGTCCAGCAGTCGGGCCGTGACTTGGGCTTCCTTCAGGCGATAGAGCTCGGCGACGTCGACGGTCGCGAAAGCCTCCCCGGACGGCAGCAGGAGGCGGGTGACGCCGGCGGCGACTGCGACACTGATGCTGACGTTGAGCACTAGCAGCCAGCAGACTCGGGCGCGCGTCACGTGAGCCCCCGGTCCTCGAGCACTGCGTCGATGGCGTCGGACACACCGAGCCCGAGCGCTCGCTTCGCGCCAATTGCGCTGAAGTCCTCGGGGCGGCTCGAGAAGAGCAGCAGGCTGTACGGGTCGACGATGAGTCGTCCGATGCCGTTCCCGGCCGGGGAGTGGATGAACACCTCGGAGTAGGCACCGTGCTCCGTGCGCAGCGACTGCAGGAGCCGCTTCATCGAGTCGTCCATCGTGATCTGGCCGAGCTTGTCCATCATCTCTATGGACTCGGGCTTCTGGCGCAGCAGGAACATCCAGTCCGAATTGTCGAGCGCGGCCTTCGCCGCGGGGTTGCGGTAATAGTCGTCCACGCCCTGCGTGGCAGACATGAAGGAGCCCTTGTACTTGCGGGCGCGGCGGTAGCCGGCTTCGATGAACTCGGCGGTCGCGCCGCCCGACAGCAGATCCCAGGCCTCGTCGATGATCACGATCTTCTTGCGCTCGCGCGAGAAGTACATCTCGCGGGTGATCCGGTACATCACCATCAGCAGCACCACGGTCTGCAGATCCTTCTTTGCCTTTAGCTCCTCGAGCTCGAGCACGATGAAGTCGGCGTCGAAGTCGATCGTCGCCTCGCCGTCGAAGTATTTGCCGTAGGCGCCCTCGCGGGTGTAGGGCAGCAGCATCGCGGCCAGATCCTTCAGGCGGCGATCGCCCTCGGCATGACTGCCTTCTTCGTCGTCGAGGCGGCCGGAGGCGAGGAGCGCGTGGATGTCGGTGACCGTCATGCGCCGGCCGAGGCGCTTCCAGACCTTCTTGATGGCCGCCCCCAGGGTCGAGTACTGGAAACCCTCCATGGCCTCGCGCGGCGAGACCATCTGCGCAAGCAGGGGCTGCAGCAGCTCCATGTCCTCGTCGATGTCGTCGACGAAGCTGAAGGGGTTCAGGCAGATCCCCGCCTGCTCGGTGAACTCGATGAAGCTGCCACCGACGTTGCGGCAGGCCTTCTCGTAGGAGCGGCCGACGTCGATGATCCAGACCCGTGCGCCCGTGCCCAGATAGGACAGGGCGATCTCGTTCAGGAGCAGGGATTTGCCCGAGCCTGAGGTGCCGGCGATCGCGACGTTGTAGTTGCCGGCGGGGTTGTCGTAGACGTCGAGCTGCATCACCTGGCCCCGGCGACCGCCCAGCAGCAGCACCGGCTTGCCGGTGCCCTGCCACTCCGCGACCAGCGGCGCCAGATGCACCGCGTTCGCCGAGGTCTTGGTGCTGATCCGCTTCATCCGCGCAAGATCCGCGTGGAAGGCCGGCGACATCGTCATCGGCAGCGAGCCGATGAGCCCCTGGCTCATCATCATCGTGTCCCGCGACAGCTCGAAGCCGCGGGCGCGGAAGATGGAGCGCGCAGCCTGCTCGGCCCTCGGCATCTCCTGCGCGGGGGCGAACAGCGCGAGCTGGTGGTGCAGGTCGACCAGCTGCTGGCCGTCGTCGATAGCCTTCAGCACGATGTCCCAGTCGGCCTTGCGCTCCTGCAGATCGGGCAGGAAGCGGGCCATGTAGCTTGTCGCATTGGTGGTCGCGCGCGCGGCTTTCAGATAGGCCCAGTTGCGCGTGGCCTCCGGATCGAGCACGTGGACGCCGAGCGTCAGCAGGAAAGGGCAGGGGTACTGCAGCGTCGCCTGGTAGAGATCCCCGATGAGGCTGCCCATGTTCCACAGCGCGTATCGCGGCGGGAACGAGCGGACCGACAGGAGTCTCAGTTCGCGCGCCTCGGCCAGCGGGTTGCCGAGCGAGATCCCGGTCTGGCGGATCGAGAGCATGGTCGACGGATCGAGCATCTGGGCCCGCAGTTCCCGGCCCGGATCGTAGGTCAGGGGGATCCCGTCGCCGTGCTGGCGGTGCGGATCGAGGAGCGCGGAGACCCAGTTGATGAGCTCGCCGGCCGACCAGGCACGCGAAGGAAACCCCGCCGCATGGAGTGTCGCGCGCATGCCCTCCCGCAGCAGCAGCAACTCGTCGATGCGACCGAGATCCTCTGGTCCGCCCGGCAGGCAAACGCTCGCGACGAGCCGGAAGTTGCGGAGCAGGTAGCTCTGGTTCGGCAGCAGCGAGTGTCGGGCGCCCGCTAGGTAGTGGCCCACCCGGCGGCGGGCCAGTGTGCGATGGACGTTGCTGTGCCGGCCGGCGCGGCCGCGAACCTCGAACTCTGGGACGCGCTCGTCCGGCATGCGCAGCGCGGCATAGGCGGCAAGGGTCCCGCGGATGTCGGGGCTTGCGAGCAGATGGAACTGGATCCCCGTGCCCGCCGGGGCGGCCTCGTAGAGTGCGGCGAGGATCCGCGACATCTCCTCGTCGGCGCCTGACTGCGGACGCAACTCGAGACAGAAGCCGAGTGCGTCGCGATTGACGAAGACCTGTCGGTCCTCGAGATACGCCCGATACGGCAGCCAGTGCGCAAAGCTCGCGGTCTCGGGGTGCTGGGCCGGCCCGTGCGGTGCCGGCCGCAGCAGATCTCCGAGCCGGGTGTGTCGGAACACGTGTTCGAGATCCTCGAAGAGGGTGCGTGGCATGGCTTAGGGCTCGGTCGGGAGCGAATCGACGTCGGTGTCGAATCCGCTCGGAGGCGCCGCGTCTCGACTGCCGGCGGCAGGCAGCGTTGCCGGCGGCGTCACGCCGGGCGGCGGCTGCTGGCGCGCGGGGCGCACGTGCTCGATGAGCCAGCGGCCGTGGTCGACCAGCACGTGGATCGCCGCGGCTTCGTGCAGATCGCCGTCGCGATCTTCCCAGGGCGCGATCCAGAGCCGCAGGATGCGCGGCGCGGAGCGCAGCGGCGTTGTCGATCCGTTGCTCGGCGTGGCTGATTGGTTGGAGAACTGCGCCGGGGATGTTGCCGGTGCATTTGTCGCGTTGTATGGGGCGTCGACGTTCTTCGGCAGGTCCTGCGGAAGTGGCTTTGCCTGCGTCAGCTGCGCGGCGCCCAGTCCGGCGTTCGCATAGACCCCGGACACCGACATGCACTGCGCGCCGATCGGCGCCTTGCAGGCGTAGTGCTCTGTGCCGCCGATCCCGGACAGAGTCGATGCACAGCCGGTGAGGGCGAGGAGTGCGCCTACTCCGGGTAGCCTCCACAGCCGGCGGCGCGGAGTGATGCGCGCATCTTGGGGCTCGTCTCTCATCGGGGCATCGGTCCGCCGTTGACGGATCCATGCGCGCTCGCGGTGGAGCGGGCCAGCCAGAGCTCGATCTCCTCGCGGCTTGCGGCGCCGGGGAGGAGGCGGCCGTCGCCGGAGATCAGGGTCGGCGTGCCGTGGATCCCCAGCCGCTCGCCGAGCGCGACGTTGCGCGAGACGGGGTTCGGGCAGTCGGCGACGGGCGGCGTCACGTCGCGGAGCATCAGCGCCTGCCAGGCGCCGAGGCGGTTCCTCGCACACCAGACGGAGACGGCCTTGCGGGTCGCCTCCGGGTGCAGGCTCGAGAGCGGCATCAGGAAGGTGTGGATCGTGACGTCGGTGAGCCCGCGCAACTCGTCCTCGAGCTTCCGGCAGTAGGGGCAGTCCGGATCGCTGAAGACGGCGAGCACCCGGGAGCCGTTGCCGCGGACTTCCTTCATCGCGTCCGCGAGCGGCAGCGTCGAGAAGTCGACGAGCGAGAGGCGATCCTTGCGCTCGGCGCTCAGATCGCGCTGCGCGCTCATGTCGTACAGGTGACCGAACAGGAAGTACCGGCCGCTGTCGTCGACGTAGGCGAGGTTCGCCCCCATCACGACCTCGAAGACGCCAGGCCACTCGGTCTCGCGGATGTCGCCGAAGCGCGTCGACGGGTAGAGCGTCTTCAGGCGCGAGCCCAGTGTTGCTGTGTCGATACCTTCTGATGGCTCGGCGGGGCGGACTTGCGCCGCGTCGATGGTCGGACGGCCTGCCAGGTTCTCGGCGCTCGCGGCGGGCACCTGGCTCAGCGCGAGCGCGATCCCGGCGATGGGTAGCGACAGATCAATCCTCTTCATGTTCATCCTGCGTTCTCCTCGAGGTGCTCGCGCGGCGCGCGAGTTGCGGGTAGGTAAGTTCGTCGAGTGCGGCGTCGTCGAGCGGCGCCGGCAGGGCGATGCCCTGGGTCAGCACGACGTCGACCTGGCGTCCCGCATCGACTTCGATGACCGGAAAGACTTTCTCGGCGAGGGTGATGTAGTACTGGGCGAGGCGATCGAGGGCCTTGCCGACGCCGGCGCCGAGGCCCGCCTGGAGCTGACGGTTCGGATCGACCGTGCCGGTGGTGCCGAGCGGCGAGACCGAGAGCGTCGTCGCGCTTTGCTGGAAGGCCGTCCCGATCCCGCTCGCGACCCCGGCGAGCAGCGCGTTGGCGAGGATCTGCCCCTGCTTCGAGACGAGTCGGCCCCGCATGCCGGCCTTGCCGTCCTCGCCCGCGACATAACCCTTGATCGCGACGTCGATGGCCTTGCCGTCGCGGGTCACGCAGGACAGCGACTCGGTCCGGATGTAGGCGCGCTCGGCACTGACGTCGCCATAGCCGGCCCCGACGACGAAGCACTCCCGGACTCGTCCCCGGAACTGGTTTGGCAGGACGGCGTGATCCATCAGCCGCAGCAGCACTGGCTGTGGGTTGCGCTGGGACTGGCCGCCCGTCGGTGCGTCGAGACCGCCCAGCAGCAGTGCCCGCGTGAAGCTGCCGCTCGGCAGATAGTGGCGCGTGTCGCGGGGCGCAGGCGCCGAGGGACCCTTGCCTTTGGATGATTGGGTTACCGGCGCGCTCAGCGTGATGCTGACGATGCTGCCGGGTACTGCCGCGAGGGCGCCGGGGTCATTCGCCCGCGGTGGCGGCAGCGGCGGCAGGACCGGCGGCGGATTGGCGCTCGTGCCAGGCTGGACGGGATCCGGGCCGAAGTTCGGGCGGGCTGCGGGCATGGAGATCGGCGGTGGTGGCAGGGGCGTCAGGCCGCTGCCGGCCAGCGGATCGACGGAAGTCGCTTTGCCGGTGGCCTCCAGTTGTTCGAGGCGCTTCAGCATCGCCTCGCTCTGCGCTTCCAGATCCTCGTCGCGTCGGCGCAGATCGCGCGAGTGCTGCTCGATGGCCTTCAGCTGAGCGTCGGCCTGGCCCCGCCAGGCGTCCCGCGGATCGACCTGCGCTCCCGGTGCCAGGATGTTCGTCGAGACGGGCTTCGAGGGTGGCGCGCGATCGTCCGGCGGACTCGTCAGCGAGACGAGCAGCAGTGTGCCGAGGAGAACGCCTCCGCCGATCCCGGCGAGCAGCAGGTACTGGCGGCGCTTGATGCGTTCGGCGCTCGTTGTCGTGCCGCGCTCAGTCATGGTTGCCCCGCTCGCGGATCACGAACACCGAGCTGCTCTCGCCGGGCGCGAGGCTCGGCCGTTCGATGCTGATCGCCATCACGCCGCGCTTGAAGAACGCCAGCTCGGGAAGCTCGCGTACAGCGGTGCCAGTGTTGCTCAGCAGGAACTTCTCGGCGACGAGGTGGGTGCCCACCAGTGCCCGCTGCAGCGTGAAGCGGGTGCCGGGCCAGAGCGCGATCTCGCGGCCGGGCTCTTGCACCGTCATGTCCTCGGGCAGGCTGTCGTCGGCCAGCGCGAGCAGCAGGTTCTTCATCGTGCGCACGTGCTGCCCGCTCGCTTCGAGACGCGAGGGGGCGTCGCGGGAGGGGCTGGGCTCGCGGATCACGATCGAGTCCCCGGGCAGGTCGACCGGCTGCAGGAGCAGGGCGACCGTCGCCTGGTCCGAGCTGATGAAAAGGTTTACCGGCTTGCTCGTCGTCGGATCGGTCGGGCGGATGAACACCTCGCCGCGCTCGTCGTCTTTGTCCAGCACGAACTCGCCGGCGTTGCCCGTGACCTTCCGCACCCGCGAATGCTCGAAGCGGATCCGGGTGATCTCCTGACGAGACAGCTTGGCGACCACGGTCGCGCCATCACGCGCGTCGAGGATCTGCAGCGCACAGGCCTGCTCAGCGAGCAGCGGGGACAGCAGGATCGGCAAGGCCGGCAGCAGGTGCCGCGGGCCGCGCCTGGGTTTCGAGCGGATCATTGGGATTGGTCTCGCGGAAGGATTTGAGAAAGATCCGGCCGGCGGAGTACTCGAGCTCGATGACATAGCCCTTCGAGATCTCGGAGACCCGCCGGTCGCTGATGAAGGTTGTGAGCAGTCCGCGCAGGCCGACGCGCTGGGTCGCCTCGTCGACGAGCAGATCCCGAGGACTGAACACGGTGGAGGCGCCGTCGCGCTTCACGCGCTCCGCGGTCGACAGCATCGTCGTGCGCAGATCGCCGTAGGCCGCGGGCGCCGCGTAGCGCAGCAGGACCTGTGCCTGGTGCTCGACGCTCTGCGGTGTGACGTTTAGCGTCAGCTGCGCCAGGAAATACCCCATTTGCTCGAGGTACTCCGGACTCGCGCGCCCGGTCTCGACCCAGAAGCTCTTGTTCACGACCGGCGGCACCAGCACAACCCGCTCGCGACCCGCCTGACGCAGTGCCACCACGGCCAGCGTCAGGGTTGCGAGCAGCGACGCCACGAGCAGCAGTGCGAGGAAGGCGGTGGCGCGGCGGGTGCCGGCCAGATCGGCGCGCAGCCATTCGAGCCTCATCCCACCAGCTCGCGCAGATGGGACGGCGGGGTGCGCTTCAGGCCCGACACCGCGCCCGGCAGATGCCAGTAGACGAGATGCAGGGCGAAGGCCGGATGCTCACCCGACTTCGCCTTGCCATAGGCCCAGGCGACGAGGACGCCGACCGCGCATCCGCTGACGAAGAAGCCGCTGACCAGACCGGCGAGTACGGCCGCCAGGAACAGCAGCGCGACGTCGATCTCCCACCAGAACATGCGGGGCGGATCGTTGAGACGGCGTGGGATCTCGAGGGCAAGCTCGCTCACGGACGTCGCCTTAGATGGTCGCTGTCATGATCGAATCGATGATCGTCGGCACGTAGACCATGAAGAGCGCGAACACGACGCCGCCGAGCGCCGGGATCGGCGAGGAGCGGGCGACGCCGATGCCGGCCCCAAGAATGAAGGCTGCCACGGCGATGGCCTTGCCGAGGTAGCCGGTCGCCCAGTTGAGCAGCGTCGTGTACATGCTCTGGAACTCGGAGCCGGTGGTGCCGGCAAAGGCCGAGCCGGCGCAGAGTCCGAGCAGCAGCGTGGTGGCGAGCAGGCCAGCGATACGGGGAGTAGGGATCACGGGATTCTCCGGAACGTTCAGGGGTTGAGGGACAGGGAACTAAGATTGGTGCGCTCTTGGCGCGCATCGAATTGCCGCGCACCGGATCCGGGTGCGGTTGGTGTCTGGCGCGCCAACGAAGGCGCGTCCTTCGTTTTGCTAGCCGACAAGTGGAGATCGCTGCTCTCGCCTGTCGTCGCGAGGAGCTCGCGATGAACGCGTCGTGCATAGGCCTGGCGCCGGAGCGGGTTGCGGGCGTTGTAGGCGCCGACCGCCTCCCAGGTGTAACCCATGCGCCGGAAGTTGCCGGCGAGGATCCAGGCGCCCACTTCGATGCTGGTGCAGGCGTCGAACAGCCGCTGCTCCGGAATGCCGTGCGCGGCGAGCTTCGGGAGCCAGGACGAGTTGATCTGCATGAGTCCGATGTCGCGTGAGCCGTCCCGGTTGCGACCGACGGCACGCGGATCGAGGTTCGATTCGACGCGGGCGATGGCGTACAGCAAGCGGCTGTCGACGCCGTAACGGGCCGCGGCCTCGTCCCAGCACGCGCGCGCCGCACCGCTGGCGAGCAGGGCGAACAGCGCGAGGCCGATCCCCTGACTTCGCCTCGTTCGGCGCAGTGGCGTGTTCGCTGCGATGTGAGCCTCCCGTGGACGGAACTGGCTGCATACCAGCCGGTCGGCGGCATCCTAGGCGGCGTGAGGTGGGCGGTCTGGGCGAATCAGGACGTCGACGAGGCCGTGAAAAGCTCTTGCAAAAACGGCCGCGATATTGACCGCGCTTCACACGCCATCGGACGCAGCGCGGCTGCCTTGCCGGAAAAGTCGTTGCACGGTCAGCGCTTGGATCGCTGGAGCACCGTGTTGCGGTAGAGGCTCACGTGCGCCCTTTACGCGCTGATGCCGAAATCGAGGCCGATGTCATCAGCGAATCGCGGCCTCGTGCTGGTCTCAATTGACGCAGAACATCGACGCGGCCTTGTGAATACTCGCGACGATGATGCATGCCGATACCACGTCTGATGCCACCCGCCCGTCCGCCGAGTTCCTGAGTTCCGACGAGGGACGACGGATTCTGTCGCTGATCAGGATCCGGATGGGGTTTCCGGAAGAGGCCTTTGCACTCGCCGTGCGGCCGCTGATCGAACGGTGGGCGACGCACTGCGACTCGCCCGTCGACCCGACCGGAGAGCATGGGGGTGAAACCAACGCAGAACTGTTGCGTGCGTTGGTCCGCGTCCTGCGCGCGCTCGATCTGCGGCGTCAGCGCATCCTGCCGCCGAATGCGGCGCCGGAGGAGTTGGGGGCGCTCGCGCACCGCTGGACGTTCGCGGTAGTCGCCGCGGCCTTGCTTCATGACCTGTCCGAGCATGATGCTGAACTTGCGGCCCGCCAGCTCGACGAGGCCCTGCCCGAACTGGTGAAGCACTGGCTGGCGGAGGATCCGTTTCTGCACCGGCTGCTGCTCGCTACGGTCAAGGGCGAGCACCGGCGCCCGAATCCGATTGCCGAAATCGTCTGCGCCGCGATGGGCGGCAGCGGATCTGAAATTATTAGAACCGGGCCCGTAAGCGGAACTGCAAACAGTGCGGCGGTCCCTCTTGAATCCGATGAGTCGCCTGGGGCGGAAGCGCGATCCGGATCCGGAGAACCAAGGGGTGTCGGCAGCCCGCAGGTGGCATGGCCGCCCGGATCGGCGGGCGAGTTCTTCATCTGGCTGAAGAACGGGTTCGCGGCCGGGTCCATCAACGTCAACGGTCCCAACTCGCTCGTCCACCGTGTGCCGGAGGGGCTCCTGCTGGTATCGCCGGGGATCTTCCGCTCGTTCCTGGCTGCTAGCGGGAGAGGCGCGATTTCGGCAGACGCGCTGAAGGAACTGCAGCGCGTAGTCTTCAAGGCCAGCGGCTTGCTGGCGGCCGACAGCGGAGGAAACTTTCACGGCTATGCGTGGCGCGGAGCCGAGAGCGGCCGCCGTCCCCTGCATGGGATTGTGGTAACGGACCCCAATCGGCTGCTGGATCCGGACCGGCCGATAAATGTCGCGCTGGCCCGATTCGAGAACTCGCCGGGCAAGAAGGCGTGAACGCGCCCCTCGAGGCGCGTTTGCGCGGAGCCTACGAACTCTGGGCCGCCGGCGCTTCATTTGGCGCGGCGGTATGCGTGACCGCCGCGCCCGATCTCTTCGTGCTCGAGACGCCCTGGCAGTGGATGCTTGGCGGGGCACTGCTCACGCATGCTGCGTGGCGAGGGCGGCAGGGCTTCGACGTGCTGGCGTATCGTCGCAACCTGCGTCGACTCCGCCGCTTCGAGATGTCCAGCAGCGACATCCCCTGGTCGAAGGAACGGCTTTATCTGGGTCGGGGTTTCCGCTGGGACCAGCGCCATACCCAGCGACTCTTCGAGGCCCGGCAACCGGCCAACCAGCCGCTGCTCGAGCCGCCGTGGTGGTCAGGGCGCCTGGACCGTCTCTTGAAGACCGAAGCGGCACCTGCCGGCCTCGGCGGAGATCCGGCGCTGCACGGCGTCGAGCCCGACGAGACCGACATCTGGATGGATCTGTCGGAGCGGGTCGGTCACACCCTGGTGCTGGGCACGACCCGGGTCGGCAAGACCCGTCTGGCGGAGCTGCTGATTGCCCAGGACATAAGACGCGGCGAGGTAGTGATCGTCTTCGACCCCAAGGGGGACGTCGACCTGCTGCGACGTGTCTACGCCGAGGCGGAGCGGGCAGGGCGGGGCGATGCGTTCTTCATGTTCCACCTCGGCCACCCGGAGATCTCGGCGCGGTACAACCCGGTGGGAAGCTTCTCGCGGATCACCGAGGTGGCGACGCGGATCGCGGGCCAACTGCCCTCCGAGGGCCAGTCGGCCGCCTTCAAGGAGTTTGTCTGGCGATTCGTCAACGTGATGGCCCGCGCCTTGGTGGCCTTAGGCCGCACGCCGGATTACGCGGCCATCAACCGGCATGCGTCCGACATCGAACCGCTGCTGGTGGACTACTTCGAGCAGTGGCTGGACCGGGAGCCCACGGCCGCCGGCTGGCGCGAAGAACTCGAGCGCCAACCCATCGACAAGAAGAGCCTGGACAAGGGCCTGCAGTCACGCGGGGCGCGGGCCGTGAGCCTGGTGGAGTATGCCCGGCGACGGCGGCTCTATGACCCCATCGCGCACGCGCTGGCATCGACCCTCAACTACGAGAAGAGCCACTTCGACAAGCTGGTGGCCTCACTGCTACCGCTCATGGAGAAACTCACGACCGGGCGCACCGCGGCGCTCTTGTCCCCGGCCGTGGACGCCGACGGCGACTGGCGGCCGGTCTTCGACTGGCAGACGGTGATCAACGTCGGTGGGATCGTCTACGTGGGCCTGGACGCGCTGTCCGACTACGAGGTGGCCTCGGCCGTCGGCAACTCGATGTTCGCGGATCTGACCAGCATGGCCGGCAGCCTCTACAAGTACGGATCAGGGCGGGGCCTGCCCGGTGAAATCAAGCCGCGACGGATTGCGATTCATGCCGACGAGTTCAACGAACTGATAGGTGACGAGTTCATTCCGCTGCTCAACAAGGCCGGCGGTGCCGGCTTCCAGGTTACGGCCTATACACAGACCTGGTCGGACGTGGAGGCTCGGACAGGCTCGCGGCCAAAGGCCGGCCAGATCGCCGGCAACTTCAACACCCTCATCATGCTCCGGGTGAAGGAACTGTCTACCGCGGAGTTGCTGACCGCGCAGCTCCAACAGGTCCACGTGATGTACACAGTGGCTTCGTCATCGGTCTCCGATACCAGCGATCTGGGAGAATTTACGGACTTCGCGAGCCGGAACGAAGACAGGATCTCGGTCGAAAGTATTCCCATGCTGGAGCCCACCGATCTGGTGCAGCTGCCCAAGGGCCAGGCCTTTGCTCTGCTGCACGGCGGGCAGCTGCACAAAATCCGGATACCTCTTCCTGGTTCAGCCGACGATCCCGTGATGCCGAGCTCGCTGGAGGAGATAGGGGACACTGTCCGAATCCGCCTCGATGGCCCTTGGGTCTCCCAATCCGGGTCGAACATGGCGGCCTGAGCAGGGGGACCGATGGCGTCGGTTGATCGTGGATTGACTGAGGGGGCGGTCGCTCGGGTGCTCCTCGCACCCGTGAAGTTGGTCCTGGGACTGGCTTTGACTCTCGTCGGCCTGCTGTTGGTGGCTTGGGCGGTGGACCTGCTTTGTGTGGCCCATTTCTGGCCAAACCGGGTCGGGGGACTCAGGTACTTGCTGGCCGAGGAACTGGCGGTCGGAGTCGCAATCGTTGCGCGCCAGGGCGGCGAACCCTCGATGCTTCCACGCGCGGCAAACGGCATTTTTGGTCTTCTTTTCGAAGTCACCGGTCTCCTTGAAATGGGGTACCGATTCGCCGAACCACAGAGGCTATCCATTCCGAACACTGTCGTTCGGGCAGCGTGGGTTGCACGCCACGAGGCACTGGAAACCCTCATGCTGGGCACACAACTCGTCGGTCTGCGTGCCAGCATCCTGGCCCGGTTCATCCCGCTGATTGCCCTGCTGCAACTGGTTGGTGTGCTCGAGGGACTAAGCCGCCGGGCTGCCCGTCGTGCGAGGGCATCGCGTGAGTCAGCCTACCTCTATCACCGCGCCAAATATGGCCAACTTGTGACGCTCATGCTGGGAAGCGCGGTCCTGATTTTGTGGCCAACCCGGCTGGCCTGGGTGCCGTGCGGAGCCGGCTTTGCAACCTTGGCCGCTGTTCTGCCGGCGGCCCGGTGGTCCTTCTACAAGAAGGCCATCTGAATGCCGTCCAGGCTTTGCGCCGGGCGTTGGCTTGTCTGGCCGAAAACGCTAATTTAGCTTCCAGGGCAATCGGCGGACCATAGGTGGGAAAGGGCAGGCTCTCTCGCAAGCACGTCTCCCTAATTCCCAGTCCAGGTGTTCTGGGAACGGGTAGCGTCAAGCCCTGACTACGGGACTGGCGGGGGATGTGAGACCAAGATTCTCTCTGTTATCCAGCCAAAGCAATGGCCGCTGCGCTTTCGGGGTCCGCGCCCGCTAGCTGGTTCGAACTGGTGCGTAGAGACGACACCTGCGGACAAAGACGCCGATGCGCTGGACTGTGGGGGAGCGTCTGGGTCGGCAAATTCTCAAACTGCCGGCGTGGACAGGTGTGCTTGCTGCAAGCCCATCAGGTCACGCGTCTCATGTGCGGAGCGCTGGTGCCAAGCGCGCAGCCAATGAAACGCGCATTGCAGTGCGTGAGCTAAGCGAGGGTTGGCGAGATTCAACCGAAATAGACAGAAAGGCAAGTTCGAATATGACACTCATCGCAGCTAATGCGGCATTGTATTGGCTCTCAATCCTTCTTGACCTGCCGCAAATCGTATCGTCACTTCTCGGACTTACCGGATGCTTGGCAGGTGCCTTGTTTTTGAAAGGCTTGTTCCTGACGTGGCCCGTAAGTCGAGCCTGCAGATCGTTGGGTCTCGCTTTGCTTGTCTGGGCGTACCCAGTCTGTGCGCTGGTATATGCCCTTGCGTTTATGGAATCTGGTTTCCAGTACTTGATTCCGGACTCGCTCGCCGTGACATCGGCAATCGTTACGGTGATATATCCGATTGGACAGGCCGCTATTGCAATCACATTGCGGAATTTCTTGCGGGTCGAGACCGGTAGCATTACCGCGCCTCAGTGTTGCTGAGTATCAAGCGAGGAAAAAATCGCGCGACCTCCATCAAAAGCCTGTCCGCATCGTGAATGCCGATTTTCACATTGGTTTCTTTGCCAGGACATAGATGTCAACGCTGAAGCGGACGGGGCGAGATACCGTCCTGTGAGCGCGAGTGGCATCGAGCGTCTGAAGCCGCGTGAAACTGCCCCGATCAGATCAAAGACCGATATGAATCGGCGGTTTTCCGCATCACTAACTTCGATGATATTTGCATGTGTCATTGCGTTGCTACCGGTTACTGTCGGAACGGCCGTTTTTATCGGCCGCGTCGTAGGCATTACCGACGGCGACACATTGACGCTGCTCTCGGAGGACCGCCGTCAAGAAAAAGTGCGGCTAGCTGGCATAGACGCACCCGAGCGACGACAGCCGTATGGATCAGTATCGAGAAAAATGTCTAACGAATATTCATTTCCCGAAGCGGGTCGATTTCGACTGGTAGGACCGTGACCGTTGCGGACCAGTCCTTGGTCGGGTTTTTTTTACCCAAGATGTCGACACTAATGCGAAAATCGTCAGGCATCTGTTGGCGTGGGCGTATCGAAAATTCTCGAATAAATCCTTTTTTACTCAGATTAGAAGCGGACGCAAAAGTAAGATGGCTTTGGAGTCTTCCGGACGAGGACATGGTTCTCTCCTGTTAGGAAAATAAAAGCAGATGGCTAAAAAAGCGACTTATGTGAAAACCATTAAGCACGCGCTCCTAGTAGCAATTCTGGCAGCGATGATTCCTCTGGCGCTAGCTGAGAAATCGGATCCGGATGTGCTGCGAGAGCTCGCTGAGCAAGGCGACCCAGAAGCTCAACATGAGCTTGGCCGGATTTATGCTCTCGGTCTCGGAGTTTCTGTGAACGAGAAGGAATCAGTGAAATGGTTTCGGCATGCAGCTGATCAAGGGCATCCTGAAGCCCAAAACAAACTTGGCTGGATGTACTCCGTGGGACGCGGTGTCAATAAGGACAAAAAGAAGGCTCTAAAGTGGTTCACCCTGGCTGCAGAGCAAGGACACCCCGAAGCGCAGACGGCTTTGGGGCTGATGTACGACAGCGGCGATGGTGCTCCCGGGGACAAAAGTGCGGCTCAGAAGTGGCTCACTCTCGCCGCAGAGCAAGGATATCCTGAAGCTCAGATGTTACTCGGACGAATGTACGCCGAGGGAGGCGGCTTTCCTGAGGACGCAGAGGCGGCGCTGAAATGGTTAACTCTGGCCGCAGAGCAGGGACATCCTCGGTCACAGACTCATCTCGGATGGATGTATGCGAGCGGACGTGGTGTGCCTGAGGACAAAAAGGCAGCGCTGAAATGGTTCACCGTGGCCGCGAAACAGGGTGACCCGCTAGGACAGCTTTATCTCGGGGCGATGTACGATTATGGAGATGGTGTTCCTGAAGACAAAAAGGCGGCGCTGAGATGGTTCACCCTGGCCGCAGAGCAAGGACTCGCTGAAGCCCAAAATGAACTCGGATGGATTTACGCCCGTGGCGCCGGTGTTCCTGAAGACAAAAAGGCGGCGCTGAAATGGTTCACTCTGGCCGCAGAGCAAGGACTCGCTGAAGCCCAAAATGAACTCGGATGGATTTACGCCCGCGGCGCCGGTGTTCCTGAAGACAAAAAGGCGGCGCTGAAGTGGTTCAATCTTGCTGCTGAGCAGGAAAGTCAGCAAGCCCAGGTAGCTCTTGGTCATTTTTATGCCACGGGGGATGGTGTTCCCGTAGACAAAAAGACTGCGCTGAAGTGGTTCAGCCTCGCGGCGTCTAAAGGGAATGCAACTGCCCAATATGAAGCTGGCAGATTGTATTTGGACTCTGATGTCGGCATAAACGCGAAGGAAGCGCTACGTCTGATGGAATCGGCTGTGTCGAATGGGCTTGAGGGAGGTATGGCTGAAGTAACCCTAGCGTGGTCACATTTCACTGGAGAATTTTCCCCTGAAATTCCAAAAAATTTCTCAAAGTCCTTCTATTGGAATACTAGAGGTGCTACCAAAGGGCATTCCGAAGCTCACTCCAATCTTGCGTTACATTACTTCGGCGGATTTGGGGTAGAGCAAAGTTATTCAAAGATGCTTGAGCATCTAATCAAATCTGCTGAGTTGTACGACGAAAATATGGATTGGAAATTAAAAGGCGGGGACGATTGGAGTCCGTATAAGCACATGGCGTCAAAGCACTTTTGGGAAGCGAGAGAGCTTTACTGGAAAGCCATTACTACTGGAAAGCGCGTCTATGTAGAGAAATTATTGAAATTGCAGGGTCAGTACTGAGCCTCAAATAAAGTTTCTCGACAAGCAACGGCCGTGGTGATCGTTTTGGAGCTATTTAACGGCGCCACTAACGTTGCAGAAAATCTTAGCAGTGAGCGATAGCGGGCGTGACGTTTTCAGATTCTCTCGCAAAACACGATGTTGCTAGAGAACGGCGTTCTTTTTGGTGGCTACGGAAAATTTAGATATCGCAACAATAATATTCTCTCAATTAAATGAAACTATTTAAGTTTTACTCCCATTTATAGCAAACAAAAAAGAGATGGAAATATGAACGAGAGGCAGAAGAAGATTCTTATAACTGTTGCCGTAGTTATATTGGCAATGCTGCTGTATCCGCCATACATCGAAAAACTCGGTGGAAGCTATGCTGGCAGAGTCTTTTCTGGCTATGAATTCATTTTCGACTTGCCTTCTCGCGCGGTAATAAACGTACCCACACTTCTTGTTCAGTGGATTGGTGTTCTGATCGCTGGCGCGATCATATTTTTTATGTTCAAGGAGTGAATATGAAAAAAGTGACAATTATTTGTGAGAAAACCGGGAAAGTAGCTGCAGAGGTCATGGTCAGTGTCAGTTCATTGAACTATCAAACGAACGATTCTGAGACTTATGAAGAAGCGTGGAATAGCGCGGTAGAGGACGGCTTGGTCAGCGGCGACGTTAGAAAAGAATACGAGTTTCAAATTAGGATATAAATTCTATTTACGTAGCGATGGCGGAAAATGGAGCGTTGACCAAGAAGAACGGGTCTATTGAACAATGCGGGAGGCCCCCCTAAGTCTCTGCATAGGGAATTATTCGAGCGCTCAAGATACATAGCCCGGCGCTCAGCGATCCCCTCTTTTCGATTCTTCTGGTTGATGTGTTGGCGGGTCCATCAGTGAGGATCATGCTCCGTCGAACAACGGCGGAGGGCATTTGGTGGCCAAGGCTCACGCGCTTGGTGCGTTCTGAAATTGCTCTTTTGCTCAACGAGTTGTTCGAGAGCGAAGAGCATGCCAAGCGGGCTTTCTCGCTGGCGAACGCGACGCTTGATGTCACCACCAGCGCATCGCTGGCGGTGCATGCAATTGGCCAAGGCTTGGCGCATGCACAAGGTCTCACGCCCAAGCACGCGGTGAAGCAGGTCGACCGGCTGTTGATCATTCAGCGCTCGGTGTCCACGCGTGCAGTAAAGCCGTTGGTCTGCAGCGCCTCCAAGAGAGTGTCGATGAGTCTGAGTGTACGATCGAGGCGGTCTCGATTGACTTGGACGTTGAGCACCTCCTTGGGTGCGCTGCGTACACCCGACGGATCGCTCCAGCCATCACGCTGTCGTAAACGGGCAGAGGTAGCGCGTATCACGGGTATCGGGTCGACGAGCTCATTCGGCACGATAAACGGCGGCTGCTCTTGGCGTGTTTTGAAGAGCACGTTTCTGACGCTGGAGCGAATTTACCTTGGCCCAGCAACCCCTGCCCGGCACCGGAATGAACAGCTTTTCGCAGATCTTGACCAAGCCGACGTCCGACAGTACATAGCGGGGCGCGACCTCAGTTACAGGCTCGCTCCCGACTTCGGCGTGCAGAGTCTATCGGCTGACGGGTTTTTGAAGCTGCTCAGTAGGTACCTCCACGCTTCAAGCGGGAGCCGCCGGCTATGTCGACTTCGGGCGGTGACATAAATTCTGTTGATTGTCCGATTCGGGCATTCCGTCAACAGCCTAAATATGAGAGCGGCTGCAGGTGCCTTGGTGCGATTGTCGCCCGGCCAGATGAGGTAAGTATCGGAAACCAAAGAACGGCGGACAATTGGACAGCGCAAGGCAGTGCACGGAAATTCGCGTCGGATTCATCGGGGTTTTCAGCCGGCATCCGCGGCAGTCCGGCTGTGCATTCAGGTTGTGTCCCGGGAAGTGGTGTAAGAACGCGGTCACCGTGAAGCCGTCATCGTTGGCCTTCGGTGTGTCAGTTGGCTACCGCCGGTAGCCTGACCGGCGCATTCTCATCCACGCTCGCCAGGGTTTCCAGCGTCACGTAGCGCCGCTG
>CALRPY020000010.1:0-97470 GCA_943370145.1 Hydrogenophaga intermedia | reverse complement strand
ACTGGCGCTGGAATGACGAATTCCGGCCGGGCAGCGATGGCGCCGGCTGGAGCACGACGGTGCCGCTCGCCGCCACGCTGCAGCCTGGCGCGAGCCACCCCTTCGAGTTCGCCGCACCGCGCCCGCTGCCGGTACGCACCGACGGCTACCTGGTGCCCACGGTGAGCGTCGCCGGCTACACCGCGTACGCCGGCGGCGGCAGCCCCTAGCCGTGGCTCCCGGCAGCCGATGCTGCCCGCCACCCTCCGCTTCACCGTGGACTGCGCGGACGCCGAGGCCCTGCGCGCGCTGTGCGCGGCGCCGCCGCCGCCCGGGATCGTGGCCCGCTGCGTCCGCCACCCTGTGCTGCACGTGACCGGTTACGCCAGGCTGTTGCGCGCGGAGATCGGCGTGCGGCGCGGGGTCCCCGCACGCCTGGTTGCGGCCTGGCTGCGGGCCCGGCTGGGCGCCTGTCAAACCGCCTGGTATGTCGACGGCATTCCGGTCACGGCGGGCCCCGGCCCGCGCTGGCTCATGCAGCGCCCGGCCGGCGGACCCGCGGCGCCGCCGCGCCTGGCGACGCAACGGGCCTGAGCGGGCCGCGTGCGGGGCTTGCCGGCGGGCCACCGGGCGGAGGATGCTGGTGCCGGGCCCGGGGCCGTCACATCAGGTGGTTCCGGCGACAATGGCCCTGGCAGGAGCAGTCATGCGACACGTGAACGAAGAAGATGGAACCCGCCTGCGACGGCGGCGGTTCATCGGCGGCGCGCTCGCGCTCGCCCTGCTGCCGGGGCTGTCCCGCGCCGAGTCCGCGCGCGCGGTCGAGGTCTGGAAAGACCCGGACTGCGGCTGCTGCAACGACTGGATTGCCCACCTCGAAGCCCACGGCTACACGGTCACCGCCCACGACGTCGGCAACACTGCCCGCCGCGCGGAACTCGGGATGCCGGCCGCCTATGGTTCCTGCCACACGGCGCTCGTCGACGGTTACGTGCTCGAAGGGCATGTGCCGGCGGGCGACGTCGAGCGTCTCCTGCGCGAGCGCCCGGCCGCGTTGGGGCTCGCGGTGCCGGGCATGCCGATCGGATCGCCCGGCATGGACGCCCCGGCCTACGGTGGGCGCCGGGACCGCTACGACGTGCTGCTGGTCCACAAGGACGGCGGCCATGCCGTGTATCAGTCCTACGCCGAAGTCGCACCCACCCGCTGAGCACCCCGGCGACGAGCGTTTGCCTGCGCCATTGCGCGCCGGATCGTTCGGCAACACAATCCCGCGCAGGATGCCGGGGCAGGGACCATGAGGCAGACGCGGGGGCGCTGTGGACCAGACCTATTATGAACTCCTCGGTGTGCCGCTCGACGTGGCGCACGATGAACTGCACGCGCAGTTCGAGGCCCGCAAGGAGGAACTCATCGCCATCGCCGCGACCAGCGCGAAGGACAAGCGGGTCGCCACCCAGGCGCTGGGCCGGCTCAACAAGGCCTACATGGTCCTGTCGAACGCCGCAAAGCGGCGTGCCTACGATGATCGGCTCTACCGCCAGGCGCTCGCGGATACGACCTTTCCCTATCGCCTCGCCCACGCCTTTGCCAGCCTGTGCCTGTCCACCGCACCGCGCCGCGTGCTGTTCCTCGCCCTGCTGCTCGTGGGGCTGCAACTGATTGTCCGGTATTCGCTGAATGGGCAAGGCTGAGCCGCCGTTTCACCCGGGGGGCCCACGGAGGCAAGCGCATGTCCGGCACAGGCGCGGGGCCTTCAACCGGTAAGGGTCAACCCGGGGGCGGAAAGCAGCGCTTGGCAGCGCAGTCGACGGCGAAGAACAGCGGCGCACCGAGCGCGGCCAGGAGCACCCACGATCCGTCCAGCGGGCCGGTGCCGATCAGCCTGCCCAGCGGCGGCCAGTAGACGGCAGCGGCGGCGAACGCCAGTTCGAGGACAATGCCGGCGACGAACAGGCGGTTCGCGAAGAGTCCGCGGTCCAGGCCCGAACGCCGCGCGTGCCGGCGACCGACGAGGTTCGCGACCTGCGTCGAGATCACCGCCAGCATCGTCAGCGTCGTCGCGCCACGATAGAGCGGGTCGTCGGCGGCGAGGATCGCACCCCACTGCCAGCCGCCCGCATGCAGGTACAGGAAGAACAGCGTCATCGCCCACGCCGCCTGCATCACGCCCAGGAACAGGTAGCTGTGCAGCATCAGGCGCGCGGACAGCAGGCGGCCACGGCGCCCGCGCGGCCGCCGCGCCATCACGTCCTCGTCCGCCGGCTCCTGGCCGAGGCCGATCGCCGGCACCATGTCGGTGCCGAGATCGATGCAGAGGATCTGGATCACCGTCAGCGCGAGCGGCACCGGCAGCGTGACGAAGAGCAGGAAGGGCAGGATTTCCGGCACGTTGCTCGCGAGCACGTAGCGCGTGAACTTCTGCACGTTCGCGAACACCGTGCGCCCTTCCTCCACCGCGGCGACGATGCTCGCGAAGTTGTCGTCGAGCAGCACGATCTGCGCGGCCTCGCGCGCGACTTCCGTGCCACTGAGGCCCATGGCGACGCCGACATCCGCCGCGCGCAGGGCGGGTGCATCGTTGACGCCGTCGCCGGTCATCGCGACGACGCGTCCCATGCGCTTCAGCGCGCCGACGATCTTCAGCTTCTGCTCGGGTGTCGTGCGCGCGAACACGCGTGCGCCGCCGCCCAGCCGCGCGACGAGATCGCGCTCCCGCATCAGCGCCAGGTGGTCGCCGGTGATGACCGCGTCCGCGCCGGCGCCAGGGTCGAGCAGGCCCGCGCGCGTCGCGATCGCGCGCGCCGTGTCCGGGTGGTCGCCGGTGATGAGGATGACGTCGATGCCCGCGCCCGCGCAGCGTGCGATCGCGTCCGGCACCTCCGGACGCAGCGGGTCGTTGCAGCACAGGAGGCCGAGCAGGCACAGCCCGTCCTCCAGCACCTCGTCTGCCGCGTCCAGCTCGGCCGGTGTCACGGTCCGCCGCGCCACCGCGATCACGCGCAGGCCCGTGCCGGCGAGGCCGTGCAGCGTGGCGTCGAGCGTCGCGAGCAGCGCGTCGTCCAGCGCGATGACCTGCCCGCCGTGCGCGACCGCGCGGAGGTGTGGCCGCAAGGCTTCCCACGCGCCCTTCGTCGCGTAGACGAGCTCCCCGTCGATCGTGACGATGCCGGCCGCCCGGCGCCGCCGCACGTCGAAGGCAATCCGGCGTCGCACCTCGCGCGCGAGCGCGAGCGGATCGCCGCCGCTGGCGGCATATGCGTGCGCAACCGCCACGTCGAGCGGATCGCCGGTGAGCGCGTCCAGTGGACCGTGGATCTCGGACGCCGCGAGCGCCGTCGCGAGCAGTGCGCGCCCGTCCGGCGCCGCCAGTGCCCGGCCGTCGAGTGCATCGATCGTCGAACTCACGCTCAGGCGGTTCTGGGTGAGGGTGCCGGTCTTGTCGGTGCAGATGACTTCCACCGCACCGAGGGCTTCCACCGCGTTCAGGCTGCGGCACAGCACATTCCGGCGCGCGAGCCGCACCCCGGCCATCGCGAGCGCGAGCGTCAGGGTGGGCAGCAGGCCTTCCGGCACGTTGGCGACGATGATGCCCAGCATGAACACGACGTTGAGCCACAGCGGGCGGCCGATCGCGACCCCGTAGGCGAAGAACAGCACGCCCATGATCGACGCGATGATCGTCAGGATGCGCACCGTGCGCGCGACCTCCTCCTCGAGCGGCGTCGGGGGCCGCCGCACCTGGGTGCTCAGCGCCGCGATCTTGCCGAACTCGGTGCGCGGGCCCGTGGCGTAGGCGACCGCCACGCCACTGCCACGCAGCACGCTCGCCCCGGCGAACAGCAGGTTGGTGCTGTCCAGCATGCGTCCGCCCGGCATCGCGTCCGGCTGCAGGCTGACGTGGCGCGACTCCCCGGTCAGCGCCGAGTTGTTGACGAGCAGATCCGTCGCCTCGACGAGGCGCGCGTCGCAGGGCACCTGGTCGCCCTCGGACACGCGCAGCACGTCGCCGGGGACGAGGTCCGCCGCCGGCAGCACATGGTCGATCCCATCGCGGCGTACCGTGATCTGCGCCGGCAGCAGGTTGCGCAGGGCCTCCATCGCGCGCTCGGCGCGCATCTCCTGCGCGAACGAGAACAGCGCGTTCAGCACCGCGACGGCCACCAGCACGATGCCCAGCAGGCGCAGATCCGCGCCGGCCTCCAGGCGGGCCGCCAGGAAGCACAGCACCGCGGCAACGTTCAGCAGCACGCTGAACAGATTGGTGAACTGCCGGGCAAAGGTGCGCAGCCAGTGCAGGCGCGGGCCGCGCGCAAGCGCGTTGGGCCCGATTTCGGCCAGCCGGCGCGTGGCCTCCCGGGTGCTGAGCCCGCCGTGCGCGGAGCGCAGCAGCGCATAGACTTCGGCGCGCGCCAGGTTCTGAATCTGGCGCTGCTTCATGCGCGGGTCCCGAACACGGCGACGTCGCAGGGTGGGTTGGCCAGCAGGCGTTCGACCATGTGGGCATTGCCCAGGGGCTCGGCGCCGTGCCCTGCCTGCACCGCGATCAAGCGCGAATGGAGCCGCCGCGCGACGGCGAGGATTTCCGCGGCCTGGTCGTCGCACAGCACCGCCGTCGCATCGAGATGGAAGGTGGTCGGGGCGAGCGCCGCGCGCATTTCCTCCTCGAGATCGGCTGCCAGCAGGCGGTCTTCGGCGAGCAGCCTGCTCGCCGCCCCGGCGCCGAGCATCTGCAGCCGCAGGCGCGACAACGGGTGCACGACGAGCAACTGCAGTTCGCGCAGATCCGGCGCGATGACCCTCAGCAGCGGCAGCGCCGTGCTGGTCCGCGGCGACGCCGCGGCCAGCGGCAGCAGCATCCTGCCGGGCTGGCCGAGGAAGCCCGGGTTGACCACGCGCAAGCCCACCACCGTGCCGCGCGCGTGCGCCAGCAGGCGTGCGGTCACGCTGTGCGCGAGATAGGACTGGTTGCGCGGCCGCCAGCGCGTGCCGGCCACCAGCAGCGCGCGTGGATCGTCGGGCAGGCGCGCGAGCAAACGCTCGCTGACGTCCCCGCCATCGCCGGCGAGGACGTCCCAGTCCAGCGCCACGCCCAGCTGCGCGCATTCCTCGCGAATGCGCACGAGCCGCTCATCGAGGGTCGGCGCCACCGCCTCGTCCCGCACGTGCAGCAGGCGCAGGTGCCGCGCCGGGGTCGCCAGCGCGAAACGCACCGCGTAGTGCGCGACCCAGTCGCCGTTGAGCGAGCCGTCGTAGGCGAAATGGATCATGCTTGCTCCAGCGGCGCGGACGAAGGCGGATACCTTCGTTTCATGCTAGTCCTCGGCGGCCGGCCGGCAATGCGACCTTCCGCCTAGGTCGACCGCCCGTCAGCCCAGCCCCGGCCAAGGCTACACTCGCGCTTTCCCATCCACGACCAAGGTCCAAGCCACATGACCTTCCTGCTCTGGCTCGCCGTCGCGCTGCTGATCCTGCTCGGGATCGCCGGCCTGGTCTTTCCCGGCCTGCCCGGCACGCCGCTCGTGTTCGCCGGCCTCCTGCTCGCGGCCTGGAGCGACGGTTTCGCGTCCGTCGGCTGGTGGCCCACGCTCGTCGTGCTCGGCCTGCTCACCGCGCTGTCGCTGGTGGTCGATGTCGTCGCCGCCGCGCTCGGCGCCCAGCGCGTTGGCGCGAGCGGCAAGGCGCTGTGGGGCGCGACGCTCGGCGGCGTGGTCGGGATCTTCTTCGGTCTCGCCGGTCTCGTGATCGGCCCTTTCATCGGCGCCGCCCTCGGCCAGTTCGCGGCCAAGCGCGATCTGCTGCACGCGGGACGCGTCGGGATCGGTACGCTGTTCGGGCTCTTCATCGGCGCCGTGCTGAAGATCGCCGTGACCGTCACGATGCTCGGCGTGTTCGTCGTGGCCTGGTTCATCTGACGCTGTTTGCCGCTCCCGCTAGCACTGTCTCTTGGTCACATTTGAGCGCGGGTGGCGGGGTACAGACCTTGTTGGGCCACCGAGAACACCGGGAACACCGAGATTTTTCAAGTGGCGCTGAGCCAGCGGTCGACGGCATGGCCATTGCCCCGACCACGCTCGAAAATGCGACTTCTCCGTGTCCTCCGTGCGCTCCGTGGTCAAAATTCGGCGCCTGTTGACGCGGCAACGCCGGGTTTCACCACGGAGCGCACGGAGGGCACGGAGAAGAACAGTGAATGGCGGAATGCGCCTCTGCCGTGGCAATGCCGGCCGGGCGGCACCAGCCGACGCGCCCCTCAGCCGCCGGCTTCACCGTCGACCACACCCGCTAGCGGGTGTGGTGAGGAAGGCCGCGCGCAGCGCCGGTGAGGATTGATCAATGCGTGACCCACACCAGCGAACTGGCCCCGGGCGGTGGCCGATGGTGGGCGACGAGTCGGCTGCCGTCCTGGAACTCGATGACGAGTTCGGCGAGCCCGCCAATGCGCCGGGTCGAGACGCCATCGATCCGTGAAGGCGTGCGGCCGAAGTGGGCGGCGACGTCGACCAGCGGATGGCGCGACTCGGCGTCGTCTTCCGCGCCCCCCTGCGACGGAGAGCCGGTCAACCATTCGCCGCGCCAGCCGCCGCTCACCGCATCGACCGCGAAACGGTACCAGCGCCCGTCGGCCAGTTCGAGTTGAAGCGCCTCGACTTCCGCCTGGCAGGCGCCGAGCAGAAAGTATTCGCGCGCGAGAATCCGCGTGCAGTGGCTGTCGACGAGTTCGTGCGCCATTTCGCTGAGTGCTCCATGCTGAAGCTTGCATGCTGCCGGCGGCCCGCGCCTGGCCGTTGATCCCGATCAGTTCCCGTGCGGCCCGTGGACTGCGCTACCATCCGGCGCAGCGGCCCGTTGCAACGCACGGCCATCAGGAAGCAGCGACATGAGCATGAACGCCTACATCACCGGCGTCCACGACACCGCGGTGGGCGAGCTGCCCGGCAGCAGTGCGATGAGCCTGCACGCCGAGGCCGCGCTGGGCGCGATCGCCGATGCGGGCCTCGAACCCGGCGACATCGACGGGGTGATCTGCGCCTATGCGTTCACGATGCCGCATCTGATGCTCGGCTCCGTGTTCTGCGAGTACATGGGCATCCACCCCGGCTTCTGCACCGCGCTGTCCGCCGGCGGGGCCAGCGCCTGCATCATGATCATGCAGGCCGCCGCGCTGGTCGCGAGCGGGCAGTGTGAGCATGTGTTGTGCGTGACCGGCGAGAACCGGTTGACCGGCATGTCACGCGACGGCGCGGTCGCGATGCTCGCCGATGTCGGCCACCCGCAGTTCGAGCGACCCTTCGGGATCAGCGTGCCGGCATCCTACGCGCTCGTCGCGCAGCGCTACATGCACGAGACCGGCGTGACGTCGGCGCAGCTTGCCGCGATCGCGGTCGAGCACCGCCGGCACGCCGGACGACACCCCAAGGCCCACCGGCGGGAGCCTATCACCGTCGCCGACGTGCTCGCCTCGAAACCCATCGCGACCCCGCTGCGCATGCTGGACTGCTGCCTCATCTCGGATGGTGGCGCCGCGGTCGTCGTGAGCAGCCGCGCGGCCGCCCGCGACACGCGCGGCAGGCCGGTCGAGATCCTCGGTGCGGGCCAGGGCCACACGCACGAGCACATTGTCGCGGCGCCCAGCCTCACCGACTTCGGCTGCAAGCAGTCCTCGGCGACCGCGTTCGCCCGCGCCGGCGTGACGACTCGCGACATCGACGTCGCCGCGATCTACGACTCCTTCACGATCACGCTCGCCGTCGAACTCGAGTCCATCGGTTTCTTCGAGCGCGGCGAGGCCGGCCTGGCGGCGGCGCGCGGCGATCTGGGCCTCGGCGGCCGGCTGCCGTGCAATACGCATGGCGGGCTCCTGTCCTACGGCCACGCCGGCGCGGCGGGCGGCATGTTCCATGCGGTCGAGGCCGTGCACCAGCTGCGTGGCCGGGCCGATGCGCGACAGGTGCCGGACGCGCGGCTCGCGTTCGTGCACGGTGACGGCGGCATCCTGTCCGCCCACTGTTCCCTCGTGCTGGGCGTGCAGTGACATGAAAAGACCCCTGCCGCTGGTGACACCCGAGACGCGGCCATTCTGGGACGGCTGCGCGCATGGCGAGCTGCGCTACCAGGCCTGCGCTGACTGCGGGGCGGTACAGCGTCTGCCGCGCACGCGCTGTGCAGACTGCCATGGTGGCGCACTCGAGTGGCGACGCTCCGCCGGCCGGGGCCGCATCCTCAGCCACACCACGGTGCACCGCGCGCCGACGCCGGCTTTCCGCGACGATGTGCCCTACGTGATAGCGCTCGTCGACCTCGACGAAGGCTTCCGCCTCATGGTCAACGTTGCCGGCGGGGAGCAGCCGGGTCTAGCGATCGGTGCGGTGGTCGACATCGGCTTTTGCAACGTCGACGGCTGCGTGCTGCCCGAAGCGCGGCTCGCGGGCTGAGCTTGCCGGGCCTCAGGCCCGGGCGTCGCGCAGCTTGCGCGTTCAGAATGCCGCACCCCTCCCATCGCGTTCCGCTATCCACGCGCGCGCCTCCGCAACCGTCGCGAAGATGCCGTGGCGTTCGGTCTTCACGTTCACGGAGATGTAGTGCCGCCAGAGTTCACGGATCCGCCCATCCGTGGTGACCGACGCGAACAGGAGCCGGGGGTTGGTGAAGCTCATCCCGATGTCCAGGGCGGCAGCGTGCTCGATGTCGGATTCCGTCACGTCGTGCATCGTGACCCCGAGGTAGTCGAAGATCGCGTAGCGCGCGGTGTCCAGGCGCGGGTCGGCGCTGAGTTCGTCAAACACCCGGGTGACGTCCCCGATTGAGCACTCGCCGACGAAACGGGCGTAAAGGCCCTTGGGTTCCCACGTGACGGTGCTCGGCATCCCTTTTGCTCCTTGAGTCTGGTCCCGGATGCGACGGTGTTTGTGGCCGCTGACGGCACACTTTCGCGCCAGTGGCGGGCGGCCCGCAAGCGCTGCGGGCGGGAAAAGAAACCCCGGCGCCAAGGAGAGTAGGGGGGAGGCAGAGGGAGCGCGCCGGGGCTATGGCAAGTCGGGACTTGTGTCCTCGAGGGCTTGGCGGCATGAAGCCACCGGAGTTTTTACGCGGCGCGTGCGCGGCGGGATCACCCGCGAACCGCAGCCGGTGTTCTGCCCGGGGCTGGAGAAGATATCAGCGCGTGAAGCGGGCGCGTGAAGCGGGGACACCCATCGAAAAACCGCGTCGTCGGCGGCAGGCTGCCGGGGGCAGCGCCGCCGCCCGTCAGGCCGGCCCGTCCGGGACAGGGCCTGGCGGCCGCTCGGCCCGGTTACTGCGCAGCCGGGGCTACCGGCCCGGGCGCTGCCTGCAGTCCCACCTTGCGGTTGACGAAGCGCAGGGTTGCGACCTTGTCGAGATCGACTTCCCCCGCGCGGTAGAGGCCCGCCTGCACCATCTGGTCGTGGAAGTCGCGGATGCGTCCGGCGTCCATGCTGCCGATGCCGAGCGTTGCGGCGTCTCCGGAGTCGACGATCCCCAGCCGCTTCATCAGCGCTACCGAGGCTTCGAGTTCTTCTTCGCTCATCTCGGGATTGTCCGCGCGCATCAGGGCATTGGCCGCCCCCCGATCGCCGTTGAGGTAGTTCACCCAGCCGAGGATGGAGGCATCCACGAAGCGCTGCACCAGATCCGGCCGCTCACGCGCGGTGTCGACACGGGTCTCGATGAGGGTGGAGTAGGTGGAGAAGCCGTGGTCGGCGAGCAGGTGCACCACGGGTTCGAAGCCGCCCTGCTTGCGCACGTAGATGGGCTCCGCCACCGAGTAGCCCTGCTGCACGGCGCGGGGATTGCCGAGGAACTGGCCGAGGTTGAAGTTGTAGGGCCTGAGCTGTTCGTCCCGGAAGCCGTGACGGGACTTCAGCCACGCCCACCAGGTGTACTGCGCGTCCTTGGCGACCAGCACGACCGGCGCGGCCTTCAGCGCGTCGAAACGCTCGTAGCCCTGGCCCGGATGGGCGATGAGCGCCTGCGGGTCCTTCTGGAATATCGCGGCCACCGCAATCACCGGCACGCCGTTCTTCACGTTGTCGAAGCTGTGCAGCAGGTTGCCGGTCATCAGGAAATCGATCTTCCCGGCCGGCAGCAGCGGGCGATTGTTCACCTGCGGTCCGCCCTGGCGAATGGTGACCTCGAGGCCGTGGGCGGCGTAGGTGCCGTCGGCGAGCGCCTGGTAGAAACCGCCATGGGCTGCCTGGGCCTTCCAGTTCGTCGCTAAGACGATCTTGTCCGCCGCCTGCGCGGCGAGGGCGCACAGCGACAGCAGTGCAGCGGCGGGCCATTTCAGTTGCATGACATTTCCTTCACGGGTTTCGACATTGCAGTTCAGACCGGGCGGGCGCCGACTGCGCTGGCTACTGGTCGCCAGCGCCGCGCCAGCCGGCGCGGCGCCCACTCGAGGAGGGCGTACAGCGCGAGGCCCGTGATCACGAGCAGCAGCAGCGCGGCGAACATCCGCGGCGTGTCGGTGCGGAAGCTCGCCTCGAGGATGCGCGACGCGAGGCCCGTTTCGCGCCCGGCCGCGCCCGCCACCATCTCCGCGGTGACGCCCGCAATGAGGCTGAGCCCGCCGCAGATGCGCAGGCCCGACAGGAAATACGGCACCGCGCTCGGCAGCAGCAGCCACTTCATGCGCTGCCAGGGCGTTGCGCCGTAGAGCGTGAACAGTTCGTGCAGCTGCCGGTCCGCCGCGCGCAGGCCGGCGAGCGTGCTCGCGAGCATCGGGAAGAAGGCGACGATCCAGGTGCACAGCAGCAGCGCGGCCGTCGTGCTGTCGACGTAGATGAGGATCAGCGGTGCTATCGCGACCAGCGGCGTGACCTGCAGCACCACGGCGAAGGGCAGCAGCGCGAGTTCCAGCACGCGCGACAGCGCGAAGGCCACCGCGAGGAGCACGCCGCCCAGGGTCGCGAGGGCCAGGGCCCAGACAGTCAGTCGCAGCGTGAACCACCACGCGGGCCACAGCGAGTCGAACTCCGTCCACAAGGTGGCGAGCACCCGGCTCGGCGCGGGCAGCGTGTAGTGGGGAATCGCCGCCCAGCGCACCAGCGCCTCCCAGGCCAGCAACGCCAGCGCAATCGACAGCGCGGGCACCCAGTGCTCCCGCTTCATGAGGCCACCGCCACGCTGGCCGAAAGGGCCGATTCCAGCGTGCCCGACACCGCCACGCACTGCTCGATATAGGCGGCCGAGCGGCGGAAGGCATGGTCGCGGACCGGCGGGCCCGCAATCGTCACCTCGGCGTGGACGCGTCCGGGTCGCGCGCTCATCACCAGCACGCGCTGGCTGAGGTAGACCGCCTCGAAGACATTGTGGGTCACGAACAGCACCGTGCAGGCCTGCTCGCGCCACAGATCGAGCAGGTCGTCGCCCATCTTCTGGCGCGTCAGTTCGTCGAGCGCGGCGAAGGGTTCGTCGAGCAGCAGCAGCGCGGGATCGGTGGCGAGCGCCCGCGCGACCGACGCGCGCATCTGCATGCCGCCCGACAATTCGTCCGGATAGGCGCCTTCGAAGCCGGCCAGGCCAACCCGCGCCAGAAGCCCATCGGCGCGTGCCCGCACCTGCGGCGCCGACAGGCCACCGGCCTTGCCGGCCAGGCGCAGCGGCAGGCTCACGTTGTCCCGGATCGTGGCCCAGGGGAGCAAGGTCGGCGACTGGAAGACGAAGCCCACCCCCCGGCCGACCGGCGCCGACACGCGGCCGCTGGTGGGCGACTCGAGCCCCGCGAGCATCCGCAGCAGCGTGCTCTTGCCGCAGCCCGACGGGCCGAGCAGGGTCACGAACTCTCCCGACGCGATCGTCAGCGACACCTCGGCGAGCGCCTGCACGCCGTTCGGATAACGGTGGCTGATACCGCTCAGCTCGATGGCGTTCATCGTGCGCGGGGTTCCCGCTGCCGCGCGTGCCCGCGACCTGCGCGGCACCGCCCTGGCGTCATGCTACCCATCCCGACGAGTCTCCCTGTTTGCATCTGCGCCCGGCAAGCTCGCGAGCGACGGTAAAGGAAGGAAGCTACAGCAAGACCGGCGACGGTTTCGAGGGGTAAGCGCAGGCCGGGGCTGCCGGCTACCGGGCGGGCGCGGCAGGAACCTCGTCCGGTGGGTGTCCCCGCCATGCGCTGCGCGGACGCCCGGGCGACTCCGCTGACTCAGGCGTCCGTCGCCCGCGTCCGCAGGCGCAGCGCATTGCCGATCACGGAGGCCGAACTCAGGCTCATCGCGAGCGCGGCGATCATCGGTGACAGCAGCCAGCCGGTCAGCGGGTACAGCACGCCGGCCGCGAGCGGAATGCCGAGCCCGTTGTAGAGGAAGGCGAACAGCAGGTTCTGCCGCATGTTGGCGACAGTGGCGTTCGACAGGTCGATGGCGAGCGCTATCCCGCGCAGATCGCCCTTCACCAGCGTCACCTGCGCGCTGTTCATGGCGACGTCCGTGCCCGTCCCCATCGCAATGCCGACATCGGCCTGCGCGAGCGCCGGCGCGTCATTGATGCCGTCGCCGGCCATTGCCACGACGGCGCCCTCCCGCTGCAGCCGTTCGACCAGCAGCAGCTTGTCCGCCGGCTTGACCTCGCCGTGAACCTCGTCGATGCCGAGGCGCTTGCCCACCGCCCGCGCGGTGCCGACGCCGTCGCCGGTGGCCATCACGATGCGCAGGCCGGCGGACTTCAGCCGCGCGAGCGCCTCGGCCGTCGTTGGCTTCACCGGGTCGGAGACGGCGAGGAATCCGGCGAGCCGACCGTCCAGCGCCAGGAACATCACGCTTGCGCCCGCATCGCGCAGCGCGTCGGCGCGTTCGCGCAGGGCCTCGAGGTCGAGGCCCTCCTGCGCCATCAGCGCCGCATTGCCGAAGACCAGGCGGTGCGCACGCACCTCGCCGCGCACCCCGCTGCCCGGGAGCACTTCGAAATGATCCACGCGGTCGAGCGCGAGGCCGCGCGCCCGCGCCGCGCCGACGATCGCCTGCGCCAGCGGATGCTCGCTGCCCTGGTCCAGGCTCGCGGCGAGACTCAGCAGTTCATTTGCGTCGTGTCCCGGCAGCGCGACGACCTCGCTGAAGGCGGGCTTGCCTTCGGTCAGCGTGCCGGTCTTGTCGATCAGCAGCGTGTCGACCTTGCGCAGGTTCTCGATCGCGGCGGCGTCGCGGAACAGCACGCCGAGCGTGGCGCCCTTGCCGGTGGCGACCATGATCGACATCGGCGTTGCCAGGCCCAGCGCGCAGGGGCAGGCGATGATCAGCACGGCGACCGCATTGATCAGGCCGAAGACCCAGCGCGGTTCGGGCCCGTACAGGCCCCACGCGAAGAACGTCAGCACCGCGACCCCGACGACGGTGACGACGAAGTAGCCAGCGACCGTGTCCGCCATCCGCTGCATGGGGGCCTTCGAGCGCTGCGCGTTGGCAACCAGCTGCACAATCTGCGCGAGTACGGTGGCGGCGCCGACCTTCTCCGAACGCATCACGAGCGCACCGTGCGTGTTCAGCGTCGCGCCGATCAGGCTGTCGCCCGGCCGCTTCGTGACCGGCAGGGGCTCGCCGGTCAGCATCGACTCGTCGACCGCGCTGGCGCCGTCGATCACCACGCCGTCGACCGGCACCTTCTCGCCGGGGCGAACGCGCAGCGTGTCGCCGACATGCACGTGCGTGAGCGGGATGTCCTCTTCGGTCCCGTCGTCAAGGATGCGGCGGGCGGTCTTCGGCGCAAGGCCGAGCAGCGAGCGGATTGCCGCGGAGGTGCGGGCGCGCGCCTTCAGTTCGAGCATCTGGCCCAGCAGCGTCAGCGAGATGATCACCGCCGACGCCTCGAAGTACACCGCCACCCGGCCCATCGACTGGAACGAGGCCGGAAACAGCTGCGGTGCCAGCGTGGCCGCCACGCTGTAGATGAACGCGGCGCCGGTGCCGGTCGCGATCAGGGTCCACATGTTCGGGCTGCGATGGACGACCGACTGCCAGCCGCGCACGAAGAACGGCCAGCCCGCCCACAGCACGATCGGCAGCGACAGCAGCAGTTCGAGCCAGCTCTGCGTCTGCATCGGGAACCAGCCGAGGCGATGGCCGGACATCGCGAGCAGGGCCACGACGAGCGTCAATGGCAGCGTTGACCAGAAGCGGCGCCGGAAGTCCGTCAGTTCGGGCGATTCCTCTTCCTCGAGCGCCGGCAGCAGGGGTTCGAGCGCCATGCCGCACTTGGGACAGGTGCCGGGATGGTCCTGCTCGATCTCGGGATGCATCGGGCAGGTGTAGCGCGTGCCCGGCGGGGCGTCGGCCGCCGACGCCGTCGGCGCGGGGTGCGAGTGGCCGCAGCAGTGGCCTGCCGGCTCGACGTACCGTGCAGGGTCAGCGATGAACTTCGTGCGGCAGCCGGCGCAGCAGAAGTAGTAGTGCTTGCCGGCGTGTTCCGCGTGATGGGGTGACTCGGCCGTCACGCGCATGCCGCAGACGGGATCGCGCAGGGCCGTCGCGTCGGCGTGGGTGTCGGGGGCGTGTTCGTGGTCCATCATGGTCCTCGATCGTAATCAGGTGCCACCGTGCGGGCGGGGTGCCGCGACGCACTGGCCGTGACCGCCAAGGATAGTCGCCCGCATCCTTGAAAAGGGAACGGAGCTGTTTATTTCGTTGCACGCCCCCTGACTGAAGACGGCGAAGGCGGGCGCCGGCTGTTGCCGGCCTTCACCGCGGCGGGCCGGCGACGAGACGCATCGGCGCGGCTGCGCCGATGCGTGGGTTCCCTGCCGCGCTATTTCTCCCCGGCCCCCGGCAGCGGACAGGTGCCGCCGATCTCGAGCCCGAGCACCCTGACCAGCCGGCCGTAGCCGACGAAGGTCATGATACGGATGCCGAGATCGATGATCTCCGCATCCGTGAACTGCACGCGGAGTTCCGCGAACAGCGCGTCGTCCGCGCCGTTCAGATCCCCGGCCAGCACTTCCGCATAGCGGATCGCGGCCTTCTCCCGCGGGTTCAGCAGCGTGCTGCCGCGATAACGATCGATCTCCGCAATCTTCTCCTCAGTGAGCCCCGCTTGCCTTGCGACCGCAAGACGCGCGTGCGTTCAGAGGGAACAGCCGTTCTGCCGCGCGACCATCAGGCGCGCGAGTTCGGTGATCACGCCGTCGATCGCGCCGCGGGTCTGCAATTCGAGCTCGAAGTAGAAGTCGATGAACTTCTTGAACACCTTCTTGAACACCTCCGGCGCGTGCGCGAACACCTGCACGAAGCCGGAGCCACCGAGCTCTTCGTCGTAGGCGTGCATGATGTTCTGCAGAAACGGGGGAACCTTGTCGAATGGGACCGGTGGGATGTTCGGCATGCGAATCTCCTGCGTCTGGGGGAGGTGAATGCGGCGCCCCGCCGCGCGCGGAAGCGCTCGAATTCCAGTGTGGCTGGCAGGCGCGCGCAGGGCCGATCAGTCTTCGGCGACGGCTGTCCCGAGGTAGTTGAAACCGGCGAATTTCGGGGCGCCCGGCAGATAAGCCGCGTCCAGCGCGTCGAGGCGGAAACCCGCGGCGCGCAGCAGGCCGGGGATCTCGCGATTCAGGTGGCAGCCGCCGAAGAGCCGCTTCCAGATCGGGTTGAGGCGGTCCTGTTGCCGTGCGACGCGCGCGTCCGGCGCGCGGCCGTGCTCGGCGAAGAGCAGGCGTCCGCCGGGTTTCAGCACCTGGCGCATCCGGGCGAGGGCCGGTGCGGGGTCCGGAATCGTGCACAGGGTGTAGGTCAGCACGACGGTGTCGACGCTGGCCTCGGCGAGCGGGATGGACTCGCCGTCGAGACACAGGAATTCGACCGCGAGCCCGAGCCCGGCGGCGCGCCGGGCCGCCATCGTCATGCTGCTCGCGGAGGGGTCGAGCCCGATCAGCCGCGTCAGGCGCGTCGGGTCGTAGTAGCGCAGGTTGTGGCCGGGCCCCATGCCGACTTCGAGCACCACGCCACCGGCCTGCGGCACGAGCTTCGCGCGCTGCTGCCCGATGGCCTCCATGCCGCAGGCGAGATTGATGATGCGGGGCAGGATGTGTCGCTCGTAGAAGCCCATGACGATGTCCCTGCGGATGCTGTGCGGAAAGATACTCCAGGTCGTCGGCGCGGGCACCGCGTCACGCGCGCCGACTTGGCCCCGTGCGCCGGCGTGGCATCATCGAGGCGCCGCGCCGCCGGGGCGCGGCCCATCCGCAACGACCGTGTCAGGGAGTTCACATGCTGCAGACAGCGTTCACGCACCGCTTCGGCGTCACCCTGCCGATCGTGCTCGCGCCGATGGGCGGCGTGGCCGGCGGCGCGCTCGCGGCCGCGGTCGCCCGCGCCGGCGGGCTCGGTCTCATCGGTTGCGGTTACGGCGAGCCGCGCGTCGGCTACGGCAGCCCGGCGTGGATCGCCGAACAGTTCGCGCTCGCGGGCGACGCGCAGGTCGGCGCGGGCTTCATCACCTGGAGTCTCGCGCGGCGTCCCGAACTGCTCGACCTGGTGCTGGACCAGGGCGCGGATCCGATCTTCCTCTCCTTCGGCGATCCGCGCCCGTTCCTGCCGCGGATCCGCGCCGCCGGCCGGCGCGTGATCCTGCAGGTGACCTCGCTGTCCGAAGCCGTCGCGGCCAGCGCGCTCGGCGCCGACGCGATCGTCGCGCAGGGCACCGAGGCCGGCGGCCACGGCACGACGGGGCGGGCGTTGTTCTCCCTGCTGCCCGCCGTCGTCGACGCGGTGTCCCCGCTGCCCGTGCTCGCCGCGGGCGGCATCGCCGATGGTCGCGGCCTTGCCGCCGCGCTGACGCTCGGCGCCCAGGGCGGCCTGCTCGGCACGCGGCTGTTCGCGACGACCGAGGCGCTGGGCAGCGCGGCGATGAAGCGGCGCCTCGTCGCGGCGGCGGGCGACGCGACGCTGCGCACGCGCGTGTTCGACCTCGTGCGCGAACTCGACTGGCCCGCGCCCTACACCGGGCGCGCGCTGGCGAACGACTTCTCCGCGCGCTGGCACGGCCGGGAGGAGGCCCTGCGGGCGGCCTTGCCGGAAGAGCTCCCGCGTTACGCCGCCGCGAAGGCCGCGGAAGATCTGGACACGCTCGTGCTGTTTGCCGGCGAGGGCGTGGATCTTGTCACCGACTGCCCGCCGGCCGGCGATGTGATCGCGCGGATCGCCGCCGAAGCGCAGCGACTGTACGCACCGACGTGACGCCGCGATCCTGGGTGGACGGCGGGGCCCGGGCGAAACCCGGGGCTGACGGCGCACGTCGTCAGGTGCCACCGGCTACCATGCGACGCCGATTCCAGCGACCATCCCCCACGTGCCCCGCCTCAGCATCCTGCTGCCCTACCGCAATGCCGCCACCACGCTGGAGGAATGCCTGGCGAGCATCGCCGCGCAGCACTGCGACGACTACGAGTTGCTCGCGGTCGACGACCATTCCACGGATGCGTCCGCGCAAATCGTGCGCGACCAGGCGACCGCCGACGCGCGCATCCGTTGTCTCGAAAGTCCGCGGCGCGGCCTGGTGGCGGCGTTGAATCACGGGCTCGAGGCCGCCCGCGCCGCCGTGGTGGTGCGCATGGATGCGGATGACCGCATGCACCCCGAGCGTCTCGGTCGCCAGCTCGCGCACCTCGCGGGAGACCCGGCGCTGACCCTGTCCGCGAGCCGCGTGCGGGCATTTCCCGAGGCCCACGTGCAGGCCGGTCTGCGGGAATACCTGCGCTGGCAGAACGCCTGCCTCAGTGCGGAGGAACTGGCCGAGGAGATCTATGTCGAGGCGCCCGTGGCCCATCCGAGCGTTGCCTTCCGCCGCGACGCCGTGCGGGCCGCGGGTGGCTACCGGCACGGCGACTTCCCCGAGGACTATGAGCTGTGGCTGCGACTGCACCACCGCGGTCACCGCATGGCGAAACTGCCCGAGGTGCTGCTCGACTGGCGCGAATATCCGCAGCGGACCTCGCGCACCGATCCGCGCTACGCCCGCGAGGCCTTCGATCGCCTGCGCGCGGACTATCTCGCGCGCGACCCGCGGCTGCTGGCCCGGCGCGAGGACTTCGTGATCTGGGGCGCCGGGCGGCGCACCCGCCAGCGCTGCGCGTGGTTGCTGCGCCAGGGCTTCCGTCCCGTGGCGTACATCGACATCGACCCGCGCAAGATCGGCAATCGCGTGGACGGCGTGCCCGTCTGCCCGCCGGCGGTGCTCGCGCGCGAGCCGCGCCCCTTCGTGCTGGTCTACGTGAACCGGCACGGCGCGCGCGAGGAGATCGCCGGCAGGCTCGCCGCGCTGGGTTATCGGCGGGGGCAGGACTGGCTGGCCGTCGGCTGAGGGGGCGGGACGCCGTGCGTTGACAGCGACGGCGCGCGATGGCACAGATCGCCCAGGCTTTCAGCCGGAGCACAGCGATGAACATCCCTCCCTGGCACGTGCGTGGTGACTGGTTCGACGTCTGCAGCTGCAACATCCCCTGCCCCTGCGAATTCGCGCAGGCGCCCACCGACAACTACTGTGAAGGCGTGCTCGCCTATCACATCAACGCTGGCCGCTACGGCGACGCCGTGCTCGACGGCCTCAACGTGGTGATGGTGAGCCGCTTCACCGGCGATCTCTGGGCCGGCACCGGCGAGGACTGGGAAGTCGGCGTGTTTCTCGATGCCCGGGCCGACGACGCGCAACGCGCGGCGCTCGAGGCGATCTGGAGCGGGCAGGCCGGCGGCTGGATGCGCAACATGGCGCGCATGATCAAGCACGTGCGCGGCAAGGCCGTCGCCGACATCCACTTCGAACTCGACGGCGATCTCGCGCACTGGCGGGTGGAGATCCCGGATCTCATCCGCGCCGGCGCCGCGGCGCTGACCGGCCCGACCGCCGACCCCGCGCGCCGGGTGCAGACGACCAACCCGCCCGGCAGCGAGGTCGGCCCGTCCGGCAAGGTCGCGACCTGGGGCGCGAGCACCGAGGCGTTCTGGAACGCCTTCGGTTTCGCGCAGGACTACGTTGCCGGGCGCTCGAGCAAGCACCTGCCGTTCGAGTGGCGCGGGCCGGATTAATCCCGGCGTGCCCGGCTCCGACGCACCGGCATCGCGGCGCGCGCCCGCGCGCCAGGACCGCACGGTCGGCATCCTCTTCGCCGCCGTGCTCGCCGCGTGGATCCTCGTCGCGCGCACGATGGGCGGCATGGACGGCGGGCCCGGCACGCCGCTCGGGCCCTTTCCCGCCTTCCTCGCCAGCTGGGTGCTGATGCTGGCCGCGATGATGCTGCCGGCCGAACTGCGCTTCACCCTGGTCTTCGCGCGCATGAATCGTGACGAGTCGCCCGACGCGGGCGGGGGGCGGGTGCCCGCCTTTCTCGCCGGCTATGCCTGCGTGTGGTCGCTGTACGGTGGCCTCGCGTGGGGGCTGGATGCAGTGCTGCGCGCGCTCGCGCCGCCCTTCCTCGCGTGGACCGCGCACGGGCCGACGGCTGCGGGGCTCGTCGTCGTCGCGGCCGGCCTGTTCCAGTTTTCGCGATGGAAGCAGGCCTGCCTTACCCACTGCGTCTCGCCCTTCGGTTTCTTCACGCGGCACTGGCACGTGGGCCTGGCGGGCGCCGCGCGCCTCGGCTTCACGCATGGGCTCTACTGTCTAGGCTGCTGCTGGGCGTTGATGGCGGTGATGTTCGCGGTGGGCGTCATGAGCCTCTACTGGATGAGCCTGCTCGGCTTCGCGATGTTCATCGAGAAGCTCGCGCCGGCCGGGTTGCGGCTCGCGCCGGTGATCGGCGTGGCGCTGGTCGTGCTCGGGATCTGGATTGCGTGGGATCCGGCGAGCGTGCCGGGTCTGACGCTGCCGACCACCGTGCTTCATCACCGGCATTGAGCGGCGCGGAGGGGGCGCCCAGGCGGCACTGAGCCGCGCCCTCGTCACGCGTGGCCCGCTCGGAACACGGGGTTCAACCGCCGCGCGGTCCCCACAGGATGAGCCCCGCGCCGAGCAGGCACACCGCGTCACTGACGAGATCCCAATGGTCGGGCGCCCGGTGCTCGATGACCCACAGCCACAGCAGCGAAGACGCGATGTAGACGCCACCGTACGCCGCATAGGCGCGGCCCGCGAAATCGCTGTCGACGCGTGTCAGCAGGAAGGCGAACGCGGCGGGAAATAGGGGACAGGAAATAGGGGACAGACCACGATTATTTAGTCGATCACGAGGAAATAGGGGACAGACCACGATTATTGAGTCGATCACGTGCCGACATCGGAGGAACTGTGGTCTGTCCCCCATTACGAGATCGACATCCGCGGCCGAGCCGGGCTTGCACTGAAGGAGAAGTGGCACGCGGGTCCGCGCACCTACCTCGGGCTTGCGATGGCGGGTTTTCCGAACCTGTTCACGGTGTCCGGCCCCGGCAGCCCGTCGGTGCTGTCCAACATGCTGCCGACCATCGAACGGCACGTGAACTGGATCGCGGACTGCATCGGCTACCTCGAAACGCACCGTAAGACGCTGATCCAGGCGCACACGGAGGCCGAGGACGCGCGGGTCGAGCACGTGAACGCAGTCGCCGGAATGACCCTCTATCCGCGCTGCAATTCGTGATACCTCGGCGCGAACATCCCCGGCAAGCCGCGCATCTTCATGCCGTACATCGGGGTGACACAATACGTCGCGAAATGTCGCCAGGTCGCCGCACACGGCTACGAGGGTTTCGCGGTCTCGGCATAGGCGCACGGGCATCGGGTTTTGTTGGACGGCTTAATCGGGGCCCCCCCCCCACCGACTCCCGCACACGCGCCTTGCTCTTCGTCTCGCCCGCGTGCGGGAGAGGCCGCGCGCAGCGCGGGTGAGGGTGGCGTCCGCGTGGCACGGTGTCGGCCCTGAGGCCGGCTCACCACGGCTGTTTTCCACGCGAACCGGCGTGCGCGAGCAACAGCGCCGGGCAAGCCTCGCCGAAGCGCAGGGTGAACGCGGGCGGACCTTCCACCTGCTGGTGCGTGGCGCGACAGGCCGCGACCAGCACCCGCTAGCGCGTGGTGTCGCGCGTCATGGAGAAATCCCCTCGCTTCGCAGCGTGCGGTGCGCCCACTGGGCCCGAGCGCAGGCCCAGATCGACGTGTTCGTCGCAATGCCGGCGGCGCCGTGGAGTTCGTTAGGCAGGAAGCTCACATAGGCGAGCAGGCCACTGTACTGACTGCGGCACCACGCGCCGAAGTGCGGCGGCAGGTCGCGGGCCTCCATTTCCAGCGCGTTGAGACGATCGGCTGCGGCCTCGAGCGCGGCCGCATCGCGGAAGCGGTGTGGCAGCTCCAGCAGGCAGAGCAGTCCGCCGCCCGCCGCGGGATGTGGCTGATCCGCGCGCAGCTGCCACAGCGCAGTGGCGCGCTCCCCGGTCACGGCGGCGGCCTGCCCGCGCTCCAGCGCAAACTCCGCGGTGAAGCCGCGCCCGCCCGCGTTGCAAAAGCACACCGGCGCAAGGACGCGCGCGACGCTCGCGAAATCCGCCGCACCCCAGGCCGAGGGTTCACCGTCTGCGCCGCCATGGCCCAGTGCATGCGCGAGCGCACCGAGCGGCGCCGGCGCGCCGTGCAGCACGGCGGCGATCAGGAGCGGCAGGTGCACCGTCCACGCGTTTTCATGGGTGTACACCGTGAGGCGCGAACCGACGTAGAGGCCCTCGTCGCCCGCAGTGAGCGCGCCCAGCGCCGCGAAGGCGTTCAGCGCAGACAGCTGTCCCGGCGCCGCAAGGCTCGCGGCCAGTTCGTCGCCCAGCACGGTGCGCACGCGCACCGCGGCGAAAGGCGCGGCGTCGTCCAGCGATGCCTCCGTCATGGGCAGTACGTCCACCGTCGTGCGGTAGTGCGGATGATCGACAAGCAGGCGGCTGCCCTCGTCGCGCACCGTCAGCGACGTCGCGCCCAACGCGGCGGCCAGCGCCGCCAGCGGGATGCCGGGCGGGCGCTGAAGTTCGTTCAGAGTCGAGTTCATGGGAGTCCTCCTGGGCTTGGAATTTTTTTCAGTGAGGCCTGGGCGCCCACCCGCTGCCGCACGCGCGACCCGGGCAGGGCGGCGTGGAGCGGGGAGGCAGGAGGAGATCGTGGGGGAGGGGGTGGCTCAGTGCGTGAGCCTAGGGGAAAAGGGGGCGGCGAAAATAAATCCGTCCCCTTTTCCAGTTGCGGGTCGATTGTTGTTGCACTGCCGCTTCGCGTAGCGTTCGCCGGACTTCGGGCGGCCTGGCCCCGCTCGAGCTTGCAAGCCTCATCCCGCCGCGTTCGACGCGGCCGCAATCCTCGACGGAGTCCCTTGATGAGCCTGACACTCGAACAGATGGCGGCCCTCACCGATGAGGACTGGGGCGGCGCCAACCCGCTGTCGCCGGCGTTCCGTGCCGATCCCTATCCCGCCCTCTCGCGGCTGCGCGAACGCGATCCGGTCAATCTCACGCCACTCGGCATCTGGCGCGTCACGCGTTTCCACGACGTCGCCTACACCTTGAAGAACGCGCCGACCCGCCAGACGCTCAGTGACGGCAGCTCGCCGAACTTCGATCCGCTCGATCGGCGTGGCGACTTCCACGAGTTCATGCTGAACAAGGACGGCGAGGAGCACCTGCGGCTGCGCAGGCTCGTCATCAAGGCGTTCACGGGGCGCGCCGTCGCCCGCATGCAGGCGGAGATCGACGACGCCGTGCGCGTGGCGCTAGACCGTGGCCTCGCTGCCGGCGGGATGGACATCATCGAAGACCTCGCCCTCTACGTGCCGAGCCGCATGACCTGCCGCATCATGGGCATCCCCGATGCCGACCGGCTGCTCTTCACCGAATGGGCGGGCCTGCGCACGCGTGCCTTCTGGGCGCGCTACCTGCCCCCGGACGAACAGGCGGCAATCCGCGCCGCCGGGGCATCATTGGCGGACTACTTCGAGGCGCTGGTCCGCGAGCGACGGCGCAATCCGGGCGAGGATCTCCTGTCGGAGCTGATCCGCGCGGAGGACGAAGGCGAGCGGCTGCGCGAAGGCGAGCTCGTGGTGCAGGCCGTGGGCCTGCTCGTCGCCGGCTACGAGACCACGATAGGGCTCATCGGCAACGGCCTGCGCGCCCTCCTCGAAAACCCCGAGCAGGCGGCTCGGCTGCGCGCGACGCCCGCGCTCGTCGACAACGCCGTCGAGGAGTGCCTGCGCTACGACACGCCCGTCGTGTTCAACTGGCGCGTGCTGCGCGAACCGCACACGATCGGCGGCCGCGAGCTGCCGGCCGATGCCGTGATCTGGGTGATGCTGGGCGCCGCCAACCGCGACCCCGCCCGTTTCACCGACCCCGATCGCTTCGACATCGCCCGCGAGGATGTCGCGCACGTCTCGTTCGGCGGCGGCGCGCACTTCTGCCTGGGCCACCAGCTCGCGCGCATGGAAGGGCGGGCCGCGATTGGCGAGTTCTGCCGCCGCGCACCGACGGCGCGTCTCGACGTCGATGGCCTCGCGTGGTCCAACTCTTTCTTCCGCGTGCTCGGTCGCCTGCCGGTCAGTTTCAACTGAGCGCCCGCCTGGCAAAAGGGGACGGATTTATTTTCATGTCCCTAAAATAAATCCGTCCCCTTTTTCGGTTCATCCGAAAGCCGGCTCCCACCGCCCCGCCGCCCAACCCGGCAGCGGCAAGCGCGCGACGCCATCGCGCAGCGTTTCAAGCACTTCGTCTGCGCGATAGTATGCCGCCACCACGCGCCTCGCCGCCGTCGGCGGCGCGCAGGGCCCCGGGAGTCCACGTGCATTCCATCGTTTACCCGTCACGCGCCGTGAAGCCGCCGCGCGCCGCCCCCGCGAGCGCGCTCGCCGCGCTACTGGCCTGCATCGCGCTGCTGGCCGGCTGCAGCCCCGCAGCGCCCAAGCCGCTGGTGCTGATGCCGGCGCCCGCCGCCTACGAGGCGGACAGCGTGCCGTTCGGCGCGGCAGGGCCCGTCGTGCGGCAGGATGACGCGGCCGCGCTCGACATGCTCTACGTGACGAACCGCGCCCCCGCCACCGTGCCCGGGTCCGCGGGCGCGTATTCGGGCGAACGGGGCTACCTGCTGCGCGCGGGCGCCGCAAGCATCGCCTTCGGCGACGCGAACATCGACTGGGATCGCGCGCGGGAGATTTCGCTGCTGAAGAACCGGCCGCGCAAGTTCCCGCTGAAGGTCAACGTGGCGGAAGAGTTCGGCGTGCTCCAGGAAAGCGTCACCCTGTTCACGCCGGCCGAGATCGCCGCCACGGTCGACGGCAGCGCGGAGCGGCGCCTCACGGCGGAGATCCGGTCCCGACTTGCGCGCTCTTCCGTGAAGGACATCTTTCTCTACGTGCACGGCTACAAGGTCACGTTCGAGAACCCGCTGCTGGTGTCGTCCGAGCTGTGGCATTTCCTGGGCTACGAAGGCGCCTTCGTCGCGTTCTCGTGGCCGTCCACGCCGGCGCGGCTCGCGTATTTCAAGGATATCGAGACCGCGCGACTGTCGGCCCAGGGCCTGCGCACGCTCATCGAGTTCCTGGCCCGCGAAACGGACGCCGAGCGCATCCACATCCTCGGCTACAGCGCCGGCACCCGCGTGGTGCTGACCGCGCTCTACGAGCTTGCGCTGATGTACCAGGATCGCCCGGACGCCGACATTCGTGCGCAGACCCGCCTGGGGCACGTGATCCTGGTGGGCTCGGACATCGACACCGACCTGTTCGCGAGCTACCTGCTCGACGGCCTGCTGCGCGTGCCCGAGCATCTCACGTTCTACACCTCGCCCAAGGACAAGGCGCTGCGCATGTCCAGCCGCGTGTTCGCGCAGCGGCGCATGGGCGAGCTGCTGCCCGGCATGCTCGACGCGCAGATGCGCGAGTTCGTCACCCACTCGCCGAAACTCGCGCTAATCAACGTCGAGGGCGCCGCGAACTACGACGCCGGCAACGGCCACGCCTATTTCCGCCAGAGCCCCTGGGTCAGCAGCGACGTGCTGATGACGCTGCGTTACGGGCTCGGCCCCGGGGCACGCGGCCTCGAGCAGCACGAAGACTCGCCGATCTGGCGCTTCCCCGCCGATTACGTGACCCGCTCCGGCGCCGCGCTCGCACGCGTGAACCCGGCGCTGGCGACGCCCGGCACCGCGCGATGATGAAGGAGAAAAAGGGGACGGATTTATTTACGGTTTTATTTGAGCAGCGTGCTGTTCAAATAAATTCGTCCCCTTTTTGCATTCTCTGACGGGATCATGAGCGACCTGCTGCCCTTGTCGCACTGGTTCGCCGTCGCGGGCGCGTCGGGTACCGTTGCGATGGGCTTGCTGGGTCTGCTCGCGCCGGCGCGATGTGGGAGCTTCGTCGGTCTCACCGCGCGAGACCGAACCGCATTCGGGGAGTTCCGCGCGACCTATGGTGGTCTGTTCGTTGCTCTCGGCGTGCTGCCATTATGGAGCGGAGAGCCATTCGCCTTCCTCGCCGCCGCGCTGGCCTGGGCGGGTGCGGCCTGTGGCCGCGTTGTCTCGATGCTGATCGACGGCGGCTGGCGCGAGCCACGCAATTTCGCCGCCGTCGCTTTCGAGTCTGTATTCGCCGCGCTGCTCGGCGCGGGCATTTGACGGTACCCCGCCGAGCAAAAGGGGACGGATTTATTCAAGCAGCATACCGTTCAAACAAATCCGTCCTCTTTTTCATCCGCCCACATCGGGCCGTCTGGCGAACCCGCGTGCCTCACGCCCCGATTCTGACGACCACCGACATCGCGAAGGTCGCCACCACCGTCACGATGGTCGCCAGCACGCGCTGCGGGCCGATCTCGCCGTGTACGACCTCCCAGCCGCCGTCCCGGTCCCAGGAAGTTTCGCCGCGGTCCCGGAGCTGCCGGTACGCAAGGTACGCGGTGATGAACGACACCATCGGCAGACCGGCCCCCAGGCCGCGCCACCACAGGCGCAGGCTGCGCAGCAGGGTGTCGCGGAAGGTGACCGCGCCGCCACCGCGCCGCCGGACGCGCACGTTCAGCAGCAGCTTGCCCGGGGTCGTGCCGAGTTGCTGCAGCAGACGCGCCTCGAGCAACATCCACGCGACGAGCGCGAGCAGGGAGCCGGCTTTCTGCGCGCCGGGCGAACCGAGCAGGCCGAGGTTGCTGTAGTCGATGAGCGCGGTGACCACCGCGCCGAACACGTAGAGGTCGATTACGCGCGCCCAGTAACGCGCCCACGGCCGCACTGCGCGCCCTGCGGCTGCGCTGCCTGTATCCGGCGTGACGGTCGGGCGTTCGCCCGTCACCGGGGCCGAGGCGGACAGCGGCTTGTCGGCCCCCGCAGGGCTCGCGCCTGCACCCGACGCTGTTTCCGAGGTCAACGCCTCGCCTCGTTCGATGGCAGGCCGGCGGGCAGCGGGTTGTCCGTCGCCCTCCATCAGCGGCGCGGCGACGAAGGGCGCGCCGCAGTAGCGGCAGCGGAGATCATTTGGGCGACGCGGCGTGTCGCACTGGCTGCAGTTGCGCTTGTCGCTCGTCAAGATGCCGGGACCCTGTCTCAAGAAAAAGGGGACGGATTTATTTAGAAAAAGGGGACGGATTTATTTAAACGTTATGGTGTTTAAATAAATCCGTCCCCTTATCTGAAATCCCCCGCTCCGGCACCGCCGTGCGGCCAGCCCGACCAGGCCGGTGAGCATCAACCAGCCGGCGGCCGGCAACGGCACGGGCGCCACCATCGTTCCGTACTGCACGTGATCGAGCTCGAGGCCGCCGCCGGCGTTGCTGATGGAGATCGACCTGATGCCCCCCGCGTAGGTCACCCCGAAGAAGCGATCCTCGTCGACGGCGCCGATGAACGAACCATCGGCGAAACCGCTTCCGATAAGCGTGCCCAGCACGCTGCCGTCCCCGGCGCTGGCGCTGAAGGTGACCGCGCCGCTGCCGTCCGTCCACACGATGCCGAAGGCGGTGGGCAGCGGCGCGCCGGTGAAGGTGAATGTGACGCCGCTGGCGGACAGCCAGCTGCTGCCACTGGTGGCCCTGCCATTGACCCGGCCATCGTCGGCATCGACGGAGTCCCCCTGGCCGTTCAGGTGGCCGATGACGCTGCCCGCGCTCGCCGACAGGCTTGCGTGCAGGCTGCCGTCCTCGAAGTTTTCGAGCAGGTCGGGCGCGTCGCCGGCATAGAACCCGGCGGGAATGTCCGCCGCGGACCGATAGGGGGTATTCGTGAAGAAAAACGTGGCTGCGGCCGCGTGCGCGGACTGGGCGAAGAGTGCTCCGCCGAGTGCAAGGCCGCAGGTGGCCGCGAGCTGCTTGAAGTTTCTCATGGAGATTTACGCGAGGCTTGCTGCTCGTGGTTGCGCCTGGTGAGTCTTGGGCGAGGCAACGGCGACCTGCGGATTCCGTTCACGAATCGTCTGCCCGGCAAACGTGGAGGATGTCAGATTTTTATCGCTGCGCAAGCCGTGACTCTGCACGGCAGGCGTTTGTCCGTATCCGATGTCGTCGCACGCCGAGTGCCCGGTGCAGGCGACCCGATTGGCGGGAACGCGCGCAACTGTCATCGAAGCTCGACACCGCGGGGTGCCCGCGGCCACGCTGCAGGTCGGACCCTCTGCGCCGGCTTCTGGCGGGAGCCGGCATGAAGGCCGGTCAGACCAATCCGACATCGAAATACTCGCAAGTGCGCCATGCGGTAGGTTATTGGCGGGGTTCGTCCCCGTATGCGCCGCGGGCGCAGCAAGCATGGCGAGGCCCGTATCGGCCGTTACGCAGTTCATGCCCAAGGCCCGGGGCGAGGTGTGCTGCCCGATGATGGACAGAGCCCGTGAGCGTGGTGCCGGGCAGACGCAGGAGGCCCAAGGGGCGGTTGCCCCTGCGCTGGCGACGACACAGGCTCACCGGTTGAGCCTGTGCAGTCCTTAACATACGGCCCACACATGGCGCGCGAGGTGAAGGATGAGCGAAGTCGAGGCTTCGGCGGTCCAGTCCATACTGGCGCGGCTCACGCAACTGCAGTGGCCGGACGTCGCGCTCAATCCTTACGATCTGGCCGGCGCACTGCGCGCTGCGCTCATCGCATTGCACGAGGGCTCGTCGGGCTGTGCGGATTCCTGTGTCGCCAGGCTGCTCACCTTCGCCAGCGAGCCCGACTGTCTTCACGGCGAGGGCCTCGAGCCCTATCTGGAGCGCCGGTATTTCGCAGAGGACAATCCGGGGCGGGCGGAAGAACTCCGGCAGGGCGCGCCGCTCACGCCGGAGGAGAGGAGCATGATCCTGGACGCCTTCTGGCACAGCGAAGATTGCGTCAGAGCCTCCCCGGTCTACTACGTGTACCGGATATCGCTCCCGCCGGGAGCGCACGCCGGGTTCACGGCCTATTTCATCGCCGAGAGCCACGAGTTGCCGAACCACTCGGCACTCAACGGCGTCTTCGGCCCGTTCCGTGCGCTGGATGCGGTGTGCGATGCGCTCTTCGATGATCCGTCGTCCCCTTTGACGAGCGCGAGGGGCGTATCACAGGTCGACATGCTGGAGGCACAAGAGTCGTTCGGCGAGGTGTTGCAGCGACGTGGCGATGTCGCGGTATCGCGCGCCGCACCGTAACAAAGGTGTCAGATTTGTTTTTCCCCGAATGCAAGCGGGCGCCGAGCCCGACCACTTTTCTCCTCGCTCCAATAACGCCGCGCACCTTCAGTTCGGCGTCGAGATCACTTCGCCGTCGACTATCACGCCGGCTCGCCCGCCGCCCTCGCCGATGATGCCGATGTCCGTATTCGAGTTGCTGCAGTTGAACCGCCCATTGCCGTAGTCCTGGCAGTGGCTGCCGGCTGGCGCGGCGCAGAGCGCGGTGAGATTGAATGACGGCGGTGCATGCTCGTAGCCGCCCACGCCGTTTGCCGCCAGCCAGTAACGACCCGGCGCTACGGCCACGCAACGCTGCAGGGCGGCAACATCCATCGCGTGCAGCTCGCGGCCGTTCAAGAAGACGCCTGTATCGCCGCGTGATGCGTCGGCCTGCAGCGGACCACCCAGGCTGAGTCCTGGCAGGATCTGCCCGGCCGTCGGACCGCCCTCCACACCCCAGGCGCCGGAGAGCGCGTCGTACCAGTAGCGTCCCGGCGGCAGCTCGACCCCGTAGCCTTGCTCGAGCGCATGCCGGGTGGCGTCGTCCAGCACGACCTGGTTGACCACCACCCCCGCACTCATGGCGGCCGGTGAGACGCCTGCGGCGAACACCAGCGACATCCAGAGCACGGCGAAACGTGCACATGCCGGGACGCGTCTTGTCATGATGTCGGATGCCACCGGTTCAATGGGTCACGGCTGGATGCGGAATGACGCCAGTGCGGCCAAGTCGCGTGGATGCAGCCAGCCCACGCAAGCGGCGGTCGCGGTGGCCGATGTCGGCGCCGGATATTGCGCTTCCTGCGTCAGCGCGAGCTACGACCGACGCACCGTCAAACCCCGCAGGTTGGGCAGACGAAGGAAGCCCAACGCTCCCGCGAAGCGACGCTCCGCGCACACGATGCGCACCACTGCCGCTCCGGCCCACGACACCGGACCGCCGCCGTCGCCCCTACCCCACCCGCCGCCGCACGATCAGCCCGGCCAGGCCGGTCAGCATCAACCAGCCCGCAGCCGGCAGCGGCACCGGCGTCGCCATCGCGCCGTACTGCACGTGGTCGACCTCGATGCCGCCGCTCGAAGTACTGATGAAGATTGACTTGATGCCCTCAACGGAGGTCACGCCGAAGAAGCGATCCTCGAAAACGGTGCCCGACACAGAAATGTCTGCGAAGCCGCTGCGGGTGATGCTGCCGAGCAGGCGGCCGTCTCCCGCCTTCGCGCTGAAGGTGACCGCGTCGCCTCCGTCGGTCCACACGATACCGAAGGCGGTCGGCAGCACGGCACCGTTGAAGGTGAAGGTCACGCCGACCGATCCGCCGCCGGAGAACCAGTCATTGCCGCGGCTGATTTTTCCATCGACCACGCCATCATCGCCATCCACCGAGTCCTGCAGGCCGACAAAGCTGCCGGAGACCGTACCGATGACGCTGCCCGCGCTGGCCGAGAGGCTCGCGTCCAGGCTGCCGTCCTCGAAATTTTCGAGCAGGGTCGGCGCGCCACCCGCGTAGAAGCCGGCCGGGATGTTGGCTGTGGACTGGTAGGGCGTGTTGTCGAAAAAGAACGTCGCGGCCGTTGCGGGCTGGGCGACCACCCCGGCGGCGAGTACAAACGCACCCACCGCCATGAACTGCCTGGGCTTCGTCATTGTGACGCTCCTCGCATTTTTGTTGAGCGCGAAGACTGCGGGGCCGTGCGGAACATCACCAAGCACGTAATGCGTGCGGTAGTCCTCAAAATACGTCCGCCGGGATAAACACCCGTCGCCCCTTCCCCGGAACCACAGGCACTCGCCCCGGAATGGCCCGGCTTCCGTCCCCGCAACGCGACCTCGAGCCCGCTTTCGACCCAAAGTCCTGCCAGCGCATTCCCATAACACTCGGGAAAAGGTGTCAGATTTATTTTTGGAAAAGGTGTCAGATTTATTTTTTGCGGTTGCCCGGGCGCCCGGGCCCGCGGTGACTCACGTGCCGCCCGAGCCGGTCCTCCACCTTCGACCGGAAGCTTTCATCTCCCGTGCACTGGTTGCGCGCCAGCGAGGTTCGAATGATCGCCGCTTCGTCCGCGGTCATGCCGTTTCCGACATAAGCGAGATACGAGGCAATATCACCGAGCGGAGCCAAGGTGAGCTTGCGTGCCGGTGAGTTACCCGCGATGCCGGCCACCCGGTCGCGGAAGCTCGACCAGCGGTAGTCGGCCGGATTGGCCACCAGACCGGCGCGAACGGGGTTGGTCTCGATATAGCGGCAACAGGCCCAGAGCCAGGTCTCGCTATCGACCACGGAACATTTGAAGCGGCTTTCCCAGAGCGTCCCCGTGCGTGTCTCGATGCGATTGAAACGTCGGGTCTGGCGCGCCGCAATCACGCGCATCAAGGCGGAAACGTCGCTGCCGCTGACGCGGGGTTCCAGCAGCAAATGAACGTGGTTGGTCATCAGGCACCAGGCGTGGAGCGCAATGTCCCTCAATTCGAGTTGCTGAGCCAGATTGTCCAGGTAATAGCGCCGGTCCCGCTCCGTGCCGAAGACCGGCTGGCGATTGTGACCTCGTTGGACGACGTGGTGCGGATAACCTGTGATGAGCGTGCGAGGGCCTCGCGGCATGTCGGAACCTCCATGTCCCGAGATGGAGTGGGCGCGGTTGGACGGTGGAATCTAGCAAAACCCTGCCCCGAAGCCATGCAGGGCGGAGGTGAAAAGCGGTGAAAAGGGGTAAGGTGAAAAGGGGTCAGATTTATTTTTCCATTTTGAAAAATAAATCTGACCCCTTTTCAGTCCATTCCCTTTTCAGTCCTCTTCAGTCAAACCAGGCCCGTGAATCGAACGTGCATGCCGTGTCCTCGCCACAACGGCACGGGGGCTTCGTCGCGCGAGACGAAGGGTTGATCCGCACTCACGAGGGCGACGGATGCGAAGTGTCCCCGTGCGGCGAAGGCTGCGCAGTTTCTTTCGATCTCCGCCCAGTTGGCCGGGCGCGCCGCCTCACTGACCGGGTAGCGGACGGCGCGCACGAGCACCCACTCGGGTCGCCCGGAGTCACCGACGAACCAGATCGAAGGGTCAAGCTTCGGATCGCCCTGCCAGGAGATCAGCTTGTACCCGGTCTCCTCGAGGTGATCCCTGACGATCTGCACCGCCATGTCCTGCGCTTCCCACGCCGACATTTCGATCCTTTCGTCCGTGATCAACGCGACCGGGTCGACAGGCTGGCCGGTATGCGCGTCGAGCAGGCCCCAGCCGGGGCGATCCGCCACCCACTTGCCGTCGAGCAGCTGCTGCTTCATCGGCAGGATGCAGGCATGGCCGACGACGTCCCGCGCTAGTCCGACGAACCCGTTCCAGTTGCCGGGCCCCTCGACCTTGCCGGCAACGTCTTCCACGCGCACGAAGAAGATCTGGTTGCCGAGCCTGAAGGAGAGGTGCTCGAGAAAGGGCGGATAGGGGTGCGCGCGAAGCCACGAGCGGATGCCGCCATCGACGCGGCTCCCGAGATGCTTGCCAGCCGCGCTCCAGCAGGCAAGGAACGCTTCGGACATGGTCTGCATTTCGATTTCGTGCATCGGTGATCACCCGGGTGGAAGAGCTTGCAGCTGATGTGCGCGGTCGGGCTGGCCGGGTGAGCGCGCTGGATTGGCTGTCCCCGCAATGCCCGCGCGCAGTGCGATGTCCGCAGACAGCCACACCGCATCACGACCCAGCCCGAGCCACGTGCCGCCCGGCGGTACGAGCGTCGGCGCGTGCCCGCCCCAGCAAAACACCACGTGGGTGCCTTGGTCCACCAGGCGCGCGATGTGCGCGGACAGCGCCGCGAGATCGTCCCGCGTAAAGCGCGCGGCGTTGTAGGCCTGCGGGTCGCTGTGGGTGTTCCCACCGAGGTAGGGCGGATCGAGGAAGACCAGATCGCGCGGCTGCGCGTGCGCCAGGCCGGCCCGAAAATCCGCCTGGGCGATGTCCGTTCGCTGCAGCAGGGCGGAGGCACCCACGATGTCGTGGGGCCGCGCGGTGAACGGGCGCGCATTGCGCCGGCGCGTCATCGTCACGTGGCCGTCGCGCGCTTCGTGCCATTCGGAGTGGAACGCGCGCGAGAGCAGGTAGACCGTGTCGGCCGCGGCCCTGGCGTCCGGCGGCGCATGTCCGGCGCCGTGCGCGCGCCACGCATTGAGGCGCGCGAGCGCGGCGGCGAAGTGGACGTCGGAGTCGAGCAGGGCGTGAAGGCGCAGCTCGGACACCATTTCCTGCGGGTGCGAGCGCACGGCGCGAAAGAGATTCACGATGCGCGGATTCAGATCCGACAGCAACGCGTGCTCCACGCGCCCGGCCGCAGCCAGCGCGAGGAAGACCGCACCGCTGCCGAGGAAGGGCTCGTGGTAGGTGTCGAAGACCGGCAGATCCAGACTGCAGAGATGGCGCGCGACGCGTCCCTTGCTGCCAGCCCAGTTGAGGATGGCCGGTGCGCGGACTGCGATCACAGCCATGCGTGACGACGGCGCAGGCCAGCGGCAAACTCGGGCATCACCATCGCGACATAGGCGTGGTGTCCGCGCGCAATGGCGAGCGCATCCCGGCCGAGCGTGGCGGACACATTCTCCACGCCATCGTGTTCGCAGCGGTGCAGGAAGGCGCGCAGGCGGCGAAGATCGCGGCGCGAGAGGCGCAGGCTGTCACCCACGACGAGGCCCGTGACCATCTGGCGCCCGGGCGCGCGCATCACGGCGGTCTTTCTTTCGTTCAGCCGGAATCCCTCGTCGGCGACGATCCGTGTCACCGCCTTCAGTAGCCGTCCGACGTCGGCTTCGGCGTCGCTGCAGGAAAAGCTGAGATCGTCCGCATAGCGGGTGTAAGTCCAGGTGGCGTCGAGGCCAGCGCAGAGTCCGCTGAGACGGGCGTCGAGCGGGCTCGCGATCAGGTTGGCGATCGCGGGGGAGGTGCAGGCGCCCTGCGGCAGCGCGCGCTCACCCATGGCGACGTAGCGCACTTCGCCGTCCAGGGTGAGTTTCACGCGTGGCGCATCGGTACAGAGCAGCGCCAGAATGGAAGCGACACCCGGGTTGTAGCCCAGGTGCTCGAACCAGCCGCGCACGCGCTGGTAGGCGATGGATGGAAAGAAATCCTGGAGGTCCATCCGCACGACGACTGCGGCGCGCAGGTGCGGCGATGCGTTGTCGACGATGGACCTGCGCGGCCGAAACGCGGTCGCCTGCGGCGATGGCGTCAGGCGCGCGAGGATCTCGCGCGCTATCCAGCCCTGCGCCGCACGCAGCTTCGGCTTCGGCGAGGAAATGAGCCGGCGCCCGCCGGACTTCTTGGGGATTTCGAAGCGGATGTAGTGATCGACCGTGGTGGCAGCGCGCTCGTAGCAGAGCCAGAGAACTTCCTCCGGGGCCAGTGCCATCAGCGCCGCCAGCTCGCCGAGGTCCGCCGCCTGCGGCAGTCCCCTCGCAGCCAGGCCTGCCGCGTCGCCGCCCTCGAAGCGCAGCCGAGTGGAGACGCCGTGGCCGAGAAAGCCCGGCGTGCGCCGCTGCGTTTCGGCCCGAGCCGCGCGCCGCGCCAGCGCCTCCGCCGCTTTGCGCGCCCGCCGCTCCTCGCGTTCGCGGCGGACGCGCGCGATGCGCTCGCGGCGGACTTCCTTGATCAGCGACTGCAGATTGTCGCTCTCGCCGATCTCGTGCCGGAGTTTGTTCAGCGCTTTCTTGAGCTCGGCGAGGCGAGGGTAGGCTTGGTCGAGGAAGGCCTGGAGATTGGCTCGTTCCTTCTCCTCGAGCGGGACGCTGAAGAACCCGAGGCGCAACATTTCCTCGCGCACGAAGTTGTCGCGGCCGATTTCCCTGATACGCGAGGCCCAGTCCGGGTTGATGTCCAGCGGCCCGCCCGTCACGGCGCGCGCGCCCCGACGAGCGACAGCGCCACGAGGTGGCGGCACGGACCCTGGCGCAGTTTGTTCGCCCGGAAGTACCCGCAGCTGCATTCCGCGTAGCGCACGCGGTTGTCTGTATCGGTTTCGAGCAGCACGTGCCGCGGGCTCGTGTCTTCCACCGTCGCGGTACGCGTGAGGACGCCATCAGCGACCGACTCTCCCTCCACGCGCACGGCGCTGGCGGCGTGCAGCGCGATGCCTGCGCGCTCTTCCCGCGCGGGCGTGTCGAGCCGCCCGGGGTCGAACTCTGGATAGAGCTCCCGCCAGCGAAAATCGCCAGCCATCGGGTCGTACATCGCCTTGCCCAACAGGCAGAGCTTCTGCAGCGCGCCGCGCGCAGCCGGCAGCTCGGCGTCGGCCGCGGCAGCCAGCGCCGGCGCGCCCATCCGGCCAGCGGACTTGAGCAGGGCTGCCGCGCGGATCAGCAGCTGGTCCGGCACGCTCGACGTCGGCACGAGCGCACCGAAGCGCGCGCGCCCGGCCCAGTCGAGCGCGGTCCAGCCGGAGAGCCCGACGGTGAGTTCCACTTCGTTCACGTGCAGCGTCCAGAACGACGGCATACCCGAACCCAGCAGGCGAACTTCCAGCGCGGTGGCGTCCGGCAGCAGATCGCGCAACACCCCCAGGCGGCGCCGGCCCCACACGCGGATCTCCTGCGCGCGTTCACCCGCGTAGCGGCTTCCGCGATCCACCAGCACCGTGCCGAAGGGTTCGATCTCAACCGCCACCGGCTCGCCCGGCGTCAGCCGGAAGCGCAGCGAGCGCGGACCGTGCTTTTCGCGTTCGGCCTCGAGCCGGGCGATGATTTCGGCGACGAAAGACGGTGCCAGTCTGAGCGTCACCGGCGCGAGCATCAGCGCGGACTGCACTTCGACAAGCCCGCGCACCCAGGAGTCCGGCAGGTCTATCTTGCGCTCTTCCACGCCGCCCGCCGCGCTTTCCACGCGCACGGACTCCGCGCCGACCGTGAGCTCCAGCGGCCGGTAGCTGCGGATGCGCGCGAACTCGCGCTCTAGACCGACGCTGAAGTCGATGTTCGTGGTGCCGGGCAGGATGGGCGCGGCGTCTGCCAGTGCTTCGTGCGGCAATCGGACGCGGGCATAGACGGATTCGTCGAGGGAGAAGCCTTCGAAGAAGGTGGCGTCGTGCTGCACGCTGACGATGGGGTCGATGCGGTACCACGCATTGCGGTTATGGGTCCACAACCAGTCGTAGAAACGCTGGATGTCCTCGCGCCGTTCCAGGGCGTGAAACGCGCGGCGGATCTCGCTGGAAAGTGCGTCGATTTCGCTCGCCAGCGCCGCGGCTTCCTTGCGCAGCGAGGGCAGGCGGGCCGCGCGCCGCGCCCGTGTGGCGCCGATCTCCCGCAGGTACTGCCCCTCGACCCACGCCTGATAGGCGCTGTGGTCCTTCGCGGTGCCGGTGGCCGCGAGTTGCACCACGCGCCCCAGCGCGAGCATCGCGCCGGCGAAGGCGGACCCGCAGCGCACGCGGCCGCGCAGGAACACGGCGTCGCGAGACTGATCCGTCAGCAGCGTGAGGTGACCGTTCGCCGTCGCGGGCGCGGCCTCGGGTTTCGCATAGCGTGCGATGTGTGTCGCCATGGCGTTCTCCTAGGTGGTGCGGCTGATCGTGAGTTCGGGAATCGGGTGGCCTTCCACGGCGAGCTGCGCAAGGCGTCGCAGCGCCCAGTCGCGGTCGCGCAGCGTGCTGCCGCGCGCGAGCGCGAGCAGCGCGTCGATCTGCGGGTCGTCAAGGATGCCGGGATTGCCCGTGTGTGCGGAGCCGGTCTCGAGGCGCTGCTTCACGAGTTCCTTGGCGCGCCGCCCGACGCGGCGGGTCTTCAGCACCCGCCCTTCGAAACGGGCGCGCGTGTCGCGGCGTAGCGCGCCGGACTCCGCGGCGCGCCGCGCAACCAGCGCGACGATGTCCGGCGCGGTGTGCTCGGCGAGCGCGTTCAGAAGCGCGTGCCAGTCGAGGCGTGCCGCGCAGCGCTCGATGAGCGCAAGGCCCAGGGTGCGCGCCGGACGGGTGCCGCTGTCGCAAAGCGCAATCACGGCGGCGGTCAGTGCGGCCGGGTCGCGCAGGGCGCTCACGTAGCGCTCCGCCGTGGCGAGGGGCGCCGGCAGGCCGCTCTCGGCGAGCGCCAGATACAGCGGGGCAATCAGCTGTCGCGAATGGAGCCGTGCCAGCGCGAACGCCTGCAGCGAAGGATGCGGACAGGCGGCGCAGGCGAGGGCAAAGCCGGCATCCCGGTAAAGTCTTGAGGGCGCCGCGCGCAGTGCAAGCTCCACCTTCGCCGCCACACCGGTGCCGCCGATCGACAGTGAGCCGGGTTCCACCGACCCCAGCACCAGGCGGGTGAGTGCTGGCGACGCCAGGCACAGCGATTGAAGTGTCGGCGACGTTTCCGCCGTAATCGAAGACCAGAGTGCAGACGGCAGGTCCGGGTCGACCTTCGCGCAGTGCCACAGCAGTCTCGCCCAGGGCGCGCGTTCGGTTTCGCCGACACCCTCGGCCAGCTGGGCGAGGGTTTGCACCGTGAGCGCGGAGTCCCGCTTCGTCGCCAGCTGCCGCGACAACCTGGCGACGAGTTGCGGATCTTGCGCGCCGATCGCGAGTGCGAGCCCGGCCAGCAGTGCGGCGGAACCGTCACACTCGAGGAGCCGCGCGAGGCGGTCATCGCCGCGCCGCCCGCCGAGCGCCTCGCGCAGGCAGGCGAGGCCGGCCGGCGTATCGGCGTGCTCGATGAGACTCGACCAGGCCCGCTCGATTGCCGAGTTGCCCGCGTTGGCGAGCATCGACCAGCCGAGTGCGCGCAGCGCCGCCGCCGGGCTCGACAGCAGCGCATATGCGGCATGGGGTTCCCCGGCCGCGCCGTGCGCGTTGTCCAGGCACGCGGTATCGATCACGCGCACGACGGCCGCCGGCAAATCCGGCAGCCGCAGACGCAGCTCGATGAGGACTTTCAACGGCAGCCCGGCCAGCGTTTCCCGCCACAGGCGCAGCGGCTTGAACCCTGTGCTGCGGCCGACGTGCTGCGCGATCAGGTAGGTTTCCGCCGCGTTCAACCGCGGGCCCAGGCTGCGCAGCGCGAACTGCAGCAGCGTGCCGGTGCGCGAGTCGATGGAGAGATCCATGCCGCGCCGCAGTTCGGGTAAGCCGCGCACGCTGAGCACCTGAAGCACCGCATCGCACACGGCCTTGTCCGTCGCACGCGCCTCGAGGGCCGGTCGAACCGCAGCGAATTGCCGTGCCGTGCTGAAGGACAGGAACGCGACGATGCTCCCTGCGCCGAGCGCGAAGAGCGGTGCCGGATTTTCCGCGATCTGTTCGCAGGCCTGCGCGCGCACCTGCGCGGCCGGGCTGAGCAACGCGAGCTCAAGCGCTGCACCGCGCAGCGCGGGCACCGCGTGGTGGCAGTCGCGCAGCACGTTGAAGGCCCAGGCCTGGATTTCGGGTTCGTGGGCGGTGCGCTGCCAGAGGCGGCGCACCGCGTCGGGCTGGGCGTTCCAGGCTTCAGGGTAACGATCCGCGCGGCGCCCCATCCGCGATTCCATGATGGGCAGTGAAACGCCGCCGCGGCCGTGGCCGGTGTCCTTGGCGATGCTGCCGTAGATCAGCTCGGCGAGCATCAACCGGCTCGACGCCCGCGCGTGGGCTGCCGGGTAGTCCGCAGCGGTGAGAAAGGCTTCCGCCGCCCGCACGTACGCTGCCGGATCGCCCTGCCCCAGGCGCCGCAGCCAGCGGCGACCCCGGCGCGCGAGGTAGGCAAGGGTTTCCGGGCTTGCGATCTCGCCTTGCCGATGGACTATCAGCGAGCGGAGATCCGGGGCTTTGGGACCCTTCGGGGCGAGGCGCAACGCCCCGTCGATGCGGGCCAGCGCCACCGGCAGCACCGTGAGCGCGGCGGTCTCCGATTCGAGCAACTTCACCAGCCGCTTGAACGGCGCCCAGTAGCCGAAGACGAACGGCGCGAGCGAGAAATAATGCGCAATACCTTCGAGCAGCGCCGGGGTGAGTGCCGCGCCACGCTCGAGCTCCGCGACAAGGTGCCGGCCTAGCCCGATGCCGACTTCGCCGCTTGCGAGTTCGGCCGCGCCCCGTGTGGTGTCCAGCAACGACGCCATGCCCAGGTCCGCCACCCGGCCGCGCAGCAGGTCGCAGAGGTTTTCGGGGCCGCTGAACCGGCCCAGCGCCAGTGCCTCCGCCGGCCGCTCCGCGATCTGCCGCACCAGGGCGAGCGCCTCGAGCTCGTTCTGTGCTTTCCGGCTGAAGGACCAGGACACGCCGCGCACCTCGTAGCCGTCGCCATACAGGCGCGCCGCCACCTCGATGTCGCCGTTGCGTGAGAGCGCGCTGATGTCCAGGTAGGTCTTCGTCCAGCGCGAGTGGCCCGGGCCCACGAGGCGGGCCGCGCAGAGGAGTTCGAGACGCGTGGTGTCCGTCATGCCGGGTCTCCCTGTGCTTGCGCAAAAGAAAGGCGCGGGCCGCTTCTGCCATCCACCTGAGATCGGTGGCAATCACTGTAGGCGCACGGTGGGGAGAAGGCGCCGTCCCGCACCGTGGACTCTACGAGTCGACTCAGCGTCGGTGCGGGAAGGCGCCGTCTCCCCACCGTGCGCTGAGAGTCATTGCCATCCGGTGACGTATCACCGGCTTGACTGCTGCCGCGGCGAATCACCGCGGCGTATCTGCCAGAAGCGAACCCGCGCCATGTCCGGGCCTGTGGGGCCCGCCCCCACCCGACGCGGCGCGAGGCCATGAGCGGGAGCGAGTGCAGTCTGCGCCAGGCACTGACTCAATCGATGAGCCTGAGAGAAAAGGGGTCAGATTTATTTTTCGAAACATCGAAAAATAAATCTGACCCCTTTTCGCTTTTCCGGACCCATTTTCTCTCTTTTCCAATTCCGTTCCCGCAATTGTGTACAGCACGGAATGCGGTCTTCCCCCAAAAGGGTGAATCAAACACGCGCAAAGTGCCGCGCGTGACGCCGATTTGTGCAAGGTCTTGAACACCATCCGCACACGCAACGCCTCGCTGTATACAGCAACGAACGGGCACCCCGAAAACCCGTCACGATGCCTTGCAAAGTAACGCCCACATCGAACTGACAAGCCTGCGCCTGCGCCCTAGACTCGAACGCTCGCGAGAAAAAAAAACCAAAAAAACAATTAATGGTTCCATCGGTTTCAGGCGATCCGGCACCAGCCGACGACGCCGCGCAGTCCCACGCAGTCATCCGGCAGCGCATCGACGACGCCCGCAAGAAGCTCGTCGAGACCTCGCTGCGCAATCGCCTGATCAACACGGCGCTGGAATCGAGCCGCTCGCGCAGCCTGCGCTGTTTCGGCGAACGCGCCGACCAGGTGTTCGGCGTGCTGGTGGCGAAGAAGGCGACGATGGACTTCCGGCCGGTGCCGGACCCGGAAGTCCCGCACGACGCCAACGAAGCGCAGGACGAGTCCCCCGACTATCTCGCGAGCCTTCCCCTCGACGACGCCACCCGCACCAGCGACACCGCGCTGCAGACGCGGCTGGCCGCGCAGAGCCTCGAAACAAAGCTCAAGAGCCTCTACTACGAGTCCCGCGAATACGAGGAAGAGCAGGGCGTGAACGTGCTCTACCTCGCGCTGGGCTTCCTGCGCTGGTACGAGAGCCCGACCTCGGATATCGCGCGCCACGCGCCGCTCGTGCTGTTGCCGGTGGAACTGGTGCGCGAAGGCGCGCGCAACCGCTACCGCTTGAAGCTTCGCGACGAAGATCTCTTCACCAACGTTTCGCTCAAGCTCTTCCTCGCCGAGCAGCACGGCGTGACGCTGCCGGACATTCCCGAAGAAGAGGGCTGGACACCGGGCAGCTACATGGCCGCGGTGCGCGAGGCCATTGCGCAGAATCCCCGCTGGGAGGTGCTGGAGAACGAGGTCTTTCTCGGCTTCTTCTCCTTCAGCAAGTTCCTGCTGTGGCGGGATCTCGACCCGAAGCACTGGCCGCAGGGCAAGGCGCCGCACCAGCACGCGGTGGTCGGCAAGCTGCTGGCGCCGGCGAGCGCACGCGCGGAGCAGAATCCGCCGCTGATCCCGCCGGACGCGAAAATCGACGACCACTTCACGCCGCGCGATCTCGTGTACGTGCTGGACGCGGACAGCTCGCAGACCGAGGCCATCCAGACCGTGCTGGCCGGGCGTGATCTCACCATCCAGGGCCCGCCGGGCACGGGCAAGTCGCAGACCATCGCGAACGTCATCGCCGCCGCCATCGCGCAGGGCAAGCGCATCCTTTTCGTCGCCGAGAAGATGGCGGCGCTGGAGGTGGTGCACCGGCGCCTGACCCAGGCGGGCCTGGGGCCGCTCTGCCTGGAACTGCACAGCCGCAAGGCGACCAAGACCGCCGTGCACGCGCAGCTGAAGGCGACGCTGGATCTGCCGAACACGCACGGCGTGGCCGAAGGCCTGCTGGACCAGCTCGAGGCGCGTCAGCGCGTACTCAACACCCACGCCGCCGAGCTCAACGAGCCGCTGGCGCCCTCCGGCTTCACGCCCTTCGAAGTGCTGGGCGCAATCTGCCGCCTGCACCGCGAAGGGATCCCCGCACCGGACTTCGACATCCCGGACGCCGCCGCCTACGGCAAGGCGCAGCTCGCCGCCTTCACCGCCGAACTGGACGAACTGGCCGAGCGTCTGCGCCGCTCCGGCGTGCCGGACCGTCACCCCTGGCGGCTCGCCACCGGACAGGCGCTGAGCCCGTTCGCGGCCGAGCGCCTGGCGGGCATCACGCAGCGCGCGAGCGCCGCCCTGCGCGAAGCGCTGGCGTGCCTGGACACCATTGCCGGCCCGCTGCGACTGGCGGCGGACGCGCTGCCCGAGCGCGCGCCCGCTGAACTCGGCTTCCTTGGCGATCTGCTCGCCATCGCGCGGCGCCAGCCGGCGCTGCCGGCGGAGGTGCTCGCGTGCTTCGCGCTCACGCGCCAGGGCGCCGCGCTCGAGACGCTGCGGCAACGGCTCACGGCGTGCCGTGTAGCGCGCGCCCAGGTGTCCGCGCAGCTGGCGCCGGGCTGGGAGCAAAGCGATCTGCAGGACCTGCGCCAGCGCTTCGCGAGCACCGGCGGCGGCCTGTTCTCCTTCCTCAACGGCACCTACCGGCGCAGCCTCGCCGCGCTGAAGGGCCTGGCGCAGCCGCCGCTGCCGCGCGGTTTCGCCGCCCGCCTGAAGCTGCTGGACGACGCGCTGCTCGCCAGCTCGCGCGAGCGCCTGCAGGCGGATCTGGACCCGACGCTGCTCACGAACCTGGGCCCGCTGTGGCGCGGTTTTGACACGGACGCCGACACCATCGACACGCTGCTGGCCTGGCTCGCACCGCTGGCCTCGGTGACGGAAGAACACCATGCGCTCGCGCTGGCGCTGGCCCGCACGCCGGCGGCGCAGCAGGCCGTCGAACGCCTGCAGCCGCTGCTCGACGAACTCGCGGACTGCGCCCGCGCGCTGGCGGACGTCACCGGCATTCCTGCGGACGCGCATGCCGCCGCGCCGCTCGCCGCGCAGGCCGCGCAGTGGGCGCTGTGGCAGACCTCGCTCGCGCGCTACAACGACTGGCCCGGCGCCCGCGACCTGCTGGCACGCCTGGCGCCGCGGCTGGGCACGGTGTTCCACCAGCGGATCTGGCATGGCGACCTGCCGCCCGAAGCACTGCGCCCGCAGGCGGAGATCGCAATCTACGAACGGGTGTGGGGCGGCATTTCAGCCCGGCTGCCGCAGCTCGTCGAGCTGGACGCCTACCGGCTGGACGAGACGGTGGCGTCCTTCCGCGAACTCGACAGGCAGCGCCTGGCCGTTGCCGCCCAGCAGATCCTGGCCACCTACGCCGCGAAGCGGCCCACCGGCACGGCCGGCGAGATGGGCACGATTCGCGCGGAGATGAACAAGCGGCGCAACCACTACAGCGTGCGCCGCCTGATGCGCGAGGCCGGCCACGCCGTGCAGGCGCTGAAGCCGGTGTTCCTGATGAGCCCGCTGTCGGTCGCGCAGTATCTGCCGCCCGGCCAGCTCGAATTCGATCTCGTGCTGATCGACGAAGCGAGCCAGGTGCGCCCGGAGGACGCCCTGGGCGCCATCGCCCGCGCGCGGCAGATCGTGACCGTGGGCGACGACAAGCAGCTGCCGCCCACCAACTTCTTCAACCGCCTCGTCGACGATTCGGTCGAGGCCGAACTCCAGCAGGACGAATTCTCCATCGGCGACATCGAGAGCATCCTCTCGCTGTCGAACATCACCCTGCCCGACCAGGCCATGCTGCGCTGGCATTACCGCAGCCAGCATCCCGGCCTCATCGCCGTTTCCAACCGCAACTTCTACGAGAACAAGCTCCTGCTGCCGCCGTCGACGCTGCGCACGAGCTACGGCGGCGGGCTGGGGGTGTCGATGGTGCGCAGCCCCGCGAACGGCTACGCCCGCGGCGGCGCCGACGGCGGACGCAACGTGCTGGAGGCCGAACTCATCGCGAACGCGGTGATGGAATTCGCCCGCGAGCACCCCAAGAAGTCGCTGGGCGTGGCCGCGTTCTCGGTGAAGCAGCGCGACGCGATTCGCGACCTGGTCGACCAGAAGCGGCAGGAAAACCCGGATCTCGACGCTTTCTTCGCGAGCGACCGCCCGGATCACTTCTTCATCAAGAACCTGGAGTCCATCCAGGGCGACGAGCGCGACGTCATCTTCATCTCCGTGGGCTACGGCCGCGACGCCAGCGGCCGCCTCACGCAGGCCTTCGGCCCGCTGGGCGCGACCGGCGGCGAACGGCGCCTGAACGTGCTCATCTCCCGCGCGCGCGAGCGCTGCACCGTGTTCTCGTCCATCACCGCGGACGACGTGCGCGATGCGCCGGGCAAGGCCGGCGTGCAGGCCTTCCGCGAATTCCTGCAGTACGCGGAGAAGGGCTACTTCGACGTCCCCGAAACCACCCGGCGCGACTACGGCAGCGAGTTCGAGGAATCCGTCGCCATGTTCCTGCGCCAGCACGGCTACGAGATCCATCCGCAGGTGGGCATGGCCGGCTTCTTCATCGACCTGGGCGTGGTCCACCCGGACATCCAGGAGCGCTATCTCTGCGGCGTGGAATGCGACGGCGCGACCTACCATTCCTCCCGCTCCGCGCGCGACCGCGACCGCCTGCGCCAGGCCATCCTGGAATCCCGCGGCTGGAAGCTCTACCGCATCTGGAGCACTGACTGGTTCCATCGCCGGCAGCAACAGGAGCAGAAGCTGCTGGATGCGCTTATCGAAATGCGGGCGCGGCTTGCCGGTGAGACGAAGGAACCGCCGGAAGCCCCACCTGCGCAGGAAGACCCGCCCGCACCGCCGGCGCCAGCGCCAACGACCGAGGCGGCAGCGCACACGGACCCCGTCGCGCCTGCTTACGTAGAGTTCCGCGAGACCATCAGAACAGCCGGCGAACCGCACACCTGGCCCATCGCTGTCATGACCGGAATCGTCGAGCGCATCGTGCGGGTGGAGGGGCCGGTGCATGAAGAGGAGGTCGGGCGCAGGGTCAGCAGGGCGGCAGGCTTCTCACGTGCCGGCGTCCGCATCCAGGAAGCCGTGAAAGCCGGCCTCACGGCCAGCAGCACCCTCAGCCACGACGGGCCGTTCTGGCAGCTGCGTGATGCGCCGGTCGTCGTGCGGAACCGGGCGCAGGTGGAGTCAACGACGCTTCAAAAAGCGCAGTGCCTGCCGCCCGCGGAGATTGCGCTTGCCATCGAGCAGGTGGTGAAGGCCTCGGTGCGGATTGGGCGGGACGAGTTGATTCAGCAGGTGAGCAGGGTCTTCGGGTTTGCGCGGTGTGGGCAGGAGTTGAGGGATCGGGTTGGGCAGGTGATCGAGACGCCCTGAGTCATTTTGGGCGTGGTGCGATTCATTCAAGGTGGCAATCTGCGGCTTCTTTCTGATTTAGGTCAAGAGGCTGTGCGAGAAAGTCTTCGGAGAGATAAAAGAGAAAAAAATCGGGCAGAATTTTAAAAAAATGAACAATCAACAGGACCATTACCGGATTCTCGGAGTTACGGAAGACGCTGAGGAGATCGTCATCCGTGCAGCCTACCGTGCTTTGGCTCAGAAGTATCACCCTGACCGATGGACGGGGAGTCCTGCCGTCGGGGAAGAAAAAATGCGTTCCATAAATATTGCTTACGAAGTCTTGTCGGATTCTGAGAAGCGACGTAACTATGACGCAATTCGAGAAGGCGGGTCTTTTAAGGAAGAGACTAACAGCGATGAGGAGTCAATATTTGATTCCGAACGCGACAGCGATTGGGAGGTCGCCGCTCGATACCAGCCTGAACTTCTAATTCTCGAGAAGAATCTGAGCCGCATTGCTACTGAACTGGCTTTCACGTTTCGGTTAACTTTGCTTGAGTCGCGAAATTTTGCCGAATCCCGAGCTATAGCTACCGCTCTTGAGAAGAAGTTCTTGGAGAAGTTTTTTGGGAGCGACCCTGACGGTCAGGAATTCGCCAGAGAACTCCTCTTGGAAGGGAGGCGAGACGCTGCTCGTGAGGTGAACCGTGTGGCTAAGGTTTTCGGCTTTTGTAATTCAAATTTAATATTGGAGATTGCTCGAAAATACAATACTCGAAAGCTGCATCGAATTCGTATAGAAGAACAAAAAAACAGCGCCATAAACATTCTTAAACTGCTTGCATCAGGACAGGAGGGGTCGGATCAGGTGAACAGAGGTCTCGTCGTGCTGATTAATAATTACAGACAAGACTTTAATGCGCCCATAAAAGCAACGCTAATTGTTCGAACCAATTGGCTTGGAGCCAAGAGACACGCGGCCGAATTCTTCACAAATTTTGAAAGCAATGAGGAAAGGATTAATTGGAGGCAAGCCAGGCAATATTTCGCGCAGGAAATTGAGCGCCTCTCAGAATAAGTAATGAGGTCCTCGGTGTAAAATTACAGCTTCTCCGGCGACTATCGTCGGGAAGCATAGACGCATAGTCAGGCAGCTCTATGAAGCGGTCAGGGCTCTCGTGTGAATTTTCCAGCAAGATCGAGTTATTGCTCAGACAGCGAGAAAATATTTCGCCGCCATGCTTGAACCGTCGAAATCATACGGCAGGGATGAACTCCCAAGGCTCACGGAAACTTACGGAATCTGGCTCGACGGCGAGAGCTACCGCTTTAAGAAATACAGGTCCGAAAATTGGCTGACGCGCCCAACTTATGTTCTGCGGAAGCATACTATGCACCGCGGCGACACCATGAGCGGCGACAAGAATCGAGACCAAGCCCACCAGGGGCCGCGATCATCGGCCTGCGGGTGCTAGCAATCATCCATTTTATGATGGGGGCGGTGGGCCAGTTATCAGGTGCTGAAAGGGTTTAAGGATCGGGGAAGCGCAAATCACTATCAGCGCTTGACAAAAATAATGGAAAATTCTTCGAATCGTTTTCAACCGCCGGAGAACGCCTTGTCAGCAATGGTCGTGCCCAACGCGCACAACCTGCCGTCCTAGGAGATGGGCTGGAACGTTTGAGAAGAGTGTACTGGTGAAGAAAGACGCTTTTTAAGGTTTGCGCATCATGAGCAGCAATTATAGAGCTCGACTCAGTAAGCCTTGGCTTGGATTGTCGCGATGGGGCGAAGTATACAAATGTGAAGGAGCTGCGACCTCAAAATGGCGAAGCAATTAAAGCGTATGGTGAATTTGCTATTACTTGAGCTAATGTCGTTCAAACAGAGATGGTGGATTGGGTGGACTAGATCTAAGACGGGGGTTCAAATTCAGTCTATTTAACCGCGCACAGCCAATGAAGTGTCCGACCATATAGATACTCACACAACCGAATATGCAGCCGCCTCCATTGGAAACTACGAGCGAAACTAAATTGAAGCGATACTCTCTCGTCGAACTGAGCGGTGTTCCCAACACGCCAGGAATTTACGCTTGGTACGGACGATTGATCTTAGGGCCGCCTGATTGGAAGACAGACCACGATCCAGCCAAAAGTGTCGATCATGGCACGCAGCGTCTCAGGTTAGCTTTGCGCGCGCATAGTGATCGGTATCGTCCTCCGCCACTTCAAACCGCCAGCTATACCGGCTTTCGCGATCACTGGACCGGAGTAATGGAGGCGAAAGAGTATGAGTTAGCCGCCGATGCCATAACTCAGGACCAACCTTTGCTCGCCACAAAACTAGGATTTCCAGCCGAACAACTGAAGCGAACTATGAGTAGAGAGAAGCGACGCGGCGCTCTCGCTACAGCTATAGACTCGCTAACGCCAATCTTCGCTGCGCCCCTGTACATCGGAAAGACCAAGGCGTTACGTTCGCGCTTGGAAAGCCATGCACGCGAACTTAGGCTTTTGTCCGATCAAATAAAAGATGACGTAGATAAGCTCGAAAATCTGAAAGAAAAAGTTCGAGGGGGAAGCGTGCCTCGCCAAGCTGACGAAACGCAGCAAGTGACAAAGCCTGTCAATTTCGCAGCGCGAGCCATCGCAGCTGGGTTTAGTCCAGATATGCTTTATGTGTATGTGCTGGAAACTACTGAGCTTATAGGCTCCGACGAAGAGGCTGCCGAAGATTTAGCTTGCGCGATTGAATGGTTTGCCAATACGTGGTACCGGCCCCTCCTAGGAAAAAAATGAGTAGGGTCTTTTCTTAGGCCGCTCAAACCTCTGTCATGAAGGACGCACCAATGAGCACAGAAAACCCACAACCCGTTGGGCCCATGAGCGGGCTGAGTATGAAGGCCCCCTCGGCCAGCTATGGAAACTCTGTTCTGGGGACGCTTGGCTCGTTCAAAACCTCTGCGGGTCGAGTAGATTTCTTGGAGACAAAAGCCCGCCTTGAACAGGCCGGCTTGTCTCCGGAATTTCGGCTAACATCCTTTTTAACGCCGGTACGGGAAGCGCTGCCGGTGCAAGGGATGAACTTTAATCAATTGCTGCAGCGTGATCTGGACGATCACCGTGTTGCAGTGGATCTAATTCCTTACTTACTCCAGCCGAGTAAAGCGGGGCCAGCATTCTTTCCTCCTATTGTCGCTGTATTACTTCCATTTTTCGGGGACGACCCGTTAGAAGACTTCCCAAGCGCGGAACCACCGAGGGTAGTGAAAGACGACAACGGTGTGGCGTGGTCTCGTGTGGAGCGCGCGGAAAGTTACCGAGTGGACCAATTAATATATGAGAATGGGCAGCCCCATGAGATTCGCGCCGGAAGGCTTGCTTGGAATTCCGAACGTTCCAAGCTCATCGTAATAGATGGACAGCACCGTGCGATGGCATTAATTGGCATCGACCGTACAATAAACAACAAGTGGGCTGGGAGAGGAGAGAAGTATCGAGCGTTTTACGAGGGGCCAGTTCAAAAATGTCTTGAGCAGTTGACTCCCGCGCAACGCGAATCACTTTTCTCTTCGATTGAACTGCCGGTTACTTTGATATGGTTTCCTGAGCTAACAACCAGCCACCAGGTGGCGGCGAGAAAGGTCTTTGTAGATTTAAACAAGAATGCACGCCCTCCGAGCGAATCGCGAATCCTCATATTGTCTGATTCCAACCTGATAAGCGTTTTTACGCGGGCGACGCTCAACGAGTTTAGAAAGTCGGAGATATCGTTCCCTATCTACGCGGTGGAGTACGACCACCCAGAAAACGAGCAAGCATCTCAATCGAAATGGAGTGTAATCACGAACGTAACGGTCATTGCTGATTGTATCCGACGCTTGGTCGAAGGGCCGAGTAAGTTTTATGCAATGAACAGCTCGTTTGGCGGAAATGAAAAAGGCAGTGAGCGGGCTGAGTTATTGCGCTTGTCTCTCAACATTGCAGATGTGCTTCCCGCAAGCATTAAAGAGGAAGATGCGCACTACGAGCGAGAGAAGATAGACGCAAAAAGCTTTCCGCGCAGTTCAGTGGATAAGCTAGAGCAACAGTATCTGCAATATTGGGGCCGGCTCTTAACTCTTTTCTTTTCTTCCTTGTACCCATATCGTTGTCACGCAGACGCGCTTGCACAGCTAAAGGACGGCTGGACAACTGCGAGCGCAGCGGCTGCGCTCGCCCGTGATGCGATTTTCGAAGGGGTTGGCATCTACTGGACGTTACGCGCCAGTGATTCATATCGAGAAGACTTAGCACGGCAAGCTCGCTTAAGTCATCAACCCGTGCCGGCACGTACGGATGTTCACGATGCTTGGCGAATCATCCAAGAGAAGCGCGAAGAATTTCAGAAATCGCGAGCGCAGAGGTTTCTAGGCAAGGAGTCGCAAGTAAAGGAAAGCGAGGCGGCGTATGCGATGTTCTCGACTTCGGCATGTCAACTGGGTTTCGTTCTTGCGGCGAGAGCGCTTGGCTCAAGGACTTCTATAACCTTTAGCCAGGTTCCAATGTTTTGTGAAACCGTAGTGGATGCTGCTAATTCAGCACTTGGCGCGAATCGTCAGTTGGTCTTCGTTAAAGACCCATCCGTCGTTAAGAGGCAACCGTTTAATTTGCTTGGAAACTTGGATACACCCCGGGCAATTTATTTCCGATATATGTGGATGGAATTGCTAGCTGCGCCAGAGGGTCGAGCTGTGCTGGCCAAAGTCGGGGCGGATTCTAATATCGACGCGCTGGTTTCGATTGGAAGGAGTCACTATCGCAATTTCCTGATAGACGATCTAAAGAAGTCGATTAAAAAGCAATTTCCTGGAAAGCAAGATTCGCAGGTATATAAAGAAGCAGTTCACGCTGTAGATAAGCAGCTTTCTGGGGGGCTTAAACGTTGGTTCCAGGTGGACCAGGATACTTACACGACGTGGAAAAATTCGGTGGACGCCTTGAGTTCAGCCGATTCTGACCCGAGCTCCGTTGCTCAGTCGCAGGAGAGTGCCGAGGTAAACGACGAAGGCAGCCTCAACGACCCGGGTTCCGCCTCCGCTCCTGATCTGGATGACCTTATTTACGATGATGGTTCCGAAGACTGATGTTTTGCTAAATGGAAATTCTATCTCTGTCCGGTTGCTTCGATGCGTCCTAAGTGGGGAAATCTCTAACTAGGATACTTCCTTGTTGGGTGTGTTCCAAAATCAATCAGCCCAAAGTGAAGGTAGACGCTGTCCGCCAAGTAGACGGCGGGCTCATCGTGCGCCAGCAGCAGTAGCGTTCCGCCGCGAAAAAGCGTAATTCCTCATGATCCTCAGAAGAAACTGACCTCTGCTGAAAATCAGCATTTATTAAAATGGTACGGTGTGATGTAACTGCTGCAGGCGCCCGGTTATGGCCGGCCACGGAGCGGGTAGCGTCGTGTGGCACCATGAAAGCCGAATGGTGTTTGCAATCGAAGAATCGTCTAGTCCCATCGCCGCGAGCACATGGCTGGGCGTGTGGTTTTGCGACGTGCAGGCTGATCCAGTTGCAACGGCCGCTAAGTCCTTGATCGCGACGATAGCGGCCTCGGCATCTATGTCTGGGAGTGCAGCACTAATGATATTGGGTAGCCCTCTCGAAATATCGCCGTTTATTGTGGCCCCGAGCTCATTAAGTGCGGTAATAGCTGATGCTCGATAGCGCATGCAAGCGTCGTAACGCAGTTGAATGTTGGTCCTCGCTAAAGCCATGCCGATTCCGAAACCGGCGATGAGGGGGGCTGCGAGTGTCCCAGCCCGGATACCACGTTCCTGTCCTCCACCGAGCATTAACGGGCGAATCGGTATTCGATAATGTTTGCGGCGCCTGAATATCAGCGCGCCGACACCCTTTGGACCACCCACCTTGTGGCCGCTCAAAGAGATGAGGTCTGCCCTCGCTAGCATGTCATCCGATTGGACTTTTCCGAATAGCTGGGCCGCGTCGACGTGAAGGTATATCGCGGACCCCGCTAGCTTCACTCCTATGTCCTCAACTGGCTGGACAATGCCGGTTTCATTATTAGCGCCCATGACAGACACCAAGAGTGTGTCAGGTCGAACAGCGCTCATGACAGCTCGCGCCTCCACGGCGCCGCTCGGCTCAGGCGGGATCAACGTGATTTCAAACCCTTCGGCGGCTAGCGCTGCTAGCGGCTCGAGCACGGACTTGTGCTCAATTGCTGTAGCCACTATGTGACGTCGTCCTGTACGACGGCCCAGGTCGGCTAGCCCCAGAATCGCCAAGTTGTTGCTCTCGGTAGCGCCGCTGGTAAAGACCACCTCGCTCGGCTCGCATTCGACCGCTGCCGCCACCTGGTCTCTGGCTCGCTCCACAATTGCTTTGGCTCGCTGCCCGTACACATGCGTTCGACTGCTTGGATTGCCGTAGTCCTCCCGCATCGTACGGATGACGACCTCGAGAACCTCTGGCTCCATCGGGGTTGAAGCGGCGCAATCGAGGTAGACCGGAAGGGAGGACGAATTCATGGCGCTGACCAACGAAAGGTGTTTGTCAAACCGTACTGTGTGTGATAAATGTTTGTCAAATTAGTGACAAACATTTGCTTGCAAGGGGTACGCCCTGTGACAGACACGACCTTCGAGTATGTGTTCCCAGCCGTTCGGGGCATTCAGGCGGGACGGGAATACTACATTTCCATGTGCCCACTGCGGCTGATCCCGAAGCTCTTCCTGTTTGATGACGAGGAGCTGGTTCCCGAGCTCCGGGCTCAGCGCGTGCTTAATCGGTCGCGGATTCCCGAGATTGCAGACTATTTGGTAGGCAACCGCGACAGCTACGTGTTTTCAGCAATTACTGCCTCAATTGACGGTTCCGTGCGGTTCGAGCCCCTTGGGGCGTCCGGGGACTCAAGCCGCCTTGGCTCCTTGCGGGTCGACATGAGCTCCCGATTTATCGTCAACGATGGGCAGCATCGCCGAGCCGCCATCGAAGAAGCGATCAAGCGCGATCCCAAGCTGGGCGACGAAACTCTGGCCGTCGTCTTCTTCCTCGATCGCGGATTGGAGCGTTGTCAGCAAATGTTTGCCGATCTCAATCGCCATGCGGTGCGCCCGGCGCGCTCGCTAGGCCTGCTCTATGACCATCGAAATGCCCTGGCACAGCTGACGAGGCTGGTAGTTGCGCGCTCGCAGGCTTTCAATGGCCTCGTGGAGATGGAACGAAGCACCCTGTCGGAGCGTTCGCGCAAGCTGTTCACACTAAGCGCAATCTATGCCGGTAATGCCGCACTCGTTGGGAATCGCGAGATTATGGATGTCCAGCAGGAGGCGCGCCGCTGCGCCGAATTCTGGGATGAGGTTGCCAAGTACATGGCGGAATGGAAGCTTGTCCGCCAGGCAAAGATGACAGCCGGCGAGGTTCGACGAGAGTTTCTACATTCGCATGCACTGGCCCTTCAGGCGATCGGCATCGCCGGCGAAAAGCTGTTGGAACTGCCGGCCGACCAATGGAAGACGCGCCTTAAGTCCCTAGCTCAGCTTGATTGGGCCAGATCAAACGCCCGGTTATGGGAAGGGCGGGCGATGATTGGTGGCCGCGTCTCCAAAGCTTCCCAGAACGTCACTCTCACGGTAACGCTGATCAAGCAGTCCCTTAACTTGCCGCTGAGCCCCGAGGAAGAGCGGGCCGAGGATGCGCTGAGGAGGGGACGCGATGCAGCCTGAAGGTAGCGCGGGACGCAGGACGGCGTTCGAGACGCGCGGCTTCCGTGACACGATTGCTGATGTCATTCGGCAGACGCAGGACCTCTACCGCTCGGACAGCATCCCTTGGGTAGTGGGCTACAGCGGGGGCAAAGATTCGACCGCATCACTGTCTCTGATTTGGACGGCTATCTCTCACCTCGCGCCAGAGGAGCGACAGAAGCCAATCTACGTGATCAGTACCGATACCCTGGTTGAGAACCCGGTGGTTTCGTCCTGGGTAACTCTGTCGCTGGACCAGATGCAAAAGGCGGCCCTCGAGCAGGGATTGCCGATTTTTCCGAACAGGCTGCTACCCGAACTAGGCGACCGCTACTGGGTGAACCTGCTCGGGCGAGGCTACCCGGCACCGCGACCAAAGTTCCGATGGTGCACCAGCCGCCTGAAGATCAATCCCTCCAATGCCTTCATCAAGGGCGTGGTCAGTGACAACGGCGAAGCCATCCTCGTGCTGGGTACCAGAAAAGCCGAGTCCTCATCGCGCCGCCAGAGCATCGAGCGCTACGAGGGTGCCAGTACGCGGGCGCTTCTTAGCCGGAACGGCAACAGCCAGCTGGACCGAGTCTGGGTCTATACGCCCATAGTCGAGTGGACCAATGACGATGTTTGGCAGTACCTCATGCAGGTTAAGAATCCGTGGGGTCACGACAACAAGTCGCTGTTAGGTATGTATCAGGGAGCAACTGCCGACGGGGAGTGCCCACTGGTGGTCGATACCAGTACGCCCAGTTGCGGTGACAGCCGTTTTGGCTGCTATGTATGCACCCTGGTGGACAAGGACAAGTCCATGCAGGCCATGATCCGGAACGATCAGGAGAAAGAGTGGATGCTCCCTCTCTCTGATTTCCGGAACCGGTTTCTAGATATCAAGGATGACCGCCGGCACCGTGACTTCCGGCGCCTGAATGGATCGCTGATGCTGTTCCACGGCCAGCTTGTGCATGGGCCCTATCTGCAGGAATACCGCGAACTGCTGTTGGCTGAGCTCCTGAAGGCCGAGGCCGAGGCTCGTGCTATGGCGCCGCCCGAGCTCCGGGATTTCCAGCTCATTACCAGGGAGGAGCTGGAGGAGATCCGCCGCATCTGGGTTTTCGACAAGCACGAGTTCGAAGATAGTCTGCCGCGCATCTATGAGCAGGCCACGGGGCAGCCATATCCCTTCGGGCCAATCGACGAGTGCAGTCCGCTTCAGCCGGACGACTTGCAGCTGCTCCGCGAAACATGTGCGGAGCAGGGCGACGAAGCCGGTGTGCAATTCCGGTTACTTCGTGAGCTGCTCCATATTGAGGAGTCTTATCGCCATGCCTCGCGCCGCGCCGGTCTCTATGACCAGCTTGAGAAGGCAATCAAGGAAGGCGGCTTTTCCAATGAGGCAGAAGCTCTGGCCTATGCCATTGCCCAGCAGCCAGCAGACTCACATTACGCCGGAGAGGAACCGGCGGCCTATGAGCAGATGATCGATGCTGATCCAGAGGAGTTGTCTCTGTAATGATCCTCACGCGCCTCACACTTCATAACGTCGGTGCCTACCGGGGCGCCCACTCGGTCAACCTGCAGCCTGAGCCCGGGCGTCCAGTTGTCCTGTTCGGCGCGCTGAATGGCTCTGGGAAGACCACCCTGCTTGAGGCCATTCAGCTGGTTCTCTACGGCCGCTCCGCCCGGTACCTGCTGCGCGGCGCGAGGGGATACGACGAGTACTTGCGTCTGTTAATCAATCATTACGTTAATCCTCGTGAAGGCGCCGCGATAACCTTGGAGTTCACGCATCGGGCCGGTGGCAAGCTATCCACCTACAGCGTACGGCGTACCTGGTCGGTGGTCAGTAACAAGGTCAAAGAGGACGTAGCAGTCAGCCGCGATGGAGTTGCAGACCCGATTGTCACCGAGCGGTGGGTCGAGTTCATCAACAATCTGTTGCCCGTACAGATCGCTGACATGTTCCTTTTTGACGGAGAACGGATTGAGGCGCTGGCCCACCAAGAAAAGTCAGTGGACGTATTGAGAACCGGTGTGCACGCGCTGCTCGGACTTGACCTCGTCGATAATCTGGACCGGAGCCTGATCGTCCTCGATCGGCGACTGCAGAAGGAAGCTGGCACGGCCGAGCAGCAGGAGCGGATTGCTGCACTTGAACGCTCAATAGCCGACCTCGGCCATCGACGAGAATCTCTGGTGGCGTGTGAGGCAACCCTTCAGAACCAGGTGGACGACGCGGCAAAGTTGCTTTCGCGGGCTAAGGATAAGCTTCGCGCCGAAGGGGGCGATCTCGCTGCTAATCGGGAGCATCTCCAGTCACTGGCGATGGAGCGCAGGCGCGAGCTCGAGGCAATTGAGAATGACCTCCGCGACATCGCCGCCTTGGAAACGCCACTGCATCTGCTGCCTGCGATGATCGCCGAAGTACAGGCTGTCAGCGTGGAGGCAGCTGACGCTGCGCGTGGCGCCGAAATGGTGACCTGGCTGAAAGAGCGCGCGAAGGAGGTTAGCGCAACTCTGCGGCAGGCTGGCTTTACCGAAAAGCAGGCCCGCACTGCTCTGCAGTGCGTTGCCGAGTCGATGGTACCTCATGCGGCTGAGTCAGCAGACAGTCCCTGGTTAGCTCTATTGGGCGCGGTGCCACGGGCAGTGCTGGGCGACATTGGGCTGGGCGAGGCGACCCGGTTAAACGAGACGCTGAATCGGCACGAGGCGGCTTTAGAGCGTCTAGGAATGGCCGAGGCAAATGTCGCGGCTGTACCAGCTGCCGAGACCATTGCACACCTTGTCGAGGCTGTTGGCATTGCGGAAGCACGGCTGGTGGCCTTGGAGGCGGAGAAGGGTCGCTTGGCCGCGGAGCGGGAGACAATTGACCGCACCATTGCACGCGACGGCGAGCAGCTGCAGTCGCTCTCTGTCGGCCGCCTTGAACATGACCGTATCGCCCAGCATGCGGCCCGGGCCCGTCAAGTGCTGGCGCTCTTCAGGGCGAGAGTGGCTTTTCGCAAGCTCGAGTCGCTTGAGCGGCGCATCATGGCGAACTACCGGGCGCTTCTTCACAAGCAGGACCTGGTGCATGGCGTAACGATTGATCCCAAATCTTATGAGCTTGTTCTCACGGGTAATGAAGGCCAAGTGCTGGCATCAGGGAGGCTTTCTGCCGGAGAGCGGCAGCTGATGGCTACGGCCATACTTTGGTCGCTTGCCCAGGCTTCTGGCCGGGAACTGCCAATCGTGGTCGATACACCGCTCGGCCGCCTCGATGGTTCCCACAAGCATCTTCTTGTCGAGAACTACTTTCCAAAGGCCAGCCATCAGGTGATTCTCCTCTCCACGGATGAAGAGGTGCGCGACCGTTACTACCAGGCCCTTGAGCCTTATATAAGTCACCGCTATCTGATCACTCACAATGGCCCAGAGCGTACGTCGAGTTTCCGTGAGGGCTACTTTGACTTCGGAGCTGCTGCATGATTGAGACCATCCGTCTGTCGGAGCGTGCCCGGCAGCAGCTGATCACGCTGAAGCGCTATACCCATATCCAGAACTGGAATGTGCTCTGCCGCTGGGCGTTTTGCCTTTCGCTAAAGGAGGCCTCGATCCCGCCGGATGAAGAAATTCCGTCCGACAGCTCGGTTGAGATGACTTGGCGAACGTTTGGCGGCGTCAACGAGCACGTGTACTGGGCGTTGCTGGTGGCGCGCGCCAAGCGCGACGGTATCGAGCCGGAACTGCCAGCCCTGAACCGTTATTTCCGATTGCATCTGCACCGCGGCATCTCATACCTGGCCTCAGGACAGATCCGGAATGTGCGTGATTTGCTTGCGTTAGCGGCCTAGCTCGTCGACGGAGCTCAAGCGGGGAATCCGTCTTCCCATGTGGTCGGCCCGCATCTCGACTATGGCGCCCGTCGACTCCGGTGCATAAGACACGTGGATCGGGCGGTCGCGGCCATAGACATACAGTCGATCAAAGCGGGTGTTGACTGCGATCCAGTGGGCCACACTGCGCATGTCTTCGTCCTCAACTAACAGGTCGACGGCCGCGCCGCCCCTTTCGCAGAACAACCGCCCCCGAGAATTCACTTCGTTCGCTGCATGCTGATCCAGCTTTGGCGCGACCCGTCCCTTTATTTTCCGCGCGAGCCCCGCTGAACAAAACCCGTAGGTCAGCTTGATCATGCCGAAATACTCAATCACGGGGTCGAGCACATTCACTGCCAGCTCATAAAGGTTCGTGTAGGAGTCCGGCGATTTTGGGCGGTTATCGAGATGTGTGGATTCCCAGGTCTCCCCGCACTCGATGAGTTGCCGGTAAGTCAGATACTGCCCGCATTTTTCGTCGAGCTCAGGGATTCGCTGCGACCGGATGAGTCGGTAGCCATCAATCGCCCAGCGCTTAGTCTCCAGTACCGCGGCCAACTCTGAGGGGCTGGGGCCGTAGACGGAGTCCCCAAGGATGCCCAATGCTTCGAACTGCTCGTCAAAGGCCAGCTGTTCCGGATAGTTCGGGAACTCCTCGTCGATATAGCGCGATTTGCAGTACAAGTACGGTTTTTCAAACCGCTCTCCATACTCGAAAAGCTCAAAGGTCTGCTCCTTGAGGCTTACTTTAACCCGCTCACGCATCCTGGGTAGCGGCGATTCCACGAAGTCATCAAAGCCCATGAGCGTGACCTTGCCGGTACCGACATGCAGCTTCACGAGGTCGGTGCTTGCCAGGTCGCCGTAGGCCGCTGTCGCGGCGCCTGCGTAGACGCGGAGTAGTGCCGGCAGGCGGCCAATTAGACCTGAATGCAGCTGCAGATGTCCCTCATGGTCCACTTGACCCAGCCCTGCCGCTGCAGCAACGTCGCGCTCCGCCAAGAGGCGAGGAGCGTCGCTGATCGCTCGCAAGAGTTCCAGAGCCTCTCGCTGCGCGTTGTCGTAATTACCGAAGAAGTACCTGATATCAAGCCGCAGCCGGTCATCCAGGTCTCGGAACCGCTTTCGGCGCGTGAATAAGAGGAGTGCCAAGGCCACCAGTAAGTCGTCTCGTCGCGTAGCGGCCGACCGCCGGAGCGTCGCCGGGTCGTTGATGCTCTCGACATAACGAAACACCCGACCAGGACTCCGAAAGAGCCTGAGCAGCAGGTCTAGCTCAGGGACTTCCGTAATTTCCGGGCGTCGGCCGAGTTCCAGATAAACCTGCCAGAGTCCCGTAAGAGTCTCCGTCACCTCGGCAGGCAGCTCACGTCGGGCTTCGCGTTCACGTACACTTGTCTCGCTAGACCGGGCAATGGCCGGCAGCTGCGCGCGAGCGACACGCCCTCTGGTGGCGTAGCGGCCGACAAGGTAGTTCGTTTCCAGGGCGCGGTCCTTGAACGCATAGACCACGCCGGGCGCCGCAGGCAGGGCATCGAGATCTAACACGGCGCTGACGAACTGCAGTAGTTCGCCCTGCGAGTAGTACTTCTGGAAGGTATTCCTCGACGTGACTATGCCGTCGCCGTGGTAGCGAACGCCCGTTGTGGGCGGAGTCCCGGTCAAGGCGCCAACCGCAAGCACACGATCTGCTAACAAAAAGGCACGCTCAATGGCCTGGATGCGCTCTTCCACGTGCTCGATGACATTGATGACAAATCCCAGGTTGACGACGTCGGCCGTCTTTTGCGGGTTGTCGGGACAGTAGTGCGGGTCCCAGCCTGCAGCCATATAGCCAAGCCCCTGGAGGTTGCGTACGTCGTCGCCCTTGCCGCAGCCGTAGTCGAAAAGACTAACACCCGGTTTCAGCAAGCCATGACGAATCAGGCTCTGGACCGGTACCGACAAATAACTGCGCGAGAGGGCAGTTAGGTGACGTGCGATTGAGCTAACGGGTGAGTTCGAAGCCGGTGCATCGCATCCAAGGTCATTAGCCAGCGGGACAAGTTCGTGGGCGATGACAGCTAGGCCGGACCTCCCTAGCAGCGCTTCCCACTGTTGTTTGAGCCCGATGCGGGTTGTGTCGTTGAAGAGACCCACCTGCTCCGCCGCCGATGTGAGCGCGGTGAAACACGGTATGGCTGGGTGCCCTGCGGGCAGCATCTGCTCCTTCCGATGCAAGATAGGGGGATTCAGCGAGCCTGCATACGTGCGGTATACAACATGGCCCGTATCGGTGCGGACCTTCCAGCTTTCCTGTAGGGCTGGAAAAGCCTCATCGAAGAAGCCGGCATAAGCAAGAAACCCGACTTCCCGGTGCTCGAGGTCGATTCGAATGACGTTTGACCGTTCGAGCCCCGGCGAAGGGAGGCTGCGGCGCGCCTCTTCGACGAGTTCGCGGAGTGATGGATCGAGCTCTGGGACGAGTTCGAGGTGGGCATAAATCTTGCCGGCGACGCGCTTCCCCTCGGTCATGGAAATTTGGCGCTGTAGAGCACTTCGGGCTTCCAATCGCCCTGAAATCCCATCCGTCGCGCGATACCCGTAAGTGGGGCAAATGTCTCTGCATAAGCCCGTCTCAAATTCTTGGCGTCCAGTAGGTCATCTTGCCCAAGCTTCAAGTCGACCTCGTACTCGTCTAGGCCACGTTTCCAGTGTAATTGCGACGCGAAATCGGTATGGTCACGAGCGAAGGCGGTGAGCACAGCGTGCTGGTCGGCAAGCCGCTCTACGAATTCATTCGCCGGCAAGCGGTCGGACTTCTGAGCGTTGACTGCCGTATGAACCGGCGTGAGGTTCCATATTCGATCGTGGGCAACAAAGGCTCGCGGCAGAAAGTGGTCAAGCACGAATCCCGCGCATGAAATTGGAACGCCGGTATAGATGCAGGCGAGCCGGCGATGCGCAAGGAGGCCCGCCCAGAGCTGTCTTTGCCGAGTCATTGAACGTTGGGTGGGCGGGGCATCAATCTTGTCAACAAGAGCTGGGACGTGCGGGTTACGCGTACTGAGATAGCGCAGCCATTGGGCATCGCTCCATCCGCGAACGAGCTCTAGATTTGAACTGAAATAGTCCATCCATACCGGATGCAGCTCGGTACCGTCATCGAGTATCCGATACAAAGGGTGTACTGCGTCAAAAGTGTCGCGGCTTTTCTGGACAATCAAGCCGTCCCGGCGGTGGTCACCAACTCCCTTTAGTTCGCCTGCAAACCAGGGTGTCAAAAGACGCTGTGGCACATAGCGCAGCAGACCCCGAGTTCTTTCCCATTCGAGGTTGAAAGGCGCATCAGCGAGCACTTGTGAAAGCGCGACAGTACTGCGCCCCTCACCACGCTTCTCTACCAGATCCGAAAGACGAGCTGCAATCAGATCGCTTGCGCCCAGGTTCAGGCGGTAGTGCATCGCTGGCCACAGCGCTCCTTCGAGCATGAGGATGAAGAGATCTTGGAAAGTGACCCTAGGTCCTTTTCCCCTTTGAATACAGTTAAGCAAGGCTCGGAGGAACACATGTTTGTAGCTATTGGTCGCATTTTCGATGCTTGATACCAAAAGCGTGACATCAGCACCTTCCACTCCGCCCGGAGGCAAACTGGCAATCATGACTTTGCCGCCTGTGCAGCGGCTCGAGCATATTTTCGGGAAAGAAATCTTTGGTTTTCCTTGGAAAAAAGCATCGTAGGTCTATGCGATAGTCTTGCGAGTAAAAAAACGCGTGCGACAGCTCCGAGCCTGACGATCGAGAGGAGGACATTGAAAGCGGCGGGAATATCGATGGCCTGCTCGCTTCTCAAATGCGGCGCGAGGTGGCTCAGGAAGAGAGCCGTGCCGCCGCCGGTCGCGAGCGGCTCGGCAGCTGCAAGGTAATTGCCCTTGGCGGGAATGGCGTGGCGAACCCCACCGCGCGGATCATCCATGTCACCCGCGTAGCGCGGGATCACGTGCACGTGCAGGTGCATCACCGTCTGCCCCGCCGCCTTGCCGGCGTTGAAGCCGACGTTGTAGCCGGCCGGCGCGAACTCGCGATCGATCGCCTCCTTCACTTCGTCCACCAGCGCCATCACCGCACGTTGCTGCTCGGGCGTGGCGTCGAACCAGGTGGGGGCTTCGCGTTTCGTGATCACCAGCGTATGGCCGGGGCTCACGGGGTAGCGGTCGCGGATTGCGAAGGCGAGGTCGTTGCTGGCGACCCAGTAACTGGGGTCGATATCGGTGAAGACGCTCATGGGTAGAACATACGCAGGCGGGGCGGGTGGTGGCAATGCGTAGGGCTGGTTGGTGCACGCAGTGATAGTCTAGGCTTCGACGCTTTACGCACCTTGCGAGTCAGCCCGGGTCTCGCACCGGACACCGCTTGCGGCCAGGCATGGGAGCTACGGTGGCGGCATGCGTCGCTTCGGAGATCGGCATGGAAAAAGTCATCGAGGAACACCTGGCCGAGCTCGCGGAATTGTGCCGGCGCGCGGGTGCGCGGCGGCTGGACGTTTTCGGCTCCGTCGCACGCGGGGAATTCGACCCTTCCGCGAGCGATCTGGACTTTTTCGTCGAGTTCGAAGACCTTCCCCCGGCCCGTTATGCAGACGCCTTTTCCTCCCTGAAGCAGGACCTCGAAGCGCTATTCGGCAGGCCGGTTGACCTCATCACCGAGGCGAATCTCGCCAACCCGTATTTTCGCGCCAGGGTCGAAGCCGAGAGGCAGGCGGTCTATGCATCCTCACAGCCGCAAGCTGTTGGGGGAACCCCCGGTGGCCGCCGAGCGCGTGCGTCGTTTCACGCGTGGCATAACCTTCGAACACGTTCAACCCAGTGACGGGAGGACCCCATGCGTTACGCAGTCGTCATCGAACAAGCTGAAGGCAATCTCTCCGCGTGGGTCCCGGACCTTCCCGGCTGCGTCGCCACCGGCGCCACGGTCGACGAGGTGGTGAGCGAGATCCGCGAGGCGATCCGGTTTCACATCGATGGCCTGCGCGAGGATGGCCTGCCGGTGCCGCCGCCGTCGATCCGGGTGGCGGACGTGGAGGTCGCGGCCTGAGTGGCGGTGGGCCGCCTTGCCTGGCAAAACGAGTGCGTTTCCGGAAGAATTTGCGTTAAGCGCAGATTCAAGGAGTGACGTCATGGCCACGCTTACCATCCGCAATCTGCCCGACGAGATCCATCGCGCCTTGCGCGCGCTGGCGGCCTCGCACAATCGCAGTATCGAAGACGAGGTGCGCGCGATTCTCGAGGAAGCCGTCAAGCCTGGCGGGCGCCTCAGCTTGGGTTCGCTGCTCGTCGATATCGGCCGGCAGGTGCGGCTGACGGATGAGGAAATCGACCTGATCAATCAGCGTGACCGGACCGCGCCGCGTGAGATAATTTTCGAATCAACCTGATTGATACGAACGTCGTCTCCGAGCCGCTGCGCACCTTGCCCGAGCTCCGCGTGGCGGAATGGCTGGAGCTTCAGCTGCTCTAAAACGCGTACCTTTCCGTTGTGGCCGCGACCGAACTTCGTCACGGCGTGGTGCGGCTACCGGCGGGCAAGCGACGCAACAGCCTGCGCGATCGCCTGGAAGCGCAGGTGCTGCCCGCGTTTGCCGGCCGAATTCTGCCCTTCGAACTTGCCGCTACCCGGGCCTACGCCGACTTGATGTCGAAGGCGCAACGCTCTGGGTTCGCCATTGGCTTGGCTCATGGCTACATCGCCGCCATTGCCACGGTCAACGGCATGACCGTGGCCACCCGTGACAAGCTGCCTTTCGACGCGGCAGGCGTGTCTGTGATCGACCCTTGGCACGAGGGACGAGCGCGCGGTGCTGCTTGAAACCGTGAGGGCTGGGATGGTTGGCTGAAGCAGGGAGTGTCTGTGGTGGCCCGCGTTGGGCTTCCTGCGGCAGCCCAAGCTACGGGCTCGCTTCCGCGCCGGATTCGAGGGCGGCGCACGCCGGGTGCAGGAGGTTGGCTGGGTTCATGAATGACCTCATGGACTTATCCCGGACTGTGCAAGCGGAAGCGGGCGTGTGTTCTCGTCCATGGCGAAAATAAAGTGAAGCCGATGCGACGGGAATGCTGATTTGAGGATTCGAGTGTATGTCCAGACCAGGCAGTGATTGCGGCATGCAGGATGTCCGCAAGAACCCCACGCCCGAAGAAGTGCACGAGATCTGCCACGCGTCGCGCCACCGCGCGGCGAAGTGGTTGGGGTGGGTGAGGACCACTACTTCTGGCCGGCCGACGAGCGCTTCCACCAGCAGGTTGCCGATGCGCTCGGGTTGCGCTGGGACGACAAGGGGCTCGCGACGGTGGATTGAGCAGGCAGTGCCGTCGCGCGGCACTGCCGCAGTTGGTGCCGAATGTTGCGCTTCCTGCGGCAGCGCAACCTACGTTCCAAGTTCGTGACCTCGCGCGCTATTCGCAACCCGCCCGACGAGGTGCATCGCGCCTTGCCCGGGCCGGCGGCCGCGTACAGGGGATTCAACCCGTCACGATTTTCCGGCTTCTTCCGTTCCGCCTTCCACAGCAAGGCTGGTCGGCGGCAGCGGCAGCAGGTGGTGCAGGCTGATCTCGGGCAGTTTGCCCCGCGCCGCGATTTCCTCCCGCGTGCTCGCGGAGAGTTCGCCCACCTCGGAAATCCGGCCATAGGCCACGGCGCCAAGACCGATGACATCCACGTTGGAGCTGCGAATCTTCGCCTTCATCGCGTTGGCCGGCAGGTTGCCGCGCAGCCAGTCGTCCATCTTGAGCAGTGCCTGGTCGTGAGTGTCCGCCATGACCTCGATGCCGTAGACGTGGGTCACGCTCAGGCCGATGCTGAATTTCTTGGACGCTTTATCCTTGATGTCGATGGGAATTCTCCTGGTCGAATAAACGGTGTTCACGTGCGAGGCCGCCAGCATAGGCCAAAAAGAAATACAAAAAGGGGACGGATTTATTTACGGGACATTCCGTAAATAAATCCGTCCCCTTTTTGTCCCCTCGCGGGCGGCTTCCCTCACTTGGAGGGTTCGCAGGCTGGGCTGTCGGCGTTATCTATCGAGCCTGGCGCCGCCGTGTGCCGAAACCCCTTTTGCGAAGCATCCAGGGAAGCATCCTGCGTGAACCCGCCCCTCATCGATTTCCTGCTCGTGCCGGACAGCGCCTCGGCGCGTCGTCTGCGCCGTCAGCTGGCGGAATCCGGGGGCTGTGACGGGGTTGTCGTCGGCACCTGGCGCGAGCTGCTCGAGCTCGCGGCCAGTGCCTTGCTGCCCACGCGTGATACGGAGGACTGGTCGCAGGCGTTGGACGACGCGCTCGCGCAGGTGGACGATGCCTTCTGGCGTCGGAGTCTCGACGTGGCGCCGCGCGAGACGGCGCAGGCGGTTGCCGCGGCCTACGTCGAGCTGAAGGCGGCGAACACGCTGCTGCCGCTGCCGGCGCTCGCGGCGGACGCGACCTGCCCGGCGCGGGTCGCGGCACGCTATGCCGATCTCCGCCGGCTCGACGCCGCGCTGGGCGATGCGCTGCCGGACCCGCTCGCGCTCCTGCGCCGGGTGCTGGCCGCGGACCCCGCGTGCGCCGCGCGCCATGTTCGCGTGGCGCAGTGCGCGGGCTTCCCCGAGCTTGCACCGGCCGCCCAGCGGCTGGTCGACCGGCTCAATGAACTGGCCGCAGCGCCGCCGGATCCCGCCCACCTTGCGCGGCTCGCGCGGCTGGCTGGCGGAGCCCCACGGGCGGCCGGGCACTGCGCCCTTGGCAGCCTGCAGCGCGGCCTGTTCGAGCCGCGGCAAGGCGCTGTCGCGCCGGATGCCTCGGTCCAGTGGCTGGGCTGCCGCGATTACCTCGAGGAAGTCGAACTCGCGGCCGGCATGATCCAGCGCGGGCTCGCGGAAGACCCCGGGCTCGCGCCGCGCGACTTCGCGCTGCTGCTGCCGGACGACTATGTCTACAGCCTCGCGGTGGAGGAGGTCTTCACGCGCGCCGGGCTTCCCCTGTCGGGCCTGCCCAGCGAACGCTGGCGGCGCGATCTCGGGCGCGAGGCGGTGCTGCTGTTCCTCTACTGCCGCGAGGCGCCGGCGCCCGCGATGGCGCGCGCCGCCTGCCTGACCTCGCCGCTGATGCCGTGGGCCCGCGAGCAGGGCGCGGCATTCGCGCAGGCCGTGATGGAACGCCTGGAGCCGCTGCCGGTCCCGGCGGAGTTCGACAGCGACAGTAGTGAAATGCTGCGGCTCATCGGCGGCTGTGACACGTCCGCCTCTTCGCTGGCCGGCGCGCTCGAGCGCTACCTGCGTCTGCTGCGCGCCGCGCCGCTGCTCGAAGCCCACCTCGCCGCTGCGCGCGAGGCGGGCACCGGCCTCGTCGCCTGGCTGCGCGAGCGTGGCGAGCTCGACTGGCAGGCGCTGCGCCAGCGGATCACGCCCGCCTGCCTCGACGCGGATGCAGAGGCGCAGTTCAGCCTGGAGGGCGTGACGGTCTGGCGGGAATCGCAGGAGGCCTGGCGCGACGCGCGGCACCTGCTCGTGCTCGGCTTCAATGCCGGGCACTACCCGGTGCCACCCGCCACTTCCACGGTCTTCACCGATGACGAATGGGCCCCGCTGTCCGCGGCGCTCGGTCTGCCCTTGCCCACCGGCGCGCAGGCGCTGGCGCGTCATCGCGCGCGCTTCCGCCGCCAGATTTCCGCAGCCAGCGAGACCGCGAGCTTCTTCGTCGCGCGGCGCAAGGCCAACGGCGACGCCCAACGCGTTGCGGAGAACCACCTCTTCCTCGCCGATGCGCTCGGCTGCGCGCAGGCGGCGGACGATCTCGTGCTCGATGTCGACGACGAGACGCAGCGGGCGACGCTGCGCGGCCTTGCACTCGCGCCGCCTGCGCTCGCGCGCAGCCCCCGCCTGCTTGAGCCCGGCGCGCTGTGCTTCGGCCGCGATCTGCTCACGCTGCGCCTCGACGCGCGCGGGGCGCCGAAGCCGGAATCACCGAGCGGGCTGGAGACGCTCATGGTCTCGCCGCTCGCCTGGCTCCTGCGCCGCATGCACTGCGAGCCGCTCGCGTGGCAGGCCGACCGGCCGGATCCGCTGCTGCTCGGCACGCTCGCGCACGAGGTCTTCGAACATCTCTTCGGCCCCGGCCAGCCCCTGCCGGATGCGCACACGCTCGACACCTCCGTGGCGGCGCTGCTCGATGCCGCCATCCGCCGCCACGCGGCCTTTCTCTCCACACCGCAGTGGCTGGTGGAGCGCAGCAACCTCGCGGGCGCGCTGTCCCGCGCCGCAGCCGCCTGGTGCGATGCGCTCGCCACGCTGGGCGCTTCGATCCTGGGCGGCGAACTCGCGCTCGAAGGCCGCTTCCACGGCATCGACGTGCAGGGCACCACCGATCTCCTGCTCGCGCTGGGTGACGACCGCGTGCTGGTGGTCGACTACAAGCGCTCGAGTTCGAAGGGGCGGCGCGAACAGATGGAGAAGGGCTTCGATTCCCAGGCCGAACTCTACCGGCAGATGCTTCGCACCGGTGGCCCCAGGGCCGCGGATGACGCGGCGATCGCGCAGCGGCTCGCCGGCGCGCGCGAAATCGGTGTGGTCTATTACATGCTGAACGACCGCACGGCGCTCACCGATGCGCGGCTGGCCGAGGCTGGCTGGCTGCCGCGCTGGGAGCGCATCGACGCGAACGTCTCGCAGCACGCAATCGCGCTGATCGGGCAGCGCATCGATGCCATCCGCGCCGGGCGCCTGCCGCGGAACGGCAGCGACGACCGCGCCCACTTCGAGAAATCCGCGGGCGTGAAGCCTTACGCGCTGGACCTCAGTCCGCTCGTGACGCTGTTCGCGCAGGACGGGCTCGGCGAGGGCCTCGCATGAGCCTGCCGCCGCTGACCGTCATCCCCGCCGGCGCGGGCTCGGGCAAGACCTACGCCATCCAGCAGCGCCTCGGTGAATGGGTGGCGCAGGGCCTGGTGCGGCCCGAGCGTATCGTCGCCGTGACCTTCACCGAGGCGGCCGCAGGCGAACTCCGCGAGCGCATCCGCGCGCAGCTGACGGGGGCGGGCCGGCTCGAGGACGCGATGCGCCTGGACGAGGCCTACATCAGCACGCTCCACGGCTTCGGCCAGCGCCTGCTCACCGAAATCGCGTTCGAGAACGGTTCCTCGCCCGTGCCGCGCCTGCTGAACGATGACGAGAAGAGCGTGCTCGTGCGCCAGGCCCTGGCCGGCACCGACAAGGTCGCCGGCATCATCCGTGACCTCGGCGCGCACGGCTATCGCTACGATCATGCGAAGGAACGGCCGGCCGAAGACGCGTTCCGCGAGGACATCCTCCGCCTCGTGGGACTGTTGCGCGCGATGGGCTGGGTGGCGGCGGATCCGGCCTGCGCCGCGCAGGCCGCGGCGTGGATCGCCGCGGCTTACGGTCCCACCCTCGACGGCGCGGCGCTCACGCGCAGGCTGCAAGCGGCGGTGGACGCCCTGCTCGCAAGCTTCCCCGGGTCGCTCGCGGAAAATGTTACTGGTAACAAATCGGCGACCAGAGACCTCCACCGCGACTATGCCAACCTCGTGGCGGCCCGCACCAGCGGCCGGCTCGACGGCGACTGGAAACTGTGGGCGGACCTCGCGAAACTCCGCACCGGCAACGGGCGCGCAAAACTTCCGCCCGGCTACGACGCGCTTGCCCAGGCCGTGATCGACGCCGCGAGCGAACTGCCGCTGCACGCCGGGCCACTGGCGGGCGCGCAGGCGCGGATCACCGCGCTGATCGACGCCGCCCAGGATGTGCTGGTGCATTACGCGTCCACCAAGCGCGCGCTAGGTCTCGTGGATTACGAAGACATGATCGCGCTTGCCCATGCGCTGCTGGCGGACGGCAGTGGCGCCCTCGGCACACTGCGCGCGCGCATCGACTGCCTCGTGGTCGACGAATTCCAGGACACCAATCCGCTGCAGTTCGCCCTGCTGTGGCAGCTGCATCGCGCCGGCGTGCCGACGCTCGTGGTCGGCGATCTGAAGCAGGCGATCATGGGCTTCCAGGGGGCGGACGCGCGGCTCTTCGCGGCGATCATCGATGCGAATGCGGAAAAACTGCATCCCCTGCGCAGCAACTGGCGCTCGCAGCCGGCGATCATGGACTTCGTGAACGCCGCCGGTGCGCGATTGTTTCCGGACGCTTACGTGCCCTTGCGCGCCGAGGCGCCGGTGACCACGCTGGTGCCGCTGGAGGCCATCGAGTTCACGTCGCTGTCCCGGGGCAATCACGCGGGGCGCGCGGCTGCGGTGGGCGAGCGCCTCGCGGAGCTGCTCGCGGACGATTCCCTGCAGGTGCTCGATCGCCACACGAAGCGCGCGCGACGCCTGCGCGCGAGCGATATCGCGGTGCTGTGTCCCACGCACGCCATGCTGGCGGACTACGCGGCGGTGCTGCGCGCGCAGGGGCTCCAGGTGCAGCTGGAAGAACCTGGCTGGCTGGGCTCGCGCGCCGTGCAGCTCGCGCTCGCCGCGATCGCCTACGTGGCAAACCCCGCCGACCGCCACGCCGCGCTCTATCTCGAAACCACCGAGCTCGGCGCGCGCACGCTCACCGCGGCGCTCGCCGTGCTGATGGACGGCGGCGTGCTGGATTCGCCGCTGCTCGAACGCCTGCGCGTGCTCGCGACGCGGGCGGATGAGCCCACTGTCTACACGCTCGTGTCGTCGACGCTCGATGTTCTCGGGCTCTTCGACGAGGTCCAGCACTGGCCCGGCGCCCGACAGCAGCGCGCGAACCTGCTGCGCCTGCTTGCCGAGGCCGGCGAGTTCATGGACGCGAAGCCCGAGGCGCTCGCCTGCGGGGGTTTCCACGGCAGCGGACTGCCGACCTTTCTTGCCTGGCTCAACGCGAAGATCGAACGCGTGGCGCGCGCCGACACCCAGCCGCCGCCTTCGGTGCTGGACGAGCACGCGGTGGAACTCGTGACCTGGCACAGCGCGAAGGGGCGCGAGTGGCCGGTGGTGGTGGTCGGCGGGCTGGACCGCGAAATCAATGTGGAGCTGCCGAAGGTCGAGCTCGGTTACCGGCGCTTCGATGACCTCGGGCGCCTGTTGCAGGAGGCGGAGCTTCATTATTCGCCGGCCTTCCACGCCACGGTTACTGTCGACAGGTTCAAGGCGCCGCTGATGGACGCGGCCCTGGCCGAGGCGCGACGGCTCATCTACGTGGCGCTCACGCGGGCGCGCGAGAAGCTCGTCGTCGAGTGGCCCGTTTACAAGGCCGCCAGCAGCACGACGACGCATTGGCAGATCCTCGCCGGCGATTGCCGGCTTGCGCTGGCCGATGACGCCTTCGAGATCGACGGGGCCCGTTTTCCCTGCCGCGTGCGACGCCTGCTGCACGAACCGGAAGTGCCCGGCTCGCCGGCCAGCGCGCCGCCGGCGGCGCTCGTCACCCACGGCCGGCGCGCGCTGCGGCCGGGCGTGTTACCGCCGGCCACGCCGGATGTCGTCACCGCGAGCATGTCGAAGGGCGACGGGTCCCGGGCCTTCCCGGGCTTCGCCTCGCGCCATGCGTACGCCGCCCCGCTCGCGTCGCCCGCCGGTCGCGGCGGCACCGGCTTCGGCACGGCGCTCCATCGCTGCTTCGAGGTGCTGGGCGCGAATCCCGCCACCGCCGCCTGGTTGCCCGCGATCCTGGCCGTCGACGCGAACGATGCCTTCGCCGCCGCCGTCGCCGCGCAGGTCTCCTCCTTCGAAGCCTGGCTCGCGCAGACCTGGCCCGGGGCCAGCATCCACCGTGAATGGCCCGTGCTTGCGGCGCGCGCCGATGGCAGCGTGCTGTCCGGCACGATCGATCTGCTGCTGATCCGGGGCGACGAGGCCTGGGTCATCGACCACAAGTCCGATCTGGTTGCCGACAACGCGGAAGGCGCGCGCCAGTACCTCGGTCAGCTTGAAACCTATGCCGCGGCGCTGGCCGCGCGGGGCCTTCAGGTGCGCGGCCTCGGGCTGCACTGGATACGCCAGGGGGTGGTGGAGTTCGTGCGGTGGGACGCGCCGCCATGAAGCTCGACCACGCGAGCCTCAAGGCGCGGCATCGGGCAGTGCGCGACGCGCCAGGCTACTCGCAGGCGCTGTCGCTGCGCGCGCATCGCGCGCTCAGCTGGCTGAACCGCGCCGAACGGGAGGAGGGCGACGCCGACGCGCGCTTCATCTTTCTCTGGATCTCGTTCAATGCGGCCTACGGGCAGGAGATCGAAGACCGCGGCGCCTATCCCGAAGCCTTCGTGCTGAAGGAATTCCTGCGCCGGCTCGTCAACGCCGACCAGGAGCGGTTGATCTACGAGCTGGTGTGGACCGAGTTCCCGCGCTCGATCCGCCTGCTGCTCGACAACCAGTACGTGTTCAGGGAGTTCTGGGAATTCCAGAACGGACGTCTGCCGGAAGAAGCCTGGAAGCGGAAGTTCGATGCGAGCAAGGCCGCCGCGCACAGGGCGCTGGCCTCGGTCGACACCCTCACCGTGCTCGCCGTGCTGCTGGACCGCCTGTACGTGCTCCGCAACCAGTTGCTGCACGGAAGCGCGACCTGGCAGGGCTCCGCGAACCGCCAGCAGGTGCAGGACGGCGCCGCCATCATGGGGCTGCTGGTGCCGACGATCATCCACCTCATGCTGGGCATGGGCGACCAGCTGTGGGGCGACGCCTGCTATCCCGTGGTCGACTGACCGAGAAAAGTGCGAGAAAAGGGGTCGAGAAAAGGGGTCAGATTTATTTTCCGGAAAAGTTCACCCGCACGGCCGCGCTTTGCCCACAGGAAAATAAATCTGACCCCTTTTCTCCCTTCTGCGGGTGTGCTGGCTCACGCCCTGAGCCGGTGGTCGCCGTATGTTGGCCGCAATGCCCGAGCCCGGAGAATCCCGATGCCCCGACTTCGCCGCACCGCCGGTGCCTTGATGATCCTGCTGTCCAGCGCCGAAGCTCCCGCGCTTTGTCCCTACGACCCCGACTGCCTCGATAATCCGTAAGGCGCGGGCAATCCCTACAAGCCCGACGGCCTCATGAATCCGTACAGCGAATACGGCAACCCGTACAGCAACAAGTCCTGGCGCAACCCGTATGCGACGGATGCACCCAAGCTCTACGACGGCCAGGGCAATTATCGCGGCCGGCTCAGCGCGAACCCTTACGATCCCGAATCGGTGTCGAACCCTTACGGGCGATATGGCAACAAGTTCTCACCTGACAGCATCAACAATCCCTACGGGGCGGGCAATCCGTACAACGTGGAGCCGCTTTATGTGGTGCCGTCGCGGTAGCGGCGAAAGATCGGGCCGATTTATTTCTGACCAGCCGCCAGCGCAAAATGAGCGTGAGCCACTTCCTTGTTTCTCGCAGCAGAGAGAGTTCGCATATGCGCACCCCCGGGAGGGCGATTCCGCTCGCCGCCACTGCCTGCGCCGGTCGGGTCGGCAAGGCGCGCGCAGCCTTCGGCCTGCGCCTGCTGCGCGTGATGCTCGCGGTCGACGGTACGCCGCAGTGACGGGGGGGCGGGCGCTTGTTCTCCTGATCGCGGGACTGTTCTGCGGTCCGTGCGCGCTGGCTGCGGACGCCGGCTCGCATTGTCGGCACGACGAACAGGTGGTGTTCGCCTGCGCGCTCGGGCGGAAGCTGGTGTCGGTCTGCGGCACCGTCGGCATGCCCGGCGCGATCTACCACTACGGCCCACCCGGCAAGCCCGAACTGGTGCTGCCCGAGCCCGCGGCGCCGCAGGCCACCGCGCTCGTCGCCGGGAGCCTGACGTTCTCCGGCGGTGGCGGCGCCTACCTGCGCTTTCGCCGCGCGGGTTACGACTACATCGTGTTTGCCGCCGTGGGACGCGGCTGGGGGGAGAAGGAAGGCGTGGTGGTGGAGAAGGAGGGCCAGCGCATCGCCTACCTGCGTTGCCGGGGCGGCACACGCTCACTGCTTGGGCCCGAGTGGTTTCAGGCGGCGGGGATCGCCGAGGATCCCAACGGGTTCGATTTGCCCTAGCAGCTTGCGAAAAGGGGACGGATTTATTTTCAGGGGAGAAAAGGGGTCAGATTTATTTTCCGGAAAAGTTCACCCGCACGGCCGCGCGTTGCGCACAGGAAAATAAATCTGACCCCTTTTCTCTTTCGTTCGCGGCCTACTCCACGCGCTCCAGCGCGGCGGTATACGGGTGCGTCCGCCGTTCCGCGAAGCCGTCGACGAGCAGCCCCACGCCGGCGAAGAACACCAGTGCGATGCCGAGGCCCTGCGTGAAGTCGCCGCGCGTGGCGAAGCGCAGCACGAGGCCGGTCACGCCGAACAGCCCCCACGCCACGAGGTAGAACTTCCACGCGCGGTTCACCTTCTCCATGCGGGCGATCTCGCCGGCCCGCGCCGCCTCGGGAGCCTGCTGCACGGTGGTCCGCAGCTGCGTGACCTGCGCGGGCGTGCGGTAGCCCACCACCGCGCCGACGGTGCCCATCAAGAGCCCCATCACGATGAATGGAATCGCGACGCCGCGCGCAAACCCGCTGCTGCCATCGGCGAGCAGCCACGCGCCGAACACGAGGCTGAAGAGCCCGATCGGCAGAATGAACACCAGGGCCTCGATCTTCTCGCCCTGGAAATACACCTGCATCGCGTCGAGCAGTCGGGTGGTCGCTTCAGTGGTCGTCATCGTGTGCTCCTTGTGCCCTCGTTCATCGAATGTCGATCATTGCGTTCGTGCGCCGTCGCCATTCCGCCTTGCCGCCGCACGCAGTCCGGCGTCTGGCCGGTCCAGTCGCGAAAGGCGCGGTAGAACGAATTCGGCTCGTCGAAGCCGAGCAGGAATGAAATCTCGGCGGCCGGCAGCCGGGTCTTCTGCAGGTAGTGCCGGGCCAGCGCCTCGCGCGTCTCGCGCAGCTCCCGCAGGTAGCTTGTGCCCTCGGCCTCCAGTTGGCGCTGGAGCGTGCGCCTGCTCATGAGCAGGCGGCGCGCGACCGCCTCCATGCCGATGACGCCGCTCGGCAAGGCCTCGAGCAGGACTGCGCGTACCCGCCGGGCCAGCGTCACCGGGCCGTCGAGTGCCGCGAGCCGGGTGCGCAGCTCAGGCTCGAACGCGGCCCACATGCCGTCGTGGGCGGTGAGGAAGGGGCGCAGGACGTCGGCTTCCGCGAACGTGATCCGGTGCCCGGTCCCGCGTTCGATGCGTGCCCCAAGGAATTCCTCGTAAGCCCCCGCTGGCGCGGGTGGCGCCAGGGTTGCGATGTGCAGTGGGCGCACGGCTTCGCGGGTGCCCATGCGCATGAGGGACACGAAGAACAGCAGCTCGGTCGCGACCAGCGAGGGCGGCGGCGGCTCGACGTCGACCAGCCACGCGAACTCGAGCGTCACCCGTTCATGCTCGGCCGTGAGCGTGATCCGCATCGGCGCCACGAGCGGCTTGTAGCGCGCGATGCGCTGGGCGGCGACGAGGAAGTTCGGGCTGCACAGCGCGGCGAACAGCGGCGGTGAGAATGACTCGCTGCGCAGCACGCGACACAGGCGCAGCGGGAAGAGCGGGTCGCCCAGTTCCACGTGCATGCTGTTCCAGAAGCGATGGAAATCCCCGGCCGGCAGACGCACCGAAGATTGCGCCAGCAGGTCCTCGGGCAGGCCTGCACGTCGCAGGACGCTGGCGGCGCAGAGCCCGAGATCTTTCAGGATCGGGCGCCAGGTCGCATCCAGGGCGTAGGTGTTCGAGTGCATCGATGGGCGCTGCGCGGCGGTGGGAGGCATCCGATTATCGGAGTGCCCCCGCGGTGCGGCAACCGCCACGACCCTGCCCGCCTGCCTCAGGCGCCCAGGCCCAGCTGCGCCTTCATGCCGGCGATGAAGCTCGCATCGTCCGTGCTGCGCCGCGCCGCCAGCAGTTGCACGGCGTCGGGCCCGGCCTCGTAGCGCAGCTGCCGCGTGCCGTCGGTGGCGGCTTCGTGAATGACTTCCGCCACGAGTTCCGGCGGTGACGCCATCTCGGCCATCGGGCCGAGGGCCGCGAGCAGCGACTGCACGATCGGCTGATACTCGCCGAGCGATGGGTCGTTGTTGAATTCGAGCGAACGACCCGCGAAGTCGGTCCTGACCATACCCGGTTCGACGATCTTCACCCGCACGCCCAGCGCCTCGAGTTCATAGTGCAGGGCTTCGGACAAGCCCTCCACCGCGAACTTCGTGCCGTGGTACAGGGTGCCGAGCGGAAACGTGATCTTGCCGCCGATCGACGAGATGTTGACGACTACCCCGCTGCGCTGCTGCCTGAAGTGGGGCAGCACGGCCTGGGTCGTCGCGAGCAGACCGATGACGTTGACGTCGAACTGCCGGCGGATGTTCTCGAGCGGGGTGGCCTCCAGCGGGCCGTAGGCGCCGTAGCCCGCGTTGTTCAGCAGGACGTCGATCCGGCCGAAGCGTTCGATGCCGGCGGCGACCGCCGCGTGGATCGACGCGATATCCAGCACGTCGAGGCGCGTCACCAGCACGCGCTCCAGCGCGCCGAGCTCGGTTTCCTGCGCCGGGTTGCGCATCGTCGCGACGACGTTCCAGCCCCTGGCCTGGAAGAGTTTCGCGGATGCCTTGCCGATGCCGCTCGAGGCGCCGGTGATGAGAATGGTCTGGTTCATGGGTTTCGTCCTCCTGAAACCCAATCTATGGCGCGCGCTCGCCACTGGCATTCGCAGGTTGCGCCAGCCGGCTATCCAAACGCGCCAACGAGCAAACGGGCACACCCGCGCTTTGCGCGGGCGACGCGCGGCCAGTCGTGGCAGGTCTGCGCCGTTGGTTCTCGCGTGCCGAGTCTGAGCCGGGCCTGCCCGAGGGCCCGAAGAACCTGGGCATTTGATCCTGTGCTTTCGCGCTGAACCAGGTTGATGACCAATCGACATGGCGGCAAGCATCACGGGCTCGCCCCGTGCGCCGGCTGGCCTGTGGCAACCGTCGGTATCGGCGGCCCACGGATGTCGGGCTGCCTGCGTCAGCCCGACCTGCCCGCGGCGCGTCGGTGGGCGGCTGCTCTACTCCGGCAGCTTCGCCGACGGGAAGTCCGGCGCGCGCTTGCCGCGCACGGCGGCGACGCCTTCGCGGGCGTCGGGGGCCAGGAAGCAGAGCATCTCTTCGGCGAGCGAGTGATCGAAGATCGGGCCAGCCATGCGCATCCAGTTGTTCATCGACTGCTTGGTCGCGCGGATCGCGGTCTGGCTGCCGCGCGCGAGGCTGTGCGCGATGCCGAGCGACTTCTCGAGGAGCTGCGCGCGCGGCACGCAGAGGCTCACGAGCCCGATGCGCTCGGCCTCGCGGCCGTCGATGAACTCGGCGGTCATGAGGTAATACTTCGCTTTCGCCATGCCGCACAGCAGCGGCCACACGATGGCGGCGTGATCGCCGGCGGCGACGCCGAGCCGCGTGTGGCCGTCGGTGATGCGCGCTTCCTCCGCGATGACGCTGACGTCCGCGAGCAGCGCCACCGCGAGCCCCGCGCCGACAGCCGTGCCGTTGATTGCGGAGACGATCGGTTTGTCGCAGGCGAGCATGTTGTAGACGATGTCGGCGGCTTCCTTCTTCACCACCGATACCACCTCCGGGTTGCCGACCATCTGCTCGACCCAGGCGAGATCGCCGCCGGCGGAGAACGCACGATCGCCGGCGCCGGTGACCACCATCACCTTCGTGCGCGGGTCGTCATTAACCACGCCCCACACCTTCGTGAGCTCCCAGTGCAGGCGGGCGTTGGTGGCGTTCATCACCTCCGGTCGGTTCAGCGTCGCGAGCAGGACGCCGTCGTCCCGGTGGTCGAAGCGGATGTGTTCGAAGTCTTCGTAGCGCATCGGTGCGTGGGCTCCCAGTAACAGGAATGAAATCGTCAAAAGCTTCAAAAGGGGACGGATTTATTTTTCCAAAAAATAAATCCGTCCCCTTTCGTGATCCCGCCGGACCGGTCGGCCCAGGCGGGCACGGAGTTCACCCAGTTGAGCCACGGGCGGCGTGTTCCAGAGAAATTCGCAGAACTCCGCGACCCCGCGCCAGCAGCGCCCGGGTTCCTCGAGCGCCAGGCGCGGCAGCGCGTCGTAGTCCGGAAGGCCGAGGTGCCGCTGCAAGCGGGCGACGCCGGACCGCGTGTAGTGTTCGGCGCGCGGATGCCAGCAGGCGGCGATGTCGTCGGTCATGGAAGTCGCCGGGTTTCCGGCGCCCCGGCTCGTGACGTCGGCCGGCGGATTCGTGCCCCGACTCTACGAACGGTCGCGCCCGCGGGCAAGTCGGCGCCCGGGGTGCTTGCCTGCTATCGTACGGGCCTGTAAACGACCCCCGAAGGAGCTTCCGATGACGACCCAGGTGATTCTCGAATTCCGCGCGAAGGATGGCTGCGCCGACAAGGTCCGCGACTGGCTGCGCAGCGTGCTGCCCGACACCCGCGGCTTCAAGGGCTGCGTGACCCTGCACGTGATCCGCAACCAGGACGATCCCGCGCAGTTTCTCATCGTCGAGCAGTGGGACACGCGCGCGGACTACGAGGCCTATCTCGCCTGGCGCGGTGAGCGCGGCGACATGGAGATCTTCGGCGCGATGATGGACGGCCCGCCGACGATCCGCTTCTTCGACTTCGTGGGGATCTGATCTCGCGCACCCGGCGCGCGGCCGGCGGCTGGACGCGCGCTGCCGCGCACGGCACAGTCCGGCTTTTCCCGGCAGCGGAGAGATGACCATGACCACCGCCTTCGACGCCCTGCTCGATCCCGCCCGCCTCGGCTTCGATCCCGGGGCGCTGCGCGAGAAATACCGCGCCGAGCGCGACCGCCGGATCCGCGACGACGGCAACGCGCAGTATCGAGAGGTCAGCGGCGACTTCGCCCGCTTCACGGGCGACCCGTGGGCCGCGCCGGATACGCGGGCGGCGGTCGCGCGGGAAGTCGACTTCGTCATCGTCGGCGGCGGCTTCGGCGGCCTGCTCGCCGCCGCGCGGTTGCGCGAAGCGGGCTTCGATGATCTGCTCGTGGTGGACAAGGCGGGCGACTTCGGCGGCACCTGGTACTGGAACCGCTACCCCGGCGCGATGTGCGACATCGAGTCCTACATCTACCTCCCGCTGCTGGAGGAGATGGACTACATCCCCACCGAGAAATACACGCACGCACCGGAGATGCTCGCGTACTCCCAGGCGATCGGCCGCCGCTATGGCCTCTACGAGCGCTCACTGCTGCAGACCGGCATCACCCGCATGGCCTGGCAGGACGACGCCGGCCGCTGGCGCGTGAAGACCGATCGCGGCGACACGCTCATGGCGCGCTTCGTGGTGCTCGCGAGCGGGCCACTGAACCGGCCGAAGCTTCCCGGCATTGCCGGCATCGAGGACTACACGGGGCACATGTTCCACACCAGCCGCTGGGACTACGCCTACACCGGCGGCAACTCGAGCGGCGGCCTCACGGGCCTTGCGGACAAGCGCGTCGGCATCATCGGCACCGGCGCCACGGCCATCCAGTGCATTCCGCACCTCGGCGAGCACTCGAAGCACCTCTACGTGTTCCAGCGCACGCCGTCCTCGGTCGACGCGCGCAACAACCGGCCGACCGATCCCGAGTGGGTGAAGACGCTCACGCCCGGCTGGCAGCAGCGCCGCATGGAGAACTTCAACACGCTGGTCAGCGGCGGCTGGGCGGAGGAGGATCTCGTCAACGACGGCTGGACCGAGATTTTCCGCAACCTCACCGGCGCGCTGCCGCCGGAAGGCTTCGAGGAACTCGCGCGCGAGAAGCTCGCGCTCGCGACCGAACTCGCGGACATGCGCAAGATGAACCAGGTCCGCGCGCGGGTGGACGCCATCGTGCGCGACCCCGCGACCGCCGAGGCACTGAAGCCCTGGTATCGCCAGTTCTGCAAGCGCCCCTGCTTCCACGACGAATACCTCGCGACCTACAACCGTCCGAACGTGACGCTCGTCGACACCGCTGGCCTCGGCGTGGAGCGCATCACGCCGACCGGCGTGGTGGTCGCGGGCCGTGAGTATCAGGTCGATTGCCTCGTCTTCGCGACCGGCTTCGAGGTCGGCACGTCCTACACCCGCCGGGCGGGCCACGACGTGACCGGCCGCGATGGGCTGCGCCTCGCCGACAAGTGGGCGGAAGGTCCGAGCACCTTCCAGGGCCTGCACAGCCACGGCTTCCCCAATGTCTACTTCATGGGCTTCGTGCAGAGCGTGATCTCGGCGAACGTGCCGCACGTGCTCGCCGAGCAGGCGCGGCACATCGCCTGGCTGATGAAAACCGCACGTGAGCGCGGCGTGACGGTGCTCGAAGCGACCGCCGAAGCCGAAGCCGGCTGGGTCGGGCTCGTCGAGCGCACGGCCCGCGCGGGCGAGCGCTTCTTCGCCGAGTGCACGCCCGGCTACTACAACAACGAAGGCAAGCCCGACCGCAAGGCGAGCTTCATCACGAACGTCTACGGCGGCGGCCCGATGGCCTTCTTCAAGCTGCTGGCCGACTGGCGCGAAGACGGTGCGCTCCCGGGGCTGGCGCTGCGCTGAGGAGCGGGGGGCGGCGTGCGTGGCCCAGCAGCCAGCCCGGGAGAAAAGGGGTCAGGTTTATTTGCACACGGGCTGCACACGGAAGCCCTTGGGAAAAATCGGGCCGTGTGCAAATAAACCTGACCCCTTTTCGTCCTTTTCGTCAGCGCAGGCTCTGCCGGTAGCACCAGTCCAGGATCTCCGGCCGGCGCGCCGCCTGCGTGCAGAGATATCGCGGGTCAGGCGTGATGCCCACACGCCCGAGATCAAGCCGATCCGCGTCCCAGCAAGTGACGACCGTGGGGTCGCCGTCCGTCCAGCCGTCGCTGTGGCCGCGGCAGGCCAGTTGCAGCAGTTCCAGGCGCGCATCGTCGAGGTCGAAGAGTTCACCGCGCAGCTGCGCGGCGAGTTCCGCGCCGCGGTGGCCGTGCTCCGGGTCGTGCCCGTCGGACCACCGGCAGGCATCGTGGAAGACCGCGAAGAGTTCCACCACCACCGTGTCCGCGCCGGATTCGCGCGCGAGCAGGAGCCCGTTGCGCCGCACGCGGCCCCAGTGGCGCACGCCGTGGATGCCAAGGAAATCGAGTGCGAAGCCGCGCCGCAGTTCACCGAGGAGCGCGCGGGACAGGCTGGGGCGTGGAGGCAGGCGCATCAGAAGAACATTGCTTGCAGCGTTGACCGCACATGCGGCCCCCCTGATTCTAACCCGTGCTTCGCGCCGCAGGCCGTTGCGGCGTGGCGGCGTATTGTTCACGGGCTGGCCGGTCTGGCTTGCTCGAAAGCCGCCAATCCGGCAAGTGGGCGAGTGGCCCCGACGCTTCAGGCAGGACCCGCCCCGCGGTCCTGCGCAAGAAGCCGGCCCGTGAACCGCCCGCGCGCGGAGCGGTTATCCTGTACGGCCGGGCTCGACGTGGGCCCGACAGAACGGTGTCCCGCAACAGAGGAGCTCGTCCGTGACCGCATCGCCCGCCACCTTCAGCGCCACGCGCAACGCCAACGAAAATGCCCTCGACGCCATCGTCGTCGGCGCCGGTTTCGCCGGCCTCTACATGCTCCACCGCCTGCGCGGTCTCGGCCTGCGCACGCGCGTGATCGAAGCCGGCAGCGGCCCCGGTGGCACCTGGTACTGGAACCGCTATCCCGGCGCCCGCTGCGACGTGTTGAGCATGGAGTACTCCTATCAGTTCTCGGAGGAGCTGCAGCAGGAGTGGAACTGGAGCGAGCGCTACGCGACGCAGCCTGAAATCCTGCGCTACGTGCAGCACGTCGCCGACCGCTTCAATCTCTGGCCCGACATCCAGTTCGACACCCGCGTGATCGCCGCGCACTTTGACGAGACCGCGCAGCGCTGGACAGTCCGTCTCGATTCCGGCGTCGAGCTCAGCGCGCGCTTCTGCATCATGGCGACCGGCTGCCTGTCCTCGGCGAACCTGCCGGACATCCCGGGCCGCGACCGCTTCGCGGGCCCGACCTATCACACGGGACACTGGCCGCACGAAGGCGTGGATTTCACGGGCAAGCGGGTCGGCATCATAGGCACCGGCTCGTCGGCGCTGCAGTCGATTCCGCTGATCGCGGAGCAGGCCGCGCAGCTCACCGTGTTCCAGCGCACCGCGACCTACGCCGTGCCGGCCCACAATGCGCCGCTGGATCCGGCCGAAGTCGCGCGCATCAAGGCGCACTACGCCGAGTTCCGCGCGCACAACTGGCAGGAGCCCTTCGGCGTTGATTTCCACCAGCGGCCCCAGTCCGCCCTCGAAGTGTCCGCGGCGGAACGCGAGCGCGAATTCGAGCAGCGCTGGGAGGAGGGCACGCTCGGCTTCCTCGCCGCCTTCCGCGACATCCTCACGGACCAGCAGGCGAACGAGCTCGCGGCGGAGTTCATCCGCAACAAGATTCGTTCGATCGTCAAAGACCCGGCCACCGCGGCGAAACTGCTGCCGAAGCAGGTCGTCGGCTGCAAGCGGCTGTGCCTCGACACCAATTACTACGCGACCTTCAACCGCCCGAACGTGACGCTGGTGGACGTGAGCGAGACGCCCATCGCGCGCATCACGCCGACGGGGCTGGAGGTCAGGAACGAGGCCCATGCCTTCGACTGCCTCGTCTTCGCCACGGGCTTCGACGCGATGACCGGCGCCCTCGACAAGATCGACATCCGCGGCCGCGGCGGCCTTGCGCTGAGGGAGAAGTGGCACGCGGGTCCGCGCAGCTACCTCGGCCTCGCGAGCGCGGGCTTCCCGAATCTCTTCACGGTGACCGGCCCAGGCAGTCCGTCGGTGCTGTCGAACATGCTGCCGACGATCGAGCAACACGTGAACTGGATTGCGGACTGCATCGGCCATCTCGAGACGCACGCGAAGAAGTTGATCGAGGCCGAGGTCGAAGCCGAGGACGCGTGGGTCGCGCACGTCAACGAGGTCGCCGGCATGACCCTCTACCCGCGCTGCAACTCCTGGTATCTCGGCGCGAACATCCCCGGCAAGCCGCGCATCTTCATGCCCTACATCGGCGTGCCGACCTACGTGGAGAAGTGCCGGCAGGTGGTCGCGAACGGCTACGAAGGCTTCGCGCTTTCCGCCTGAGGCATCGCGCGCGGCGGATCTGCACCTTTCCCGGTCCGGGCTGCCTCTTGGCCACATTTGGACGCGGGTACCGATGGCTGCGTGCTCATGGGCCACCGAGCAACCGTGTCCCGCGCTGCGCCAAGACGGTCTGCAGGGTCCAAGGCCTGCCGGTTCTGGCCATGGCATTGAGAATCGTCAGTGGAGAAAAGGTGTCAGATTTGAAATCTGACGCCTTTTCTCCCCGAGCCTCGCCTCTCCCGGTCCGGGAGAAGAGGGAAAAATGCGGGCCGGGTACATGCCACGCCTGCTGCGATCGTGTCGGGCTTCCCGCGTCAGCCCAGGCCCCGCCTGGAGGCGTGTGTGAGTTCGTCTGCGGAAGCAGACGCGCAGCGCGCGGAAGTGTGAGAGAAAGATGGTGGCCAGGGACGGAATCGAACCATCGACACGCGGATTTTCAATCCGCTGCTCTACCAACTGAGCTACCTGGCCATCTGGGTCTGGCGGGCCGCCGGAATGCGGCGGGGTCGGCACTGTAAGCGGCGGGTGTGGGGCCAGTCAACCCGCCGCGGGTATCCGGTCTCGGGGCGTGGCGAAGGGCCTCAGTCCCTGGTCGGCGCGACGAACTGTTCGGGTGCCGCGGAGCCTTCGCCGAAGAAGTATTTCTCCATTTCCTGCTCGAGGAACTTGCGGTCCTTGGCCTCGATCGGGGTGAGGCGGTATTCGTTGATCAGCATCGTCTGGTGGCGGAGCCAGCCGCTCCACGCTTCCTGCGACACGTTCTCATAGATGCGCTTGCCGAGTTCGCCGGGGTAGGGCGGCATGCGCAGGCCCGGGGCTTCCTTGTTGAGCTTGACGCAATTCACGGTTCTGTCGGTCACGGGGCTGTCTCCTGCGAGGCGCGATGGGCGCGGATGAGATCCTGCACGGGCTTGGCCAGGCCGACGGCGGCTGGCGCTGCGGGTTTATACCAAAGGAGGGTATCCGAATCCATGAGGCCCTGCCCGCGTTCGCGCACCCGCGCGGACAGCGGCGTGATCTCGAGCTGGAAGTGCGTGAAGGTGTGGGTGACGGGGGCGAGATCCTGCGTCGCGCCGACCAGTTCGAGGCCGAGCGCCGCGCAGCGCGCGGCGGCGTCCGCCTGCTCGCCCAGTTCCGGAAAGCCCCACAGTCCGCCCCAGATTCCGCTGGGCGGCCGGCGCTCCAGCAGGAGCGCGCCGTCCTCGCGTGCGAGCACCAGGAAACGTGTGTTGCGTACTGGCAGCGCTTTACGCGGGCGCGGCGTCGGCAGGCTGGCCTGTTCACCGTGTTCGCGCGCGCCGCAGTCCTCGGCGACGGGGCAGCGCGCGCAGGCCGGCTTCGCGCGAGTGCACAGCGTGGCGCCGAGATCCATGATCGCCTGCGTGTAATCCGCGACCTGCGCGGCTGGCGTCAGTTCGTCGGCCAGCGCCCACAGCGCGCGCAGCGTGGTCGGCGCGTCCGGCCAGCCCGCGATGCGGCGGTGGCGGGTCAGCACGCGCTTCACGTTGCCGTCGAGGATCGGGGCCCGGTGGTCGCGGGAGAGCGCGAGGACCGCACCCGCCGTCGAGCGGCCGATGCCGGGCAGGCTCGCGACCTCGTCGACGGTGGCGGGAAACTCGCCGCCGTGGTCGGCGACGAGCATCCGCGCCGCGCGATGCAGATTCCGCGCGCGGGCGTAGTAGCCGAGCCCCGACCACAGGTGCAGCACTTCATCGAGCGGCGCGTCGGCCAGCGCCTGCACGCTCGGGAAGCGCTGCATGAAGCGCTCGAAGTAGCCGATGACCGTCGCAACCTGCGTCTGCTGCAGCATGATCTCCGACACCCACACGCGGTAGGGCGAGCGTTCGGCCTGCCACGGCAGGTCGTGTCGGCCGTGCACGGCGTGCCAGGCGAGCAGGCGTTCAGCGAACGGGGGCGTCACGGGCGAGCTGTTCGATGCGGTTCGTGGTCTCGGTGATTTCGCGCAGGAAGGTTCGCTTCATGATCAGCGGGCCGATCACCGGCGGGATGAAGAAGTCCGGCTCCTGGTCCGCCTCCATCGTGATCCGCGAAGACGTCGTGGAGAGTTGCTCGATGCGCCACACGGTCTGGCCGCGGCGGAAGTTGCCCTCGCCTTCGACGATGGTGGTGCTGATGTCGCCGTTCGACAGGAAGTCCACGCGTTCGATGAAGTCGATGTCGAAGCAGAACACCAGCACGCACTGCTTCATCAGAAGCTGCCGCTTGAGCGCGGTGTCGTCGTAGCGCACGAGCACGCGGCTCAGCACGATGTCGTCGTTGATGCGCGAGAGCCGTTCGTAGTCGGTGACGATGTCGCGCACCGCCGCCGCGGGGGCATCGACCAGGGCGCTGAAACGGTAGTGGTAGCTCTGCCCCATGAAGCGGATGTCGGCGCTCTCGATGGTGCTCGCGTGCACGCCGTACGCCCACCAGGCCAACCCGCCACCGCAAAAGTACGCGAGCCAGCGCCGCCACGACCTTGCACGCCGCATCGGGGCTTCAGAACTTCAGCAGCTTCTTCAGCGCTTCGCCGGCCTTGTCGCCAACGGCATCCTGCACCTTCTTCTCGACCTCCTTCTTCACCGCGGCCGTTGCCGCGGTCTTCGCGATGTCGCCGACGTCGGGCAGGCAGCTCTTGCCGGAGATCTCGCCGCGGCAGCGCACCGGCACCGTGTAGTCGCCGAGATTGTAGCGATGCGCGCCCTGCTCGGTGCTCGCCGCGTCCACCGCGATTTTCGCGTCGTACTTGATGCTCATGTCGTTGAGATTGGCGAGCAGGCCGTCGCCGGTGACCTTGAAGCCGTTGCCGTCGAGCAGGAGGTCCTTGTTGAACACGGCGCCGTTCTTGACGTCCAGCGTGCCGGTCAGCGACTGGAACTGCGTCTCGCCGCCCTTGGGCGGCACGGCCGGCCGCTTGCTCTCGATCATCACCTCCACGGCGCGCAGCACGGCCGGCACGTCCACGCCGCGGAACACGCCGTTCTGCACGGCGAAGGTCGCCTGGCCGTTCAGCGTGTTCGTCAGCCGCTTGCTCTCGCTGCCGCTGCCGGTGAGGCGGGCTTCGAAGTTCACGATGCCGGAGAGGTCGCTCTTGCCGGTGAGATCCACCAGCAGCGGCTCCACTGCGACCTTCGCGAGGTTGGTGTTGATCGACACCTTCGGTTCCTTGCCGGTCGCGTCGAGGCCGACCACGCCGCTGTAGCGGCCCTGGTAGAGGTCGGCGGTCGCCGGGTTGATCTCGAGCCTGCCGCCCTTGCCGGCGAGCTTCACCTTCACGTTCGCGAGCTTCGCGCCGGACATCACGAGGTTGCCGATGGTGAGCTCGCCGTCGACGACGATACCGCGCAGCAGCTCCAGCGGCAGTTGCGTGGCGCCGGCGGCGGCCGCTTCCGGCGTCACCGCGCGCGTGTCGCCCTGCTGCGCCGGCGCGAGGTAGCGGTCCGCGTTCAGCTTGTCGATGTCGATTCGGAACATGACGTCGGGGCCCGTGAAACTCGCGATCTGCACCTGGCCCTTGATCGCGGTCTCGTCGAGCTTCACGTTGAGGCCGGACAGCGCGAGGCTTCCGGTGGTGCCCTTGAACACGGTGTCGAGCCCGACGTTGGTCAGGCTCTGCGGGTCCGCCATCGGCGGCAGCGTCTGGCCGAGGCTCGTCATCACCTGGCGCAGGTTGAAGGGCGCGACATTGAGCTGGCCGCTCCAGGCGGGGGCCGTCTTGATCTGCGTGGCGTCCAGCGAGCCCTTGATGTTCATGCCAAGTCCCGTCAGCGCCAGTTCCTTCACCGACAGCGTCTGCTTGTCGAGATCGGCCTGCGCGCTGCCCGCGTTCAGCGTGACCGCGACCGGCTTCGACTTGTCCGGGCCGTTGATCTCGGCGCTTGCCGACAGCGGCGACAGCGTCAGGTTCGCCATCGAGCCCTTGAAGCCCGCGTCGAGCGCGAGCGAACGCACGCTCGTGGCGAGTTCCGGCTGGCCCAGCGCGGCCAGCAGCGGACCGGGCTGGGCGCCCTTCACCGCGAGCTTGCCGTCCACCGCGCCATTCGCGGCGGCGATGTCGCTGGCCTGGAAGGCGCCGTTGATCGAAAGGCCCAAGCCAGCGGCCGCGAGCGACGGCAGCGCGACGCGGCCCTGCGCCATGTCGGCGTCGAAGGTGGTTTCCAGCGTGAAGGATTTCTCCGGCGCCTTGCTGAGATCCTTCGCCAGCGCCGCGAGTCCGTTGTCCCCACCCTGCATGCCGCCGACGACCGCGAGCAGCGCCGGCAGATCCTGGCCGCTCGCCTTCAGGCTGCCCTTCACGGCGGGCTTGGCGGTGTTGGCGCCGGTCGCCGCGAGATTGCCGTCAATGCGGTTGCCGAGCAGCGTCGCGTGCAGCTTCGGCAGGGCGAAACGGCCCTGGGCGAGGTCCGCGTCGAGATCGGTCTCCAGCGTGAAGCTGCGGTCCTGCGCCGTGCCGAGCACCGCCGAGAGGTTGTCGATGGCCTTCGCGTCCGCGCCCTGCACGGCGGCGCTCGCCGCGAGCAGCGCCGAGAGATCGGGGCCGCTCGCGCGCACGTTGCCCTTGAAGGCCCGCTTGCCGTCACCGGTGGACTCGATGTTGCCCTTCAGTTCGTTGCCGAGCAGCGTCGCGACGAGCGTCGGCACCCGTAGGCGCCCGCTCGCGAGGTCGGCATCGATTTCCGCCGCCAGCTTGAAGCTACGGTCCTTCGCTTTGGCGAGCGCCTTGTCGAGGCTTCTCGCCGCCTTGTCGTCCGCGCCGTTCAGCTGGCTCGCGATCAGCAGCAGCGACGGCAGATCCGGGCCGCCGGCGTCGAGCGTCGCCTTGACCGCCGGTTCCGCCGTGTTCGCGCCGGTCGCCGCGAGCTTGCCGCTCACCGTCGCGCTCAGGATTTTGCCGCTGAACTCCGGCACGCTCACTTCACCGCTTTCCATGTTCGCGTCGAAGCTCGTCTTGAAATCGAGGCCGCGCGCCTCGAGCGCCGCCACGCGCTGCGCGACCGGCAGTTCCAGCGCCCGCAGCAGCACCGCGATGTCGCGCGCCGTCACTTGCAGCGTGCCGCGACCGCCGGGCCGCGCGTCGTTCAGGTGATCGACATCGACGTTGCCGGCGACGGTGACCCCCAGGCCCTCGAGCTTCAGGTCCTTGACCGACGCGGTACCGTCCGCGAGGTCGAGATCCACTGCCGCGCCGGCGGCGAGTTCCGCCTTGCCGCCGGGGAGGCTCTTGCCGCGCAGGGCCGCGCTCCACGCGAGCGGGGCGATGGTGTATTTCTTCGCATCGAGATCGTAGGCGACGGTGCCGGACAGCGCGGTGTCACCGTCCAGCGCGGGCTTCGTCGACTCGAGGGAGGCGTCGAGCTTGAACTCGACCGGCTGGCCGGGCTCGAGCGCGCCGGTCTGCGCGTTCAGCTTGTCGATGACGACCGAGCGTCCGTCCCGTGCATCGACCCAGGCGATGCGCGCGTCCTGCACGTCGACGCCGCCCAGCACCAGCGCGCCCAGCGAGCCGCCGCCGCTGTCCTCACCGCCGCCCTGCGCGAGGTCGTCCCAGTTGGTGACGCCCTCGGCGTTGCGCGCGAGGTTCAGCTGGAGGCCGCGCAGCACCACCGTGTCCATCTCGATCCGGCGCGTCAGCAGCGGCAGGGTCGCGACGGCGACCTGCACTTCGTCGGCGACGAGGAAGGGGTCGTCGCCGAAGCCGTCGGCGTTGCCGAGCGTGAAGCGGCCGGTCTTGAGCCTCAACTTCGGCCACAGGCCGAGCTCGAGCGGGCCATCGATGGAGAGCTCGCGCCCGGTCGCCCGGGCGACCTCGGCGACGATGCGGTCCTTGTAGTCGTTGGGATCGAGGCTCGCGAGGAAAACGCCGCCGGCAGCCAGCGCCAGCAGCACCAGCGCCAAGAGGATGATTAGGACGCGGGTGAATGTTTTCAACGTGACCTCCTGCCTGTCGTCAATTACGGGTCCCGTCCAGCCTGAGCCGGGCCTGCGCGCACGCGGCCCGCACCTGGCTGGGCGCGGTGCCGCCGCGGTGATCGCGCGCGGCGAGCGCCGCATCGATGTCGAGCGATCCGAAAACCTCCGGCCCGATGCGCGAATCGAGGGCCTGCAGTTCGTCCAGCGTGAGATCCTTCAGTTCGCAGCCGCGTTCCACGGCGAGCCGCACCGCGGCGCCAACCACCGCGTGCGCGTCACGGAACGGGATGCCGAGGCGCACGAGGTAGTCCGCGAAATCCGTCGCCGTGGTGAAGCCCGCGCGCGCGGCGTCGCGCATGCGTTCGCGGCGCACGTTGATCGTCGGCACCAGGTCACCGAAGGCGCGCAGGCAGCCGCGCAGCGTGTCGACGGTGTCGAACAGCGGTTCCTTGTCTTCCTGGTTGTCCTTGTTGTACGCGAGCGGCTGGCTCTTCATCAGCGTCAGCAGCGCGATGAGGTGGCCGATCACGCGCCCGGACTTGCCGCGCACGAGTTCCGGGACGTCCGGGTTCTTCTTCTGCGGCATCATGCTCGAGCCGGTGCAGAAGGCGTCGGCCAGTTCGATGAAGCCGAACTGCTGCGAGCTCCACAGCACCATTTCCTCGGCCATGCGCGAGAAGTGCACCATCATCAGCGACGCGCAGGCGGTGAACTCGATCGCGAAGTCGCGATCGGCGACCGCATCCAGCGAGTTCTCGCAGATGCGCGAGAAGCCGAGCAGTTTCGCGGTCAGCGCGCGGTCGATCGGGAAGGTCGTGCCGGCGAGGGCGCCGGCGCCGAGCGGCAGCGAGTCCGTGCGCTTGCGGCAGTCGACCAGGCGTTCGCGATCGCGCAGCAGCATCTCGAACCACGCGAGCATGTGGTGGCCGAAGGACACGGGCTGGGCGGCCTGCAGATGGGTGAAGCCGGGCAGGACGGTGTCGGCCTCGCGCTCGGCGAGGTCGACGAGCGCGATGAGCAGGCGGTCGAGCATGCCGCACAGGCGGTCGATTTCGTCGCGCAGGTACAGGCGGATGTCGGTCGCGACCTGGTCGTTGCGCGAGCGCGCGGTGTGCAGCTTCTTGCCGACCTCGCCGATGCGCGACGTCAGCGCGCTCTCGATGTTCATGTGCACGTCTTCCAGGCCCACCGACCACGTGAAACGGCCGGCGTCGATGTCCGCGCGGATCGCGGTCAGGCCCTCGACGATGCGGTCGCGCTCGTCGGCCGTCAGCACGCCGACCGCGGAGAGCATCGTCGCGTGCGCGATCGAGCCCTGGATGTCCTGCGCGTAGAGACGCTGGTCGAACTGCACCGAGGCGGTGAATTCCTCGACGAAGGCATCGGTGGGGCCGTCGAAGCGGCCGCCCCAGAGCTTGTCGGACGCGGGTTCCTGGTTCGGGGTGCCGTCGGTGGCCGGGGTGGCGCGTTCGCTCATGCGCGGGGCTCGAATGGGTGGAAGTCGCGGCAGTATATCGCAGGCGGGCCGCGGCACGGGGTCGGTCATTGACGCTCCGTCACGCGCGCCAGACACTGCACCCATGCCGTGCCCGCAGCCAGTCGACGCATGAAGACGCCGGAGTCGCCACAAGAGACTTTCCTGCCCGATCTCTGCGGCATCAGGCCGCTGTTCGCGGTCGTGATGATCGGCGAGCTGCTGGTGTTCGTGCTGGTGGTGGTGCGCGCTGGCGTCGGCGCGGTCGCGTTGCGCGAGCTCGCGCTGCTGTCGCTGTACGTGCAGCTGATCGGCATGTCCGCGGCGGCCGCGCTGTGCCTGTCGCGGGGCGCGCTGGCGCGCCTGCCCGAGCGCTGGGCGGCCGGGCTGTCCTACCTGCTCGTGATGCTGATGAGCGCGGTGATCTGCGCGGCGGCGACCCTGATCATCTATCCCGCGGGTGGCGAGGTGGCGCTGATCGCGCTCGAACGTCGCGACTTCTGGCTGCGCACCCTGTCCATTTCGGCGATCGTCGGCGCGCTGGTGCTGCGCTACTTCTATGTGCAGCACCAGTGGAAGCAGCGCACGGCGGCGGAAGCCGCGGCGCGGCTGCAGGCGCTGCAGGCCCGCATCCGGCCGCACTTCCTGTTCAACTGCATGAACACGATTGCAAGCCTCACGCGCAGCGACGCGGCGCGCGCCGAGCGCGCGATCGAGGACCTCGCGGACCTGTTCCGGGCGAGCCTGTCCGAGGCGCGCACGCTGGTGCCGCTGGCCGAGGAGTTCGCACTGGTGCGGCGCTATCTCGCGATCGAGGGCCTACGCCTCGGGCCGCGACTGCTGGTGGAGTGGGACGTCGACGCAGTGCCCGGGGGCACGCGGATCCCGCAGTTGACCCTGCAGCCGCTGGTCGAGAACGCCATCTACCACGGCATCGAGCCGCTCGCGGCGGGCGGTGTCGTGCGTATCGCGGGCCGCGTGCGCGACGCGGCGCTGGAAATCGAGATCACGAACCCGGTGCGGCCGGGCGGATCGCACGAGAGCGGCAACCGGCTCGCGCAGGAGAACGTGCGCCAGCGCCTGGCGGCCTGCTTCGGCGGGCGCGGCATCCTCACGATCGAACCGGGGCGCGAGGGTGACGCGCGCTACACGGCGCGGGTCGCGGTGCCGCTGGATTCGCCGTGAAGCCCCGCGTGCTCATCGTCGACGACGAACCCCTGGCGCGCGAACGCCTGCGGGCGCTGCTCGGCGACCTCGGTGTCGCGGAGGTCGTCGGCGAAGCGGCGTCCGGCCTCGAGGCGCTGGGCAGCGCAATGCGCGAGCACCCGGACGTGGTGCTGCTCGACATCCGCATGCCCGGCATGGACGGGCTCGAGGCCGCGCGGCACCTCAGCCTGCTGGACCCGGCACCGGCGGTCGTCTTCACGACCGCCTACGACGCCCACGCACTCGCCGCATTCGAGGCGAATGCAATCGACTACCTGTTGAAACCCATCCGGCCGGAGCGCCTGAGCAGCGCGCTGGAGAAAGCGGTGGCGCTGACCGCGGCGCGCGTCGCGGCCGCCGGGCAGGCGCGGGCGGCACCGCAGGCGCGCACGCATTTCAGCGCGCCGGTGAAGGGCAGCCTGCGTCTCGTCCCGCTGGCCGACGTCCGGTACCTGCACGCGGGGCAGGGTTACGTGTCGGTCTTCCACCCGGGCGGCGAACTGCTGGTCGAGGATTCGCTCCGCGCGCTGGAAGAGGAACTGGGCGAGGATTTCCTGCGCATCCACCGCAATACGCTGGTCGCGGTGGCCCACGTCACGGCCCTGGAACGCGGCGCCCTCGGCGGCGCGAACATCGTCCTGCGCGACATCACGCACAAGCTGCCGGTCAGCCGGCGGCTGCTCGGCCAGGTGCGCCGGCGCCTGCGCGCCGTATGAAGAGCGCGCACCCTCTCCGCGGATTGCGCTGACGACGGAAGCCCAAGGGTCGGCTTGCACATTTCGCGCGGCCTCTCCCGGGGCGGGCTGTCTCCTGGTCACATTTTTCCAGCCGTGCCACATGCAGCCCCGGCCTGCCCTGTGATGCCCGTGGTGACGGCAGGGATTCGGGATAGCCACCGGGAGCGCCGGGAAGGCCGGGAACCCCGAGGGGCTGGGGCGGGCAGGCGCCACCCGGGCGACGCAAGCCGCCGCACCCGATGTCGCGCAAGCGGCTGGTTTGACCACGGGGGACACGGGGAAGACGTTTCTTCGCCCGTGGTCCAGGCAATGGCCATGGCGTCGAGGATTAAGCATGGGAAAAGGTGTCAGATTTGAAATCTGACACCTTTTCTCCGCCATGGTCGGAACCCGCAGGCGGTGGACCCCGGTACCCGCGCCCAAAGGTGACCAGGAGACAGCCCGGGGCGGGAGAGGCGAACATTTTTCATCTCGACACCACGGGGTGTCGGTTATTCGGCACGGGCTTCGATCTGCGACGGAAGCCTCGCCGCGCACAGCGCGCGCTTCCGTCCGGCGCGGGGTCGTCTATCATCGCGGCCCGGCCGCAGCGCCGGGCTCTTCCTTGATTTTCCGGTGACGAAAGGATCGATCTTGGCCACGCGTACCGATCGGCGTGCCCTGCGCGCGAAGCCGGGTTGCCGGTTCTGCGTCTGCTGCGTGCTCGCGCACCTCGCCCTGCCCGCAGCGGTCAGGGCGGCGGATATCGTCATCGCCAACACGCCGAACGGCGCGTCGGGGGGCTCGAGCCTCGACGACAGCAGCTTCAAGTCGCTGGTTTTCACGACGGGCGGTCGCGGCGGGCAGGTGGTCTCGGTTGCGCTCGGCCTCAATCCCGCGCTCGGCACCGCGGCGCCCGTGACCCAGCGCGTCGACATCGCCCTGTGGTCGGTCGCTTTCGACGGCACCGACTACACGCCATCCTCGCGTCTCGCGGGCACCGGGCTGTTGCCGGCGACGATCACGGGCGCGGGCGGCATCTTCACGTTCGACGACATGGCGTCGGCCGACGGTTTCTTCCTCGATGCCAACACCACCTACGGGCTGACAGTCTCGTCCGACGCGACCGGGATCAGGTGGAGCAACACCGGCACCACCGGGCTCGGCACGGCGACGACGCCGACCGCGCTCGACGGTTACCTCTTCCGCCGTTTCCTGGTGAGCCCGGACGGCGGCCTCAGCTGGGACGCCAACGCGGGCAATTTCAATACCGTGGTCCTGACCGTCGACCAGCGCATCCATCCCCGCAGCCTCGCCTACGCCAGCAATCCGTACTACGCGACGTTCAATGGCGGCACCTTGCTGGTCGACCTCGCGGGCAGCTTCGCCACGGATTACGACACCGGCACGGGCGGTGTCATCGACGGCAACGGCTTCAGGTCCGTGTTCAGCGGGGTGTTCAGCGGCACGGGCAACCTGGCCTTCACGAATTCATCCCGCGGCGGCTCCATCGCGCTCGCTGGCGTCAACACCTACACCGGCGCGACCCGCGTCGGTGCCGGCGCCACGCTGGTGGTGAACGGCAGCCTCGCGTCGTCCGCAGGCCTGTTCGTCGACGCGGGCGGCACCGTGCAGGGCAACGGCAGCCTGCCGCAGACCCGCCTGGTCGCCGGTGCGACGCTCGCCCCCGGGAACTCGATCGGCACGCTGGCCGTGGCCGGCCTCGGCCTGAACGGCGGCACGCTCGAGGCCGAATTCCAGGGGGCGCGGAATGACCGCCTCGACGTGTCCGGGCAGGTGACCGACTTCTTCGGCACGGCCCGGCTCGGCGCGTTCGGCGGGGGCGGCCCATGGCCGCATTTCGCCTACACGCTCATCGCGGCGCCGAACAGCGCCCCCTTCGCGAACGCCGGCAGCCTGGCCCTCGACCAGGCCGGCGTGCGCAGCGCGCTGCTGCGCCACGGTGCCACCCTGGTGCAGGAGGTTGACGGCGACGCCCGCAGCTTCGACCTGCAGTGGCGCCCCCGCCAAGGGACGGGCGTCGCCGCGGCGGCCGTGCGCGCGCTCCGGCCTGGCGCCCGCAATCCGATGGCCAGCGCTGGCGCCGTCGATAGGGTGCTGCAGTCCCTGGCCGGCGCGGCCGCCGGCAACGCCAACGCCGGTGGCGCGCCGATCGGCGGCACCGGCTTTACCACCGCGCAGGCCGCCGCGGCCGGGGTTGCCGCCGGTTTCGTGGGCGCCACGTCCCGGCTGCTCGGCCTGGCCGCCGACAGTGAACTCATCGCCGCCCTCGGCACGCTCGGCCCGGAGTCGTATGCGGCCTTCCAGAGCGTTGGCCTCGACACGCTCGCGCGCCAGCGCGGGTTGCTGCTTGACCAGGCCGGCCACTGCACCGCGCATGGCCGGATCATGCAGGCTGCCGGCGCCGGGCCGGGCGCTCCCGCCGGGCGGGAGTACTGCGTGTTTGCGCAGGCCGCCCAGGCCGACAGTGGGGTCGACGGCCGCAACGGGCTCGCCGACTACGATGCCGAGGTCCTCGTCAGCGTCTTCGGTGTCGAATTCCAGCCGGCGCAGCCGTGGACCCTGGGTATCGCCTACGGCCACGGCGACGCCGGGATCGAGGACATGGCCCCGAGCGGCGCGCGGGTCGACGCCGACGTCAACGGTGCCAGTGTCTACGGCGTGTACCGGCCCTCGCCCGCCCTGCGCCTGCGCAGCCTCGCTGGCTACAGCCACTTCGACCTCGACGGCACGCGCAGCGTGGCCTTCATCGGCAGCGGTGCCGCGCTCAGCGCAAGCCCCGCCGCCCACGGCTACACCGTCGCCTTCGATGCCGAATACCTGTTGGCGCTCACTTCGCCCAGCGCCCATGCGCCGGCCTATCTGAAGCCTTTGCTCGGGCTTGCCTGGGGCGGTTATCAGCAGGCAGGCTTTCGCGAGCGCGGCGCGCAGGGCCTGGACCTGGCGGTCGACGGCCACACCGCCAACAGCCTCGTCGGCACCCTGGGCCTCGAAGTCACGACAGCGCCGCTCGCGCTCGGCAGCAGCAGGACGGCCGCGCTCACGCCGCGGCTCGCGCTCGCCTACCGGCTGGACGCCCTGGGCAACGATGCCGACGTCAAATCCCTGCGCGCTTCCTTCGTCGGCACGCCCGTGGCCGGCGCCTTCGACACGCGGGGCGAGAATCGCGGCGTGCATGCGCTCACGGTCGACGGTGGGGCCGAGCTGAAGCTCGCGGACCAGGCTGCGCTCTTCGTGAGCCTCGGCTATGAGATCTTCGAGACCGGTTCCCGGGTCAGCTGCGGGGGCGGTCTGCGGCTGGCGTTCTGATTGGTGTGGCGTCGGGCGGGCGGGGCAAATCCCCGCAGGGCTCTGGTCTGCCTTTCAGCGCGGGGAACGGCATTGCTGCGTTTCCGCACGGAACTGTCCCGGTGCGCGAGGCGCTCGAACGGCCGCGTCGGCGCGCGGGAGAGCGCCCGACACAGCCCGGCCGGACGCCTCAGCCCAGATCGCCGAGCCGGCTCTGCAGCACGCTCAGCGCGACGAGGGCGGCGGTTTCGGTGCGCAGTATCCGGGGGCCGAGGCGGGCGCCGACGAAACCCGCCGCTTCGAGCACTGCCCGCTCGCCCGGGCTGAAGCCGCCCTCGGGGCCGATGGCGAGGCAGATGTCCGGTGGCGGCGCCAGCGCTGCCGTGAGTTCGCCGAGCGGCGCGGCGGCGGCGGGATCGAGCATCAAGCTGAGCGCGGCGGTTTCGCTCGCCGCGAAGTCGGGAACCGTCGCGATCCCGGCCACCGGCGGCAGCGCGGTGCGGCCGGACTGCTCGCAGGCGTGGCGCACGATGCCCTGCCAGTGCTCGAGGCGCTTCCGCGCGCGCTCGTCGTCGAGTCGCACGGTGCTGCGCTCGGTGGCCAGCGGCACGATGCGGTGCACGCCAAGTTCGACCGCTTTCTGCAGCGTGTAGTCCATGCGCTCGCCGCGCGAGATGCCCTGCGCGAGCGTGATGGCCAGTGGTGATTCGCGATTCACGGGCAGGCGCGCGCCGACCTCCGCCTCGACGCGCTCGCGGCTGACCGTGACGACGGACGCCGCGTACTCGCCGCCGCGCCCGTCGAACAGGCAGAAGGTGTCGCCGCGCGCCAGGCGCAGCGCCTCCCGCAGGTGGCGGGCGGCGATTGGGTCCAGCACAATGCGCTGGCCACTGGCGAGCGGCGCCGCGCTGAAGATGCGTGGGGTCATCGTGCGCGCCCGGAGCGGGCGATCCCACCATGCAGGAAACTCGTACCCGCAACCATGCTGAAATCCCTCAGGAACATCGTTCGCAACCTCGCCGCCGGCATCGATACGCCGGCGGGCCGCCATTCGCTGCAGCTCGCGGTCGTCGCGCTGCTGCTCGAGATCGGCCGCGCCGACCACAGCCTCACGCAGGACGAGCTCGCGGCGGTAATGCGCGCGGCCGCCGCAGTATTCGACATCACCGAAGACGAGTCCAACGGGCTCATCGGTGACGCCGCGTCGGCGGTGGAAGCGGCGGTGTCTTTCCACGAGTTCACGGACGTGCTGAACCGCGAGCTGTCGGTCGCGCAGAAGCGCCAGTGCCTCCTCGAGCTGTGGCGCGTCGCGCAGGCCGATGGCCGGATTGACCACTACGAAGAGTATTACCTGCGCAAGGTCGCGGACCTGCTGCACCTCTCCCACCGCGACTTCATCAGCGCGAAGCTCGCGGTCACCGACGCCACCTGAGCGGGCTCGCTCAGGCCGCGCCGGGGATCGGGTATTCGGGGCCGAGCATCGCGCGGATCAGCAGGTCCTCGAGTTCGATGCGGGTGGCCAGGCGCTCGCCCAGCCGCGAGAGATCCTGCGCGAGCCTGTTTTCCAGGGGCCGCGGGTCCGCGGCGCCATAGCGCTCGTTGAACTCGACCGCGGCCTGCGTGGTGCCGGCGATGCGCGGGTAGATTTCCTGCGCCGTCGCGACGACCTGCGCGCGGCGCTCGTGGCCTTCGACGATGCGTTCGTAGAGACCGAAGTGACCGGCCGCGATGTAGTCGACCAGCACGCTCAGGAAGTCGTCGAGGGTTTCGCGCAGGGTTTCGTCGTCGTGGGCGAGATCCTGCTCCGAGAGTTGCCACAGGAGTTTCAGCATGCGCGTGCGCTGCGTGAGCATTTCCTCGATGCGATGAAGTGTTCCCGTGCGGGGCTGCCGGGCGGATGCCGCGGCGTCAGGCTTGGACCGTTCCACTGGTTCTCCCTCGCTGTGTCTGGAAGCTCGCCGCGACGCGGCGGCGCGTAAACGCTCGTAAAATCGGGCCGGATTCGCCGGGCTCCGGCACAGGCACCCGGATATAATCATGCCAATGGAAATCGCCGGTTACGAGATCGAACGCTGCCTCGCGCAGGGTGCCACGGCGGCGGCCTATCTGGCGACCCAGATTTCGCTCGGTCGCCCGGTGGTGCTGAAGGTGCTCGACACCGAGCTGGCCGACACGCCGACCGCCGTGCAGCGTTTCCTGAACGAAGGCCGCCTCATCGCGTCGCTGCATCACCCGCATCTCATCACGATCCACGACATCGCGACCGCGGGGCGCTACGTCTACCTGTCGATGGAGTATGTCGAGGGCGGAGACCTCAAGCAGCATCTGGCCAAGGGCCCGATGTCGGTCGAGGCCGCGCTGGATGTCGTCGAGAAAATCGCCTCCGCGCTCGGCTATGCGCACGAGCACGGCGTGATCCACCGCGACGTGAAGCCCGGCAACATCCTGTTCCGCCGCGACGGCTCGCCGGTGCTGACGGATTTCGGCATTGCGAAATCGCGGGTGACGGACGGCGATCTGACCGGCACCGGAATGTTCCTCGGCAGCCCGAACTACATGGCGCCGGAGCAGGTCGATTCCCGCACCGTCGACAACGGCGCCGACATCTATGCGCTCGGGATCATTCTCTACGAGATGCTGACCGGCCGGAAACCGTTCATCTCCAATTCGATCATCGACGTCATCTACATGCACAAGAAGGCGCCGATGCCGCGCCTGCCCGCGCGCTACGCGCCGCTGCAGGGGCTGCTCGACCTGATGTGCGCGAAGTCCCGCGCCGACCGCTTCCGTGACACCGACGCGCTGCTGCACTACATCCGGGTCTTGCGCGAGCGGGGCGTGATTGAAAAGCTGAGCCTGGTCGCAGCCCCCGATACGACGCTCGAGCAGCGGCCGCCGCTGGCCCCTCGCCGGTGGCGCAAGCCGACGGTGGCGCTGCTCGGGTTGCTGCTGCTCGTCGCGCTGGCGTATGGCGCGCTGTTCGTCGTCGAGCGGCGGCTCGCGGCACCGGCGCAGGTGGCCGACAGCGCCGGCCAGGTGGCGCTGCCGGACGAGGCGGAGGCGCCACCGCCGCTGCTGGCGGCGGCGGTGGCCACTGACGAGGTCGTCAACGCATTGTCCTGGCTCGGCCGGCACAGCATCAGCCAGCTGAAGCTCACCGCGCCTCCCGGCGACAACGCGTACTACTACTTCTCGCGGCTGCGGCAACTGGCGCCGGACCATCCGGCGGTCGCGGCGGGCTTCCGCGAGATCGGGGCGGCCTTCGCGCTGATGGCGGAGCGGGAAATCGCGACGGGCCACGAAGAGCAGGCCCGGCTGCACATTGCGCTGGCGCGGCAGATGGACCCCACCAACCAGGCGCTGCCGCTGCTGACCGAACTCGCGGGCACGGAATCCGGCGGGGTGTGGCGGCTGCTTACGGGCTGGGCGCGCCAGGGTCGTTAGGCGAGAGATTGGTGCCGGCATCGTCCAGTGCGTCGCGCGCCGCTGCCGCCTGCGACTGGTCGTAGGCTTCGAGCAGCGCCTTGAACTCCGCGATCTGGGCACTGGTGCTGTCGTCCTCCGGGGCAGGCGAGGCGGCCGCCGGCGCCGGCGCTTCGAACATCGGGGCGCGCAGCGGGGAGTGCGGTGACAGCGTCGCCGTGGCAGGCACCGCCGCGCCAAAGGCGCCGGCCCGCAGGGCCGCCGCCTCGTCCGGCTCCACCGCGCGCGCCGTGTCGTCGACGAGGCGGCCGTTCTCGAACACGAACACGCGCGGTCCGGCCTGCGTGCCGCGATACCAGGCGGGCGGCGACCCGGACAACTGAACCGTACCGCTGCGCGGATCGACCCACTGGTACATGCGGGCCCACGCGGTGGTGGCCACCAGCAGCAACAGGGTCGCGTACAGCGCACGAATGACGATGGACATGGCGGGATGGACCCTCCTGTCGGAATTCGACGGTTAAGATAACCGGAATGCCCGCCCCGGCAACACCAAGGCCATCCCAATCCAAACCACAGTGACCGCAACCGCCAGCCCGCAGTCGACGCTCGTCGTGCCGTCCGCGCGGCTCGCCGCCGCAATGCGTCGCGACCACGCGCGCCGCCAGCGTCAGCAGGGCCATGCCGTGTGGCAGGCCCCGAACCAGGTCGGGCTCGGCGCCTGGCTGGTGCAGGCGACGCTGCCCGCGCGAAGCGCCGGGCTGCTCGGCCCCTCGTTTGCGCTGCTCGGCCAGGAACAGGCGCAGGTGCTGTGGGCCGAGGTAATCGGTGAGACCGCCGGGCTCGAGCCCGCTCAGGCCGATGCGCTTGCGCGCCTGATGGCCGATGCCGAGGACACCGCATTCGCGTGGGATCTGGGCGACGCGTGGTCCGCGAGCGTCGGCCTGACCCATGAGCAGTCCCTGGCGCGTGAGTGGCGCGCGACCTTCCGGGCCCGCTGCAGGCACCTGCGCGTGGGCACCCGCACGATGCTGCTCGAGGCCTGTGCGAGGGCCGGGCTGGACCTCTCCGCAGCCGGTGCGAGCCGGGGCTTCGACGATGCGGGGCCGGCGCTGCGCCGCCTGCTGCCGCCGCCCGAGGCGGGCACCGCGGCGGTGATGCGCGGCGCCCCCGCCTGGCGGCGGTGGGCGAGCGTCGAGGAAGAGTTCGACGCGGCGCTGGCCTGGGCCTTTGCCGCGCGCGCGGCGGGCGGTGACACGGTCGCCATCGTCTGTCCGGACCTGCGCGCCGCGGACGGGCTGATGCAGCGCGCGGCGCGCTGGCTCGCGGCGTCGGACGTGCAAACCGCCTTCGGCGCCCCGGCCGTGCTGGGCAGCGCCGTGCGTGCGGGCACCGCCCCATTGGTGGCCCACGGGCTCATCGCGCTGCGGGCGGCACTGGCCGGCGACCTGCAGCGGGCGCTGCCGGTGGCGGACGCCA
>CALRPY020000009.1:0-97628 GCA_943370145.1 Hydrogenophaga intermedia | reverse complement strand
CCTGGAAATCGGCATAGGCGTCCATCAGGTCGCGCGCATTGTCCGTTTCCACCCCGCTCGTCATCGCCGCCAGTGCGCAGCGCCGGAAGGTGTCGAAGAGCGGCCCCCGGCGCGCGGCGCACAGCTTGTTGACCTCGGCCTGCGACAGCACGGAGAGGACGTTCTCGGGACTGACGACCGCATGGTCGACGGTGGAAGGCTTGAGGTTCATGCAGATTTACCGGAAGTGAAGATCAAAGGCTTGAGCGATCAAATTAAGCTTGACTGCTAAGAGTGTTTTGTGAGAATCATATAACCTATGGCTTAAAGATCAGCGGATTACCCGATCATAATAACAAGGTAGTCAGGTTGCGCTGCGATTTGGGAATCGGTGGAACGGGAGGGGATTCACGATGGGATCACATTCAGGCTCTGAAGGCTGGAACGCACTGGTCGACGAGCTGAAGCAGCTCGAAACGTTTTTCCCGCTGCTCGGCGTCGCCGACGAGCGCGAGGAAATCCAGGAAGAAATCCGCGAGCTCGAAGAGCTCATTGCCGCCGCCGGCCATCCGGACGACGAGCAGTCGCTGAAAGCGCTGAACTACCTGCAGGCGGAACTGGCGCACAAGCGCCAGATTCTCACCCGCCTCTGAGCCTGAGCTCGCCGCTCAGGCGAGCGTGGGCAGTTTCCGCCGGAGGAAAGCCCGGAACTGCTCTTTGAGCTCCGGGTGCTGCAGGGCGTAGTCTATCGTCGCTTCCAGGTAGCCGAGCTTCGACCCGCAATCGTAGCGGGTGCCCTCGAATTCATAGGCCAGTACCTGCTGCTGGTTTAGCAGCGTCGCAATCGCGTCCGTGAGCTGGATTTCGCCGCCCGCGCCGCGCTGGGTGTTCTCCAGTATCCCCATGATGCTGCCGGGCAGGATGTAGCGCCCCACCACCGCCAGGTTCGACGGCGCCACGTCCGGCTTCGGCTTTTCGACGATGCTCTGGATCTTGCCCACGCGCTGGTCGATGGACCTGACCTCGACGATGCCGTACTTGTCGGTGTCCTCGCGGGGGATGGTCTGGACCGCGATCACGCCGGTGTTGTAGTGGGAAAAGACGTCAATCATCTGCGCGAGGCAACCCTTGGGCCGCCCGTCAATGAGGTCGTCGGCGAGGATTACCGCGAAGGGCTCGTTGCCGACCGCGGGCTTCGCGCACAGCACGGCGTGGCCGAGGCCCAGCGGCTCCGCCTGCCGGATGTAGATGCAGGACACGTGCGCCGGCAGGACCTGGCGTACGATCTCCAGCATCGCGGTCTTGTTGTTCTTTTCGAGTTCGGCTTCGAGTTCGTAGGCCTTGTCGAAATGATCCTCGATCGAGCGCTTCGCGCGGCCGGTGACGAAGATGAGCTCCGTGATGCCCGCCGCGACCGCCTCCTCCGCCGCGTACTGGATCAGCGGCTTGTCGACGACCGGCAGCATCTCCTTGGGATTGGCCTTGGTTGCCGGCAGGAAGCGAGTTCCCAACCCGGCCACCGGAAACACCGCCTTGCGTACCTTGCTGCTCACGTCTGACTCCGTTTGAATTGCAGGACAGTCTGGTCTCGCGCCACCGTGCGCGCGTGTTCATCGGACAACTCGGGCACCGCCTCGGTCAAGGTCTCGCGGATCCGTTTTTCGTCGAACCTATCACAGGCTTGCATCAGCCGTTCATACAGATCCAGGATGCGGGCCGCCTCGAGCCGCGTGTGGGCCGCGAGCAGCAGCTTGGGATGGCTGGTCGGGCGCAGGTTCTCCTCGGCATGGAACAGCTCTTCGCGCAGCTTCTCGCCCGGCCGCAGGCCCGTGTAGACGATGCGGATGTCCTCGCCCGGCACATGGCCCGACAGGCGGATCATCTGCTCCGCGAGGTAGGTGATGTTGACCGGCTCGCCCATGTCGAGCACGAAGATGTCGCCGCCGCCGCCCACCGACACTGCCTGCAGGATCAGCTGGCAGGCCTCGGGGATCGTCATGAAGTAGCGCGTCGCTTCCGGGTGCGTGACGGTGATCGGGCCGCCGCTCCTGATCTGCTCGCGGAACAGCGGGACCACGCTGCCGGCCGAGCCGAGCACGTTGCCGAAGCGCACGGTGACGTAACGGGTTTTCGACTGCAGGTTCTTGCGCTCGCACAGCAGTTCCGCAAAGCGCTTGGTCGCGCCCATCACGCTGCTGGGGCGCACGGCCTTGTCGGTCGAGATCAGCACCATCGCGTCGCAGCCGTGGCGATCCGCGGCCTCGACGACGTTGCTGGTGCCGAGGATGTTGTTGCGCACCCCTTCACGAATCTGCGCCTCGACGATCGGCACGTGCTTGTAGGCGGCGGCATGGAAGACCAGGCGCGGCCTGTGTTCGGCGAACGCGTGCTCGAGCGCCACGGCGTCACAGACGTCGCCCAGCATCGCGTGCAAGGTCAGGTGCGGGAAACCCTGGCGCAGTTCGCGCTCGATGAGGTAGAGCTGGAACTCGCTGCGCTCGTAGATGACCAGCGCGGCGACCCCGAGGCGCGCGACCTGGCGGCACAGTTCCGCGCCGATCGAGCCGCCGCCGCCCGTGACGAGCACGGTCTGTCCCAGCAGCTGGCGCTGGATACCGGCCCAGTCGAGCTGCACGGCGCTGCGCCCGAGCAGGTCGTCGATCGCCACCTCGCGCACTTCGCGCAGGCCCACGCGGCCGGACACCAGGTCCTGCAGCCGCGGCAGCGTGCGGAACGGGCAGCCGCTGCGCTCGCAGAGCTCGACGATGCGCTGCATCTGCGCATTCGTCGCGGACGGGATCGCGATGAAGATGCGATCGACCTGGTAACGCTGCACGAGCTCCGGCAGGCTCGCGATGGAGCCCAGCACCGGGATACCGTGGATTCGCATGCGGGTAAGTCCCGCGCGGTCGTCGACGAAGCCCACCGGCACGTAGTTGCCGTCGCGCAGGATGTCGCGCACCAGCATTTCGCCGCTGCTGCCAGCGCCGACCACGAGAATGCGCTCACCGTTGCGGATGTTGTGCAGGTTCAGGCTGCGGTCTTTCGCGAGCCGGTACAGCAGGCGCGGGCCGCCAAGCAGGAACACGAGGAACAACGGGTAGAGCATCAGCACCGAGCGCGGGATGTTCTCGAGCCGCGTCAGCACGAACAGGGCGAGCGCGATGCCGAAGGCGCCGAGCACGGAGCTGCGCACGATGTTCCAGAGGTCCTGCAGGCTCGCGAAGCGCCACAGCCCACGGTAGAGGCGGAAATACCAGGCAATCGCACCCTGCACGAGGATCACGACCGGCAGCGCGCGCAGGTTCGAAACGAGGAATTCGGCCGGCGGCAGCGCGAAGTTGAAGCGCGCGGACAGCGCGAGAAACCAGGCCAGCGCGATCATGGCCAGGTCGTGCGAGATGACGATGGTGCGGATGTTCGGCAATCGCATGTCAGGCAGCGGACGGCGGGCGGTGCTGGAGCAGGATCATGGCCCATATGGTAACAGTTAGGCCGTAGGCGAGCAGCGCGAGCCAGGGCGCCAGGGCCGGCTGCCGCCAGGCCCCGGCCGCCAGCAGCATGAGCAGCAGGCACAGCGCGAGGAAAGCGCGCGCCAGCCTCGCGTGGCTCCAGCCGGCGGTGACCAGTTGCTGGTAGGCGTGAGTGCGATGCGCGGCCCACCAGCGCTCGCCGGCGAGGATGCGCCGGGCCAGCGTCAGGCTCGCGTCGGTGATGAAGGGCGCGAGCAGGATCAGCCAGTGCCAGATGGCGTCGCCGCGGGCCAGCAGGTGGCAGGCGAGCAGGCCGAGATAGCCGCCTAGGAAATAGCTGCCGACGTCGCCGAGGAAGATACGCGCCGGCGCCCGGTTCCAGCGCAGGAAGCCGGCACTCGCGCCGGCCAGCGCGAGCGCGACCGCGGCCACGCCCGTGTCGCCGTCGATCGCGGCCAACATGCCCAGCGTGCCGGCGGCGACGGTGGCCTGGATCGCGGCGAGCCCGTCGGCGCCGTCCATGAAGTTGTAGAGATTGACGAACCAGACGAAGGCGACGCCGCCGACCACGACCGCCACCGCCTGCCAGAGGGCGCTGGCCGGCGCCGCGCCGGTGATCACCGCCAGGGCGACGAGGGCGATCACCACCTGGATGCACAAGCGCGTTCGCGCCGGCAGTGGGCGCCTGTCGTCCGCCCACCCGAGCGCGGCGAGCAGCAGCGCCGCCCCACCCCACGCGAGGCCGGACGCCAGCGGCAGCAGCCCGGCAACCACACACGCCGCGTGCGCGAAGCTCACCACGACCACAATCGCGATACCTCCGCCGCGCGGCGTCGGGACAGTGTGCAGGCTGCGTTCGTTCGGGATGTCGAGCACCGCGCGGGACAGCGCATAGCGGCGCACGAGGCCGGTGAGCAGCGCGGACGCGGCGAAGGCCACCAGCAGCACGGCCACGATCATCCGCGCGCGCTCCAGTATGCATCGCCCGTCAGGCGCATCGCCTCGGCCAGCGTGAAGCGCGGCCGCCAGCCGAGTTCGCGCGTGATTTGCGCGTGCTCCAGCACGAGGGAGCCGGTGAGGCGCTCGATGGCCGCCCCGCGGCCGGTGAGGCGGCCAAGCACGGACAGCAGGCCCACGGGACAGGGCAGCAGCCGCGCCGGCTTCCGCATGCCGGCCGCGAGCGCCTCGATCAGGGCCGGCGTCGACAGTTCGACATCCGCCACCGGGTAGACGTGCGTGCCTTGCGCCTGCGCGAGCGCGGCGCCGATCGCGTCGGCGAGATGGTCCACGAACACGAGGCTGCGCGCATTGCGGATCGACGCAAGCGGCAGGGGCACGCCGCGTTCGATCGCGCGCATCAGCGCGAACAGGTTCGCCTTGTTGCCGGGCCCGTAGACGAGCGGCGGCCGCAGGATCGTCAGCGCGGCCCGTGCCGTCGCGCAGCGCTCGCGCAGCAGCGCCTCGGCCGCGAGCTTGGAGGCGCCATAGGGTCCCGCCGGTCGCGGCACGTCGGTCGCGGTGAACGCGTGCGGCCGACCGTTGGCATCCAGCGGCGACGACTCGCCATACACCTTGGCCGAGCTGACGAACACCACGCGCCGGACACCGGCCGCGAGCGCAGCGTCGATGAGGCCGCGCGTGCCCTCGACATTGATGCGGAAGAAGTCGTCACGCATCGTCGCGTCGTCGCCCTGGTGTGTGCGCGCCGCGAGGTGCACGAGCGCATCGCAGCCATCGAGCGCGGGCTGCCAGTGCGTCGCGGGGCCAATCTCGCCAAGCGCGAGCGTGCGCGCGGCGCCGGGCACCGGCGCCTCCGTCGCGCGCGTCACCGCGATCACCTCGTAATCGTTTGCCGCCAGCAGCGCGCAGACGCGTCGTCCAACGAAGCCGCTGGCGCCGGTGACGAGCACGCGCACTCAGGCCGCCCCCGCGCCGAGCCGCGAATACAGCGTAAGTGTCGCTGCGTGCACCTGCCCGCTCGAGAACTCGCGCTCGACGAGGGCGCGCGCGCCGCCTGCGAGCCGCGCGCGCAAGGTGTCATCGGCGAGCAGCGTCTCGATGGCCTGCGCGAGCGCGGCCGCGTCCCGCGCCGGCACCAGCAGCCCGCTTTCATGTGTACGGCAGATGTCGCGACAGCCGGGCACGTCGGTCGCCACCAGCGCACGACCGCTCGCCGCGGCTTCGAGCAGCGCCTTCGGCAGCCCTTCGCGATAGGACGGCAGGCAGACGATGCTGGCCTGCGCGTAGGCCTCGCGCATGTCCTCGCGATGTCCCCACCATTCCACCCCCGAACCCACGATTGCGGCCGAAAGTTCGCCCTGCGTGTACGCCGCCGGGTTGTCCGGGTCTATGCCGCCGACGAGGACGAAGCGGGCGTCGGGGCGGCGGGCACGGACGATCTTCGCCGCGGCAATGAATTCGCCGATCCCCTTGTCACGAAGCATGCGCGCCGGCAGCAGGACGACCGGCGAGTGCGTGTCCGGCGGCGGCGTCGGATGGTAGCGCTCGAGGTCGACGCCGGCGCCGCGGATGAGCGTCGCGCTGCTTTTCGCGTCGACACCCAGTTCGTCGCCGAGCAGGCGGAGATCGTCGTCGTTCTGCACGATGGCGTGGCTGTTTGGCCGCGACAGCAGGAACTTCAGCAGGGGCCGCACGAGACACTGGATGCGCCGCGCGAGGCCATCGCTGGAGGAGAACAGGTAGCCCATGCCCGTCAGCGCGTGCACGAAGCGCACGCGCGGGCGCACGCACACCGCGAGGCCCGCCAGCAGGATCGGCTTCAGTGCGACCAGGTGCACGAGCGCCGGCCGCTCGCGGCCGATCAGCGCGTTCAGCGCGAAGAGCAGCCGGAGATCCCGCTGCGGATGGCGTAGCGAACGTTCGAACGGGAGATCGAAGCACTCGATGCCGAGCGCCTCGATGCGCGCCCGGTGCGCCGTGAAGCGGGTCGCGAGCAGTACGCGGTAGCCCGCGGCGCGTGCGGCGCGCGCGAGATCCACGCGGTGGGACCAGAAATACCAGTCCTCGGTGACGACGAAGAGGATCGCGTTCATGCGCCGCTTCTCCCGTCGGCAGCAAAGCTCGCGCGCAGCCTCCCCTCTTCACCTCTCCCGCCCCCGGGAGAGGTCGCGCGCAGCGCGGGTGAGGGCAGGCCTCCGCGTGACGCAGCGCCCACTGACGCTCCCCTCACCCCCGGCCCCTCTCCCGCACGCGGGAGAGGGGAGCGCCCTGCCGCGCGCCCGAGTGCGCGAAAAACCGCGCACAGCCTCCCCTCTTCACCTCTCCCGCCCGCGGGAGAGGTCGCGCGCAGCGCGGGTGAGGGACGACGGTTGCTCTGCGGGCAACGGCAACGGGCTGGTGTGGCGACCGGCAAATGAGTTCTCACGCGGGGTGGGGGACGGCCCTGTCCCCTAGCGGGGCATGGACCCCGCATTCTAGGCCAAGCGGCCGGACTTTCGGAGCAAGCGGGTCCAGGGACAGCGCGCCGGCGCTCAGGAATGCCACCGCTCCCGCCACGCCTCGAAGCACAACACGCCCCACAGCAGGTACTGCAGGTTCTGCCCGCCGTCGAGATGCGCGCGCCAGGCGCGGCGCACGGTCGCGGGGTCAAAATATCCACCTTCGCGCAGCCGCTGCTCGCCCAGCAGATCCTCGGCCCATTCGCGCAGCGGGCCGCGCAGCCAGCCGTCGATGGGAATGCCGAAGCCCATCTTCGGCCGCTCGAAGAGCGCGCGCGGCACATAGCGCGCGAGCACTTCGCGCAGCACCCACTTGCCGGTGCCGTTGCGCAGTTTCCAGTTGAGCGGCATGCGCCAGGCGAGTTCGACGATCTCGTGATCAAGAAAAGGCACGCGCGCCTCGAGACTCACCGCCATGCTCGCGCGATCGACCTTCGCGAGGATGTCGCCGGGCAGGTAATGCAGGGTGTCGAGCAGCATCATGCGCTCGACGAGATCGAGCCCCGCGGGCAAGTTCGCGGCATGGGCCATGATGCTGGCCGGTTCGGTCGCACCGGGGACCATGGCCGCAGGGTCCTGCCACAGCGAGACGAGCCGGAGGTACATCGGCAGCGGGTCGTCGATCGCGAGCAGCTCGCTGAGCTTGTGCAGCTTGTCGCCCGGCATCGGCTGGCGCAGCCGCGATGGCAGCACCGGGCCCAGCGCCGCGAAGAGACGATCCCATGCGGCCGGTGACGGCGCGCGCAGCGCCCGCGCCGCCAATTTGCGCACGGCCAGCGGCAGCCTGCGCTGCCGCTGCCACAGCGCCACGGCCTGCGTGTAGCGGGTATAGCCCGCGAAGAGTTCATCGCCCGCGTCACCCGACATCGAGACCGTGACGTGGCGGCGCGCCAGGGCGGACACGAGATAGGTCGGGATCTGCGAGGAATCCGCGAAGGGCTCGTCATACATCGCCGGCAGCAGCGGGATCACCGCCTGCGTCTCCTCCGGGCTCACGTAGAGCTCGGTGTGATCAGTGCCGAGATGCGCGGCGACAGCCTTCGCATACGGCGCTTCATCATAGGCCGGCACCGTGAAGCCGATGCTGAAGGTTCGCACGGGCCGCGCGCTCTGCGCCTGCATCAGCGCGACGACGGTCGAGGAATCGATGCCGCCCGACAGGAAGGCGCCGAGCGGCACATCGGCGACCATGCGCTGCGCGATAGACTTGCGCAGCGCGCGGTCGAGGAGTTCCACCCCCTCCTCCGCCGGGCCCTGCAGCGGCGCGCGACGCCCGGCCTCGGCCGCATCGAGCAGGGACCAGTACGCGACCGGTCGCGGCATCCCGCCCGCACGCGCCTCGCTGCCGAGCTTCACGTAGCTGCCCGGCACGAGCTTCGCGAGCCCCTTGTAGATGCAGAACGGCTCCGGCACGTAGTTGTGGCGCAGGTAGAGCGTCAGCACGTCGCGGTCGATCTCCGGCCTGAAACCCGGCCAGGCCTGCAGCGCCTTCAGCTCGGACGCGAACAGGAAACTGCCGCCGTGCCAGCCGTAGTAGAGCGGTTTCTCACCGAGGCGATCGCGCGCGAGCCACAGTTCCCGCTCCCGACGGTCCCACAGGGCGATTGCGAACATCCCGTTGGCGCGCTTCAGCGTCTCCTCCACGCCCCACGCGACAAAGGCCTCGAGCAGCACCTCGGTATCCGAATGGCCGACGAAGCGCGCGCCACGCGCCTCGAGCGGCGCGCGGAGATCCGCGAAGTTGTAGATCTCGCCGTTGAACACGATCACGTAGCGCCCGCACTTGGAGTGCATCGGCTGCGCGCCGGCCGGCGAGAGATCGAGGATCGACAGCCGCCGGTGGCCGAGCGCGAGACCGGCGTCGGCGTCCACCCACACGTCGCCGGCGTCGGGGCCGCGATGGTGGAGGGTGGCGGTCATGGCAGCGGCGACCGGAGCAGCATCCATTCGACCACCAGGATTCAGGAAACCTGCGATGCCACACATGGGGATAGACGTTCCTTCAGGCTGGGGCGAAAAGCGTCATTGCTTGCGGACAGTGGCTTCGGCGTAAATGCACGGCTGCGCGATCGCCATGCCGAGTTTACCCATCACGAACCTCGCCGCCGACTTCAGCAGGTTCGCGAGCCCCGCGCGTTGCCAGTCGGGGAACGCTTCGAGTGACATCGTGCCGACCCGGAAGCCCTGCCGTTCCAGCGTTTCGCGCAACTGCGCGCGATTGAAACTGCGTACATGGCCCCAACGATGAAAGTGCGTGCCGCAGCAGGGGCAGATCACTTCACCGTCGGGGAGGTGCTCGTCATGCGGGACGGTCAGCAGCAGTCGACCATCCGGCACCAGCAGCCGCCGGACCTCGCCGAGCGCGGCGGCGAGTGCGGCGTCGTCCAGATGTTCGAGCACTTCGGACATCACGACCGCATCGAATGCGGCCGCCCCGAAAGGCACGTCTTCGACCCGACCGAGCGCGACCTTCCCGCCCAGGCCGAGTCGCTTGCGCAGGCCCGCCACCGCGGCCTCGCTCGGATCCAGCGCGTGAATGTCGACCCGCCTGTCCAGCGCCAGCGCTTCCAGCACCCCGGCGCCGATACCGACATTCAGTACACGGCTGCCGGGTCGCAAGCGAGCCACCAGGAAGCGCTGGCGCGGGGCGCTGTTGCGGAAGCTGTCGATGCCGGCCGACTGGAAGTGGTCCCAGATCCTGTCCTGCTTCATGCGATGTCCATGGGTCGTTCTTCTTCGATCCGCCGCGCAAGCTCTCCCAGCAACACCGTGCCGGCGGACAGGGCTGTCACGACGAACATGACGGATGTCGCGGCGGCGATCCCGACGACCCCCCATTTCGTCATGAGCAGGAGATTGAGCACGACGTTCACGCCAGTGCCGGCCGCCGCGATGATCAACACGTGGCGATTCATTTGCAATGCGGCCAGCAAGCGCACGCAAAGCACACCCACCACATGGAACGGCGCCTGCAATACCAGCGCGGCCTGCACACTGCCCACGAGCATGGTGTCGGCCGCATCGAAGGCCCCTCGCTGGTACAGGATTGAAGTGACTTCGGTGGACCACGCGAAGACGCCGAGCGCCACAGGCAGGCACAGCGCAAACAGGATACCGCCGTCACGGATGGCCAGCCGGCGCAGCGCCCGCCACTGTCGGCGGGCGACGAGGTCGGCGGCTACCGGCAGCAGCGCCGTTGAAAGCCCGATGGTGACGATGCCAATCGCGAACGTGACGACCTTGCCGCCGAAGCCGAGTGCGGCCACGCTGCCGGCCGCGAGCGTCGATGCCATCGCGTTGTCGATGAGCCAGGCGCTCGTGGTGAACGCCGCCGCTCCCAGCAGGGTCGCGTAGGAACGGAACACACCCGGCGCCGGGGGCACAGCCCACGTCCGCCGTGTCCAGCAATGCGTGCGATGCGCGGCAACAGCCAGCAGCGTCCACTCGGCGACGGTACCGCCGAGCAGGCTCCACGCGAGCACGTCGACGCCACCGGCGCCACGATCGGCCAGCATGAGGCCCACGCTCGAGAGTGGCGCGATGGCCGGCGTCAACGCCGCGAGCATGACCCGGTGGTCCATGTTCAGCGCCAGCCTCCACACCGCCGCCGACGTCTGGAGTACCACGAGAGGCAGCAGCAGGGCGTAGAGCCCAACGACCCCGGCGCGAGCCGAATCATCCAGTGCCCGCCCCAGAAGACCCGGCACGAGGTCCGCCATGCTCCACAGCGCGAGCGCCAGCGCTCCGCTGCCGGCCACCGCCCACACGTGGAAGTTCGCGAGCATCTGGCGAGCGGACTCAAGTCCGGCCGCATGACGACGCGCGGCGAGCGCGGGCGCGAGGGCAGGTGCGAGCGCGCCGGAGAGCAGGCCTGCCGCGAAGACCGGCAGCAGGCTGGCCACGATGAAAGCATCCAGTGCGGCGCCCACGCCGAAGGTCGCCGCGGTCACGATCTCGCGCCAGACGAGCGCCAGGTTGCTCGCAAGCGCGAGAACGCTGACCAGCGCGGTTGCGCCCAACATGCGCGCTTCGGTACTACGCGGCATGCCGGGCAACGCGCAGCGTGCTTTCAATGACCGTCGAACACCGCATCCAGAGGGATGGCGGGATCCATGCCGCGCGCGAGGTTTGAATACAGGTCGAGATACAACTGCACGCAGCGCTGCTCGCTGAAACGCTGCCGTACCCGCTCACGCGCCCGCATGCCGTAGCGGCTGCGCAACTCGGCCGACAGCGCGAGTTCGAGCACGGCCGCGGCCAAGGCCTCGGGAGCGCGCGCGGGCACCACACGTCCGCAATCGCCGTCGACAACGGCTTCCGCATTGCCGCCGACGTCGGTGACCACCATGGGCAGGCCCGCGGCCATGCCTTCGAGAACAGCGTTGCTGAAGCCTTCCTCGTGCGACGCGAGCACGCCGATGTCGGCGGCGGCCAGATAGTCGGCGACGTCCGGCACGCCGCCGATGTAGCGGACGTGCGGGGCAAGCCCCGCGCGGTGGGTCTGCGCCCGCAATTCCGCACCGATACCGTCGTCCCGCCCTACGAGCAGCAGGGTCCAGTTCGCCGGCAGTCGGTCACGTACCGACTCCAACGCGGTCAGCAGATCGCGATGCCCCTTGTATGGGATCAGATTCGCAACGCAGACGATTGCGAGCGAGTTCTCCGGGATTCCCAGCCGTGCACGTACGGCAACCCGGTCCGGCGCCACGCGGGGAAGCGCGACGCCGTTGTAAATGAGGCCGAGACGTTCGCCCGGGACCGCTTCGCGGTGCAATTCGCGCGTGACTGCCCGCGAATTGCCCAGCACCGCATCCATGCGTCGATGCAGAAAGCGTTCGATCAATCCCACACCGGGATAACGGCCCTGGTAGACGGCGAGGCTGCGCCGGCTCATCACGCGACGAGCCGGAAGTCCGAGCGTTGCCAATGCGCCCAGCAGGTAGGCGGCGGGGAGGAAGAAATGAATGACGGCCGGGCGCGCCGACCATGCATAGCGGGCCAGCAGCCAGGTGCCGGCCAGCAAGCCGCCCAGGCCCTGGCGCCCGGTGGCGGGGCTTATCACGCGGACACCGGCTGCCCGCAGAGCGCCCTCGAGTGGGCCACCACCACGCAGAGCGCAGACGCTGACGTCCACACCGGCCCGCGCAATTGCGGGCAAAACGCGCGCGAGGTGCTTCTCGGCGCCACCGATTTCGAGTTGGCCGATCACCACGAGCACCTTCACCGGCGCACTGCCGGGCGCCTGCGTGTCACTCATCGGGCACGGCCGACTATCCCCCGCCAGAACTCGTCGAACTCGTCGAGTACATGCTCCACGCAGTGTTCCTCGAGCGTGATGCGGCGACTCTCGGCTCCCATACGTGCCAGGTCGTCGGGCGCCGCCATGCAGCGAAGCATCGCATCCGCGACCGATTCGGCATTCGCACCGGCGGCGAGAATTCCGTTCGAACCGTCCCGCACGAACTCCCGGGTCTGGCCGACGTCACGCGCGACGATCGCATTGCCGCAGGCCATCGCCTCCAGCATCGCGAGCGACGTGAAATTCTCCTCGTCCTGGGTCGAGACGAACAGCCTGCTGTACGCGAGGACAGCGCCGGTGTCTTCCGTGTATTCGACCGAGAGGATATCGGCGAGCCCGGCCTGCACGACCTGCTCGCGCAGGGCGCTCTCGAGTGGACCTTTGCCGAGCATGCGGAAACGCCATCGATTCACCAGGTCCGGCGCGCGCTGCCGGGCAGCGGCTATCGCGTCGACGAACAGCGCCGGCATTTTTACTGGCACGAACCGACCGGCGAACACGACCTCGTCGCGCTTTTCGGCGGCCGGCGTGAAATGGGAGACGTCGACGAAGCAGTAGCGGGCCGGTCGAATGGGCACCGGACAGTGCGCCCGGAATCTCGCGAGCTGGTCCACGAGGCGACGGTACCAGACCATGAAGCCATCGACGGTCCGGCTCGAGAAATACGCGAGGTAGGTGCGCCATTCGAGGTCCATGCCGTGCGGACGGCGACCCGCCTCGAGCGCCGGCGCAACCTCGAGGTCGTTTATGTTGACGGTCACGCGGGCACGCGCCGACCGCTTTGAAATGGACCAGATCCAGGGCAGATGGCGAGGCAGGGCGAGCGACAGGTGCAGGAGATCGAAACGGCCGTCGAGCGCCATGCGGCGCATGGCCAACCCCTGCCACAGGGCACATGGCCCCCACGCGGGCTCGAGCACAATCACGCGCTCCGTGCCGAGGATGCGGCCTACCGCGGCGAGGTGGCTGCGCGATTCGGCATCCGTGATCAACCAGAGATCACAACCGTGCGCGTCCGCGCTTGCGCGCCAGGCCAGGAACAGGTCCGCAAAATAGCGTTCCGCCCCGCCGCCCCCTGTCAGGTCGCCCGCCCCCACGAGCACCACGCCGACGCGAGGCCGGCGGGCTCGGTTCAAGGCGCGACCTCACCGGCGGATTGGAGCGCGCCGACGACGTCGTCGAGGCCCCGGGCCAGCGATGTGAATCGCGTTTCGACCAAGCTTTGGAGCAGGGAGTCATCGCAGATGAGGTCACCCTCGCGCGCGGAATTGCCACCGACGAATTCGACGCCGACACCGAGACGCTGGGCCAGCATCGTCGCAAGCGTGCGCAGGTCAATGGCCTCGCCCCCTCCGAGATTGAGCACCGGCGGCAGGCCACCCTCGAGCGCCAGCAATTGGAGCAGGATGTCGCAGGCATCATCGACGTGGCACAGCGACACCCGCAGGCCGCCGGTGTCATCCGGGTGCTCAGGATTCCCCTGGATGCTTACCGGCTCACCGGAGCGCAGCCTCTGCATGAGATTCGGCACCAGCTTGTCACTCTGCGAAGGACCGTAGATGCCGAAGATGCGCAGCGCGCAGACGTCCATCGCGGGCCTGAATAGAGCAAGCGCCTTCTCACCGAAAATCTTGGACAGTGGGTACCAGGCCGATTCCCGCAGCGGCGATGCTTCATGCAACGGCGCAAAGCTCGGCGCGTATACGCTGCCGGTCGACGCGTACAGGAAGCGCCGGACACCCGCCTCGGCGGCGAGCCTTGCAATGGCGACCGCACTGACGCTGTTGACCGTCAACAGGTGTGCGGCGTGGCGGGGCAGATCGCGGTAATGGGGGGATTGGGCCAAGTAGACGACCGTATCAGTGCCGGCCGGAATCGCGAAGCCTGCGCCCAACATGCCGGTCACGGGATCGAGGCCTGAGCCGTCACGCGAACTCACCGCCGCCACCTCGGCACCGGCGGCCATGGCTGCCTGCCTGAACGCCGCTCCAAGGTACCCGTTGGCACCCACTATCATCAACCGCATCGACTCACCACTCCCGCTGTTGGTTGCGAACATCCGGGCGCGCGGCCGAGTCGATCACGCGCGCGTATTCGCGCAGCTGCTTCGTCACGGTGTCGCGGCCGCTGTGGTAACGCTTCACCCAGGCACGCGCTGCCGCGCCTATCCTCGCCAACTCCCCCGGAGACCGCAGCACCGTGCCCAGGCCCCGGGCGATCTCCTCCGTGGTCTGGCAGTTGATGATCGGCGGGCAGGTCCCGAAGCTGCGTGCGACTTCGTCCTCGCGCAGCCAGGTGAGCACCGGGCGGCCGGCGGCAAGCGCACGAAACGTGACTCCGCCAAAGGCGCCGAGCAGGAACTGGTCAGCGACGAAATCGCAGGCCAGCACGTGGCGCTCGTAGTTCACGACACCCATCGGCGCCACCCACTTAACGCAGTCTTCCAGGCCCAGGTCGCGCAGCAGCGCGCGACTCTCAGCGACGTTGCGCCCCCATTCGCAACAGACTACGCCCACCTTGAAGCCTTCACGGCGAAGCATGGCCAGCGCCCGGAAGAGGCGGTCGTTCGCCTTGTCGGCAAAGCCCGCTCCTTCGACCCAATCGTGTCGCGTCGGAAAGAAACACAGGTACGGCGCGTCAAGCTCGCGCTTCAGCGCCTCCCGCGTGGCCTCCGCGCCGGACACCTGCACGGCGCGATCCTCGTCGAACGGATGGGGTAACGGCGACGCACGCTCGCCCGCAACGATGAGCGCGTTTTCCAAGCAGTCCGAGTTGGTCACGAAGACGTGGCTGGCCCGCGCGTACGCCAGGGCCGTCATCCGCCCCTGCGCATCGTTGCGGAAAGGCAGTTCGCGCAAGGTTCCGTGCTCGAACGCACAGTACGGATGGCCTGCCAGCATCGGGTAGATCGGGTCGGTCGCGTAACCCTGCACGATGTCATAAGCGGCAAAGGCTTCGCGCCATAGCGCGAGATTCGGGGTGTAGGCTGCGACGTCGTCCGGCGTCAACTGGTCGGGCCGGGTCGGGAAGCGGGCGCGGAAGTCGTCGCAAAGTGACCGCGCCAGCATCGCCGCGGCGTTGCCGTCGCCGCCCGGGTCTGGCATATGTCCCCTGACGGCGCCAATAATCGCGTTGCCCGCACGAAGGAGCGGCACCGCGATCCGAAGCGCATAACCCGCGACCGCGCGGAACGCGCGCCGGCTGGCACCCGCGCTGTCCGCAAGTTCGTGCCGACGGCGCCACTGCTCACACCAGCGTTGCGCCAATTCATCCAGTCGTGCAATCACGCGCGCTCGACGCACCGGTGACGCCAGCGTCGATTCCACTCGGCCGAGCAATTGGCGGAAACGGTAGACGCGGGCCCGCAGTCCGTCGCCGCGAGTGGCAGTCCGCGTCCTGTTGAGCACACCCAGCGCATTCCACAGGAGGTCGGCGTCCGCGCGGTGCCCTCGCGCACGGGCGATCAGGTAGCGGAGGCAGAGTTCGAGCGGTCCCTGCACGAACCAGCGCGGTCGCTCGAAGCCGCGCAGGTCGACTTTCGTCCAGTCCGGGGCGAAATGATCGCCGATGTCGCCTTCGAAATCGGCGTCCTCCCACTCTGGGCAGCCCATCATGTGATAGTAGTTAGCGCACAAGACGTCGCAGTCATAGCCCAGCGCGTTCATCATTTTCGCGTTGTTGTACGCGTTCGCCGCGATATTCCCGATATGCAGCACGCGCGGGCGCCGCCCGTGCCGTTCCCGGAACGCGCGCGCCCAGGCCTCGGGGTCGAACTGCGCATCGCCTGCAATCGTCGCCACGCCATTGTCCGCGCAAGCCACCATGTCCATTCCACCCTCGCCCGTTCAGTTGCCGCTGGCGAGATGGGCACCGAGCGCATCCCCGAGGGAATGACTCCGAACCCCAGCCCCTGTCATGGCCTCGACCAGGCTGAAAAAGAAATCCCGCACACCTGGTTCCGGACAGCGGAGCTCCGCGATGTCCGCACCGGCCTTGAATGCGTCACGCCGCGCAAAATACGACTCCGCGGAGTGGCTGTTCAGCATCAGATGGATCGGGTGAAAATCGAAGATGAACAGGGCATCGCTCCGCAGGGCGGTTTCGATGACCGCCGGATCGAACGGGCGGTGCGATGAATCCGGCCAGAATCGGGGATGGGAGAAGTCCAGGTTGTCCATATAGTAGATGGGCATCTGCCACAGGCCCCACGCGTGCCGGTGGGGCCGCAGGTTCGCGCTGCCGAGATCGTCCTGGGTGCTCGCATAGATGTAGCCGAGGCCGGCAACCTGCTCTGCAAGCGTGTGGCTGAACACGCACGAGTGCGAGCGCCAGCCGCGTGCCGCAGGAAACATCCGTCGCATCGACGTCAGTTCCTCGTTCCAGTCATTGCCGGGCCCGAGAAACGGATGCGGACACAGCTCGTGGCCAGTGGCCGCCAGGGAGTCGTAAGCACCGGTGCAAAAGAATGTGCCCTCACCCGGCAGCGAGAATTCGGCCAGGAACTCGCGCATGCGTTCCTCGCTCATGTGGTCCGTGTCGAAGCTCAGACAGATCATGCCGGGGCTACCGCTTCCGAAGGACAAAGCCCACCAGGTGACCGATACCGTCCAGATCGGGAATGGCCTTGGCGATGCGATGCGCGATTTCATTGAGCTTGTGATCGTAGCGCGGGGCTTCCGGGGCGACGAACAGCGGCTGCACGATACGCGTCAGGAAGTAGTACATTCCGAAGCGTTGGGTGCGCATCAGTTCAAAGCCCTGCCCTGCTTCTTCGAGCAATTCCTTCTCGCGGAACTTGCGCGTCAGCAGGCGATCGCGCCCGTCGGCCTCGATTTCCGCAAGGCCGAACAGCCGGCGGTAGTAGTTGAGGCGTTCGAGGCCGTCAAGAGTACCTTCCATCAGCACGAGGATGCCGCCCGGTTTCAGGACGCGATGCAGATCACGCAACGCCGCGCGCTGCAGGTCCCAGTCGAGCAACGCCATCAGGCAACGATGGCTCGTGACGACGTCGAATCGCCCGCTATCGAGGGGCATGTCGGCGACGGAGCCGTGCACGAACTCGATCGGAGCGCCGGGCATCGTGTCCGCCACGCGCTGGCGTGCGGACTTGACCATGTTCTCCGCGTAGTCGAGGCCAACCCCGGAAACCTTGCAGCGCTGCGCGTACTGCCGGAGCGCGTAACCCAGGCCACAGCCGACATCCAACACCTGCTGCCCGGGGTGCATGTACTGGGCACCGAGATCGATCTCGAGCTCCCGCAACAAATAGTCGGATGCCGTGGTCTTGTCGTCCAGGCTCAGCGCGATGCTCTCGTAGCGCTGTTTGAGCAGTTGTGCGTCGTCAGTGATGGACATGCCGTTTACTCCCTTTCCTCGATGAGCCGTTCATATACTTCAAGGTGGTCCGCAACCACCCGCCTGTGATGATGATGATGGTCGATCCAATCTCGTGCGCGCCGGGCGTGTTCGACCCGCCAGGCGGGATCCATGGCTGTCAGCACGGCATCGGCGACTTCCTGCGGCGTGAAGGCCGGCAGAATGGGCGCCGGCTCGTCGACTATCCACTCCGTACTGCGCGGATCGTAGCTGCTGATGACCGGCGTGCCGACCGCAAGCGCCTGCGGCGCCGTCGCCCCGAAGTGCGGCAGTGCGATCTGATCCAGCACGACATCGGCCGCGCGCGTATGCGCGATGAGGCGGATGCGCCCGAGTGGCGCAATCCAGCGGACGTTTTCCTCGCAGCCCAGTTCACGCACGAGCGCCCGGCTGGCCTCGAGATCGCCGCCCCATTCGGTCAACAGCACGACCAGCCGCCCAGTGTACCTCGCCTTGATCAAGGGCAAGGCCCGGAGATGGACATCCGTGCCCTTGATGGCCCAATCGTGCCGCAGCGGACACAGCAAAAGACAGTCTGCGGCATACTTGGCGCGGATAGTAACGGACTGCTCGATCCCTGCGGTGCGGTGCTGATCGACATCGACCGGGTGGAGCATTGAACTGTAGCGCCGTACGCCGAGGCGTTCTGCGTGTTCGAGGCAGTCGCCGTTGGTCACGAAAACGTGGGCGGCGTGCCTGTAGCCCAGGGATGTAAGTCGGTGCAGCGGGGTGTCACCCCACAGAAAGGTGCGCAGGGTTCCATGCTCGAAAGCGACAGCGCGATGGCCGGTGAGCGCAGGGAGTATGGGTTCCGTGGCATAGGCCTGGATCAGGTCGTAGTGGTCAAAAAGCTCACTCCAGCGCGGGACGACCTGCAAATAGGGATTCAACTCTTCAGGCTGCAGTTTGTCGGGGCGGTCCGGGAAATAGCTTGCGAAGCGCGCGCAGACGCCTTGCACATCCAGCGGCCGGGCCTCGCGTTTGACGCGATTCTGCACGGCGCCGGCGACTAGCGAGGGAGGATTGCGCCGAACGCTTGCGGAAAGCCATTCCCATAACTTGCGACCCGTTCGCAGCCCACCCGCCTCGACCGCGCTCAGCCATGGCTTGAACGACCTCAAGGGCGTCGCCAGCAGTATGCGCCGGAGAATGCGGCGCACGCGGCGCGCAATCGAGGCCCCCACCCGCAGGCCGAAATACACCACACGCCGGCAGAACGACTTCACGCTGCACCAAAGGTGCTCCGGGGCCACGCGCAGCCGCTCCAGCAGTTCAAACACGTACTCGACTGCGCCGCGGGTCGGCCTCCGAGTCCGATTCAGGCGTCCGAGTTCCCGCCAGTGCCAGACCTGGCCCAGCACGCGCCGCTGCCGGCGGGCAAGCAGATAGTCGATACATGGTCCCAAAGGGCCCTGGGCGAACCACCGCGGCCGACGATAGCCCCGCAGATCGACTTTCGTCCAATCAGGAAACGCCTGATCTTCCGGCCCCACTTCGATGTCCGCTTCCTCCCACTCCGGGCAGCCCATCAGGTGGAAGTAGTCGTAACAGATGAGGTCGCAGTCCAATCCGGCGTCGTTCAACAACTTGCAGTTGATGAATGCGTTGTTCGCAATGTTGCCGATGTGCAGGATGCGGGGCTTGCGACCGTGCCGGCGCACGAAGTCCCGGACCCAGCGGGAGACGTCCGGCATATCGACGGCGGCTTCTCCGGTCATCCGCCCTGGCTCAGCCCGATTTGACCAGGCCGTCGCGTATGCAGGCCACGACACGTTCTCGATCCCCGTCCTGCATGCCAGGAAAAATCGGCAGGGTTATCGTCGTGTCCTCGCACAGCGCGGCGTTCGGATATGCCTCCGGTGCGAACTGGTACTTGCTGGCGTAGTAACCGAGGCGATGGACAGCGTGCGTGCCGGGGCGCGTCTGGATCCCTGCGGCGTCGAGCACGGCCATCAGCTGGTTACGGCGCGCTCGCCCACCCTTCAGCACGCGAACGACGTAGGACTGGTAGGTATGCCCTTCGAGCGCCAGCGTGTCGGGCACGGTCAACTCGTCGATGTTCCCGAGCAACGACGAGTAGTGCACCGCAGCGGCCTTACGTTCGGCCAACAGGGACTCGAGCTTCGCCATCTGCGCGACACCGACGGCGGCCTGGATGTCAGACAAACGGAGGTTGAACCCGAGCATCTCGAAGCGCGCCATCGTCCATGGGCCATGCGGCTCGGCTTCCGTTGCCGGCGGCAGGCCGGTCGCGCCGTGGTTGCGCAGGCTTTGGACGCGTCGGGCGTACTCCGCGTTGTTGGTCGTGACCATGCCGCCTTCGCCGGTCGTCACCACCTTGCGCGGGTGGAACGAGAAGCAGCCGAAGTCGCCGATACCGCCGATCGGCCTGCCCTTGTAGTGGGTGCCGATCGCACAGGCCGCGTCCTCGATCACTGCGAGCCCGTGGCGCTTCGCGACGGCCATGATTTCGTCCATCGGCGCGGCGAGCCCGAACAGATGCACCGCGACTATCGCGCGCGTGCGCGGCGTGATCGCGGCCTCCAGGGCGGCCGGGTCCAGGTTGAATGTGTTCGGGTCCACGTCCACCAGGCAGGCCCGCGCGCCCATGTACTCCGCACAGTGCGCTGAGGTCACCCACGTGAAGGCCGGGACCAGCACTTCGTCGCCAGGCCCCAGCTGCAATGCGGCCGTCGCAAGGTGCAAGGCCGCGGTACAGGAGGTCGTGGCGAGCGCGTGCTCGACCTGATGGACGCCGGCGACGAGCTTTTCGAACCGGGACACCATCGGACCCTGGGTCACCCAGCCGCTGGCGAGGCATTCGCGCAGTGCCGAGATTTCGGTCTCGTCGAACGAGGGGGAGGTTATCTGCATCATCAGGTCACCTTGCGCTGACGGGACAGTGCCCGCTGTTCAATTGCATTGTTGAGCCGCTGCCAGTCCGCGTCGGCCAGCCGCTGGGTATCGCGCGACGCGAGTCGCTCGGGAATTCTTTCGGACGCGGGCGTGAATTGTATCCCCATGGCCCGCAGTTGCGTGGCAGTGCGCTCGATCAGGCCACGCGGATTCGCGCACAAATCGCCATAGTCGATATCGACGAGCCTGGCGGACGGGATCCGCGCCAGTTCTTCGTCCATCTCGCTGTCGAAATCGACGACCTGTGCGGCAATCTGCTCCCACCACGGCAGGCAGGCCAGCGTCGCGTAGGTACTCGGACGGATGGACCACCAGGTGTCGCGGCAGCCGTAACGCTCCTCGCGCCCCAGGCACAGCGACTGCGCGATCCAGCATGCCGGCCGGCGGCACACCACGAAGAGCGAGCGCGGGAAGAGGTCCGCGAGCCAGCTGGCCTGCAGGCTGCACCAGGTGTTGTTCTTGAAACTGAACGGGCGCTCCTCGACCTGCTGCAGGGCGCCGACCGCGCGATGCAGGCCGTGGCGGTCGACGCGCGCAAGCTGGGTGGCGTCGAGCTTGTGCGTGGCCTGCCCGAGGTCGAACCAGCGATCCCAGAAATACCCGAACTCGTGCGGTTCGAACCAGCCCTCGGTCACCCCGTAGTGGGACTGGTAGCTGCTGGCCAGTGCGTCGCCAGGGTTCAGGACCGTGCGTTGCAGGGTGGCGCCGAGCGCGGGCGCACGCCAGAAGCGGGCCACGAAATTGCTGACGTAACCGAAGCCCGCGCTCGCGAGCAACTGGCCGACCAGTGTCGTCCCCGAGCGGGCCATGCCGACGACGAATACCACCGGTGGCTCGACCGCGGGCACGCCCTGCTCCAGCTGTTCCTCGACGGGCGCCAGCAGCGCGTTGACCTCGGCCAGCGTGCTCTCCCGGCGGGAATCCTTGCGCAGATGTTCGACACGGATCGGTTCGTCCACCTTGCTCCTCCTAGGCAGCGCGCCCGCCTGCGGCGAGCGCCTCGTTGACGATCTCGATCACCTGGGACTGCTCGGCGTCGCCGAGTCCCGGATAAATCGGCAAGGAAAGGGTCTCGCGCCATGCCCGCTCGGCACCGGGGAAACCCGCCGCACACGGACGCAGCCGATGCAGCAGGGTGTCGACGGGCCGGCGCACGGCGACACCGCGCCCGCCGCAGAACTCGATCAGGCGCGGGAGCAACTCGTCCGGCGCGTTCCCGATGCGCAGCGGATAGCGGAAGAAGCAGGAATACGGTGCCAGCCAGCCGGGACATGTGATGTCCGGCGCCATCCGCAGCCCGGCGCGATAGCGTTCGGCGAGCCGCCTGCGACGCTCGATGAAAGTGTCTATGCGATCGAGTTGGGCGTCGAGCAGCGCGGCCTGCAGATCGGACAGAGGATAAAGGTTGAACTTGTAGGGTCCGTCACCGAGGCGCTTGCAGGCAGCGACGCGCGCGCCCATTGCGGCATCGAACGCAAGTACCGCACCACCCTCCCCGCTCGTCAGCATCTTGGTGCCCTCGAAGGAGAGCACGACGAGATCCGCGTCGAGTTCGACGGGCGCATCGTGCGCCGGGAAGAACTGCGCGCAATCGGCGATGAGCGGCACTCCCAGATCCCGGAGGTCGGCGGTCGGCCTGTAAAGCCCCAACAGGAACGGCAGCACGATGGCCGCCGTGCGCGGAGTCATCGCGTTCGCGAGGTCGCCCCGCGACGGGAAGTAGTCGCCGGCGATGTCAACGAGCACCGGCAGCGCACCGCGAGCCTCGATCGCCGCGAGGACCTCGGGGCACACGTAGTCCGGACACAGGACCTCGGCGCCGCTGTCGACGCCGAGCGCGGCGAGGGCGAGCACGAGCGCCTGGGTGCCCGAGCCCGTCGCTGTGGCGGCGGCCATGCGCCAGCGCTGCGCCAGTCGGGTTTCGACACGCGCGCTGAGTTCACCCTCGGCGACCATGCCGGAGCGCAGCTGCGCGGTCACACGTTCGATATCGTGCTGGTCGAGCGTCGGGCGACTGTGCGGAACCGTGTGCATCAGAGGCTGCCGTGCGGATACAGGTAGTAGTACGGGAAGGCCTGCGCGAGTCCGCCGAGCCCCGCGCGGAATTGCGCCACCGCCTCCGGCGCCGCGCTGACGACATAGGTGTACGGACGCTCGCGCGCGCCCCAACCCGCCTTGAAGTGCAGCAGGCTCGTCTGCGTGACCCAGGTCCCGCCCCAGTTCCACCAGCGACAGCCCCGCGCCATGGCCCAGTGCATGCCTTGCCAGATCAGGAACGAAAGCGGCTGTTGCGAACGGTACTCGGCGCGGATTACGGGCGTCAGGTATTCGACAGTCTCATTGAACGCGAGCAACAGCAGCGCGGCGACGGGCTCGTTGCCCAGCCAAGCGACCGAAAGGCGGCGATGCGTCGGCGGGATTTCTGCGCGCAAGGCTTCGAAGTGGCTCCGTGGCTTCGCCTTGCCGCCTATCGCCAGCAGGTTCTCGGTATGCACATCGCAGAGAAACTTCCACGCGGTGTCGGATTCGTCCGCGACCTCTTCGCGGAAGCCCTGCCGTAGGGACTTGTTGACGAGGTTGCGGGTCTTCTGCAGCAGGGTCGCGGCGAGTTCCGGCGAACTGCCGCCCGCCGGCAGGGGCGTCACCTGGCCGATGCGACTGTCGGTCACGACGTGCTCGAGGGCCGCCGCATAATCGCCGACGTGCAGGGATTCATCGGGTGTCAGGATCAGGGTCGATGAAAGCGGCCGCGCCTCGCGCATGCAATCATGAAATGCTTCGACGAGCGCAGCGCGGGCAAGGGCATCGTCGGCATCGATGCCAACGCAGGCTCCGTGCGTGCCGTACCAGGGCAAGCTGTTGACGATGCAGCCCATGCCCGGGACATCCCGCCTGAAGAACGGCAGCGCGCCACACAGCAAATCGCCGCGCCGCGCCACTAGGTAATGGCACTCCCCTCCGACCGCCGCGGCGAGAAAGCGATGGAACATCGGCGCGGCGTAGATAAGCGCGTCGGCGCGGGAAGCGAGCCAGCGTTCGTACTGTGCCGACGGCAGCTCCGTTGCGATGTAATGACTGATTGTCGGTTTGCTGCTCATTGGTAGTTCGGAAACGTCGGTGCGCGGGCGAGGCCCTCCGCGTGATAGTCGCGCTCGGCTGTCGAGAGACGCGCCCGGAGCGGCGAACACTTGAAGCTTTCCCGGCGCCCGGCAGCCGTCACACGCAGCATCGCGGCGAGGGCCGGATACCAGGTGGTGGCCCCGTGTGCGGCCACGAACCAGTCGCGCTGAGCACTCGATATCGCGCGACGGAGGCCGGCGTCCGACGCCAGCCGCTCGAGCGCAGCGGCGACTTCCTCGGGTGTCGCCGCGTCGACGACCGGGGGCGCGCCGGCGCGACACAGCGCATCGTACTGCGCCCGCTCGATACGCATGATCACCGGCAGCCCGCAGCCCATCGCTTCGAGCGCACTCGCGCCGTAATAGCCGAGCGTGAACTGGTCGATCGAACAGTCGGCCGAGCGGAGATAATCGATGACGCGCCGCTTCCCGGCAATCGGCACCCGGATGACCTTGTCCGCGATACCAAGCGCCGCAAAGCGTTCCAGATTGCGATCCGACTGCTGGCCCCACTCGATGATGACGAGGCGGGCGCCCGGCCGGTGCGCAGCGAAGCGCGCGAAGCCCTCCAGGCCGGTCAGCGTGCCCTTGATCGCGTCGTTCTGGCGCACTGCGCTGAACACGAAGAAGTCGCCGCCGGTCGCATCCACCCAGGCCTGCCGGAACCGTCCCGGACCTGGCGCATAGAATTCCTCGTCGAGGACCAGCGGGACATAAATGGCATTGCACAGCCCGTAGCGTCGAGCATGCGCGAAGCTCCACGGGTTCGACGCGAGCATTGCCGCAGCGCGGCGATAGGCTTCCAGTTGCAGCCTGCCGAGCAGGTCGCCGCGCGAGCACTCGTACCAGATCTCGCCACCGATGTGGGCTGCCACGTACGGACGGCCCGACAGCAGGCCGACGAACGAGGATTGCGCACACAGCAGCGCATCGTAGCCGGCGAGATCCCGCAGCCAGTCGTTACCGTTCAGGTAGGGCAACCAGCGCAGTATGTCGCGCGCCGACAGATAGGGGTAGCGAAGGAACGTGTCCTGCGCGGAAATCGCCTCGGACACCGGCGGCTGATAGACCCCGGGCACCACCGGCAGCTTGATCCCCCGTTCGCCAAGCCGGCGCACGTCGGTCTCGGATGTCTCAACAAGCCCGTCCAGTTCCTCCCAGCCAGGCTGGCTCATCACGTAGTGGTCCTGCGGATGCAGGTAGACGTCGATGTCGAGACCGAGCCGGCGCAGCGGGCGCGCCCGCATGTACATGTTATTCGCGAGGTTGCCGACGAACGCGTAACGCACGGGTTCGGATGGAAGCGATTCAGCTTCCTGTCGCCAGCGTGCGAGGCAGGTCTCGCTATAGTCGCGCATCGCGCGCAGGTTCTCTGGCGTGAGCCAGGGGTGGAGCCAGGGTGCGGGATCCCAGGTATCGAAGCGATCCGCCGGGGGATTTCCGTGCCATAGAGCACGCAATCGACTTGGCGCCGCCAATGCGTTCAGCCTGAGCCACTGGTGGTCGCGCCAGCGACGCTGCAGGTTCACCAACCAGGCCGGACGGGGCATCGTGGCTGCCTTCACGTCCTCACGCGCAGCAGGCTGCGCGCGGTTACGGCAGCGCGGTGCAGCACAGCACTCGGCGATTCACACCTGTCGAGATCGTCGAACCAGCGCCAGCAGTCGGCAAGGGTCCAGGCCGCGAACCCCATGCGCACGATGTCACCAAGCACGCTATGGATCTTACGGGTGCTGTCGATGTTCTGCGGGTGGAGATTGACGACGATGACTCCTGGCAGCCGCGACGCGACTATCCCGGCGGCACAATCCCTCACGCGGGCCGCCGCTACCTCGTCCGACAGGCCGAGCGCGAACACCATACCGTCACCGAACGTAGTCAGGACCGACCAGTGCGCAGACAGCGCGCCGTCAAACAGCACGCGCCCCGGCATCATTGACGCATTGAGCAGGTTGCCGTCGAGCCCCGGAATATTCGAGCTGATGCGAATCCCCGCCAACTGCCAAGCAGGAAGGTGTCCCCAATAACCATCGTTCAGAAATCCGTGGTTGCGCACGCTCGAGGCTTTGAAGCCAAAACGCGCCTCGAACCAGCGGACCTGTTCGTCGAGGCGGGCGGCATACTCGCCAGGCGTCTCGAGCGCGTCCGGATGGATGCCGAGCTCGACTCGCCGACGCCCGAACATCCGCTTTGCGCTCCGGCGGTCGTGCCGCGTCAGCGGGTGCATCAGGTAGGTGATCGGCAGGCCGCCAAGCGCTTCCTGCTGAGCCGCATACTTTTCCAGATAGGCCTGGTCGTCGTCGCCAGTGATCACCAGCGCGCCCGGCGCATCACCCGGCAAGACCGCTCGACGAGCCTTCGGGATGACGCGTGCTATCGCGGCAACGAATGACTCGCACCAGTGGTCCGCGTGGCGCACCCGCGCGTCGAGTCCCTGCAGCTGGGGTTCAAAAAGATAATTAGGGCGTTCGAAGGCGAAGTCCCACTTCGCACTTCCAGAGCGATCCTCGGCGCGCGCCGGATCGCCCTGACGAAAGCGTTCGAGATCGGCAGCGAGCGCGGTGCCGATGACGAGCCAGCGGCGACCGCCTCGCTGGACCTCGACCCACGCGTGGCGACCCGCTGCATCCTTCACCACTGGCCTGCTGTGCCCGCTTTTGGAGGAAAACGCCTGGTATCCGTGCAGCGACGACATTCTCAGGGCAGCGCCGTCAACGGCCGCGAACATTTCCGGTGCAGGGGCGTGCGCCGAGGCAAGGAGCCCCAACTCCGCGCTGGTCGTGGCATCCGGAGCGAGTACGACGATCAGTTCGCAGCGCGACGGAATAGCTTCCGCCGTGGCGAGACTGCCGCGGATCACACAGGCGAGCTGCTGGTCGAAAACGCGCGGCGCGAGACCAAACACACGCGCAAGGTGCTTCAGAAGGTCCAACTCCGCCCCGGGTGCAGTGACGCTCATGCGACGGACAACCTCAAGTGCGCAGACATTCAGTCGTCATGTGAGACCTGATCGCGCTCGGGCGAACACAATGCAGTCAACAGGTCGATGCCCTGCTGCAGGTAACGACCAGGATCGAGGAAACAGCTGCCCTGAACAATCGGCACCGAGCGGCCTCCGAACTTGCCCTTGAAGCGCGAAACCCTGGCGATCGGCCAGGACGGCGGAACCTCCGGGAATATCGGACCAAGGCGATAGTGCGAAAAACCCTCGCGTTTCGCGAGACGGATGGCCTCCCAATGCACGAAGTCATTGGCGCGCAGCGGAAGCGCTTCTGGCGCCGCAACGCCTGCCGCAAAGGTCATCGCTCCACGGTCTGCGAACAGCATCAACGCCGCCAGGCGCTCTTCGCCTGCCTGTGCGAACAGGAAACGGCAATGGCCGCGGGCATGGAATGTCTCCCATATGCGAGCGTAGTAATCATACGGCGGCAGCGACTCTCCGGTCCGTCGTGCCGACAGTTCCGCCAGCGCGTAGTACGCCCGGATATCGCTTTCCTGGGTGCCCTCATGCACGTTGAGGCCGCTCTTCTGCGCCTTGCGCACGGCCCGTCGACAGGCCTCGTCGAGGTTTGCGAACAGCTGCTCCTCGGCGAGCGCCAAATCGACGATCTGATCCGCATTGCAGGTCGCCATGCCCGGTGCGGCCTGGATCCCCGTGGGCCCGAAGGCGAGGCCGGCATGAAAGCCATAGTCCTGCACGAAAAAGGGGATTTCCTCGCGCGGGAGTGCGCGCATGGCAGGGCTTAGATTGTGCGCGTTCAGCTGGATTCGGTGCGCGCCAAAGGCTTCGGCCACACGAAATACCTGCTTCATGTACACGTCACGCGCAGCCCGTCGTTCGCCGGGCGTGAGTTCGTCCAGCACCGCAAGTCCCGCATGCCTGTGCAGCCCTGAATGCACGAGACGCTCGCTTCCACTGGTCAACGCATAGAGCGGAGCGAGGCCGAGCACGCCTCGAGCGTCCAGGATCGCGAACGATGCATTGACTTCGGTCCATGCTCCCGACTCGATTGCGACCCAACCGTGGCGGTGAAAGAGCCATGACTCTCGCGAGGCGTCGCAGGCGGCATCCCATAGCGAAGACGGAACATTTGCGTAGGATTCGACCCGCATCAACCCGGTCGCCGGAAGATCGCATTGAACCGATAGCCGGCATAGGGATTCTTTGCGTGGATATCGGTAATTGTCAGTTCCAAGCCATGTTCCGCTGCGAAGGCTTCGAAATCAGCGCGGTCGAAGTAATAACAGGAAATCATTGGAGACGGCGCCTCATGCTTCATGCCAAGCATCGAGGACAGACGTTCAAGCCACGACGGCGGCGGCGCAGGTAGGGAGGGCCGGGTCGGGCCATAACGTCGCTCCAGTTCCCGTGCGAATTCCTGAACGCGCGCCTCGTATCCGACCTGCGCGGCGCGATCCGGAACCGAACCCACCAGGACAGGTCCCCCTGGCCTGACGACCCGAAGCATCTCGACGATGAGCCCTGAATAGTCTGCGAATGTGGGAAAGTTGGTGACGACGTCGTAACAGAAGGCCGCGTCTACGCTCGCATCCGGCAGTGGCAGCGTATGAGCGTCGCCTTGCAGAAAGTTCGCGTTCGGCAACGCCAGGCGCCGCGCTGCAGCAAGCGCGTTGGCCGCCAGGTCAATCCCCTGATAACGCCTGACCCGCGGAGCAACGCCGTAGGCGAGGAATCCAGCCGCGCATCCAACCTCGACGACGCTCGCGCCGGCTTCACCCCCCAAGGCATCGATGATGCTGGCAATCAGGTCATCGTACAGGGTTCGATCACTCCACAGCCGAGGATCTCGACCGCTGACGAAACACAGTTCCTCGAATCCCGGCCGCCGCGATATCGCCCTGCCCCGCTCATCGAAAAACGATTGCAGCGACCCTTTCCAGCCTGCGCCATGCCCTGTCAAACCGGCTCACTCCTGCCCGCGATAGAAGTTCATTGGCCTTGGCTCCCGGTGCGCTGCCCAAGCTCCGTCGTCACCTCGAATCGGGGGTCATAGACATAAGACAGTGGCCAGTGCGACTCACGACGAACCGAGAAACTGCACACCTTTTCGACATAATGCAGTATTGCTTCCTTGTCTTTTGGAATCATCGGGCGGCACAGCGACGCGCTGACTGTGTAACGACCCGGACCCAGTTCAAGCCGGGGCAGCGTAAAGAGAATCCGCCCGCCACCTGACGGCGCACCCTCACCCGCAATCAGCGCATCGATCTCGTGGCCTTCGCAGCCCATCACCGCCTGGATTCGATCGCTGTCGACCCGAAAGCTCGCGTAGACGCTGGTGAACTCCGACTGCCCCTGCCACTCGAGCGCGATCGATGCTCGCCTGCCGCTCACCACGGCGCCGCTTTCCTCGCCATTTTCGTCGAGCAGGTACACCCGCTTGATCCGCAATTCGCCGCTGGCGAGTTCATAGGCGCCAGACGTCGCGGTCTTCTCCAGTTCCTTTGCCCACTGCTCGTTGGTAAGCAGATTCCTGGTGTTCTCGCGTTCCCAGACACTGCGAGTGTATGCCTTGGTGACCGGCTCTGCAGCGCCGATCAGCTTCAACTCCCCTTGATCGAGCCACATTGCGCGATTGCAGAGTTCGGCAATCATGCCTTCCGAATGCGAGACGAAAAAGACGGTCGCGCCGCTGGCGCAGATCTCCTTGATTCGTCGCATGCACTTGTGCACGAAATACGCGTCGCCTGCGGCCAGCGCCTCGTCGATGATGAGGATGTCCGGTTCTATGCTGATTGCTGTCGAGAACGTGAGGCGGGCCTGCATTCCACTGGAGTACGTCCGAAACGGCTGATCAATAACGTTGCCCAGCTCGCTGAATTCAATAATGGACTGCTGCTTCCTTTCCACTTCTTCGCGGCTCATGCCGAGGCACATTCCACCGACGATGATGTTCTCCCGACCGGAGTAATCGGGATGGAAGCCGGTGCCCAGTTCGAGGATTGCGGATATCTGGCCGTTGACCTCGATTTCACCCGTGGTGCGCGGGAGCGTGCCGGCCAGTATCTTGAGGAGCGTACTCTTGCCTGCTCCATTGGGCCCGATGACCCCCACGACTTCCCCTCGCGGGATCTCGAAGCTCACGTCGCGCAACGCCCAGTGCTCGCTGTGATTGGCCACTCCCGTGACGACCTCGACCAGAAAATCCCTGGGCGAGGCGTACAGCTTGTACACCTTGCTCAGGTTGCGCACCGAGATGGCCGGCTTTTCGGTCATTTGCGGCGCATGCATTTGGCCGTCTTCGCGGGCCATCACAGCGCGTTTCCGAAATTTGGCGCCAACCGCTGAAAGAGCCGATATCCAAGCGCGTACACGAGCACTGACCCCAAGCAGAATACTATCCACGAACCCGGGTGCTCGAAGCGCCCGAAATAGATGGCATCCTGAAAGCACCACCCCATATAGCTGAAAGGATTCACGTACAGCAGCGGCTTGAGCGGCGCCGGAACCCACTCAGGCAGATAGAAAATCGGCATCAGGTATACACCAGCCACGACGAGAACCTGGACGACGTCCTTCAGATCGCGAAAAAACACGCCGATTGCGGCAAAGCCGTAGGAGATTCCCAGCATGCCTGTCGTGAGACAGGCCACCAGCAAGGGCAGCAGCAGGACGGTCGGCGCAAGCGACCCGTGCCTTATCACGCTGTACAGCAGAAGCACCACCAAGCCGACCGCCAGCAGAATGAGGTTGACGAGCACGCTCGCCGCCGGGATCACCTGGATTGGGAACACCACCTGCTTCACTAGATTGGCTTGGCTGATCATCAGCGTCGGGCCTCGGGCGACCGCCTGCTGCGCGCACAGCCAGGGGACGAGGCCGGACAACAGGTACGTGATGTAGTCGCGCGGCATCTCGACAGTACCGCCGACCTTGACCTTGAATATCAGCGCGAACACGGTGATGTAGACGAGCATCTGGAACAGTGGATGGCCGATGACCCACCAGGTCCCTAACGCCTGCCCACCGTACTGAGACCAGATTTCCCGACGCGCCATCTCGGTGATCAGGTCTCGATGCCGGGCGAGCAGGCGAAGGCTGCCGGCTATTGCATTGAAATTCCGAACTGGATGCAGGACGTTCAGGAATGTCCGCAAGGTTTTCATTGAATCGATGCTCCGGCGCCCTGACATAAAGCGATATCGGACTTACAGCCGGACTTCCGATGCGGCAGGCGATCCGCCATTTCCTGAGAGCGGCTCACAGGTAATGCCTGCACCACTGCTCCACGTTTAGCAACGACCAGATCAACAAGCGCCGGTTCTCGTGCCCCTCGAGATGCTCATTGACCATGCCGTGGACTGTGCCGCGATCGAGGAACTTGTAGAGCGTCGTCGGCCCCTGGTAGAGCATGCGTCTCACGTAGTCGATGCTCTCACCCTTGAACCAGCTGGCGTCCGGCGCGGAAAAGCCCTGCTTTTCCCGATCCGCGACCTCCGCCGGGATGTGCCGTGACATCATCTTGCGCAACAGCAGCTTGCCGTCATTGGTCTTCTGGTAGTACTTGGCCGTCTTGTGCGAGGGCTCGTTCTCGTTCAGCCGCACCACCTCGCCGAGGTTGCCGAGCTTCAGCGACACCGGCACACGCATCGCGAAATCCACGAGGTCATTGTCGAGGAAGGGCACGCGCGTCTCGAGCGAGTGCGCCATGCTCATCTTGTCCTCGACGACCAGCAGGCCGTGCAGGAAGGTCTTCGCTTCGAAGTACAGCGAATGGTTGACGTAATCTTCCGGCCGCGTAAGCGAAGCGGCGTGATGGCCGAAGACGTCGCGGAAGATATCCCGCGTCCACACATCCTTGACGTCGTCCCAGATCGGAGCGAACAGCTGCTTGATGGTCTTGTTTGGAACCAGGCGCTGCCAATACGAATAGTACTTGTCGATGTAGTGCTCGAAGTCGTCGTTGACGACCGCGCGGTAGTAGCGCCACGGATAGCCGCCGAACAGTTCGTCGCCGCCCGCGCCGGACAGCACGACCTTGACGAACTTGCTCGCGAGCTGCGCGGCGTAGAAGTTCGGGTAGCACTGGCCGACGCGCGGTTCCTCGAGGTGCCAGGCCAGGCGCGGAATCACCCTTTCCATGTCGCCGGCCTTGAGCACCATCTCGTAGTGCTCGGTCTTGAATTCGTAGGACATCGCCTCCGCGGCCTGGCGCTCGTCGAAGCTCAGTTCGAGGCCGGACGCGGACCGCAGGTCGAAGCCGCAAGTGAAGGACTTCAGGTCCGGGATCTGCCGGGCCGCGATGGCGGTGATGGAACCGGAGTCCATGCCCCCGGACAGGTAGCTGCCGAGTTCAACGTCGCTGACCAACTGCCGGCTCACCGCCTGCTTGAAGAGCCGGTCGAGTTCCTCGAGGTATTCACCGTCGGAAGCGCGCTCGGTTGATTCGACGAAGTCGTAATCCCAGTACCTTACCGGCGAGGGTGTCCAGCGCACGTCGGCGCGAATCTGCAGGTAGTTGCCGGCCGGCAGCAGGCGCACACCGTCGAACAGCGTGCGGTCGGTGAAGAAATTCTGGAACGTGAAGTATTCCAGGAGACCCGGCCCGTCGAGTTTGGCGCGGACGGCGCCGTGGGCAAGCACGGCCTTGATCTCGGAGCCGAACAGGACCGTGTCGCCAACCCTCGTCCAGTACAAGGGCTTGATGCCGTAGCGGTCACGGGCGAGCGTCAGCGTGCGCGTCTGCTTGTCCCAGATTGCAAAGGCGAACATGCCGTTCAGGCGGTCCAGGACGCGCAGGCCCCACTCCGCGTAACCCTTCAGCAAGACCTCGGAATCCGTGCGTGAACGGAACTGTCTCCCGAGGGCCTCGAGTTCCGTACGCAACTCCTGGAAATTGTATATCTCGCCGTTGTAGGTCAGCAGGTAGCGCCCGTCGACCGTTGCCATCGGCTGGTGTCCGGCCGGCGACAGGTCGATGATCGACAGGCGGCGATGGCCGAGGCCGAGCGGTCCGTCGACATGGTGTCCCTCGCCGTCCGGGCCCCGATGCGCGATCGCATCGGTCATCGCGCGCAACAGCGCGTGCGACGCCGGTGCCCCGTCGAGGTGCAATATCCCTGCTATTCCGCACATCGTGGCCGTTCCTTGTCAGCGCTGTCCGTGGGCCCTACTTCGCGGCCTTCGCGCGTCGGGCATTCACTTCCTCGATATGCGACTTGCGCCAGTCGATGACCTTGCGCATGCCCTCCTCCAGGCCAATCCCCGCCGTGAAGCCGATTTCGGCCGTCGCGCGCTTCGGGCAACCGATGCGGTTGCGCACCAGGGTGGCCTGGCTACGCGGCGCGTAGTTGATCGGGGCGGTCGATCCCGTAAGGCGCAGCAGCAGTTCGGCGATTTCCTTCAGGGACGTGCGCTTGCCAGTACCAACGTTGTAGAAGCGGTCGGCGGTATCCGCCTTCATTGCGCAGATGTTCGCCGCGCCGCAGTCCTCGACAGCGACGAAGTCGAAGGCCTCGGAACCGTCGCCGAAGATCGTCGGGCCCTCGCCGCGGTCGATCGCGTCGAGCATCTTCATGATCACGGCGATATAGGCGCCTCGATAATCCTGGCGCGGGCCGTATACGTTCATGTAGCGCAGGCCGACATAGTTCAGGCCGTAGCGGTGGTGGTACGCACGAGCCATCGATTCGCCGCAGATTTTCGTCGCACCGTAGAAATTCTTGTTGAGGAACGGATGGTCCTCGGTCATCGGTTCCTCGACTGCATCCCCGTACACGGAGGCCGAAGACGAGTACACCAGCCGCTGCACCTTGTTCGCGACGCAGGCCTCCAGCACGTTGAACGTACCGCGCACGTTGACGTCGAAAGCGGCACGCGGGAACTCGTGGCACTGCAACAGCCACAGCGCCGCGAAGTGGAACACGCCGTCCGCGCCCTTGATGGCGGCGTCGAGGATGTCGGACTGGGTGATGTCCCCACCCGCTTCGAAGATTTTTACGCGGGGGTCGCGCAGTGCACCGGCGAGGTTCTCGTTGGTGCCGCGTACGAAGTTGTCATAGACGACGATTTCGCCGACGTCTTCCTTGGTCAGCAAGTCCACCGCGTGCGAACCAATCAGTCCGGCACCGCCGATGACGACGAGTTTCTTGCCACGAATGTCCATTTTCTTCTCCAGAGATTGAGTTAGTTGGCGGTTGCCGCAGCAAGGGCCGTGATGACCTGTTCCTGCGTCGCCGAATCCAGAAAGGGATGCATCGGCAGGCTCATCACGCGGTTCGCGGCGGCCTCCGAAACCGGGAAACTGCCCTCGCCCAGGCCCAGTGACGCGAACGCCGGCTGCAGGTGCAGCGGCACCGGATAGTGCACGGCGGTCGGGATGCCGGCCTCCTGCAGTTTCTTCTGCACGGCGTCGCGATTCTCGACCTGCACCGTGTACTGGGCGTAGACGGAACTGTTGTAGTCCTCGATGAACGGCGGCCGCGCGCCCGGGCAGTGGTCGTTGACGAGCGTGGTGTAATTCGCGCCCAGTTCGCCGCGAGCCTTCACCTCATCCGGGAAGCTCGGCAGCTTGCCCAGCAGCACCGCGCACTGGATCGTGTCCATGCGGCCGTTCACGCCGATCACCGGGTGGTGATAGCGCCGGTCCTGGCCGTGGACGCGGATTTCGCGCATCAGCTTGGCGAGCGCATCGTCATCGGTGAAGCAGGCGCCGCCGTCGCCATAGGCGCCGAGCGGCTTCGACGGAAAGAAGCTCGTGCAGCCGATCAGCGACAGCGCGCAGGACTTGCGCCCCTTGTAGCTCGCGCCGAAACTTTGCGCGGCATCCTCGATGACCGGCAGGCCGTGCCTGCAGGCGATCGCGTTGATCTCGTCGAACTCGGCGCACTGGCCGTAGAGGCTCACCGGCATGATGGCCTTGGTGCGCGGGGTGATCGCCGCTTCTATCTTCGCCGGGTCCATGTTGTAGGTGCGCGGGTCGATGTCGACGAACACGGGCACGGCGCCAATCAGCGCGATCATCTCGCCGGTCGCGATGAACGTGAACGGCGTGGTGATGATTTCGTCGCCGGCCTTGATACCCAGGGCCATCATCGCGATCAGCAGTGCGTCCGTGCCGCTCGCGACGCTTATGCAGTGCTTGCTGCCGGTGTACGCGGCAAGCTGCGCTTCCAGTTCGGCGACTTCGGGGCCCATGATGTAGGCGCCGTGGTCCAGCACCGCCTGGATGCGGCGGTCGATTTCGGGCTTCAGCTGCCGGTACTGGGTCTTGAGGTCAATGAAATCCATGCCTGGTTTCCTGGGTTCGTGGGTTGCGGGCTCAAGCCGCGATCGAGCACACGCCGTCGCGCAGCACGTAGCGCTCGCCGGTGTGCGGGCAGACAGTCTCGGCGTTGCCGGTGAGCGGGAGGTCCAGCCGCTCGCCGAAGCGGCTCATCCAGCCGGCCTGCCGGGCGGGCACACCCAGCATCAGGGCGAATGCCGGCACGTCGCGGTTGACCACCGCGCCGGCGCCGACGAAGGCGTATTCGCCGATCGTCGTGCCGCAGACTATCGTGCAGTTCGCACCGAGCGTCGCGCCGCGCTTCACCAGCGTGTCGCGGTACTCGTCCTTGCGCGACACCTCGGCCCGCGGGTTGTACACGTTGGTGAACACCATGCTCGGGCCGCAGAAGACGCCATCCTCCAGCGTCACGTTGTCGTAGATCGAGACGTTGTTCTGAATTTTCACGTTGTCGCCGATCACCACGCGGTTGCCGACGTAGACGTTCTGGCCGAAAGAGCAGGCCTTGCCGATCCGTGCACCGCCGCTGATGTGCACCCAGTGCCACACGCGGCTGCCGTCGCCGATGACCGCGCCGTCGTCGACGATTGCGGTCGGGTGTACCGTGTAATTGCTCATGCAGGCGGCCTCAGTATTCCAGCGGCAGCGACACGCGGCGGCCGTCGCGCGCCGAGGTGTACATGGCGATGAGGGTCTCCAGCGAGCGCAGGCCTTCGCGGCCGTCGGTCTCCGGGCTCGCCTCGCCGCGCAGCACGCGAATGACGTTGTCGTAATACAGGGGGTGGCCCACGCCGTAGACGGAGCTCGTCTGGTAGTTCGACTCCTTGACCCGGATGTCGTCCTCGTCCTGGTCTGCGAATTCCCAGTGCTTGATCTCGTTCACCGCGACGCCGCCCACCTGCACGGTGCCCTTCTCGCCGAGGATGGTGATCGACCCCTCGAGGTTCCTCGGGTAGGTCAGCATCGTGACGTTGATGGAACCCATCGCGCCTGAGCGCCACTTGATGTTCGCGACACCGGTGTCCTCGACTTCGATGTTGCGCTCGAGCGTCGAGGTATAGGCGTGCACGCTCTCGATCGGCCCGATCAGCCAGTCGAGCAGATCGACGTAGTGGCTCGCCTGGTTCATGAACGCGCCGCCGTCGAATTCCCAGGTGCCGCGCCAGCGCGCGGAGTCGTAATACTCCTGCGGGCGGGTCCAGAACACGTTGACGTTGACCATGTAGATGCGCCCGAACCGGCGCTTCTGGATGGCCCGCTTCAGCAGCTGCAGCGTGGGGTTCAACCGGTTCTGCTTGACGACGAAGAGGTGCACGCCCTCCTCGTCGCAGGCGGACACCATCTTCTTGCCGTCCACCAGGCGGGTCGCCATCGGCTTCTCGGTGACCACGTGCCGGCCGGCGCGCGCGACCTGGACGGCCTGCTGCGGGTGCAGCCCGCTCGGCGTGCACAGCGTGACGATGTCGGCGTTGCTGTCGGCGAGCAGCTGCTCGAGGCTCGCGTAGCCCGGCACCTTCGGCGCGGTGCTCGCCTTTTCGAGCGCCGCGGGGTCACTGTCGCAGACGGCCACGAGTTCCGCGCGGTCCTTGTGCGCCGCGATCGCGTCAGTGTGGCGGTCCGAGATGCGGCCACAGCCCACGATCGCGAAGCGCAGCTTGCGGTCGTCAATCTTGTACGGTGCTCGATACGCCATCCTGTATTCCTTTCATCCAAGTTTCGCGCGCTGCGCCGCGCCGATGCGGCAAACACGGCCCGCCTCGCGATGCGTCAATGCACGAGGTCCGGCAATGGGTCCGTTTGTCCGAGCAAGGCTCCCACGATGTCCGGCACCACCACTTGCGCTTCGTCAAAGCGGGTGCGGAGTTGGTGCTGGATGGCCACGCTGTCGTCGAGCGCGGTGAGCAGCACGGCGTCGCAATCCGGAACGTCGTCCAGGCAGTGCCAGACCGGCCTGCCGACGAACTGCTCGCGAGCCTGTCCGGGTTCGAAGGTACCGACGATTTCCAGGGCATGGTCATGGCAGCGCACGGCCGCGATTTCCGCGAGTTCCGACGCCCCGGCAAACAGCACGCGCTGCGCGCCGCGCGCCTGGCATTCCTCGAAGGCCCGCGCGATTGAGCCACTGGCGCGGCGATAGAAATCGAGCGACGCGGACAGGTACTGCCCGGTGAGCCGGCTCTTCTCCCTGAAGCCCTGCGGCGTGAGGTAGTAGAGATACCGGTTGGCCGGCGCCTGCGTGACCTTCACCAGCCCCTTGCGCACGCAGCGCTTCAGGTAGGAATTGGCGAGCCCCAGCGCCACGCCCAGGCGATCCGCGAGGTGACGCTGGGTCACGTCGCTGCGGGCCCCGATGGCGTTCAGCAGTTCGAGGGTCAGGGCTTCTTCGCGGTCTTGCGGCATCGGCGGGCGTTCATTGAGTGAACGCATTGTAGACGAAGGCTGTTCAATAAGTGAACAGGTATATCTGGTGGCGGCTGCGAGGCGTATCGCAATATCTGGCACCGGCAAGCGACTTCAGCGCCTTGCGCGCTGTACCACGCCCTCCCGTGCCACCTTGCCGCCAGCGAGCGCGATGGCGATATCCCGCTCGATACCCATCGCGATCTCGTCCCCGTAGTGGATGGCGTCCCAGTAGTGCTCGTCGCGCCGGGTGAGTGGGCTGTCGAGCAGGTAATCCAGCACCACCACCTGCCGCAGCGGAGCGACGGCCGCGAGCACCCGCGCCTTGCATTCCCGGTAGTTCGCCGCGTTCTGCTGCTGGTGCCAGACGTGCATCGGCGGCATCAGCAGGCCGATGCGGGCGTTGGGAGGCGCCGCCTGCAGGAGCTGTGGCAGGAGGTCGAGATTGGCCATTGCCGGCGCATCGGCGCTGGACGCGGGTTCGAGGTCCAGCGGCGGCGGCGCGGCCGGCGGCGTCGGAGTTCCGTAAATCCGCTGCCGCGTGCGCGCGAGATCGTAGGCGCCGAAATCACGCGTGAAGTCGAAGTAGCCGTCCGGCCCGTACTTGGGCTCGCGCTTCCCTCGCACGAGTTCGAGCATGCGCACCGCGTTCTCGAGCGCCTTGTCGTTGAAGAGATACAGCAGGTCGTTCCAGCGGTTCTCGTCGAACATGAATTCGGGGAAGTCGCGGAAGGTGTAGCGGTCCGGCTCGGACGCTGCCCGGCACCAGCTGTCGTCAATCGCGTAGACCAGGAACTTCGCCCGCGGGTGATGGCGGAGGAAGAGTTCGTTCATCCGCACCTGCTCATGGGCGGTCGCCGAGTTCATCGCGAGATTGACGAAGCGGGCGCCGAGCAGTTCGTTCAGGCGCGAAGGATTGAGCAGGCGGACCATCGAAGTGCCGACGATTGCGCTGTCGAACTGCGGCTGGCGCGCGAGCGCGGGGTAGGCGTAGCGCTGGTTCTGCGCGACGGGCGCGCGCGGGAGCGCGGGCGAGAACGGCACGTTCTGGTAGGGGTCCAGCAGCAGGATGAAGCCGTAGCACGCGAGCGAGAACAGCGCGAACAGCGCGAGCGTGAGTCCGAGGAAGCGGCGCCAGGACATCGCGCCCTCAGAACTGGAAGTAGATGAAGTCGAGGCCACGCCCCTGCCCCACGCGCAGCGTGACGACGAACAGCGCGAAGGCCGCCAGCACGGCGAGCGACATCCGCGGCGCGAGCCTGCGATCGGCCCAGGCGATGTTCGTCGGGCCGAACAGCGCGAACGCCGCGCCGATGACGACGAAGGCCCAGCCCTCCGCCGGGTTCGCGTCGCCGGCGCCCTGGCCCGCCATGCCGGCGAGCACGCGCCAGGCCGAGGCGAAGGTTTCGGCGCGGAACAGCACCCAGCCGACAACCACGAACAACATCGTCAGCGCCCAGCCCGCCAGCGCGGGCACGCGAATGCCGGCGAGCCCCCACACGCGGCTGCCGACGATCGCAAGCCCGTGCAGCGCGCCCCACGCGATGAAGGTCCAGCCGGCGCCGTGCCACAGGCCGCACAGCGTCATCGTCAGCAGCACCAGCCCGCAGGTCATCGCGAAGCCGCCGTGGTTGCCGCCGAGCGGAATGTAGAGATAGTCGCGGAAGAAGCGCGACAGGGTCATGTGCCAGCGCCGCCAGAATTCGCGGATGCTGGTCGCGCGGTAGGGCTGGTCGAAGTTGATGGGCAAGCGCAGGCCGAACATCGCGCCGAGCCCGATTGCCATGTCCGAATAGGCCGAGAAGTCGAAATAGAGCTGCAGCGTGTAGCCCAGCGCGCCGAGCCAGGCGTCGGCCGTTGCCGGCACCGCACCCGCGAGCGCGCCGTCGAAAACCGGGTTCGCCACACCGGCGAGTTCGTCGGCGAAGAACACCTTCTTAACCAGCCCCAGCACGAACAGCAGCAACCCACGCGCGGCGGTCTCGAGGCTGCCGTCGCGATGGGGGTGGGCAGTGAACTGGCCGATGAGTTCGTTGTGGCGGACGATGGGGCCGGCGATGAGATGAGGAAAGAACACGATGTAGGCCGTGTATTCGAGCCAGCTGTAGGTCGGCGCCTGGCCGCGTTTCAGGTCCACCAGGTAGGAGATCTGTTGGAAGGTGAAGAAGCTGATCGCGAGCGGCAGCACGATGCTCCAGCGCTGGTGCCCGGCGCCGGTCACGGCGGCGACGGCGTCGGCGAAGAAGTTCGCGTACTTGAAGAAGCCGAGCAGCCCCAGGTGGAAGGCGACGCCGGCGACGATCAGCCAGCGCGGCCGCCCCAGAGACATATATATGTGTCCAAGTCCCCAGTTCAGCGTGATCGCGGCGATAAGCAGCGGCAGGAAGCGCAGGTCCCACCAGCCGTAGAAGGCGAAGGACGCGAGCGTCAGCGCCCAGAGCCGTGCCCGGTAGTCACCGGCGAGGGCGTGATACAGCGCGAGCGCGAGCGGCAGGAACAGCAGGATGAAAAGCTGGGAGGAGAAGAGCAAGGTCGGACTGCCCGCGCGCTGGTAAGGGGCGGATTATGCAGAAGAACCGGTAGGGATTTGTACCCCGATGTTCTTCGCCTCTCCCGCGGGAGAGGCCGGCCGCGAAGCGGACGGGTGAGTGGCGCGTCAGCTGGCGCTGCGCCAGTCTGAGACCACCCTCACCCGCGCTGCGCGCGGCCTCTACCGGGGCGGAAGAGGCGGAGAATGGGGAGAAAAGGTGTCAGATTTGAAATCTGACACCTTTTCTCTCCTACGCCGAAGGCGGCGGTTGAGTGGCGCGTCAGCTGGCGCTGCGCCAGTCTGAGACCACCCTCACCCGCGCTGCGCGCGGCCTCTCCCGGGGCGGGAGAGGCGAAGAATGGAGAGAAAAGGTGTCAGATTTGAAATCTGACACCTTTTCTCCCCTCGGTGGCGCGCGCCGCATGCGGACGAGGAGAGATCACCGCCCGACGCAGTAATACCTGAACCCGTGGCTGGCCATCGACTCCCGCTCGTAGACGTTGCGCAGGTCGATGAACACACGCTCGCGCATCGCCTTGCCGGCGCGCGCGAGGTCGAGGCCGCGGTAGACGTTCCATTCGGTCAGCAGCACCACGGCGTCGACGTCGTCGAATACGCTGTAGATGTCGTCGCAGTATTCGACGTCGGCCGGCAGCATGGTCTTCGCTTCGTGCACGCCCTGCGGATCGTGGGCGCGGATTTTTGCGCCCTTCTCCATCAGCGGTGGCAGGATGGACAGCGCCGGCGCGTCGCGCATGTCGTCGGTCTCGGGCTTGAAGGTCAGGCCCAGCACGCCGATGCGCTTACCGGCTTCGCTGCCGCCCAGGGCCTCGCGGATCTTCTTGATCATGCGCGCCTTCTGCGCCGCGTTGACCTCGATCACGGACTCCACGATGCGGCTCGACACCCCGTGCTCCTGCGCGATGCGCACGAGTGCCTGGGTGTCTTTCGGGAAGCACGAACCCCCGTAACCGGGGCCCGCATGCAGGAATTTGCCGCCGATGCGCTTGTCCATGCCCATGCCCTTGGCCACGGCGTGGACGTCGGCGCCGACGGACTCGCACAGCATCGAGATCTCGTTGATGAAGCTGATCTTCGTCGCGAGGAAGGCGTTCGCCGCGTACTTGATGAGCTCCGCGCTTTCGAGGCCGGTGACGAGGATCGGCGCCTCGATCAGGTTCAGCGGGCGGTACAGCTCGCGCAGCTGCTTCTCGGCGCGCGGGCTCTCGACGCCGATGACCACGCGGTCCGGACGCATGAAGTCCGAGATCGCAGCGCCCTCGCGCAGGAATTCGGGGTTGGACGCAACGTCGAAGTCGGCATCCGGGTTGGTCTCACGAATGAGGCGCGAGACGTTGCGCGCGGTGCCCACCGGCACGGTCGACTTGTCGACGATGACCGTATAGCCACGCAGGTGCGGCGCCAGCTGGCGCGCGGCCTCGTAGACGAAGGACAGGTCCGCGAAGCCGTCACCGCGGCGGCTCGGCGTGCCGACCGCGATGAAGATGAGGTCGGCGTCACCTGCGACGTCGCCCAGGCGGGTGGTGAACGCCAGCCGCCCCTCGCGCACGTTCTTCGCAACCAGGTCGTCGAGCCCCGGCTCGTAAATCGGGATTTCGCCATTCTTCAGCCGCTCGACCTTGCGCTCGTCGACATCGACGCAGCACACATCGGCGCCGAACTCGGCGAAGCAGGTGCCCGACACGAGGCCGACGTAACCGGTACCGATCATCACTACGCGCATGGCGTCAGAGCCTCCACAGCGACACGCCGTCCGGGCAGGTCGCGCGATCGAGTTTTGCCTTCACGTCGACGACCACCCCGCCCTGGTCGAGGCAACGCGTGACCAGCGACCAGCCCTCGGCGAGATACTGGCGATGCGGCACCGCGAGCACCACGGCCTGCGCCGGGCGCAGGGCCTCGGCGGGCGTCAGCGTGATGCCGTATTCCTCCAGCGCTTCCTCGGCGTGCGCGCAGGGGTCGTGGATTTGCACCTCGGCGCCGTAGTCGCGGAGCTCCTCGATGATGTCGATGACGCGCGTGTTGCGCAGGTCCGGCACGTCTTCCTTGAACGTGAAGCCGAGCACCGTAATGACCGCGCCCTTCACCTGGCTGCCGTGTCGGATCATCAGCTTCACAAGGTGCTGCGCGACGTAGCGGCCCATGTTGTCGTTGATGCTGCGGCCGGCGAGGATGACCTCGGGAATGTAACCCGCGACCTGTGCCCGATGCGTCAGGTAGTAGGGGTCGACGCCGATGCAGTGGCCGCCGACGAGGCCCGGGTCGAACTTCAGGAAGTTCCACTTGGTGCCGGCCGCGGCGAGCACGTCGCGGGTGTCGATGCCTAGGCGATGGAAGATCAGCGCCAGCTCGTTCATCAGCGCGATGTTGAGGTCGCGCTGCGTGTTCTCGATGACCTTCGCCGATTCCGCGACCTTGATCGTCGCCGCGCGATGCACGCCGGCGGTGACCACGCTCTCGTAGACGCGGGCGACGATGTCGAGCACCTCGGGCGTCTGGCCCGACACCACCTTCGTGATCTTCGTGAACGTGTGTTCCTTGTCGCCGGGGTTGATGCGCTCCGGCGAGTAGCCGACGAAGAAATCGACGCCGCACTTCAGGCCCGAGTGCTGCTCCAGCACCGGCACGCAGTCTTCCTCCGTCGCGCCGGGATAGACCGTCGATTCGTAGACCACGATGTCGCCGCGCTTCAACACCTTGCCCACCGTCTGCGAGGCTTTAAGCACGGGCGTCATGTCCGGGCGCTTCGCGTTGTCGATGGGCGTCGGCACGGCGACGATGTGGAAGTCGGCCTGGGCCAGCACGGTGGGGTCGGCGGTGAAGGTGATGTTCGCCGCCTTCAAATCCGCGGGTTCGACCTCGAGCGTGCTGTCATGGCCCGACTTCAGTTCCGCGATCCGATGCTCATTGATGTCGAAGCCGATGCAGCTGTCCTGCTTGCCGAAGGCGACTGCCACCGGCAAACCGACGTAGCCGAGACCGACCACCGAGATTTTGCGCGCGTGTGTGCTCATTTGATGCCGTAATACTCTTTATACCAGGAGACGAAATTCGCGATGCCCACCTTGATTGGCGTGGCCGGCTTGTAGCCGACGTCAGCCACCAGCGCGGAGACGTCGGCGTAGGTGTCGGGGACATCGCCGGCCTGCAGCGGCAGGAAATTCTTCTTGGCCTCCACCCCGAGGCACTCCTCCAGCGCGCCGATGAAGTCCATCAGGGGCACGGGGGCGTTGGCGCCGATGTTGTAGAGGCGATAAGGCGCGGCGGCGGTGGCCGGGTCGGGCGCATCGCTGCGCCAGTCCGGGTCCGGTGTCGCAACGTGGTCTAGCGTGCGGATCACGCCTTCGACGATGTCGTCGACATAGGTGAAATCGCGCCGGTGGTTGCCGTAGTTGAAGACGTCGATGGGCTCGCCCTCGAGCATCTTCTTCGTGAACATGAACAGCGACATGTCCGGGCGACCCCACGGCCCGTAGACCGTGAAGAAGCGCAGGCCCGTGGTCGGCAGCCCGAACAGCGCACTGTAGGTGTGCGCCATCAGTTCATTGGCTTTCTTGGTTGCCGCGTACAGCGACAGCGGGTGGTCGACGTTGTCGTGCACGGAGAACGGCATGCGCGTGTTCGCGCCGTACACGGAACTGGTGGACGCGTAGACCAGGTGTTCGACGCCGACGGCGCGGCAGCCTTCCAGCACGTTGACGAAACCGACGACGTTCGCGTCGACGTAGGCGTGCGGGTTCTCCAGCGAATAGCGCACGCCAGCCTGGGCCGCGAGATTGACCACGCGCTGGGGCCGGATGCTGTCGAAGGCCCGCACCATCGCCGCGCGTTCGGCGATGTCGAGGCGATGGAATTCGAATCTGGGGTGCGGGGTCAGGCGCGCGAGGCGCGCTTCTTTCAGGGTGGGGTCGTAGTAGTCGTTGAGGTTGTCGATTCCGATCACTTCGTCGCCGCGCGCCAGCAGGCGTTCGCTCAGTCGCGCACCAATGAAGCCGGCTGCGCCGGTAACCAGAATTCGCATCATGACCTCTTGTCGATCCCTGTGGAGGCCGCATTCTACACGCGGGTTCAGCGCCCGGCTGTTACAAAGCGCAAGGCTGTCAGCCGTTTGCGGCCGGCGGCGGGAAAGCTTGAAGGCGGCTTGATCGAGCGGTCGGCCTGTCTTCACCTCTCCCGCCCGGGAGCGGTCGACGCCGAAGGCGGCGGGTGAGGGAGACATGCGCCGGCGCTGCGCCGAACGGAGACGACCCTCACCCGGCCGCTGCGCGGCCGACCTTTCCCAGTGCGGGAGAGGTGAAGATCGTCGGCCGTGACACTCCCCGCCCCAGTCCTTAGTATTGCCCGCAACCAAACCTGAGGAGCCGCCGCATGGCCACCCGCCCGTCCCAGCCCGCAGAGTCGATGAGTGTGGACGTCGACAATCTCTATCGCGAAGAGTCGTACACCGACCTGCACGCGGCCTCCGTCCGGGTGCTGATCCCGGTCACCGTCGATGGCGTGGAGGACTCGGCGCGCAAGCGCCTTTTCATCGGCGATACCACGCTCATGACGCAGATGGGGCCAATCCCGGTGCAGTTCCCGCTTGAAGTCGACAACCTGAAAGACGCCCTCGACCAGTTCCCGCAAGGCGTGCGTGAGGCCATCGAGCGCCTGAACGAGCGCGCGAAGGAAATGGCGCGCGAGGAAGCCTCGCGCATCGTCGTGCCCGGCAAGGGGCCGTCAGGCATGCCGGGCGGACTGCCCGGTGGCGGTTTCGGCGGTTTGGGCGGCCGGGGCTGAGCCGTCCCGGAACCTTGCGCGGCGGTTCGAACCCGCCCTCGACCGACCGACCACGGAAGAAGCAGCGCCGTCGCCATCAGTGAGCCCTCCCGATGCCAACGCGCCGGCGCTGGTCGCGCACGACCTCGCGTGCATGCGCGGCGACGAACTGATTTTCGACGGTCTGTCCCTGCGCGCCGGCGCCGGTGAGATCTGGCAGATCGTCGGCGCCAACGGCGCCGGGAAGACCAGCCTGCTGAAGATCCTGGCCGGCCTCGCTCCGGCGGCGGGCGGCCGCCTGCTCTGGCGCGAGCAGGAAGTCCAGGTCGGCTGTGAGGCGCTGCGCGAGGATCTCTGCTACCTGGGCCACCTGCCCGGCGTGACCGGCTTCCTGTCGGTCACCGAGAACCTTGCCTACATGCTGGCACTGGGTGCCGGCCGCCCGGCCCTCGGCGTGCCCGAGGCCATCGCGGCCGTGGGCCTCGCCGGGCTTGGCGACGCGGCGGCCCGGCGCCTGTCCGCGGGCCAGCGCCAACGCCTCGCGCTCGCCCGCTTCGTCGCCCTGGACTGCCCGCTCTGGATCATGGACGAGCCGTTGACGGCGCTGGACGCGGCGGGCCGCGCGCTCGTCGACGACCTGCTCACCGGCCACGCGCGGCGCGGCGGCGTCGCGGTCGTCTCCACCCATCACCCCCTCGACGTGCCGCCGCAGTACCTGCGCCGCTTCGAGTTCGGCGACAGGCCCGCGCCATGAACAGCCGCTCCACCCCGGGTTCCGCCCTGGGCGCGGCGCGCGCGGTGTTCGCCCGGGACCTCACGCGGGCGTGGCGCCGTCGCAGCGAGATCCTGCAGCCGCTCGTGTTCTTCGCGATCACGGTCTACCTGTTCCCGCTCGCGATCGGCCCGTCGGAGCAGACGCTGCGCGTGCTGCTGCCGTCGATCTGCTGGGTGGCGGTGCTGCTGTCGATGACCCTGACGCTGCCCGAGGTCTTCGCGGCGGATCACGCCGATGGCAGCCTCGAACTGCTGGCGCTGTCGCCGCAGCCGCTCGCGCTGCTCGCGCTGATGAAGGCGGGCGCCCACTGGCTGACCAGTGCCGCGCCCCTGCTGGTGCTCGGCGGCCTGCTGTGCGCGCTGTTCGGACTCGACACCGTGACCTTGCGCGCGCTGCTGCTGGGACTGCTGCTCGGCAGCCCGGTGCTGTCACTGATCGGCGCGCTGGCCAGTGCGCTGACGGTAGGCCTGCGCGGGGGGACCCTCCTGCTGGCACTGATCACCCTTCCAATGTACATTCCGGTGCTCATTTTCGGGACCTCTGCGGCACGGAACGCGGCGCTGGGCCTGCCGGTCGAAGCCGAAATGTTCCTGTTGTCTGGCCTGTCGGTCCTTGCGCTGACCCTGACACCGTGGGCGACCGCCGCCGCGCTGCGCGCGCGGCTCGGCTGAACCGGGCGCCTGTCCGTAACGTTGAAGACACACTCGAGCCGCATGTTCGACCGCTTCCACAAGTTCGCTTCCCCCCCCTACTTCCACGCGTTCGCCCGGCGCCTGAGCCCCTGGCTCTTCGGCCTCAGTGCCGTGCTGTTCGTGGTGGGCCTCGTCGGCGGGCTGGTGCTGGCCCCGGCCGATTACCAACAGGGCGACAGCTTCCGGATCATCTACATCCACGTGCCAAGCGCCTGGCTGTCGATGTTCGTCTACATGGTGATGGCCGGCGCCGGCGCGGTGGGCCTCATCTGGAAGGTGAAGATGGGCGACATCATCGCCCGCTCGTGCGCGCCGCTCGGCGCATCCTTCACCTTTCTCGCACTGGCCACCGGCTCGCTGTGGGGCAAGCCGATGTGGGGCACCTGGTGGGTGTGGGACGCGCGCCTCTCCTCGGAACTCATCCTGCTGTTCCTGTATCTCGGCTACCTCGCGCTGCAGTCCGCCATCGAGGACCGTCGCGCGGCGGCCCGCGCCGGCGCGGTGCTTGCGATCGTCGGCGTGGTCAACATCCCGATCATCCATTACTCGGTCGAATGGTGGAGCACGCTGCACCAGGGCCCGACGGTGACGAAATTCGACACGCCGTCGATCGCGACCTCCATGCTGATCCCCCTGCTCGCGATGACGCTGGCCTTCAAAACCCTGTTCGCCGCGGTGCTGCTCGTGCGCACCCGATGCGAGATACTCGAGTTCGAACAGCACACGACCTGGGTGCGTGAACTCACGCTCGGAGCCGATTCCCGATGAAATCCCTGCATGACTTCTTCGCGATGGGTGGCTACGCCGCCTACGTCTGGACTTCCTATGCACTGGCGGCCGCAGTGCTGGCCTGGAACATCGTGCAGCCGCTGCGCCGCGAAAAGCAGGTGATGCGCACGCTCGCCGCGCGCGCCCGCAACCGGCAGGGCCCCGCATGACGCCGCGGCGCAAGCGCATGCTGACGATAGGCCTGCTGGTGGTGGGCATGGGCGTGGCCACGGCGCTGATCCTCAACGCCTTCAACCAGAACCTCATGTACTTCTACAGCCCCAGCGACGTCGCGGCCGGCAAGGCGCCGGCGGCGCGCGATTTCCGCATCGGCGGGCTGGTCGTCGCCGGCAGCGTCAAGCGCGCCCCCGATCAGCTCGAGGTGGAGTTCACGCTCAGCGACCTGAAACAGCAGGTCACCGTGCGCTACGACGGCATCCTTCCCGACCTCTTCCGCGAAGGCCAGGGCATCGTCGCCAACGGCCAGCTCGGGCCCGACGGCGTGTTCGCCGCGCGCGAGGTGCTCGCCAAGCATGACGAGAACTACATGCCACCCGAGGTCGCCGAGGCACTGGGCCACCCCGGCCCGGACGCCACGCTGACGAGGCCCGCGCCATGATTCCCGAAATCGGTCTGTTCCTGTGCGTGCTCGCACTCGCCCTGGCGGTGGTGCAGGTGGTGTTCCCCGCCGTCGGCCTGTGGCGGCGGGACGCGGCGTGGCTTGCGATGGCGCGCCCGGCGGCGCGCGTGCAGTTCGCGTGCCTGTTCGCGGCCTTCGCGGTGCTGATTCACGCCTTCCTCGTCAACGACTTCTCGCTGCTGTACGTCGCGCAGAACTCGAATTCCGCGCTGCCCTGGCCTTATCGCGTCTCGGCCACCTGGGGCGCGCACGAGGGTTCACTGCTGCTGTGGGCGCTGATCCTCGCCGGCTGGACGCTGGCCGTGACGCTGCGTGACCGCGAACTGCCGAGCGACATCGCCGGCATCGTGACCGCGGTGATGGGCCTGGTCAGCGTCGCCTTCCTGCTGTTCATGCTCTTCACGTCGAACCCGTTCGCGCGCGGGCTGCCCGCGCCGCTGGACGGCGCGGATCTCAACCCGCTGCTGCAGGACCCGGGCCTCATCATCCATCCCCCGATGCTCTACATGGGCTACGTCGGCTTCGCCGTGCCCTTCGCCTTCGCGATCGCGGCGCTCGTCAGCGGGCGGCTGACGCCGGGCTGGGCGCGCTGGGCACGGCCCTGGGCCCTGACCGCCTGGCTGTTCCTGACCCTCGGCATCGCGCTCGGCAGCTGGTGGGCCTACTACGAGCTCGGCTGGGGCGGCTGGTGGTTCTGGGATCCGGTCGAGAACGCGTCGTTCATGCCGTGGCTGCTCGGCACCGCGCTCATCCATTCGCTGGCGGTCACCGACAAGCGCGGCACCTTCAAGAGCTGGACGGTGCTGCTTGCGATTGGCGCCTTCTCGCTGAGCCTTCTCGGCACCTTCCTCGTGCGCTCCGGCGTGCTGACCTCGGTGCACGCCTTCGCCACCGATCCGGCGCGCGGTGTGTTCGTGCTCGGCATCCTCGGCGTGGCCGTAGGCGGTTCGCTCGCGCTCTACGCGTGGCGCGGCCCGCAGGTGCTGGCTGGCGGCAGCTACGAGCCGGTGTCGCGCGAGACCTTCCTGCTCGCTAATTCACTGCTGCTCGCCGTGTCGACCGCGACCATCCTGCTCGGCACGCTCTACCCGCTGGTGCTCGATGCGCTTGGGCTGGGCAAGATTTCGGTCGGACCGCCCTACTTCAACCTCGTCTTCGGCCTGCTGATGATGCCGCTGGCGCTCGCGCTCGGCTGGGGCCAGTTCGCGCGCTGGCGCGAAGACAGTTTCCGCCGCCTGTGGGGCCAGCTGCGCTATGCGGCGGGCGCCGCGCTGCTGCTCGGCGTCTGCGCGCTGTTCGTGCTCGACGGCCCCACCCGCAGCACGGCGGCCATCGGCCTCGCGCTCGCGCTGTGGGTTGTGGCCTCGACGGTGGTGGGCGTGTGGCAGCGCTGCGCGGGTCGCGCGTCGCCGCTCGCGGCCCTGTTCGCGCAGCCGCGCGGCTTCGTCGGGCAGGTCATTGCGCACTGCGGCTTCGCGATGACGATCGCCGGCGTGTGCCTGACCGGCGCGATGAGCGTCGATCGCCACGAGCGCATGGCGCCGGGCGACAGCGTGGACCTTGGTGGCTACGCGTTCCGCTTCGAGTCCCTGAACGAATTCAGCGGGCCCAATTTCCAGGCCGACGAGGCGCTGTTCGTCGTCACCCGCAAGGGCGAGACGGTCGCTGAACTGCGCCCGCAGAAGCGCTTCTACAAGGTGCGCGGCATGCCGATGACCGAGGCCGGCATCGATGCCGGCTTCACCCGCGATCTCTACGTGTCACTGGGCGAGCCGCTCGAGGGTGGGGCGTGGAGCGTGCGCCTCCATTACAAGGCCTACATCCGCTGGATCTGGCTGGGCGCCGTGCTGATGGCCGCGGGCGGGCTCGTCGCCGCCACCGATCGCCGCTATCGCCTGAAGGCCAGCGAGCCCGCCGCCGGCGTGGCGGCGCAAGAAGCCTGAGCGCCATGCGTTTCATCGTCCCGCTCGCGATTTTCATCGTGCTGGTCGTGGTGCTCGCGGTCGGCCTGAAGCTCGACCCGCGCTATGTGCCCTCGCCGCTGATCGACAAGCCGGCGCCCGAGTTCGCGCTGACCCGCCTTGCGGACCCGGCCGCGCAGATCGCCCGCAAGGACCTGCTGGGCCGCCCGCTGCTGCTCAACGTGTGGGCGTCGTGGTGCAGCGCCTGCCGCATCGAGCATCCGCTGCTGGTGGACATCGCGCGGCGCGAACAGGTGGAAATCATCGGCCTGAACTACAAGGACACCCGCGAGGACGCCGCAGCCTGGCTGAAATCCCACGGCGACCCCTACCGCGATTCCATCTTCGACCCGGAGGGCAAGCTGGGCCTCGATCTCGGTGTCTACGGCGTGCCGGAGACCTTCGTGATCGACGCCGCCGGCGTCATCCGCTACAAGCAGGTGGGGCCGCTGACGCCCGAAGTCTGGCAGCAGGAAATCAAGCCCCTGCTCGCGCGGCTCGCGCAGGCCAGGCCATGAGCCGCGCCCTGCCCGCGCTGCTGCTGGCGCTCGCGCTCGGCCAGGCGCAGGCCGCCGACACGCCCTTCGAGTTCAAGGACGCCGCAACCGAGCAGCGCTACCAGAAGCTGGCGGCGGAGTTGCGCTGCCTCGTCTGCCAGAACCAGTCCCTGGCGGATTCGCATGCCGATCTCGCGCAGGACCTGCGCGACGAGGTCTACCGTATGCTGAACGAGGGCCGGACCGACGAGGAAATCGTCGGCTTCCTCGTCGAACGCTACGGGGATTTCGTGCTCTACCGCCCACCCGTCTCCGGCACCACCTCCCTGCTGTGGTTCGGCCCGGTGCTGCTGCTGCTGGGCGCGGGCGTCGTCTGGTGGCGCATCGGCCGCGCCAGGGCGCCAGCGACCACGCCGGGCCCGGACGAAGCCGCCGCCATCGCCGCGCTCACGCGCTCGCGCAACGAGGAATCATGACTTTCTGGATCATCACGACGGTGCTGCTCGGCGGCACCATCCTGTACGTCGCCGCGAGCGCACGCCGGCTGCGCGCCACCCCGGACGAGTCCGCGCAGGCGATCTACGCCCGGCGCACGCAGGAAATGGCGCGGGACCTCGACCACGGCACGCTGGCCGCCGCGCAGGCCGACGCCGTCGCCGAGGAGCTGGCGCGCAGCGCGCTGCACGAACTGCCGGCCGCAGCGCCGGCGCCGCTGTCCGCCCGCGCCCGCCGCACCGCCTTCGTCGCCCTGTGCGTGCTGCTGCCGGCGATCGCCCTGCCGCTGTATTTCACCGTCGGTTCGCCGGACATGCTGAACCCCGCGCCGCCGGGCACTGCGCCGCACGAGCGCATGTCGATGGCGCAGATGGTCGAACAGCTGCAGCAGCGCATCGACCAGAACCCCGAGGACCCCGAGGCGCGCATGTGGATGGCGCGCGTGATGATGGCCACCGAGCAGTACGGACAGGCCGTCGACCAGTACGCCGCCGTGATCAAAATCACCGGCGACCGCGCCGACGTGCTCGTGCAGTACGCGGATGCGCTGGCGATGATGAACGGCGGCCGCATGGCCGGCCGTCCGCTGGAACTGGTCGAGCGCGCGCTCGCCGCCGAGCCCGGGCACATCACGGCCTTGTGGCTCGCCGGGCTTGCGGCCCAGGAGGCGAACGACCTGCCGAAGGCGCGCGAGTACCTGCAGCGGGCGCGGGCCGCAAGCGTCGAAGCGCACCAGCCCACCGACGAGCTCGACCAGCAGCTCGCCGCACTGGACGGCAAGCCCGCGGGTGGTGAGGCCACCCCTGCACCGGCCGTCAGCGAAGCTGTGCCGGCGACGCCGCCGGCCGCGGTCGACGGTGCCAGCCTCGACGTGGAGGTCGCACTGGACCCTGCATTGGCCGCCCGCATCGGCAAGGACGCGATGCTGTTCGTGCTGGCGAGGAATCCCGCCGGCATGCCGATGCCGCTGGCGGTGCAGCGGCTGCCGCCGACCGGTTTCCCCCTGAAGGTCCGGCTCGACGACAGCATGGCGATGTCGCCCGCCGCGAAGCTGAGTTCGGCCAGCGAGGTCGAGGTCATCGCGCGGATCAGCCAGGGCGGCCAGGCCATGGCTGCGAGTGGCGACCTCGAGGGACGTGCCGGCCCGGTGCCGGTCGGTGGCGCGCGCACCGTGGAGATCCGCATCGACCAGGTTCTGCCCTAGGGCCGGCGCTGCGCCAATCCGAAACGCCCCTCACCCGCCGCCTTCGGCGTCGACCTCTCCCGGGGCGAGAGAGGTGAAGAGATCGTAGATACTGTTATTCAGCGCAAGTGCCATGTGTTGCCGACAGCGGCCATCGCGCGTTGGGCTTCCTGCGCCAACTGTCGCGGGCGGTGCTGGAGAAAAGGTGTCAGATTTCAAATCTGACACCTTTTCTCCCCCGTGCCCGCTTGTCAGATTTCAAATCTGACACCTTTTCGCCGCTCCATGGCTATCCCAAAGCCCGCCGGCAACGACGCACGCCAGCCAGCGCGCGCAGGTTGGGCTGACGCAGGAAGCCCGATGCGCCGCGCCGGCACCAGCACAACCCATCCGCCCACAACAGCCCCGGACTTGAGCCGGCGCAATAACTCTCAATCCCGGTTTGTTACCTTGGACTTACGAATTTCAGTTCAACCGAGCCAAGGATTCCGCAGTATGCTCCACGAAGTTTCCGGTGACATTCTTCTTACCAATGCCCAGGTGATCGCGCACGGCGTTGCGCCGAACGATTCCTTCCATCAGGGGCTCGCGCTGCAGCTGCGTGAACAGTGGCCGGCCCTGTACAAGGATTTTCGTCACTACTGCCAGACCCAGCACCCGAAGGCAGGCGAGGTATGGTCCTGGATGGGCGCATCGGGCAAGCGCATCGTCAATCTCTTCACCCAGGATGCCGCCTACGAGCACGGATCGAAGCCCGGCAAGGCCACCACCCACAACGTGGGCCACGCGTTGCGTGAGCTGCACAAGCTCGCGCTGGCGGAACATTTCACGAGCATCGCATTGCCGCGCCTGGCGACCGGCGTCGGCGGGCTGGCATGGGAAGAAGTGAAGCCGCTGGTCGAGCAGCACCTGGGCTCCCTCAACGTGCCAATCGTGGTCTATACCACTTACCATGCGGGACAGCAGGCCAACGAGCCCGTCTAGAACTGCAAGGAATCAGGAATGCGGCGCCGCAACCGCGGCGAATGCAGATGTTGATGAGTGAACGCAAGTAAGGAGGTCCAGGGTGAAAAATTCCAAATGGGTCAGAGCGGCAGGGATTGGCGTCGCGGCACTCTCCGCGTTGGCGGCAATATCCGTGCAGGCGGCTGACGATGCGGTCGTCAGCGCCGGCAAGACGCGGTTCGATCAGTACTGCGCCGTGTGCCACGGCAGCGGTGGCAAGGGCGATGGCCCCTTCGCGAACCTGATGACGACCAAACCGTCAGACCTGACGATGCTCGCCAAGAACAACAACGGCGAGTTCCCATTCGGCAAGGTCTACGAGTCGATCGACGGTCGCAGCATGCTGACCGCGCACGGCACCACCGACATGCCGATGTGGGGCCAGGAGATGAAAGACAAGGGCATTGGTGGTGAGACCGAGTTGCGTGGCCGGCTCGTCGAGACCGTCGTCTACCTGCAGTCCATCCAGGCGAAGTAAACGCAACGCGCGAGAGGCCTCACGGCCTCTCGCCTTTGCTTACGGCAGTTCCTCGATATAGGTGCGGGCAATGGGCGTCTGCACGTACAGCTTCTCGCCGTTGATCGTCGCCCAGAAGTAGTAGTACCCGCGGTCCGGGTCGCTGGTCACCTTGCCGTCCAGCACGTCCCAGCTCCTGGCGTGCTCGCCATCCGCATAGGTGACGCGATAATCCCCTTCCAGCCAGGTCACGCCCAGCCGGGCGAGCCTGTTCTGCTGTTCTTCCGAGCAGCCGGCCGCCGCGAGCAGCAGCATGACGAATATCGACAGCGTCGTTTTGCGCATTTCAATCTCCTTGATTAATCGTCTTTCAGCGACTGGCGCGATGGCGTGCGCGGTGCACCCACGGCGGCACCGGGCGGGCATCGCGCCATAGACCGATGCGGGCGGCGCGCGCGGTCTCGTGCAGCCGCGCGAGATCGGAATCCTTCGCCGCGTACTTGCGATTCCACCAGCCGAGACCCGCTCGCAGCAGTTCGCGGCTGGCCGATCGTCCGTCCACGAACACCTCGCCCACTTCACGGCCGTGCGTCCGGTCGCCGGTCAGGCGCACGGCTACCGGCCGGTCCGCGATGAGGCCGCGCATGAAGCGATGCGCGGCGGCGCTGTGGGGCTGGGCGGGCCAGTCGCGATTCTCGTGCTCGGGCGCATCGACGCCGTAGAAGCGGACCCGAAGGCTGCGCCCGTTCGTGGTCTCCACCACGGCGGTATCGCCGTCGGTCACCGAGACCACACGCCCGGAGATCCATCCGTCCGCCGCGGTCGCGGCGCAGGCCCACAGCAGGAGCGCAAGCCAGCAGGCCGGCGGCGCCCAGGCGTTCGCGCGCTTCAAGCGAGCGCAGGCCTGCGCAGCAGGTTCACGCGCATCGGCTGCGCGAAGCGTACGCCGTCGGGTCCCGCATGCGCCATGAAGCGCCGTCTCACTTCGTCGAGCAGCGCCGGGCCCAGCACGTGCCGCGTATGCGTGACACCGATCACCTGGCGCTCGAACGCGGCGAAATCGGGAAACATGACGGGCGCCTTGAAGAACACCTGTTCGACCGACTCGAAAAGGCCGGCCCCCACCGCCGCCGCGATGGCGTCGAACGCGGCCTGGCGAACGCGCTGCTCGTCATGGAAGAGGCGCAGGATTTCGTTGAATTCGCCGGCGAAAATCGGCTCGGACAGGTAGGCATGGCCACCCGGCGCCAGCACGCGCGCGATCTCGCGCAAGCCATCCGCCATCAGCGCGACGGGCACATGATGCAGCGACTTGAACATGAAGACGACGTCGAAACTGGCGTCGCCGGCGGGGATCGCCTGCGCGCCACCGAGTTCGAAGCGCACATTGGGCAAATCCCGTATCTGCAGATTCTTCGCGTGCTGGATCTCGTCGACCTCGAGCGCGGTGATGTGGCGCCCGGGCCCGCCCTGCGCCAGCAGGCGCGTCAGATCCGCACGGCCGCAGCCAAGCTCGAGGATGCGCTTGCCGTCCAGCGCGAGCAGGCGTTCGATGACGCTCCGTTCGGCGCAGGTTTGTTCGATGGGTTCAATTGCGATGCTGAGGGCGGCTGCGGACACCACGTACGCTCCTGTTTCGTCACGCCATGCAGGGGCGCCGAGGATAACGCAATTTCGCGAGGCACACTGACGCAGTGCCGGCGGACGGGCGCCCTCGCCCGCGCTGCGCCGGTTCACCTCTCCCGTTCCGGGAGAGGTCGACGCCGAAGGCGGCGGGTGAGGGAGGCATGCGCTGGCGCTGTGCCAATCGGAAGCGACCCTCACCCGCCCGCTTGCACAGCGCGGCCGGCCTCTCCCGGAACGGGCGAGGCGAAGATCCACGGTTCACCCAAAAAAAAGGCCCCGACTTGTGGTCGAGGCCTACGCATGCGCGCAAAGCTAACTTGGGAATGTGCGAGACGGACATTACGCGTGTGGGTATCTGCAGGCTTTGATCTATGTCAAAGCGCCCATCGCCGGCGCCTATCGTCGCGATAAGCAATCGGAATTTCCGTGCGGCGGCCCGCCGGGCCATGCTGCATGCGGGAATTCGCGGAGGAAGCGACATGGCGATCAGGAAAACAATGAGTTTCGCGCTCGTGCACTTCATCATCGCGTTCAGCGTCGGGTGGGCGGTGACCGGCAGCCCGGTCGTCGGCGGTCTGCTCGCGCTCGTCGAACCGGCGGTCAACACGCTTGCGTTCTACGTGCACGAACAGGCCTGGCAGCTGGCGAGCACGCGGCGGACGGCCGCCGCCGCGTGAACCACGCCCACGCCGCCCCGCAAGCGGCGTGGGCGACCGTGTGACGGGCGCCTCAGGGCGCCTTCGGCTTGAATGCGAGCAGCACGTTGCCGGGGTTGCCACCCCAGTTCGCATAACCCGAGTTCATGTAGACCATGCCGTCGACGACGACGACGCCCGACTGGTCGATTGCGCCGCCGCGACCCTCGGCACCATTGACGGTGTCGTAATCGCGAATCGTGTCGTAGGTCCACAGGACTTCGCCGTTCGCGGTATCGAAGGCGCGCATCACGCCACTCATCGCGCCGGAGAACACCACGCCCGGAATCGCGGTGACTGCCGCGGTCTGGGCCGGGCTGCAGCGCTCGCGGCCCGCGCAGGACACCGGCGGCGCCTGCCACAGCAGCTTGCCGTCACGCACGTCGAGCGCGAACAGGCCTCCACCGTGGAGCGGGTCGAGGGAAACCTTGTCACCGAAGAACTGGCCCTTGTCCCAGCGCGCGTCGGACAGCGCGACGTAAACCGCCTTGCCATCGGTCGCGGAACCCCACTCGATGCCGCCGAGGATGCCGCCCTTGCCGACACGCGTCTTCCACAGCACCGCACCCTTGTTGTCGGGATCGATCGCGTGCATCACGCCGGTCTTCTGGCCGCCGAGCAGCACGCGCTTGCCGTCGCCGAGATCCACGAGGATCGGGGACGAGCCCATGTCGTGGTCCGGACCTTCATCCTCCGGGCAGTTGCTGCCGCCGGGCAGGCTGCACGCGACGTTCCAGGCATCGCCCGCGAGCCCCTGGTAGGACCACGCGATGGCACCGTCCTTCAGCGACATCGCCATGATCGCGTCGCTCGTGTCGGTCGCCGGCTGCGAGTAGTTGTCGCCGGTCGAGACGTAAAGCATGCCGTTCTTCGGATCGACCGTCGGCGCCGACCAGATCGCGGCGCCGTTGGGGCCGATCATCTCGCGCCCGCCCCCGACGGCGGCCGTCTTCTGCGTCGGCTCGGCGACGATGGAGTGCTGCTTCCATTTCACGTTGCCGGTTGCCGGATCGACGGCCAGCACCGAGCCGCGGAAGGTGCAGCAGAGGTAGTTCGGATCGGCGGCAAGCCCCTCCTCGAGCGAGGACACCGGGATGTACAGCGTGCCATCGACCAGCTGGAAGCCGCCGGTCAGGCGCGCCGCCTGGTGATCGTCGGCCACGATCGACCAGCGCTGCTCGCCGGTCGCGGCGTTGAGGGCATAGGCGCGGCCACCGACGTCGCCGAAGAACACGCTCGGCGCTTCGCCATCCTTGACGCTTGCAACCAGCATCGCGCCCTTGACCGCGGCGTTGGCCTGGAAGGTCCAGTGCGTGCAGCCGGTCTTCGCGTCCAGCGCATGGACTGTCCCGCTGCGGCTGCCGACAAAGAGCCGGCCGTCGATGACGGCCGGATGCGCCTCGGCGAGGGTTTCGCCGGGGAAGGCGAAGGCCCAGGCGAGTTCGAGCTTCGACACGTCGCCCTTCGCGAGCTTTGCCATCTCACCGGGCTGGAAGCGGGTGTTCTGCTGGTTGACGCCCCAGCCGTTCCAGTGCGGCGCAGAGAACGGGTCGGCCTGCGTCGGCCAGGTCGACGGCGCGCACCTGTTGGCCACCTTGGGCTGCCAGGTCGCGTCATAAGGTTTGCCGGTCACGTGCTCGGCGACCGCGATGCGCTGCGGGCCGCTGAGGCTGAACGTGCCGATGACGCGCATGACGCCCGTCTCCAGCGCGCGCACCACGGCCACGGGCTCCATCTTCTGCAGGGTTTCGAAGGTCGGCGCACGCGCCGCCCCGGTATCGTGGCAGGACGCGCAGTGCTGCTTGTAGACCGCCGCACCGTCCGCTCCGTCTGCGGCGTGTGCCAGCGGCGCCGCCAGGACCAGGCCCAGCACCAGGCGCACGCCCGGAACTTTCAACTTCATGCTCATCTCCCCTCTCGTCTTTTTTTACCAAACCGCATGCACGGCTCCGCTTTTGCGGCGCACCAAATCATCAAAGTTCGTCGTACTTGTCCGAGCGTCCCCGCGCCTTGTCCACGGGGTAGCGCTGCGCGTTGATCGCAAGCTTCCCCCGCACCGCGTCGACGAGATCGATGCCGAGCACCGTCGACAGGCGAAGCAGGTAGATCATCACGTCCGCGAGTTCGAGCGCAATGGCCTGGCGCTTGTCGGCGTCCAGCGCAGGGGCCGCGTCGGCCGACGACCACTGGAAATGCTCCATCACTTCCGCCGCCTCGATCGCGAGCGACATCGCGAGATTCTTCGGCGCGTGGAATTGCTCCCAGTCGCGTGCCTGCGCGAAGTCGCGCAGTTCAGCGGCAAGCGCGTCGAGGCCGTCGCGCAGGGCCTGATTGTTCATGTGGCACACCTCCTTTTTTCTACCGGCGGGTAAACGTCGCCAGCCATGCTGGAGTCTGTGGGGAGAAAAGGTGGCAGATTTGAAATCTGACACCTTTTCTCCAGCACCGCCGCGACAGTTGGCGCCGGCGATCGTCGGGCTTCCTGGGCGAGAAAAGGTGTCGGATTTAAAATCCGACACCTTTTCTCCGGCGCCGTGCGGCCGGACTCTTCCGGGATGGAAGCGACGAAGCCCGCGCGTGCGGCTTGCAACCCTCATCGATTGATCAGCGCGACGCCCACCGCGGTCGTCGCGATGCCGAGCATCTGCGCGACGTGCAGCGTTTCGCCGAACAGCAGGTAGCCTTCGACCGCCGTCACCGGCGGCACCAGGTAGAACAGGCTCGCCACCCGCGCCGCCGCGCCGCGCTTGATGAGCGACCACAGGATACTGATGGCGCCCAGCGACAGCGCGAAGCAGAGCCACGCAAGGGCGAACACGAAGCGTGGATGCCACTCGACCTCGCCCGTTTCGAAGAGCGCCGACACCACGCCGGCCACTGCGGCGGTGGCGATGAACTGCACCAGCGCGCCGACGCGACTGTCGACGCCGACGGTGTGCCGTTTCTGGTAAATCGTGCCGAAAGTGATCGCGAACAGCGCGCACAGGCAGGTCATCAGGCCGAACAGCGGCATGCCACCGAGATCGAAAGTCTTCGCCACGGTCAGCACCAGCCCGGCGAAACCGACGACGAAGCCGGCCCACTGCCGCCGCGTCAGGGTGTCGCCCAGCAACGGCCCGACGAGCGTCGCGGTCAGCAGCGGCTGGACGCCGACGATCAGCGCGGCGATGCCTGAACTCATGCCGTGCGCGATCGCGATGAACACGCCACCGATGTAGACGCCGTGCAGCAGCAGGCCGGTCAGCGCCAGGTGCAGGTAGGCCGACGGCTCGCGCGGCCACGGCGCCCGCGCGTACAGCACGTAGGCGCCGAGCAGCAGCGCGACGATCGAATAGCGGTACCACATGAAGGTCACCGGCTCGCAGTACGGCAGGCCGAACTTCGCGCCGACGAAGCCGGTGGACCACAACAGGACGAACAGGGCGGGCGCGAAGCGCGCGAAGGCGCCCGTCGACGGCATCGGGGTATTCAAGTTCGGGACAGTCCTGGCGCGAGTGCCTCAGCACTCCTTTTCGATGAGGACACCCGCTGCACGCAGCCGCGCGACCTCCTCCGGCGACTTGCCGAGCATCGAGGTCAGCACGTTCGCGTTGTGCTCGCCGAGCAGCGGCGCCTCGAGCGGCAACGGATCCGGGAAATCACTGAAGCGCAGCGGGAAGCCGGGCACCTCGAAGCTGCCGGCGAGCCGGTCGCTGACGGTCCGCACTGTGCCGCGCTCTCGCAGGTGCGGTTCGCGCATCGTCTCGGCCACCGACAGCACCGGCGCGCAGGGCACGTTGTGCGCCTCGAGCACGCGAATCGCGTCGTCGGGGTTGGCGAAGGACTGCAGCCAGTTTTCGATCAGCGCGATGATCTCCGGCATGATCGCGAGCCGCTTGGAATCGCTGTCCCACGCCGGATGAGTCGCGAGCTCAGGGCGACCGAGCGCGGCGCAGAGATCCTTCCAGTGATGCAGGAAGCCCATGATCATCACGTCGCGGCCGCCACTCGCGCGGAACACGCCGGCGGGGCAGACGTAGGTCGCGTGGCGCCCGGTGCGCTTCGGCTCGACCCGGCCGTCGGTGCCGCTGTAGGTGTGCACGTTGACTTCGTGGCAGTGGTAGTAGACGTCGAGCAGGCCGACATCGAGGTGCTGGCCGCGCCCGGTGCGGTCGCGGTAACGCAGCGCGGCGAGGATGGCGAGTGCGGCGTGCACGCCGGTGCTGACGTCGCCGATGCCCACCAGCGGGATGTACGGCGGCTGTTCGGGATCGCCGATCATCGACGTCACGCCGGAATAGGCCTGGGCGATGTAATCGTAGCCGGGCTTCCCGGACAGCGGGCCGCTCTGCCCGAGCGCCGATATCGAACACAGGATGATGTCCGGCTTCACCGCGCGCAGCGCGTCGAAACCCATGCCCATCTCCACGATCACGCCCGGCTTGAAATTCTCGACGACGACGTCGACCTGCCTGACGAGTTCCTGCACCAGCGCAAGGCCCTCGGGCTTGCGCAGGTCGACGCAGACGCTCTTCTTTCCGCGATTCTGCTGGATGTAATAGAGGCTGCGTTCGTTGCCCCGCAGCTTCGACACGTAGCGCGTCATCTCGCCGCCGGGCGCGGGCTCCACCTTGATGACCTCGGCCCCCATTTCCACCAGCATGCGCGTGCAGGTCGGCCCGGCGAGCGCCCGGGTGAGGTCGAGGATGCGCAGTCCGGCCAGCATCGGTTCGTTCATCGCGCTCACCTCGTCGACGGGAATGGGGGTGCCCGAGTATAGGCAGGGACACGGGGCTGCGAACATCCCTTGCCGGGGCCGTCCGGCCGTGCTTGATAATGCGGCCACGATTCCTATCGAGAGAGATGAATGATGCCTCGCAACACGAAACTCGACCGCAGCATCCGCAACCGCATCGCCCTCGTCACCGGCGCGCAGAGCGGCATGGGCCGCGCCACCGCGCTGTTGTTCGCCGACGAGGGCGCACACGTGGCGGTCACGGATCTGGACCTCGCGCGCGTCAACGAGGTTGTCGACCAGATCACGGCCGCCGGCGGCAGCGCGGTCGGTTACCGGCTGGACGTGACGAACGCCGACGAGCGCCGTGCGATCGTCGCCGACATCGCGCAACGCTGGGGCGGCCTCGACATCCTGGTCAACAATGCGGGCATCGCGCTCGAGACGGATATCGACGCCGCCGACTACGACGAACGCTGGAACCGGACCTTCGCCGTGCTGCTGACGGCGCAGGTGCAGCTGGTCCGCGACTGCCTGCCGTGGCTGCGCAAGAGCGACGCGGCGCGCATCGTGAACATCGCGTCGACGGAGGGCCTGGGCGCCACGAAGGGATTCAGCCCGTACTCCGCGGCGAAGACAGGGGTCATCGGCCTCACGCGCTCGCTCGCCGTCGAGCTCGGTCCGCGCGGCATCACGGTCAACTGCATCTGCCCGGGCCCGATTGTCACCGGCATGACGGCGGCGATCCCGGACGAGGCGAAACAGGAATTCGCGCGCCGCCGCGTCGCGCTGCGCCGCTACGGTGATCCGGAGGAGGTGGCGCAGATGACGCTGTCACTGGTGCTGCCGGCGGCATCCTACGTCACGGGCGTCGCGCTGCCGGTGGATGGCGGGCTGACAATCAGGAATGCTTGAAGGAATAGGAATGGCGGGCGCGTCGCCAAGCTGAGCGAACCCTCACCCGGCCTCGCGGCCGGCCTCTCCCTGGACGGGAGAGGCGAAGATCCGGGCGCCGCTTCGCCGCGCCAGGGACGGCAGGGGCGAAGCTCCGATTCTCGCGTATCCCCTTTTTGTTTCACCTCTCCCGGGGCGGGAGAGGCGAAAACTCGTTCACGGAACCTGCAACGTCTCCAGGTAACGCACGATGGCGTCGACGCGGTCGTGGACCTTCTTCTCGCCCATGGCGACCAGCGCGGTCTTGTAGCGGTTGCCCCACAGGGGCATGTCGCGCGTGCCGTGGGCGAGCGGCATCTGGCGGCCGTCGATGGTCGCGAAGACGTCGGCGTAGGAGAAATTTCCGTGGTTGCGGCTGGCGATGCGCGTGAGATCGGGTGGGGCGATCTTCAACACGCCGGCCACCGGGCCGTTGCCGCTGCCGTCCACGCCGTGGCAGGTGGCGCAATCGAGCATGTAGCGCTGCCGGCCGAGTTCGAGCGGATTCGGCTGCGCGGCGGCTGGCGCGTCCGGGGGCGCCGCGGGCCCGGCGAGCGGCAAGGCCAGCAGCAGCGCCGGCAACGTGAACTTCAGTCCTGATCCCTGTCGCATCGCTTCGCTCCCCAGTCCGGTGTTGCGTCCACGGGCCGCCGCCTGCCTGCAAGCCTGCCCCAAGTGGCCGGTCATCGCATGATACCGGACAAGTCCGCGTCATTTTCACACCGGCGGCGCAGGGCATAGATGCGCTCGGCGAGCGCGGTGACGCCGCGCGCCTGGAACCGGGGCTCCTGCGCGAGGATGTCCTCGCAGGCCAGCGTGCGGATCCCGTGCGTGGCCCCGAACAGGGCCCTGACCTCCGCTTCGTGGACCGCGAACGGCGGTCCCTGCATCTGCGGTTGCGGATACTCGAAACCGACCAGCAGGGTCCCCGCACCGGGCGCCTGCAGCGCGCAGAGGTGCCGTGCGTAGGCTTCGCGCGCGGGCGGCGGCAGTGCGATCAGCGCGGCGCGGTCATAAACGGCGTCGATCCGGCCGACCAGCGCCGGCGTCGTGGCGAAGAAATCCCCGATGATGAAGCTGAGCCCGGGGACCCGCCGAAGCTCGAAACCCGCCTCGCGCGTGACGCGTGGCGTGGCGCCGAGCGTCGCGAACAGCGCATCTGCGGCGAGCGGGCTGAGTTCGACCGCGACGACCTCGTGGCCCTGATCACGCAGCCACAGGAGGTCCACGCTCTTGCCCGCGAGCGGCACCAGCACGCGGGCGCCCGGCCGCAGTGCCAGCGCCGGCCAGTAACGCGGCAGGTACGGATTGACCGTCGGCAGGTGGAAACCGGTTTCGCCGCGCGCCCAGCGCTCGAGCCAGAATGCCGGCTCCATCGCGCCCCTCAGTCGCGCAGCACCATGCAGGTCACCGACGCGGACGCGTAGAGCTTGCCCGCGGCGTCCGTGATCGTGCCCTCCGCAACCCCGAGACGGCGCGACAGGTTGCTGAGCCGCGCCTCGACGATCAGGTCGGTATCCTGCGGCAGCGGCCGGAGATATTTCACGTGCAGATCGATCGTCGTCGAGCCCACACCGGCCTCCAGCGCGGTCTGCACGGCGCAGGCGGCGGCCGAATCGAGCACCGTGGCCGCGAAACCGCCGTGGACCGGACCGTAGGGGTTCGTGTGCCGCGCATCCGCACGGGCAGTGATGCGGATGTAGCCATGGTCGGCGGCCACGAAGCGCATCGGGATCTGTTCGGCCATGCGGGCGTGCGGCTGCTCGCCCGCAATCATCGCCCGGAAATAATCCAGGCCGTTCATTTCGATAGGCAGCGTCATCAGGGGTACACAGGAGATCCGGAATTTTGGGTCGGAAGCTGGCGGCGGCACACAGGCCGCACGCCTGCTCGTTGCAGGCAGCGACATTAGCGCAGGTCGCGTGATGCGGTCGAGGCCCGTCGCGCTGGCTCGCCGGCCACGCCGCGATGCGGGCCACGATCCGCGGATCCAGCGCGGCCGCCCGTCGCGCAGGACGACCAGCAGGCGCGCCAGCGCATCGGCCAACTGGCGGGCGCTCAGCGGCCGTGCAGGTAGCGCCGGTCGTCGAAGGACACGACCCACGCAGGGCGATAGACCACCGCGAGTGTCATGCACCCGCCGGTGGCAAAGGCTTCGGGGAACAGGATGAGGATGCCGCTCGGCAGGTAGTTGGTGAGGATGTGTTCGGCCGGGACGGCAGCGCCCGCCAGCGCGACGAGCCCCGTCGCAACGACGACGAGCCCCGCGGCGAGTGCGGCCCCCAGGAAGGCCGTGACGAAGACATAGATGAAGAAATGCGGCGCAAGCCAGCGCTCCACCAGGCGCGCGAAGCCGTAACTGAAGGCAACGGGCAGCAGGCCGGCGAGCGTGAAATTGAGTCCGGCGCTGGCGAAATCGCCGTGGCCGGTCGCCGCGCTGCCAAGCACGAGCACCGCGCAGCCGAGCAACGCGAACTGCCAGCTGAACATCAGCGTCAGCGCGGTCGCGCCGAGGAGATGCAGCCACGGCCCGCCGCCAATGCCCGCCCGCAGTTGCCACAGGCCGAGCAGGATCACCAACGCGCCACACAGCACGTGCACCGAGCCCGGCTGCCGCAACCACCACCACGGCGCGCGCAACACGGCGCAGGCCAGCGCGACGCAGGCCACCACGCCGCCGGCGAGGCAGAGCGCCGGTGTCGCCAGTGCGGCGGTCAGGTCCACCGCCGGTTCAGGCGCCCGTCCACGGATAGGGACCGTAGAGGCCCTGCGCGATCTCCAGCAGGTCGCGCTGCGCGCCACCCGGCGCCATCTGCAGGATCTTGTAGTCGCGCATGCATTTCTCGAGGTGGCTCTCGTACGCGTAGCCGGCGGCGCCCATCAGCTCCATGCCCCGGTTGACGACCAGCTCGGCGGCGGCGCCGGCGTACGAATGCGCCGCCGAGAACTTGGCCATCATCGGCGCCGACCACGGGCTGCCGTGCACATCGGCATGCATCACCTGCCAGGTGACGCTGAGGTAGTACTGGCGGGCGATGTCGATCGCGCGGAACATCTCCGCGAGGATGCCGGCGAACATCGAACGCTCGCGCATCGGCCGGCCCGCGATTTCGCGCTGCGCGGTCCAGTTCAGCACGATCTCCAGCACCGCCTCCGACAGGCCCACGAGCCGCGCCGCGCCGGACAGGCGCCCGAGCCCGATCATGTAGCCGTAGATGATCTGCGCCGCCTGCCCGGGCCTGCTGTCGATGCGGTTGCGCCGCGGGATGCGCACGTCGCGATACCAGATATCCGAGTTCGAATCGGCCCAGCACAGTCCCATCTTGCGATAGGGCGTCGAGAAATCGAGGCCCGCGCTGTCCGCCGGCACCAGGAAGAGTCCAACCTCTGCCCCACCGTCCGCGCCCTCGACCGCCGCAATCGTGAGGTAACCGAGATGGCCGTGCATCCATTCGCTGCGGAAGCGCGCCGCGGGCCCCGAGGGTCCCGGCCACTGCTTGTGGCCGTTCAGCACGTAGGCATCGCCGTCGGCGCGCGCGTTGAGCCGCACCGTCGCGAACTGTTGCTGCGGGTCTTCGACGTTGACCCCGCCGGTCGGCTCGGTCATGCAGACGCACGCGGTCCAGCACTCGGCGCCACCGATGCGCGGCATCAGTTCCTCGAGCAGATCCTCGCGTCCCGCCACCGTCAGGATGGAGACTAGCCACGGGATCTTGCCCGCCAGCGTGCCGAGGCCGACGTCAGCGCGCGACAGCTCCTCGTTGATCATCTGGCGCACGATCGGCGAGTAGCCGAGCCCGCCGTACTTCGTCGGCAGGTTGGTCTTCGTGACCCCGAAATCGACCAGTTTCGCGTACAGCCGGTGCAGGGTGTCGCGGGCCAGCGCCTCGTCGCGATGCCAACCGCCCTCGAGATCGTGGCGGTGGGGCATCAGCTCCCGGTCGACGAAGGCACGCAGGTGTTCCGCGATGCGGATTTCCTCGTCGCTGCAGAACGCACCGACATACTTCTGCCTGGGTTCGAGCAGGGGGTAGCCCTGTGTCGGGGTCGTTTCGCGACCGCTTCCGTGTTTGGCATTCATCGCACTGGCCCTCGCAGCTTCATGATGGTGGCGTCACGCCACCAGGTCGTCCGGTGGCAAGGGATAGAGTTCGCGCAGGAATACCGCGAAGCCCCGGCAGGCATCGACATGGGTGAAGATGCCGGCGAGCTTGCCGTGGCGCGTGACGATGGCGCAGCCGATGTGCCGGTCCGCCATGCTGAACAGGACTTCGTCGAGCGCCGTGCCGAGATCGACGACGTAGGGATCGGGGGTGTGCACGTCGCGCACGAGCCAGGGCCGCGTATCGCGATCGGCGATGTCGCGCGCGCTGATGATGCCCGTGAGGGTCTGGCCGTCGACGACGGGCAGGTGGTGGATGCCGTGATCCGTCATCAGGACCGAGGCCTCGGCGATCGGCGCCTCCAGCGCGATGGCGTAGGGAAAGGGCGTCGTCAGGGCCGCCAGGGTGGGTTTCTTGACCATGTGGGCCTCGCTGCTGCGGTTGATGTCCAGAGGATACGCGGCCGTGCGCGCGCGTGCCCATGCGTTGGATCAAGTCCCGCGGTGCGCTGCGCCGGCCGCACGCGACGTGGTCATCTGCCGCCTGGCCGCGAGCGTATGAAGGGTGTCCCGCAGCGTACCTATGAAGGGTGTCCCGCAGCGTACCGCGGGCGCCCATCCCAACGGACTTCGAGGCAGCGATGCGACACAGCCCGGCCACCCGTGAGCACGCACTTGATGTGCTGGAGCGCTTTCGCCCGGGCATGGGGCGGCGGTACGCGAATGAGCGCAATCACGATCGCGGCCCGGGCCGGCACACGGCCGTGTCCGGCCTGTCACCCTTCGTGCGGCGGCGCCTCGTCACGGAGGCGGAGCTGGTGGCGGCGGCGGTGGCGACGCACGGGCTCGCGGCGTCCGAAAAATTCGTGCAGGAAGTCTGCTGGCGAAGTTACTTCAAGGGCTGGCTCGAACACCGGCCAACGGTGTGGACGTCCTACACCGACGGTCTGCGCGCGGACCTCGCCTCGCTCAACGGGGACAGCCGCCTGCGGCAAGCGGTGGATGCGGCCGAGCGTGGCGCGACCGGCATCGACTGCTTCGACGCCTGGACCGCCGAACTGCGCGACACGGGTTATCTCCACAACCACGCCCGCATGTGGTTCGCGTCGATCTGGATCTTCACCCTGCGACTGCCGTGGCGCATCGGCGCCGATTTCTTCTTCCGTCACCTGCTCGATGGCGACCCGGCGTCGAACACGCTCGGCTGGCGCTGGGTCGCGGGCCTGCACACGCGCGGCAAACCGTATGCCGCGCAGGCCTGGAACATCGCGAAATTCACCGGTGGCCGCCACCTGCCGCAGGCCACGGCCTTCGCCGCGGAACCCGTCGGTCTCGCCGCGCGCGAGGAACCGGCGGGCCTGCCCGCCTGCATCCCGCTGCGCGCCGCACGGACACCGACACCGGGCCTGCCCACCGCGCTGCTGCTGACCGAGGAGGATTGCCTGCCCGAGGATTTCGACCTCGACGCGTTGCAGCCCTGCGCAGTGGCGACGCTGCAGGGCAGCCATCTGCGCTCCCCGCGCGCGGTCGACGCGCGTGTGGCGGGCTTCGAGCAGCAGGCGCTCGCCGATGCGGCGCGCCGGCTGGGGGTCGCGGCGACGCGGCTGAACGCCGACGATCCCGCGAGCCTGGCGGCCTGGGCGACACGCGCCGGCGCCACGCAAATCGCGACGCCTTGCGTGCCCGTGGGACCGCTGCACGACTGGTTGCGGGCGGCGACCCCCGCCCTGCAGTCAGCGGGGATCACGCTGCGCGAATGGCGGCGCGCGTGGGACGATGCCTTCTGGCCCCACGCGACAGCCGGGTTCTTCAAGGTGAAAGCGCGCATTCCGGCAATCCTCGAACGGATGGGACTCACATGAAGACAGACACGCCGCGCATCGCGATCATCGGCGCCGGCATCGCGGGCCTTGCCTGCGCGCGCCGCCTCACCGACGCCGGGCTGAAGCCCGTGCTGTTCGACAAGGGACGCAGCCCCGGCGGCCGCCTCGCGACACGGCGTGCACCGGACGGCCTGCAGTTCGACCACGGCGCGCAGTACGTCACCGCCAAGGGCGGCGGCTTCGCCGCGGTGCTGGCCGGCGCGGAGGCCGCCGGTGCGCTTGCCCGCTGGCGCGCGGAATCGGACAAGCCGCGCCATGTCGGCACGCCCGGCATGAACGCGCTTGCGAAACACCTGGCACGCGGGCTCGACGTGCGCTGCGGCGCGCAGGTGAGCGGCGTCCACCGCGAGGGCGATGAGTGGGTCGTGCTGATCGACGACGTCGCACAGCGCTGCGATCGCCTCGTCATCACCGTGCCCGCGCCGCAGCTTGCGGGCCTGATCGGCGCAGACCACCCGCTGTTGAGCCAGCTCGCCGGCGTGCGCATGGATCCCTGCCTGACCCTGATGGCGGCCTTCACGACGGACGCACCCCGCCCGTTCGTCAGCCGCGCCGATGATGCAGATGCACTTGCATGGATCGCGCTCGACGCCAGCAAGCCCGGCCGTCCGGCCGGGGCCACCTGGGTCGCACAGGCGAGCCCTGCGTGGAGTGCGACGCACCTGGAACTCGCACCGGACGCGATCGCGGCACTGATGCTGCCGATGCTGTGCGCACACCTCGGCGCGCCCCAGTCCCGGGTCACCCATGCGGCCGCGCATCGCTGGCGCCATGCGCGGGTCGCCACGCCGCTGGGCCGCCCGTTCCTGCGCGACGCCACGCGCACGCTCCATGCCGGCGGCGACTGGTGCCTCGACGCGCGCGTCGAGGCGGCCTGGACCAGCGGCGACGCGATTGCGCGCGACATCCTCGCGTCGGTGTCATCGCCCATGCTCCCTGACTTCTGACTTCCCGGTCGGCGGCGCTGTGCGGCGCCCTACGCGGCCGCGCCGGATTTCCAACGGACAGCCTCGAAGCGCACACAGCAGCCCTGTCGCTAGCCGGGCTTCGTGGGTTCCATTCGGCTCCGCTTCGGCTTGGCGCGCGGCTTGCGGCTTGCGTGCGATTCACGCGAATCGGGATGGCAGGCCGCGCAATCCTCGAGCTCCTCGATACCCTCCTCGAGGTGCTCCGCGCGGATCTTCTTCGGCTTGTGTTCGTGACAGCCGTAGCAGGTGTAGTCGCTGTAGTCCTTGCCCGTGTGGCAGGTCGTGCACTTTTTGTTGTGGCGCTTGTCGAGCTTGAAGTAATCGTCGTGCTCGAACGCGGCCGGCGACCAGCGCTCGAGCTGGTGGCATTCACCGCACTGTTTGTCGATGTGCTCGTGCATCCGGTCGCGCGGTGCGATGTGGCAGCTTTCGCAGCGCGCCTGGTCGGCCGTGCTGAACACGTCGTGGGAGAACGAGCGGTTCCCCCGGCGCACCAGCGCCGGGGGGCGATGGAGGAAATGGCAGTGCGTGCAGTCGTCCGCCAGCAGCTCCTGATGGAAGCTTGTCTTCAGGCGCTCGTGTTCGATCGGCAGGCCTTGCGTCGTGCGCAACCCGATATCCTGCAGGCTGTGGCAATCCTCGCAGCGCTCGTTGGCTGCGCCGCGCCAGGGTGCATGGCACTTGAAGCAATCGGTCTCCAAGCTGGCGTGCCCCGCGTCCAGCGGCCCGGGCCCGATCATCTCGTGCGGATATTCGAACGCGAGCGCGATCAGCACCAGCAGGTTGACGGCAATGATGAGGAACAGGCCGCGTCGCTTCATCGCCAGCCCCAGAACAGGCAGATCCCGATGATGTGCGTGAGCGCCAGCACGGCGAAGGCCAGCGTGATCGGCACATGCACGCTGCGCCACTGCCTGACGAACTCGAAGGTCAGGCTGTCGTCGTAGAGCCGCTCTTCGATTGCCCTGGCGGGAAGGCCCTCGCGCTTCAGTTGTTGCCGAATGCCCTCGAGCCGCCGCCTGGCGCGCGCGAGCAGGAACTTGCCGGTGAGCCCGCTGCCGACGTTGATCAACATCGCGCCGACAGCCAGCCACGGCAGCAACGCATTGAAGTGGACGCCGGCATGCACGAGCACCAGCAGCGAGCCCAGCCAGGCAAGCCATTCGTGCTGACGCAGCAGCGTCATCGGATGACCCGACGAGACGATCCTGTGCTTGCGCAGCGAATACCTCAGCGAAAACAGGATCAGCAGCGTGCCCGGAATGCCCAGGTAGCGTCCTACCCAGACGATGTCATACAAGTGCAGCACCGCGTCGATGGCCAGCGTCGCGACGACCAGCGCGAGAAAGAGCAAGCCGAAGGGCAGGACGTTGTGGCGCAGCAGATCCGCGCCCGCCATCGTCGTGCCCTGCCCGGCGAGCTGTGGCGCGCCAGGGTCTTCCCCGGCGCGCTCGACGCGTTCGCTGAGCGTCCTGCGATAGCGGCGCACGGCAAGGAAGATCGACAGCGCGAGTTGTCCGATCAGGGCAAGGCTGATCGATGCGGCCAACTGCAATGATGTCATGGCGTGCTGGTGGTAGTGGGGAATATTGCTGAATGCGGGGCAGCTTACCTGCCTGGCAGGGCCACCGACGTGCGCCCGATCAGGCCGTTGCCATATCCGGCTGCGGGGTAGCCCAATGCGCCGGCCACGTGAGCGCACATGGCTGGCATGGTCGGGAGTTTCGAAATCCGCTGGTGGCGCTGACCTGTTGCCGTGCTGGGTTCGCCGGTTGGGCGCCCGGGTCGCCGAGCCCCAGGGCCGCCACCGCGCATTCGAAGCCGGTCTGAGCGAATACACGCAAGCCGGCGAGACCGGACTTTGCGGACTACTGTGTGGCCCGTTCACCGGGCGCTTCGCGCGCGGCGGCGCGACAGGGTTGGCAGCACGCATGGAGTTCGAGCAGCGCTGAGCCCGGTCTCCCACGCGGCGACGCCTGGTTCGTGAGCCTTTCCATGCGGGCGCGGGGCGGCCCTCAGGCCTGCCTGCCGCCCGTTTTCTTCAGCAGCGCCTCAAGCAGCACGCGCACCCGCAGCGGGACCTGCCGGTGGCTGGGATAGACCAGCGAGATCGGCGCGGGCAGCGGGCGGAATGCCGGCAGGATTTCCACCAGTTCCCCCGTGCCCACGAGCGTGGCCGCCATGTAATCCGGCACTTGGACGATACCGAGGCCGGCAGCCGCCGCGCGCACCAGCGCTTCACCATCACCGAGTTGCAGGCCGCTGTCCGGCGTCAGCGTCAGGTCGCGACGACCGGACCTGAACTGCCACGGACGATCGCGTCCGCTGGACGGCATGCGGAAACGCAGGCAGCCGTGGCGCGCGAGGTCTTCAGGCTTGGCGGGCGTGCCGCGCCGTGCAAGGTAATCGGGGCTCGCGCAGGTCCAGATCACCTGGCGGTCGATCTGGCGCCCGACGAGGCGCGAGTCGCCCAGGGCGCCGACGCGGATTGCCGCATCGAGCCCCTCCCTGACGATGTCCACGACCTGATCCGAAAAGCGCGCGTCCAGTTTCAGCTGCGGATGCCGCTGCGCGAGTTGCGCGAGGACCGGCAGCACGATTCTCTGTCCGTAGACCACCGGCATGTCGATGCGCAGCGTTCCCCGCACGTCGGCGCGGGCACCGGCCGCTGCCGCCTCGAGCGCCGCCATGTCCTCCATGATTCGCGCGCAGTATTCGAGCATTTCCCTGCCGTCGGGCGACAGGCTGAGCTGCCGTGTCGTGCGATGGAACAGCCGCACGCCGAGCGCCTGCTCGAGTCGGGTGACGTTCTTGGCAACGGCGGACGGCGACAGCCCCATGTCGCGCGCGGCACCTGCGAAACTCGCGTGGCGGGCGGCCGACACGAAGGCGGCGATGAGGTCGATGCCGGGCATCGTGGTCGTCCTCATTCACGACAATTATTCCCGAATGATACGACAATCAAGACCATTCAAACCGCATCGAGGGCGCCCGATACTGCCGCCACGGGCCGACGACGCCCGGGCGACCAGCCCCGGAACGTCGGAATTGCATCGACGACTCGAGGAGGAACACATGAGCATCATCCACAACGCCGAATTGCCGCGCGCGAGCCTGCCGGGCATCGACCACGTGACGCTGGCCGGCAGCATGAACGGCCTGCAGCGCTTCTCGGTGTGGCACCAGACCATCGCGCCAGGCGAGGCCAGCCCCCGCATCGACACGATTGCGAGGAAGTGATCGTGGTGCAGGCGGGGCGGGGCCGACTCCTGCTCGACGGCGAGGAGCACTGCTTCGGGCCGGACGTGACGCTGATCGTGCCACCCGGCGTGCCGCACCAGTTGTTGAGCACCGGCGGCGAAGCGCTGCGGATTATCGCGGTGCTCGGCATGACACCGGTCGAGGTCGTGTTTCCCGACGGCGAAGCGCTGCCCCTGCCGTGGGCGTCCTGAGCTCGGGCGCACTGACCGGTTTCGAGGGTGTTCCGTCGCAGCGCCGTGCAGGCGCCTCCACGCGCTTGCCCGGGACACCCTGCTGTGCTTCGACGTCCTCATCGCCGGCCTGGCCTGGCGTCCAACGAGGCTGCCACGCGGGAACGTCAGCCGCCCGCCCTCCCCGTGCGACCGCCGCTCGCGCGGTCATCGTCCGCCCCCCGGAGACCCGGTCTTCCGTGCCTCATGACGGTGCGGATGACCGGGCAATCCGCTCGCGGACCCGCCCGTAATCCCCCGTTATTGCCGACGTTTGAATGCCGTGTCAGGATTGCCCCGATTTGGATGAACGGGGCCCGAACCGGCTGTTTTTGCCGCTTTCTCCGGTGACTTTTTGCTGCAACGCAACCTGCGCGCGACGGCACCCGGTGCCCCTTGCACTGACTTCGGCAGCCTGGACATCGCCAGGCCAGGACAACACCAACGGGCAGCACGCCCTTCGACACAACTAGGGATGAACGACATGACTGAGGCGAACATGGGTGCCGCCGGCACCGCAGCTGTGATCAAACTCGATGCCGCCGTCGTCGGCGCTGGCGTTGCGGGTCTCTACCAGCTCTACCAGCTGCGCAAGCAGGGACTCTCGGTCAAGGCTTTTGATACCGCGTCCGACGTCGGCGGCACCTGGTACTGGAACCGCTACCCGGGCGCCAAGTTCGACTCCGAGTCCTACATTTACCAGTACCTGTTCGACGAAGCGCTGTACAAGGACTGGAGCTGGAGCTCGCGCTTCCCCGAGCAGCCGGAGATCGAGCGCTGGATGCACTACGTGGCGGACCGGCTCGATCTGCGCAAGGACATCCGGTTCAACACGACGATCAAGTCGGCGCATTTCAACGAGTCCACCGGCCGCTGGACCCTGACGACCACGGACGGACAGGTCATCGACGCCCAGTACTTCATCAGCTGCTGCGGGATGCTGTCGGCGCCGCTCGAAAATGTGTTCCCGGGCCAGGACAGCTTCAAGGGACGCATCTTCCACACCGCGCGCTGGCCGAAGGAACCGATCGATTTCACCGGCAAGCGGGTCGGCATCGTCGGCATCGGCGCCACCGGCATCCAGGTCATCCAGACGATCGCGGACAAGGTCGGTCACCTGAAGGTCTTCATCCGCACGCCGCAGTACGTGAACCCGATGGACAACCCGCACTACGGGCCGAAGGAAGCCGAAGCCTACAAGGCGCGCTTCGAGGAGTTGCGGGAAAAGCTGCCGCGCACGTTCTCCGGCTTCGAGTTCGAATTCGAGAACGAGCCTTGGGCAACGCTGTCGCCGGCGCGCCGGCGCGAGATCCTCGAGGAGAACTGGAAGTACGGTTCGCTGAAGCTGTGGCTCGCGACCTGCACGGAGCTCTTCTTCGAAGAGAAGGTCAGCGAGGAGGTTTCCGAGTTCGTGCGCGAGAAGATGCGCGAGCGCCTGAAGGATCCGAAGCTCTGCGAGATGCTGATCCCGACCGACTACGGCTTCGGCACGCATCGCGTGCCGCTCGAGAGCAACTACCTCGAGGTCTATCACCGCCCGAACGTCGAGGCCATCAGCGTCAAGAAGAACCCGATCGCGGCGGTGACCCCCGAAGGCATCAAGCTCGCCGACGGCACGGTCCACGAACTCGACGTCCTGATCCTGGCCACGGGCTTCGACGCGGGCTCCGGTGCGCTGACCCGCATCGACATCCGCGGCCGTGGCGGCCGCTCGCTGAAGGACGAATGGCACCGTGACATCCGCACCGCGATGGGCCTGCAGGTGCACGGCTATCCGAACCTGTTCACCACGGGTGCGCCGCTGGCGCCCTCCGCCGCCCTCTGCAACATGACCACCTGCCTGCAGCAGCAGACCGAGTGGATCAGCGCCTGCATCGCCAGCATGCGTGCGCAGGGCAAGAAGGTGATTGAGGCGAGCCAGGAGATGCAGGACCAGTGGGTCGCGCATCACGATGAAATCGCGAACGCGACGCTCGTCACCAAGACCGACTCCTGGTACATGGGCTCGAACGTCGAAGGCAAGCCGCGTCGCCTGCTGTCCTACATCGGCGGTGTCGGCCAGTATCGCCAGAAGTGCGAGGACGTCGCGGCCAGTGGCTACGCCGGCTTCGTGATGCAGTAAGTCAAAGCCTGCGCGTTGACGCTGGAAAGGCCCCGCCCCCGTGCGGGGCCTTTTCGTTTCAGGGGCGCGGCAGCTGCTCAGCTTGCACGCCCGACACATGCGCCGAGGCTGCGCGACAACGCATGCCAAGGTGGCCCGACACACGCAACCATTGGAGATCGATATGCCCGCGATGCCCCTGCCTCCCACCATCGAAACACTCGTGCGCGCCGCGAACCCCGCGGTGGTCGCCTCCGTGCGCGCCAACGGCACGCCCCACTCGGCTGCGACCTGGTACGACTGGGAGAATGGACGCGTGTTGCTGAACATGGACGCCTCGCGCCTGCGCCTGCGCTTCCTGAAGGCCAACCCGGCGGTGTCGCTGACCATCCTCGACAACGCGAACTGGTATCGCCACATCACGCTCGTGGGGCACATCGAGGAGATGCACGAAGACGAGGGCCTCCGCGACATCGACCGCCTGGCGCTGCGTTACGTCGGTACGCCCTACCCGGAGCGCACGCATCCGCGCGTGACCGCGTGGATGCGCGTCACCTCGTGGCACGGCTGGGATGCCACGGGCGCGATTTCCACGCATGCGGATATCCGGGGCGTGGAGTAGCGAAGTGTTCGCCTCTCCCGCTCCGGGAGAGGCCGACCGCGCAGCGGGCGGGTGAGGGTCGTCTCCACTTGGCGCCGCGCCGACACATGCCTCCCTCACCCGCTGCCTGCGGCGCCGACCTCTCCCGGAGCGGGAGAGGTGAAGAAGGGCCGACCGCTCCATCAAGCCTCCTCCACGGCAAGCCACGCGCGCGCACGCATGTGATCGAGAGAATGCGGGCATGTCCCCACGGGGATTGATTCGCTGGAGAATCAATGTCGTCATGTGGACGCCGCCTCCACCGAACAAAGCAGGAAGGCCACCTCGCGTGGCCTTCCTGCGTTATTGGAGACGGTGGGACGAAAAGCCGCGTACCGGGTTCGACCAGCGCGGCGTCTGCGGCGGGACGTCACCGCCGGGACGACCCCATTCAATCTCTTCCCGGTGGCCCGTGACATCCCGCCGCGCCAGGTTCTCGCCCTAGCGGAGCGTCGTCGTCAGCTCGCTCGGGCTCAGATCGCTTTTCAGCTTGCCGCTTCGCACCGCGTCGCTGAAGGTCGCGAAGTCGCGCTCCACCTGGTCCGCGTAGGCGACGGCATAGTCCGCGATCGCTTCGTCGAAGGTGTCCTTGTTGCCGAGGTAACCGGCGATCATCGCCGCGTCGCCGGCCTTGTCGTGCGCGCGGGCCAGCGCCATGCCGCAGGCCTTGGCGAAGACCTTCAGCGTGGTCTTGCTCATCGATTCGATATCCGGCGATACCTTCATGTCCCGCAACTGGCGGACGTAGTAGTCACGCCTGCCGGTGCCCTTTGGCCCCTTCGACCAGCCGAGGAAGATATCGCTCGCGGACTGCATCAGGCGCTGGCCGACGACGATGCGCTCGCCGTTGTGCTTGACCTTCGCACCCTTGACGTAGGGCTCGAGCACGGAGGGTCGCGCCTCCTTGAGCTGCAGGAACAGCGGGTCGTCGGGGGCGGCCATCATCAGCGTGACGAAGCAGCGGGTGCCGACGCTGCCGACGCCCACCACCTTCAGCGCCAAGTCGACGCACTGGTAGCGATCGAACAGCATGCGGCGCTCGGGCGCCAGGGTCTCCCGGTACGCCTTGAAGAACTCGAGTGCGACCTTTTCATTCACGTCCCTCTTGTCGGCGTGGTAGATCAGCGGCGGCTGGTCGACGATGCGGGGCAACCCCTTCGTTGGCGCGGTCAGCTTGTTGAAGGCCTGTTCGTGGCCCTGCTTCTGGGCCTTCTCGATTCTGTTCTCGAGACGTTCCAGAGCTTCCGGATCCTCTTCCGCGATTTCCATCAAATCGGCGGCGGTGATTTTCGAGTACCAGGCCTCGAGGACCCCGGAGCCCGAGCGCTTGCGCATGGACTTGCGATACGCGGCAACGGACTCGAGGGCCGCCTCGCGCGCGTCATCGTCGGCGAAACCCCGCCATCGGGCGGCGACGATGAAGCTCGCCGCGAGGCGCTTGATGTCCCATTCGAAGGGGGCCGGCAGCGTTTCGTCGAAATCGTTGATGTCGAAAACCTGTGTCCGCTCCGGCGTCGCGAAGCCCCCGAAGTTCGCGAGATGGCAGTCACCGCAGGCCTGCACGATGATTCCACTGGTCGGCGTGCCGGCGAGATCGTAAGCCTGCAACGCGGCGGTGCCGCGGAAGAACGCGAATGGCGACTGCAGCATTCGGCCGTGGCGGACCGGCACCAGGTTCTCCAGCCGGTCCTTGTTCGACTCCTTGATGAGGGCGACGATGTCGCGCTTGGCGCCCTGGCCCAGCACCTTTTCGCTGTGCGAGGTCCGCGGGCATCTGTCGCGCAGGGCCTTGCCCGCCGCTTCGCGCTCTTCGGTGGTCTTGAGTTTGATGCGTGCCATGCGTGGACTCTCCCGGCTTGATGCTTAAATGGGTTCGGCAAGGGCGGCCAAGTGGACCACCACGTGACAGGGCCGATGCTGGTCACGAGGCTAGCAAAGCCCGTATCAGGCGTCTGTTGGATCTTGTACGGATTGGCCGGGCCGCGGCGCAGTGGCTGGCTTGCGCCGTCGAGGAAGCCCTGGGCGAGGCGGCGTTGCCGCCGGCCCTGGCGACTTCTATCCTCGATGCTACAGGCGTGCGTCTTGCACTTGCCGCGCGCGAGCGCCGAAGTCCGCGAGGCAGCCGAGCCCGTCGGGCTGCGCGGCAGGCGGGCTCGGCTGCCTCTGGTGAAGCTCGCCTGGGCCACAGGTCAGTTCGAGGCAAACGTCGCGCACGGTGGTGCGCGGCAGTCCGAACAGCGGGGCCCGGGATGCGATGCTAGACACGACCTGGACACGGTGAGGCGCCGCGTCGAGACCAAGGTGAATATCTGTCGAGGAATCCGATATTTGAGTGGCGTCCACACGGGGATTGATTCGCAAACGCTGACGCGTTTGCTCACCCCTGCGGGGCGCGCTGCGCGCGTCCGAACCCGCTCGCGCGGGTTCGTCGAACCGAGGGGTTCTCACCGCAACATGGGAACACAACTCATAAAAAAACCGGCCCTTGGCCGGTTTTTCTCGAGAGCAGCGGACTCGCATTTCACCGGTGTCCCCACGGGGATTGATTCGCAAACGCTGACGCGTTTGCTCACCCCTGCGGGGCGCGCTGCGCGCGTCCGAACCCCGCTCGCGCGGGTTCGTCGAACCGAGGGGTTCTCACCGCAACATGGGAACACAACTCATAAAAAAACCGGCCCTTGGCCGGTTTTTTTATGAGTGGCGTCCCCACGGGGATTCGAACCCCGGTTACCGCCGTGAAAGGGCGATGTCCTAGGCCTCTAGACGATGGGGACGTCTTATCTTCAACACTTGCGCGAGCGCCGGCAGAGGTGAGCCGGCTTTGGAATCTGGTGGAGCTAGTCGGGATCGAACCGACGACCTCTTGCATGCCATGCAAGCGCTCTCCCAGCTGAGCTATAGCCCCAAATTCGTACGCGGGTGCAACAGACGCGCGACCTTACGCGACCTCGCCGAATGCGTCAAGACAGTCAGTTATCACTGGCCGAATTTTCAATCCAGGCAAGCGCGTGGGCAAGTCGCGCGACTGCACGCTCGCGGCCGACCAGCATCAGGGTGACGTCGATCGACGGCGACGCGGTCGAGCCCGTGACGGCCACACGCAGCGGCTGGGCGACCTGCCCCATCTTCAGTTCCAGCATACCGGCCACCTTCTCCACCGCCCCGTGCAGCGCGGCCTGCTCCCACGCGGGGAGGGCCTCGAATTCCGCGGCGAGGGCCTGCAACACCGGCACCGCGGCCGGGGTCAGCTGCTTGGCGGCGGCAGCCGGGTCCAGCGTGACTTCCCAGCCGTAATAGGGACGGCTCTTGTCGACAATCTCGAGCACCGTGCGGGCGCGGGTCCGCTGCGCTTCGATGGCGTCTTCGAGCTTCGGGCCGCTCGCCTCGTCGAGGCCAGCAAACTGGAAGGACGGCCGCGTGGCCTCGACCAGCGTCGGCATGGGGCTCGTCTGGATGTAGTGCTGGTTGACCCACAGCAGCTTGTCGTAGGCGAACGAGGCAGCCGCCTTGTTGATGCCGTCGATGTCGAATTTCTCAATCAGTTCGTCGCGCGAGAAGAGTTCCTGGTCGCCGTGCGACCAGCCGAGCCGCGCAAGGTAATTCAGCAGCGCGTCCGGCAGGATGCCCTCGTCGCGATACTGCGTGACGCTCACCGCACCGTGGCGCTTCGACAGCTTCTTGCCGTCCGGCCCGTTGATCATCGGCACGTGCGCGTACACGGGCCGCTTGGCGTCCAGTGCTTCGAGGATATGGATCTGGCGCGGCGTGTTGTTCAGGTGGTCGTCGCCGCGGATCACGTGCGTGATCCCCATGTCGATGTCGTCGACCACCACCGTCAGGTGATAGGTCGGCGTGCCATCCGAGCGGGCGATGATGAGGTCGTCGAGTTCCTCGTTGTTGAAGACCACGTCGCCGTGCACGCGGTCATTGACGATGACCGCCCCGTCCTGCGGCGTGCGCAGGCGCACCACGGGCAGCACGCCCTCCGGCGCCTTGCCCGAACGGTGGCGGCACAAGCCGTCGTAGCGGGGCTTCTGCTTGTTGGCCATCTGCGTCGCGCGGAGTTCCTCGAGGCGCTCGCGCGAACAGTAGCAGTGGTAGGCGCGGTCGGCGTCCAGCAACTGGCGGATGGCAACCGCGTAGCGATCGAAGCGCTGGGTCTGGAAATACGGGCCGTCGTCCCAGTCGAGGCCCAGCCAGCGCATGCTCTCGAAAATCGCCGCCACCGCGGCCTCCGTCGAGCGTTCGCGATCGGTGTCCTCGATGCGGAACACCATCTTGCCACCGAAGCGGCGCGCGTAGAGCCAGTTGTACAGCGCGGTGCGCGCGCCACCGATGTGCAGATAGCCCGTGGGGCTGGGGGGGAAACGGGTGACGATCGACATGGGCAGGACCTGCACTGGAACGGCCCGCGATTATAAGGAATCCGCGCGGCGAGCAGGCAAACCGCGGACCCGGCGCTCCGCCGCGGCCCAAATGCGTCGGAACGATTGACCATCCGCAAGCCGGCCGCCTAGAATCCCGCCCCTACCTCGATGAGGGGCGATTAGCTCAGCGGGAGAGCACTGCCTTCACACGGCAGGGGTCAGTGGTTCGATCCCACTATCGCCCACCAATTCTTTCAATTACTTACACCCATTCTCGTAATCCACCCAGCGGACCAGCCAGGACCCGCATAATCGGGGACAGACCACGGTTTCCGGTTGGCGTGCTCGGTCCGCCGGTTTGCCCCGGCCCGGGTTTGCCTGTGGCCTCGCACCGGGTCTGCACGGAAACGTGGTCTGTTCCAGGTTTGCGTTGGAGGAACTCGCGGCGAACCGGCCCTGAATTGTTTGCAGTTTTGCCCAAAGCCGTGAAGCAGGGTATTTGCTCAGCGGCAGGCGTCTTTTGCTTTGCGCTCGTCGCTTTCTCGTCGTCGGCCGGTGCCGCATCGGTTGCCGGCGAGCCTGCCGCTGATGGATGGCTCTACCAGGGCAACTCGCTTGCAGATGGCACCTACATCCGGGGCACGGGCGGTTGGTCGGCCGACGTCTACAGCAACGCATTCATCCTCTCGCCCATTCACCCCCTGGTGGGAGAAAACTGGCAGAGCGCACAACTGCGGACAACCGTGGCATCGCCCCGATAACTTCCGCCCTCGACCCGACCTAAAGCTACTGCGCCCCGGATCCGCTACACGGTTAGAGCTCAGGAAGAGTCACCGCGATGGATCAACAACTGGCCACTCTTATCGCCGCGATGGAAATCCTGCCGGACGGGGTATTCGTCGTGGATAAAGCCCAACGGATTGTTGCCTGCAACCAGGTCGGGGAGCGGCTTTTCGGCTATCGCCACGGGGAACTCATCGACAAGCCGCTGGACATCCTGATTCCGCCGCCGATGAGGAACGCACATGCCCAGCAGGTGGCTGCCTATGACGGCTCCGCGGCGCGGCGGCCGATGCAGGATCGACCGATCCTGGTCGGCATCTCGAAATCAGGTGCCAAGGTGCCGCTCTCGATCGGCATTTCACCGCTTGTCAGCGGAGACGAGCGCTTCTTCGTGGCGGTGGTCCGGGACGCACGTTCGTTCGACGATACGCTGGAAAGTGCGATGCTGCTGGCGGAAACCGATCCACTGACCCAACTTGGGAATCGACGCTACCTGTCGACGAAGCTCAGGCAGTTCGAAAACGAGGATCGTGGTCGATCCATCGCCATACTCTTTCTGGATCTGAACGACTTCAAGCCGCTGAACGACACCCATGGCCATGAGATCGGAGACGAGGTACTGAGCATCGTCGCGCGTCGACTGAGCGGGAGTGTTCGCGCATCGGATACCCTCATTCGCTTGGGCGGCGACGAATTCGTGGTTCTCCTGGCGGGCGTCCGGGAACCGCACGCACTCAAGCGCGCGGCACTGAAGCTGCACGCGAAAGTGACTGAGCCCATCCACCTGCGTCGACTGACTCTTCGGGTCGGCGTCAGCATTGGCGGCGCCATCGGATCGCTTGGCTGCGCAGGGCCGGAGACCCTGCTTCAACAGGCCGATGCTGCGATGTATCGGGCAAAGATGGAAAAGCTCGCGTATTGCTTCCACGAGCCGAGTCCGGCGGCCGCGGCCTGATTCCCGATGCGAGCGAACCCCATCGCTTGAAACCTTCGCCATTCCGCACTGCAGCTGCATAATCGGGGACAGGCCACGGTTTCCATGGTCGGTCCCCCATTTTCCCTCGCAACGGGTGTGCGCAGAAACGTGGTCTGTCCCCGGATTGTGTGCCGCCTGCGCCCGGCACGGCTCCCGCACGCTTCACGAGGTTCGCCGCACCATGCCCGCCGACCAATCGCCCCCCGAAGTTGAAGTCTGCATCGAGGTGCCCCGCGGCAGCTTCCTGAAGCGCGGGTCGACCGGCGTCATCGATTTCGTGTCGCCGCTGCCCTGCCCGTTCAATTACGGTTCGGTGCCGGCCTGCCTCGGGCTCGAGGGCGATCTCCTCGATGCGGTGGTGGTCGGTCCGCGCCTGCCGCGCGGTGCGCGCGTCACGGTCCGGGCGTGGGCGGCAATCGGCATGACCGACCGCGGGATGTACGACGACAAGCTGATCTGCAGTCACGCGCCCCTCAGCGCTGGGCAGCGCCAGGCGCTGCTGGCGTTCTTCCACGTGTACGCGCGGGCGAAAGGCCTGCTGAACCTGCTGCGCGGCCGGCGCGGTCGCAACGCCTGCGAGGGCTGGTGCGACGCCAGCGCCGCGCTGGCGAGGGCAAGGCCCCGGCCGCCGGACTGGCGCGGCCCCGGGATCCCGTTCTGAGGTCGGTGCCTGGCGAGGCCCGGGCGCGCAGGCCGGCCCTGGAGCCCCACCTGATGCCGCCCTTGCTCCCGACGCCCCGCCAGCAGTTATGATTCCCCGGTCGATCGCCCGGCGATCACGTTCGGCGGCCTGGCCGCTTCAGGATATCGAGCCTCGCCCACGAGGCCACTCACAAGGGGAGCTTATGCGCATCAAGATTCACCACGCGGCGCTGCTGTGCGCGCTGCAGGCCGGCGCCGCGTTCGCGGCGGACCTCGCACCCGTGACCCAGGAGCAGCTCGCCAAGGGCACCGAGCTTACGTCCAGCTGGCTGATGTACGGCGGGAACTACGCGAACTGGCGCTACAGCCCGCTGGCCGACATCAACAAGCGCAACGTCGGCAAGCTGCGTCCGGCCTGGATCTTCCAGACCGGCGTGCCCGGCCAGTTCGAGACCTCCCCGGTCATCGCCGACGGCGTGATGTACGTGACCGCCGCCTACAACCATCTCTTCGCGCTCGACGCCCGCACCGGCGAAATGCTGTGGCAATACGCACACCAGATGCCGAGCGACATCCAGATCTGCTGCGGCCCGACCAATCGGGGCGTCGCCATCAGTGGCGATCGCATCTTCATGGGCACCCTCGATGCGCATCTGCTCGCCTTCGACCGCGCCACCGGCAAGGTGCTGTGGGAAGTGAAGATGGACGACTTCAAGAGCGGCTACAGCTCGACCGCCGCGCCGCTCGTCATCGAGGACAAGGTGATCATCGGCATCGCCGGCGGCGAGTACGGCGCGCGCGGCTTCATCGACGCCTATGACGCCGCGACCGGCAAGCGCGTGTGGCGCCGCTGGACCATTCCTGGCGAGGGCGAGCCCGGCGTCGAGACCTGGGCCGGGGACTCCTACAAGACGGGCGGCGCGCCGGCGTGGAGCACGGGCACCTACGATCCCGCGTCGCGCCTGCTGTACTGGGCCACCGGCAACCCCTCGCCGGACTGGAACGGCGATACCCGCCTGGGCGACAACCTCTACTCGAATTCCGTGCTCGCGCTCAATCCCGACAACGGCGACCTGAAGTGGCACTTCCAGTTCACGCCGCACGACGTCTGGGACTACGACGCGACCAACAACCTGTTCCTCGTGGATACCGAGCACGAGGGCAAGCCGGTCAGGGCCGTCGTGCAGCCGAACCGCAACGGCTACTTCTACGTGCTAGACGCTGCGACCGGCAAGTTCCTGCGCGGCACGCAGTACACCGACACCCTCAACTGGGCCAAGGGCCTGGACGCGAACGGCCGGCCCATCCTCGATCCCAAGTACGTGCCGATGCCGGGCGGCAACGCCGAATTCATCTGCCCGGGCAACGTCGGCGGCCAGAACGGTTCCTACACCGCGGCCTACAGCCCGGCAAGCAAGCTGCTCTACGTGCCGGTCGTCGAGGCCTGCGGCAAGATGGAGAAACAGGAGGCGGTGTTCGTCAATGGCACGCCGTTCTGGGGCGGCGGCCCGGGCGAGATGCACGCCGACGAAGCCTCCTATGGCCACTTCTCCGCGATCGATACCGCCACCGGCAAGATCAAGTGGCGCTACAAGGACGAATGGCCGCTCGTCGGCGGCACGCTGGCGACCGCCGGCGGGGTGGTGTTCACCGGCACGCAGAGCGGCCACGCGGTCGCCTTCGATGCCGACGACGGCAAGGAACTGTGGCGCTTCCAGACGGGTTCGATGGTGCGCGGGCAACCGGTCACCTACAAGCTCGGCGACAAGCAGTACGTGGCCATGGCGAGCGGCGGCGGCGGCCTTGCGGTGACGATCATCGGCGAGAACCCGAACGTCACGCTCGGCAGCGCGCTCCTCGTGTTCGAAGTGCCGTGAGGCACGGCCGGCTCACGGCGACGGGCCGCGCGCTCTGCGCCGCGGCCCTGTGCGCGTGGGGCCTGTCCGCGGCGGCGGCCACGCCGCTGCGGGTCTGCGCCCTGTCGCACAACCTGCCCTACTCCGCGCGTGCCACGGACAATGGCTACGACCTGGACGTGGCGCGCGCGGTGGCCGCGAAGCTCGCCCGCCCGCTCGAGACCGTGTGGGTCGACAATGCCGCCACGCTGGTCGAAATCGACGACAGCGACTACCCCGTGCAGCGCCTGCAAAAAGGCGCCTGCGACGCGATTTTCAGCATGCCGGGCCCCGCGGGTGAAACACTGAAGGAAGCCCCATCGCTGCGCCTGGGCGCGCCCTACTATGGCGCAGCCTTCGAGCTGATCGGCCCCGGTGGCACGCCGCCGTACCTCAAGTCGCTGCGCGACAGGCAGGTGGCCATCCAGGCCCAGACGGTCGCGAGCTTCGCAATTGCGCTGCTCCACGGTCACCAGCGCACGTACTTCTCGCCGCAGGCCGCACTGGAAGGCGTGTCGCGCGGCGAAGCGTCGGCAGCGCTGGTGTGGGGGCCCGTCGCGGGCTGGCAACTGAAGCAGCAGCCCGCGCTCGCGCTGTCGATCGCGGAGGGCTACGCGCCGCCCCCGGGCCTGTCGTGGAACCTGCACGTCGCGACACGCGCAGACGACGCGGCGCTGCGCGAAACGATAGACCGCACCCTGGCCGAACTGTCGGCCGACGGCAGCCTGGCCCGCATCGCCGGGCAGTACGGCATCCCCTGGCGGCAGCCGTTCGCCGTCACCTACAGCCTGACCGAACTGAACAAGCTGCGCTGAGCGCGCAGGCGTCCGGATTGCGCCCGCCGGGGTCCGGGCGCAGCGGTCTGCGCAGCCCGCCGTCACCGGCTCGTCACACCAGTTCCGGATAATTCGTGTCGTGTCGCCGGCGCGGCCAGCGTGCGAAGGCGAGTATCCACAGGCCCAGCACATTGAGGCCCGGGACCAGCGCCAGCAGTCCCCATGCGCCGGCGAAGCCGAGCCTGCTGGTGAGGCGACAGGCAGGCACGGCAAGCAGGAACACGTAAATCACCGCCATCAGCAGCACGGCGAGCGGCGTATCGAACAAGCGGTCGCTGAGCATCACGTCAGTCCATTTGCAGGGAGCACGCAGTGCAACGCATTCCCGCGCGCCAGACTGTCGGTCGCTTGCCCGCGCTGCGGACCGAACGCATCACACCATCTGCGCGGCGCACTTCCTACGCGGCCGCATCGCGCCCTCTGACAGGGCTGGGGCGGACACTTCCGTACAATGTTCCCGCAGCCGGCCGGACGCCGGCTGCGGACACCCGCGGCCATAACTAAAAGCACCCCGTGCGCGAAGGAACCGCCCACATGCCCACTCACCGACCGCCCCCGGACTCGCCGTGATGACGATGGCTGCGCCGCTCACGCAACAGCTTCGCCACGCACGGTCCCACTGGCAGATGAACCTGATGATGCTCGCGCTTGCACTGCTCGCGCCGCGCAGCGCCACGCCCGCGGCCGGGCGCAACGAGGTCGCGCCGCCCGGCGGACAGTGCGCCCCCATGTGTGCCCCGCACTGGCGCAGTGACATCGGCGTGACATCGATCCTCGGCATCCGCGGCTGAGGCGCCCGACAGCCGCCGCCGGGGCCTCGCGCGGGCGGTGCTTGACCCAGGCATGGCAGGCGCATGCCACGCGTCGACACCTGCCCCGCGCATACCGCACCTGCAGGGTTCTATCCCCGTCCTGAATGGGATATTTTCGATGCAACCGCGCTATCCTGCCCCAGGGTGCAGCGCGGGCCGTGCACGAGAGCCACCTTGCCGGGTGACAGTTATGGAGCTGACGACGACCGACAGCCGCTTCGAGTTGCGGCCCAGCGATGACCTGCTGCGGGTCTCGCTGCCGCCGGATTTCCACATCACCCTGTCCAGCATGCTGGGGCTGTGGAAGGACGTGCTCGAACTCGGCCAGCGCACAGGGATTCATCGCGTGCTCGTCGAGGGCCATGGCTTCACGCGCGAGATGCGGCCCATCGATGCCTACCGGCACGGCAATTACCTCGCGCAACTGGCAGCACCCGGCCTGCGCATCGCGCTCTGTCTCTACGAGTTCGAGCCGGACGTCGTGAGCTGGATGTTCACGCGCACCGCGAATGCGGGGCCCTCGGCCGTCGAATACTTCCGCAACCTCGACGACGCCCTGCGCTGGGTCAAACTGCGCTGAGTGCCCCCCTCGCGCGCGTCTCGAGCGGTTTGAATCCGGCCCCGTTCTAATCGCAATGCAGCATTTTCGCGCGCAAATCGCGCGCGGCGGCCCGTTTTTCGCGCGTTTCCACCCAAGTGGAGGATGGCGTCCGGACCCGGACTCCCCTTTCCCCCATATACATGCAGCGTGACGTTTGTGCGGCCGGCATCGACGATGGCAGAATCGGCGGGTCGGGCCATCCTAGCCTGCGCCTGGCGGCCGACTTGCTCAGAACAAAATGACAGACACTCGAGGGAAACGACCTTGAACACTCCACAATACAAAGACACGAAAGGCCAGCGGCTAGCCAACTGGCTGATGGATCGCAAATGGATCACCTTCCTGATCGTTGCGGTACCGACGATCGTCATGGCCTGGGCGATTCCGTCGATCGAGGTCTACTCCCGCTTCGCGGACCTGCTGCCGGCCAAGCACGAGTACATCATCAACTACAACCGCATGAAGCAGACCTTCGGCGGCGCGAACGTGGTGGCGATGTCCCTCGAGGTCACGGACGAGAAGAGTGACATCTTCACCATCAAGACGCTGAACAAGATCAAGATGCTGACCGAGCAGGTCGACCTTATCACCGGCGTCAACCACTACCAGGTCGCGAGCATCGCGCACCCCAAGATTCGCCGGGTGCGCACCACGGGCGGCGGCCTCATCAAGTCCGAGCCGGTGCTGCCGAAGGACCTGCCGACCGATGAAGCGGGCCTGAAGCGCCTGAAGGAAGAGTCGTTCAACAACGACATCATCTACGGCACCTACATCTCGGCCGACGGCCGCGCGGCGCTGATCCTCGCCGGCTTCGACGAAGAGCGCCTGAACTACACCGAAATCCACACCCGCCTGCAGGAACTGAAGGCCGAGGTCGAGGCGGACGGCGAAACCCGCCTGTACACCGCCGGCGAGCCGATGCTGAAGGGCTGGATTTTCTACCACTCGAAAGAGCTCTTCACGATTTTCGGCGTGACCTTCCTCGTGATGGTCGTGCTGCTGTGGATCCACTTCGGCTCCATCTCCGGCGTGGCCGTGCCGATGCTCGGCACCGCGATGTCCGCCGTGTGGGGTCTCGGCTTCGTCGGCTGGATGGGCTACAACCTCGACCCGCTGGTGCTCGTGGTGCCCATCCTCATCTCCGCGCGCACGGCCTCGCACTGCGTGCAGATGATGGAGCGCTACTACGACGAAATCCGCCTCGGCCACAACAAGGACCACGCCGTGCGCGTGTCGCTGGGCGAGCTGATCGTCCCGGCGTCCATCGCCATCTTCACCGACGCCGCCGGCCTGCTGGTGCTGGCCGTGTCGTCGATGCCGATCATCGCGAAGATGGGCTACTTCTGCGCCGTGTGGTCGGCCTCCAACATGATCACGGTGGTCGTGCTGGTGCCGCTGGTCATGGCGCTGCTGCCGACGCCCAAGGTCACCGCGCAGGAAGAGCACAAGCACCTGCCCTCGCGCATCATGCATGGCCTCGGCATGTTCCTGGTCGGCAGGAAGGCGACCGTGCTCATCTTCGGCGCCACCGGCCTGCTGGCGATCTGGTCCGTTTATTACGGGGCGAACCCGCCGATCGGCGAGTCCAAGCCCGGTTCGCCGATCCTCTTCGCGGACAGCGAGTACAACGTCGCCGCCGCGCACATCGCAGACAAGTTCGCCGGCGCCAACCAGTTCAGCATCTACTTCGAGGGCGACGCCCCGCACAAGATGAAGGACCCGGAAGTCGTGGCGATGATGCAGGAGTTCGGCCGCTACATGGCGGACACCTTCAACTACGGCGGCACGCGCGAGATCCCGCACCTGGTGCGCTCGATCAACCGCCTCTACCACTACGACGACCCGCGCTGGTCGATCATCCCGACCTCGCAGAAGGACATCGGCAACACGCTGTTCATGTACGAGGCGGGCGCGGCGATGCCGGGCGTTATCCTCGAGTACATGGATCTCGAGGGCAAGACGGCGAACTTCGTGATCTTCTACAAGGACGCGACCGGCAAGACGGTGCACACCGCCGCCGCCGCCGCGCACAAGTTCCTTGACGAGCACAAGATCGAAGGCGTGACCCCGCGCTTCGCGGGCGGCATCATCGGCACGACGGTCGCCGCGAACGAGGAAACCATCGCGTCCGACTTCAAGATGACCTCGCTGATCATCCTCGTCGTCATGGCCTCGGTCATCGTGACCTACCGGTCGCTGTTCGCGGGCCTGATGTGCTTCGCGGTGCTGGCCCTGGCGGTGATGATGAACCGCGCGTTCATGACGATGCGCGACATCGGCCTCAACGTGAACACGATGCCGGTGACCTCGGTGGGCGTGGGCCTGGGCGTGGACTACGCGCTGTACATGCTCGACCGCATCAAGGAAGAGGTGAAGCACCGCTCGCTGAACGACGCCATCGTCGTCTCCATGCGCACCACCGGTGCGGCGGTGCTGTTCACGGCGGTCATGGTCATCGCGGGCATCGCCTACTGGATCCCCGGTTCCTCGCTGCGCTTCAACAGCGAAATGGCGCTGCTGCTGAACATGCTGATGATCAGCAACATGATTGGCGCCGTGACGGTGATCCCGCTGATGGTGAAGGTCTTCAAGCCGAAGTTCGTCACTGCGAACCACGTCGACGAAACGGAAACCGAGCGCGACCGTGCACACGGCGGTGCGTGGGGCGTAGCGGCGACCTGATCGCCGCCTGACCGACCCTTACCAACCCGGGCAAGGTCTCCTTGCCCGGGTTTTTCTTTTTCAGGGCCGCCGCAAGCTCCCGCCCCGAGGCGCTGCGCCCCCGCCGGCCACGAAAATTCCGCGCACGGCTTGGCGTGCGGCCTTCTTTTCGGTCACCATCCGAATATTGAAGCTCCAGCCCGACCAGCCATCCCGGTGACCGCTCCCCCTCCCCTGCCCCGCGCCGCCGACCAGCTCTTGCGCGGCACTGCCCCGCTGCACAGCCTGCGGCGCATGCTGCTGCTGGTCATGGCTGCGGGTGTCGGCCTGTGGCTCGTGCTCACCACGGTCGTCACGCACCAGTCGCTGGTCAAAAGCTTCACCGAACACGAACTGGCAGACGGCGACGAGCAGGCCCAGCGCATGCTGGGTGCCATGCACCAGGAGATGAGCCGGCTCGACAAGCTCGCCAAGGACTGGGGGATGTGGGACGAAGCTTACGAATTCGCGCAAGGCGGGAACGCGAGCTTTGCGGAGGACAACATCTACGCGGACGTCCTCGTCAATGTCGAGGTGAGCCTGGTCGCCCTGATCGGGGCCGACGGCAAGCGCCGGATCCTGCTGAGCGTCTATCCGAACTCCGGCAAGGTCCGCGAAATTCCGCCCGAGGTGGAGCGCTTCATCGCGCCTGACGGCGGCTGGCACGAAGCGCACCTGACGGACCAGCCGCTGAACGGCATCGTCGCCACCGAACTCGGCCTGCTGTCCTTCGTGGCCCAGCCAATCCACCGCAGTGACCCGGACGCGCCCGGGCCCAGCGCCGGCACCCTGGTGTTCGCCCGCTACGTCGACGGCGATTTCGCCGCCGAACTGGGCGAGGTGACGCGCGGCCGGGTCGAGGTGTTCGCCGTCGGCGAACCCGGCCTGCCGGCAGACGTGGCGCATGCCGCGCAGCGGCTGACGCGCACGGCGACCTTCGCCAGTCCGCTGGATGACGCCAACCTGGGCTGCTACGCGGCGCTGCGCGACACCTGGGGCCAGACCGTCGGGATCCTGCGCACCGTGGAATCCCGCGACGCATACGTTCTCGCCAGGCGGACCGCAACCCGCCTGAACATCGCGAGCCTTGCGATCGCGGCCGCCCTGGGCGGCATGCTCTACTGGTTCGTCCACGTGCGGGTGACCCGGCGCCTGAAGGTCCTGGACCACACGCTTGACGCCCTGGCCAGTGGTGAGACCGGGGTGCGCGTGCCTGAACTCGGGTACGACGACGAACTTAGCCGTATCGGCCAGATGATCAACAGGCTGGTCGACGAACTGAAGGTACAGCAGGACGCGCGCGAGGCGCGCGACGCCGCACTGACCGCCAGCCGCCTGAAGAGTGACTTCCTGGCCACGCTGAGCCAGGAGATCCGGCTGCCGCTGAACTCGATGCTCGGCGCGCTGGAGGTTGCGCTGGAACGGGAACTGCCTGCGCCCGTGCGTGCGCAGGTGGGCACCGCCTACCGGGCCGCAAACAGCCTGGTCGCCCTGCTGAACGACGTGCTCGACTTCTCGAAGGTGAACCCCGGCATCGTCGAATCGGTCGCTGAGGAGTTCGACCTGCGCGCGCTGGTGGAGGACGTGGCGATGCTCTTCGCGCCGCGTGCCGACCAGCACGGCCTTGCGCTGAACTGTTTCATCGACCCGAAGGTCGCGCGCATCTACCGGGGCGACCAGCACCGCCTGCGGCAGGTGCTGGCGAACCTCGTCGGCAACGCCATCAAGTTCACGCTGCGCGGCGAGATCACCATCCGGGCGACCCTGATGGGGCGGCGCGCGGACGAGGACAGCATCGTGCTCAGCGTCATCGATACCGGCATCGGCTTTTCCCCCGGCCAGCTGAGCAGCTTCTTCGACATCGGCCGCGGCGGCGACGTCAGCCGCGGCCTGCGGCAGCACTCGGGTCTCGGCCTGTCGGTGTCCAAGCAGCTGGTCACGCAGCTCGGCGGCCTCTTCGACGTCGACAGCTCGCTGGGCAAGGGCAGCCGCATCAGTGCCGCGCTGCGGTTGGCCCGCGTGGACGAGGGCAGCATCGGCCTGTTCGACCTCCACGCGGGGCGCGAGGCGCTGCTGCTGGGCGAGACCAGCGGCTGCCGCAGCGTGGTCGGCGAGTACCTGGCGTCGATGGGCATCCGGATCACGGAGGCCCCGACGGCAGCAGCGTCGAGCCCCGACGCCCACGACTTTGCCGTGCAGGTGGCCGACAGCCCGGACCTGCTGCCGGATACCGGCGCCCTGCCGCTGATCGCCATCCTTCCCCCGGGCACCCCGCCCTACCCGCTCACCAGGCACCGCGTGACCATCACCTGGCCGGTCCAACTCCAGGCGTTGCAGCGCGCCGTCGAGTTTGCCTGCACCGCCCGCGACGAGGACATCCCGGACCTCGGGGCCGGCATCTAGCCGACCTGCCACGCGGGATTCCCTCGCCGCCTGCGCCCGCAGGCGGGTTGCTGGCACCGGCCACGGCGAATTCAGGACGAAGTCCCCAAACGTTAAAAAGTATTCCCTCCCTTACACCGAGCAATCAGCGTCAAGAAACTTTACGGATCCGCCTCGGATCCTCGGGAGCCGGGCCCAAGGTTTTGGATCCACCACCTGCAAGCGCTACAAAGCCCTGATCTGAATGAAGTAAACCGCACCTGATAACAGCCACAACTGTTTCCGACAGCGAGTTCAGCGTTCAGGTCGAGTCAGCATTCTTTACAAGACTTCGCTCCCAGCCGGTGCCTGAATTAGGAAAAGATCCTATTTTAAAAAGGGATTTTTACCTTTTTTGCACCAGGCACATTACCTGCATGACATAAGCGCAAAAATGCCGGGATTTTCGTTTGGTTAATGCCAAGAAGAATTCTCGAAACGGTCAGGCAGCTATGAGCGAGGTGCTCGCGTGAACAAGAAAATTCTGTTGGGGGTGGGGTTCGCCGCTTCCGTGTTTGGGGCGCCTGGGGCGTTTGCGGCATTGGACGACACGCCGTATTTCAACCTCTGGACCGAGGGCGTGGTCAACGATGGCCTCGTCGGCGCGGGGACGTCGGTCAAGCTCTGCGGTACGTCGGCTTGCGCAACCACGTCGACACCCGGTACACCGAACCAGTATGCGCAGTTCAGTGTCGTTCACACCCAACCTGCCGGTTCGGGCTATATCGACCCGTTCCTGCGCTTCCAGCACAACGAGGGCGCGAATACCGGCTCGGATATCAGCGAAGCCGCCTATAACACGAACTATCGTGACGGCTCGCAGGGCACGGGCCTGATCTCCGGGTACGACGACCCGACAATCACGACGACCAACCAGGCCAAGGACACCAAGGCCGGTGGCGACAAGCGTGATTTCTTCAATCACGCCATCCGCCTCGGCGACCTCCAGGTGGACGAGAACGGCATGGTGACCTTCCTGCTCGACATCAACGAGACGGGCAACCCCGGCGTCACGCTTCGACTCGATGAACTGGCATGGTATGTCGCCGAGTCCGACCAGATGAATCATTATTTTGCCGACGACAGCACCGGCAGCAACGACCCGAACGGTTATCTGACCGACGGCACGGAGGTCGCGAAGGAAGTCTGGAACATGGACTGGAACGCCTTCTCGCCAGGGGGTGTGACGCCCACGCAGGAAGGCGACTCGAATTATCCCAGCAACCCGGAGAAGCGGACCGGTTACGGCGGTCTGAACCTGGCGAACATCAACGATCAGGGCAAGGCCGGCAGCGGGGATTTCGACCTGCAGGTGAAGCTGGACAAGCAGCTGTTCATCGCGGCGGCCGGTGGCCTTGGCGACGATGCTTACGTCTACCTGTACAACTTTGCCGGCCGCGCCGGCGATTTGAAGCAGAACGAACAGGACGGCACTGAAGCCGATGCCGGGTTCGAAGAATGGGCGAGCGTGCTGAGCACCACCCCCCCGCCGGACAACGGCGTGCCGGAACCCAGCACCGCCCTGCTGCTGTTCGGCGGTCTGGCCGGCATGCTGAAAATCCAGCGCCAGCGCAAAGCCAGCCAGACGAGCGTTTGACCACACGTCCCGCCTTCCGCTTTCGATCCTGAACGGGCGCCTCGGCGCCCGTTTCTTCCAGCGCTTCCCGCATGCCAGGCGTGTCGCCGGCCGCACCGTCGCTGCCACACACAGTCGCGGCATCCACCAGACTCTCAGCAGGGGTTCGCGTCCAATGAAGGGCATCGCCATTACCTTCGTCGCCGGCATTTCGCTGCTGGCCTCCTCGACCTTGCCGGCGCTGAGCAACCCGGACGGTGCTGAAACACCGGCCGCGCTCTACGAAAACGCGCTGTCGCTCGCCACCGACGGCGACTACGAAAGCGCCGTCATCCAGTTGAAGAACCTGCTGCAGCAGGCGCCGAAGGACCTGCCGGCGCGCATCGCGCTGGGGCGCTACCAGCTGCGGACCGGCCAGGCCGCGGCGGCGGAGAAGGAACTGCGCAGCGCCCTGTCCCTGGGCGCAGACGCCGGGCAGGTGCTGCCCCTGCTCGGCAATGCGCTGCTGATGCAGCGGAAATACGCCGAGATCGTCGAGTCCATGCGCAGTTCCGACCTGCGCCTCGATTCCAGCTTCGAGCTCCTGACCCTGCGCTCGCGCGCGCATTTCGAGCTGGGCAATTTGGACGAGGCCCAGGCGGGTTTCAGGCAGGCGCGCGATGCCGCGCCGGATCGGCCGGAACCGGTGGTGGGGCTGGCGCTGGTCGAGACCGCGCGCGGCAGGTACGTCGAGGCGATGGAGCTGATCGGCGAGGCCCTCGCGCTGAGCCCGGACGATACCGAAGCCTGGTTCCAGAAGGGCGAGATCGCGCGCGCATCACGCCAGCCGGACGTCGCAATGGACGCCTACGGCCAGACGCTGTCGCGCAGCCCGAATCACATGCGTGCGCACGTTGCGCGCGCCGGACTTTATCTCGAGCAGGGCGACTTCAAATCGGCGCTGGCCGACGCGGAGTTCGTGCGCCAGAAGAACGACAAGGACATCCAGGCCGCGTTCCTGGCCGGCCAGTGTTATCTCGCCCTGAGCCGCGACGACGAAGCCAGGGAGGCCTTCGACGTCGCGGCGACCAAACTCACGTCCATCAAGGAAGAGGTGCTGCTGAAGGAACCGTCGCTGCTGCGCATGGCGGCCCTGATCAGCTTCGCCCGCCGCGATCTCGCCCGCGCCGAGCGTTATCTCAGCCGCTTCGTCGAACTGAACGCGCTCGACAAGCGCATGCAGCTACTGCTCGGCCGCGTGCAGCTGATGCAGGGCGACGCGCGTGCCGCGTCCAGCACGCTGTTCGAACTGTACAAGCAGAACCCGGGCAACCTCGAGGTCGTGATTCCGCTCGCCCAGGCCTATTTCAAGACGGGCCACTACGAGGAGGCCGCCTCGCTGTTCGACCGCGCGCAGCAGCAGAACCCGGACGATCCGCGCCTGCCGGCGCAGCTTGCGCTGAGCCGCATCGGCCTTGGCGAATGGGACGGCGCAGTCGCAGACTTGAAGCAACGAACCGCGGCCGACGGCAGTCGCTCCAATGCGGGCATCCTGCTGGCCATCCTGCAGATCGACCGCCGGCAGATCGACGATGCGATAGAGACCATCGACGCGCTCAACAAGGATACCCCGAGCGCACGGGTGACCAACCTCAAGGGCATTGCGCTGGCCAGCCGCGGCGATCTCCAGGGTGCGCGTGCGCAATTCGAAGCGGCGCTGGCACTGGACGCCGGCTTCAGCGCTGCGAACTACAATCTCGCGAAGATGGATCTGGCCGAAGGCAAGCTCGACGCCGCGACCGGGCGCTTCAAGGCCATCCTCCAGCGCAACGGCCGCTCGGCCAGCGCGATGATGGGCCTCGCCGACATCGCGCTGGCGCAGAACCAGCAGCGCGAAGCGGTGGACTGGCTGTCGAAGGCCGTGGCGATGACCCCTGACGAGGTCGACCCGCAGGCCAGACTCATCAGGCTGCACCTCGCACTCGGCGATTCGGTCAACGCACTGAAGGTTGCCGAGAACCTGTCGGCCACCCAGCCGGAAAACCCGGAAGCGCTGCTGCTGCTGGCGCAGGCGCAGGCCGCGTCCGGCAAGAAGGACCGCGCGCAGCGCAGCTTCCGCGAAGCCGTGCGCTACACCGGCTTCGACCAACGCAAGCTCATCGACATCGCGAACCGGCAGGTCGCGCTCAACGACTATGGGTCCGCGCGCAAGACGCTGATCAAGGCCACCCAGGCGAGCGGCGACACCTTGCCCTCGCAGGCGGCACTGGTGCGGCTGGACATCGCGGCCAAGGAGTACGCGATGGCGCGCAATCGCTGCGAACAGATGACGGAGGACGAGGGCACGCGTGCGCTTGGGCTGCTGCTGCACGGCGAGCTTGCGATGGCGGAGGGCAAACCGGCGGAGGCCGTGGACTACTACGAGCGCTCGCTCGCGACGAAATCGACCACCGGCGGCATCCTCGGACTGTTCGACGCGCTGAGCGCGGCCGGCAAGGCCGACGAGGCCATCGCGCGGCTCGAGCATTGGGTCGCCGCGCATCCGAAGGATCTGGAAGCCAACCGCAAGCTCGCCCTCTGGTACGTGCCGAACGGTCGCATCAAGGATGCGCAGGCGATGCTGGAAAGGCTGGTCGTCGACGACCCGCGCGATCCCGTCCTGCTGAGCACGCTCGCACGGATCTACCAGCTCGCCAAGGACGCGCGCGCGCGCGAATACGCGACCCGCGCGTTCGAAGCACGGCCGGACTGGGCGCCGGGCCTCGAGACGCTGGGTTGGATCCTCTGCACCGAAGGCGAGATACCGCAGGGCCTCGAATACCTGCGCCAGTCGATCTCACGCGAGGAGAATCCGCTGACGCGCTACCACATCGCGCAGGCGCTGAACGAGACGGGCCGCGTCAGCGAGGCGCGCGCCGAACTCGAAACGCTGCTGGCGAACCATCCGAAGCTGCCGTGGAAGCCGGAGGTGGAGAAGATGTACGAGGCGCTCCGCAACGGAGGCGGCCAGGCGAATGTGAACTGAGCTCCGCACGCGGGTGCCGATCTTCGCCTCTCCCGCCCCGGGAGAGGCCGGCCGCGCAGCGGACGGGAGAGGGTCGTTTCAGACTGGCGCCGCGCCGACGGAGGCGCCCCTCACCCGACGGCATTCGCCGTCGACCTCTCCCGCACGCGGGAGAGGTGAAACTTCCGGAGAGTCCGAACGCTCGGTCAAGCCTCTTTCACAACAACCTGCCCGCTGCGCGCGGCGTCCCCCGCAAGCGGGCGAGGCGCGCATCAAGCCTCGCGCAGCACGGCCAGGAAGTCATCCCCGTAACGCTCGAGCTTCGCCTGCCCGATGCCGGAAATGTTCAGGCGTTTGGTCGTGTCCCAGAACCCCGGGTTGCGCGTGCCGCTCCACCCGGGCTACGCAGGCTGAGCGCCAATCTTCGCCTCTCCCCCCGGGAGAGGCCGACCGCGCAGCGGGCGGGTGAGGGCCGGCGTCAGATTGGCGCCGCGCCGCGTGACACGCCCCTCTCCCAGAAGCGGGCGAGGGGCGCATCAAGCCCCGCGCAGCACCTCAAGAAACTCGTCCCCGTAACGCTCGAGCTTCGCCTGCCCGATGCCGGGAATGTTCAACAGTTCGGCGCGGGTGAGCGGTCTGTGTTCGGCCATCGCGGCGAGGGTCGCATCGTGGAAGATCACGTAGGGCGGCACGCCGTGCTCGTCGGCGAGTTCGCGGCGGCGGGCGCGCAGCGCATCCCACAGCGGTGATTCACCGGGCGCCGGGGCGGTGGCGGCGCTGCGCCTGGTCTTGCGTGCCTTCACTTCCGGGTCTTCACGCAGCCACAGTTCCGTTTCGCCGCGCAGCAGCGGCCGGCTGGCCTCGGTCAGCACGAGCGCGCCGAAGCGTTCCACGTCCGCGCGCAGCAGGCCGCGCACGACGCACTGGCGGATCACCGAACGCCACTGCTCCGCCGAGCGGCCAGTGCCGAGCCCGAAGGTGCTCAGGCGTTCATGCCCGTACTGCGCGATCTTCTCGGTCGTCTTGCCGAGCAGCACGTCGATCACGTGCGCCGCGCCGAAACGCTGCCCGGTGCGGTAGACACAGGACAGGAGCTGGCGGGCCGCCTCGGTGGCGTTCCAGGTCGGCGGCGGGCTCAGGCAGTTGTCGCAGTTGCCGCAGGGTGCATCCGGGTGCTCGCCGAAATACGCGAGCAGCGCGCGGCGCCGGCAGTCGGTCATCTCGCACCAGCCGAGCAGCGCGTCGAGCTTGTGGCGCTCGAGCCGCTTGTGCTGCTCGTCGGCGGTGGATTCGTCGACCATCTGCCGCAGGCGCACGACGTCCTGCAGGCCGTAGATCATCCACGCCAGCGCGGGTGCGCCGTCGCGGCCGGCGCGGCCGGTTTCCTGGTAGTAGGCCTCGATGCTCTTCGGCAGGTCCAGGTGCGCGACGAAGCGCACGTCGGGTTTGTCGATGCCCATCCCGAAGGCGATCGTCGCCACCATGATCACGCCGTCCTCGCGCAGGAAGCGCGCCTGGTTGCGCTCGCGGAGTTCGGCCGGCAGCCCCGCGTGGTAAGGCAGGGCCGTGTAGCCCTGTTCGTTCAGCCAGTCGGCGGTGGACTCGACCTTCGCGCGCGCCATGCAGTAGACGATGCCGGCGGCGCCGCGCTGGTCGTTCAGGAACTGCTTCAGCTGGCTGCGCGCGTCACCCTTCACTTCGACCATGTAGCGGATGTTCGGCCGGTCGAAGCTGCTGACGAACCAGCGCGGCTCGTCGAGGCCGAGGCGCGTGGCGATTTCCTCGCGCGTGCGTTCGTCGGCCGTGGCCGTCAACGCAATCCAGGGTGTGCCCGGGAACACCTCGCGCAGGCGATGCAGGCCGAGGTAGTCGGCGCGGAAGTCGTGCCCCCACTGCGACACGCAGTGCGCCTCGTCGACGGCGATCAGCGCGACGCGGCAGCGTGCGAGGCGCGACAGGGTGTCGTCCTGCAGGATGCGCTCGGGCGCGACGTACAGCAGGTCCAACCGGCCCGTGGCGACGTCGGCCAGCACATCCCGCTGCGCCTGCGGGCTCAGGGTCGAATTCAGAAAGGCCGCGCGCACGCCGACTTCGCGCAGCGCCATCACCTGGTCCTGCATCAGCGCGATCAGCGGCGAGACGACGATGCCCACCCCCTCGCGCAGCAGCGACGGGATCTGGTAGCAGAGCGACTTCCCGCCGCCGGTCGGCATCAGCACCACGCAGTCGCGGCCGTCCAGCGCGGCGTCGATGATGTCGCGCTGTTTGCCGCGGAACGCGGGGTAGCCGAAGGTTTCCTTGAGGACGTCGAGGGCGCGGTCGGTCATCCGGCCAGTATACCGGCAGCCCGGGCCGCATGATGCGCTGCAATGCCATGCACTGGCGGGGGCCGAGGAGCAGGGCGCTGCGGCGCGGTCGGCCTCACGTTCTTCACCTCTTCCGTCCCAGAAGCGGTCGACGCCGAAGGCGGCGGGTGAGGGGCGCGTCCGCGGGCGCTGCGCCAACCTGAAACCGCCCTCACCCGCGCTACGCGCGGCCTCTCCCGGGACGGGCTGTCTCTTGGTCACATTCGGACGCGGGTGCCCGCGTCCACGTGCTGTTGGGCCACAGAGAACGCCGAGAACACCGAGACTAGACGAGTGGGGCTGAGCCATCGGTCGACGGCATGGCCATTGCCCGGACCACGCTCGAAAATGCGACCGCTCCGTGTCCTCTGTGCTCTCCGTGGTGAAACCCGGCGTTGCCACGGCAACAGGCGCCGAATTTTGACCAAGAGCACGGAGGACACGGAGAAGAACGGTGAATGGCGGAATGCGCCTCTGCCGTGGCAATGCCGGCCGGGCGGCACCTGTCCAC